>NZ_CP011101.1:3032500-4069266 GCF_000978495.1 Bacillus sp. LM 4-2 | reverse complement strand
CTTCCGGCACGTCCCTCCTTTTCTTAGAAAATGGCGTCTTTCTCTGTTATAGAACACAAAAAAAGAGCAAATGGCGCTTACCATTCGTACACATTAAATGTTGAAAACATATAATATAGTAGATAAATAGCTTTTCGACAAATTTCACAACTTGTGGACAACCTTCTACACAAGCTGTGTGAAATCAATCCACAACTTATCCACACTTTGTGGATAAAGAGGAAAGGTAGGATTAGTAATCAAGAGTTAAAACACAAATATAATACCAAAATAAACGAGAGCTTGCAATGGTTGTCACAATCTTATCCACAAAGC
This sequence comes from Bacillus sp. LM 4-2, assembly GCF_000978495.1. Classification (NCBI taxonomy): domain Bacteria; kingdom Bacillati; phylum Bacillota; class Bacilli; order Caryophanales; family Bacillaceae; genus Bacillus; species Bacillus sp. LM 4-2. Next base: position 4,068,951 of record NZ_CP011101.1, on the reverse strand, counting down.
GGACAACCTGTTGAAAAAACCTTGTCCACAGGGGTTGGTAATGTGAAAATGTTGTCGATAACCTCTGTGGATACTAAAAAAAGCCGAAAAAGATATCCACATGCGTGATTTTAGGGGCAAATTGTTTGAATTTGTCTTTTTTCCGTAAAATTAAGGAATCTAAAAAATAAGGTTTCGAAAGTTGAAAAGGTATGGTATCCTATTATGGTTGCAAGAAATAAAAGCACTAGTGAAGTTGACAATGAATAGGTAACGCAAATATAATAAGTAAGACTGTCTTTAACAGCTATTCCTCGAGGGAGGTGTCATAAATGAAAAGAACATTCCAACCGAATAACCGTAAACGCAGCAAAGTTCATGGCTTCAGAAGCCGTATGAGTTCAAAAAACGGTCGTCTAGTTTTAGCACGCCGTCGCCGCAAAGGCAGAAAAGTATTATCAGCTTAGGCCACTGAATAATGTCAGTGGTCTTTTTTCACGTTATGGGAAAAGATAGATGTGATGCGTAATGAACCGGGGCATGCTTCCTGGTTCAGATGCATCTCATGTTCATAATAAATTTTAAAAGTTTCTGCCAGCCAGTATCGGAGTGAGTCATTTGAAGAAGCGAAATCGTTTAAAGAAAAATGAAGATTTTCAAAAAGTGTTTAAACATGGGACATCAGTTGCAAACCGCCAGTTTGTCTTATATACGCTTGATCAGCCTGAAAATGATGAACTGCGTGTCGGGCTTTCCGTCAGCAAAAAAATTGGCAATGCTGTGATGCGAAATCGGATCAAACGTTTGATTCGGCAGGCCTTTCTTGAGGAGAAAGAGAGACTGAAGGAAAAGGATTACATCATTATTGCCAGAAAACCGGCGAGCCAGCTGACATATGAGGAAACGAAAAAAAGTCTGCAGCATCTATTCAGAAAGTCTTCATTATATAAGAAATCTTCGTCAAAGTAGGCATCACCACTGCTTTCTTACAACTTTTAAAAGCGCTTCCTTTCTGGTTGATCAGAAAAAGACACCATTTAAAACTGAAAGATGCTAAAATACATACAAGTATGCTTTGCAATAAAAGAGTGTAAAGATTAATTATAGGAGGAAATGTTGTTGAAAAGGAGAATAGGGTTGCTATTAAGTATGGTTGGCGTATTCATGCTTTTGGCTGGATGCTCGAGTGTGAAAGAGCCGATCACTGCAGATAGTCCGCATTTCTGGGACAAGTACGTAGTATATCCATTGTCTGAGCTCATTACGTATGTAGCGAAATTGACGGGAGATAACTACGGGCTTTCAATTATTCTAGTTACCATTTTAATTCGTTTATTAATTTTACCGCTGATGATTAAGCAGCTGAGAAGTTCGAAAGCGATGCAGGCTTTACAGCCGGAAATGCAAAAGCTTAAAGAAAAATACAGCTCAAAGGATCAAAAAACGCAGCAAAAGCTTCAACAGGAAACAATGGCTTTATTCCAAAAGCATGGTGTCAATCCATTGGCGGGATGTTTCCCGATTTTGATCCAGATGCCGATTTTAATTGGATTCTATCATGCGATCATGAGAACCCAGGCGATTTCAGAGCATAGCTTCTTATGGTTTGACTTAGGAGAAAAAGATCCTTACTATATTCTTCCTATCGTTGCCGGTGTCGCTACATTTGTTCAGCAAAAACTGATGATGGCTGGCAATGCGCAGCAAAATCCGCAAATGGCGATGATGCTTTGGATTATGCCAATTATGATTATCGTATTTGCGATCAACTTCCCGGCGGCTCTTTCTCTTTATTGGGTAGTTGGTAACTTGTTTATGATTGCGCAAACTTTCCTCATTAAAGGACCTGATATTAAAAAAAATCCTGAGCCGCAAAAAGCCGGAGGAAAGAAAAAGTGAGGAATGTGACTGCTGCAGGGCGAAATGTCGATGAAGCAGTACAGTCCGGATTGCAAGAGTTGGGATTAACGAAGGATAAGGTAGAAATTACTGTTATTGAAGAGGGAAACAAAGGGTTTCTCGGTATTTTCGGTAAAAAGCCTGCGATCGTAAAGCTGGTTGAAAAGATTGATCCGATTCAGCAAGCGAAGTTATATCTTCAAACGATTGCCGAAGCCATTGCCGGGAAGTCTGATGTGACTGTTCAAGAAAGCAAAAAGACAGTGAGATATCATATAACAGGTGAAAAGGCAGCATTGTTGATTGGGAAAAGAGGACAAACTTTAAACGCCCTTGAAACTTTGACACAGCTTGCCCTTAACCGTTATCCAGGCCAATATAAAAATGTGACGGTGGATGCAGAAAACTATCGTTTGAAAAGAAAAGAAACACTGAGCCAGCTGGCCATCAAGCTTGCTGACCAAGTTTTGAAAACGAAAAAATCCATCCAGCTTGAGCCCATGCCGTCCAGCGAAAGAAAAATTATTCACGATACTCTTTCTGGATATGCAAACCACCAGATCAAAACATATTCAATGGGTGAAGGCGAAAATCGTCATCTCGTTATTTCCCATAAAAGATAGCATAAAACCGAAGTCCGATAAAAATTGGATTTCGGTTTTTTTGTATCCGAAAAATCTACTTTTCCTAGTAATATCAAGGTTTTGCCGTTTAAGTTTTTTCTTTTTAGGTGTATCCTGTTGATAAAAAGGAAGTTCAGGAAATAAAATTAATTGTTATTCACATGTGGATAAGTTAAAGTAATAAGGGACGAATTTCTATTTCTGTGGATAACAAATCTTCCACTTCGAACCAAACTATGTTATCTTTTAGTTTTGGCATAATAAAAATTTTTTTATATAGATGAAGTATAAGTAAAGAGAGGTGAACAACATGGATACAATTGCGGCAATTTCCACACCGATGGGAGAAGGCGCGATTGCGATTGTACGGTTGAGCGGACCAGAAGCCATTCAAATCGCAGATAAAATTTATAAGGGACCGAAGGGGAAAACACTCAGCTCGGTCGAATCACATACGATTCATTATGGTCATATCGTAGACAGACCTTCGGATCGTGTCGTTGAGGAAGTAATGGTATCAGTGTTAAAAGCGCCGAGAACTTTTACACGAGAAGATGTCATCGAGATTAACTGTCACGGGGGAATTGTGACTGTGAACCAAGTGCTGCAGCTTGCATTGAGAGAGGGAGCGAGACTGGCAGAGCCTGGTGAATTTACGAAACGTGCGTTTTTAAACGGCCGAATCGATCTTTCACAGGCGGAAGCGGTTATGGACTTAATCAGAGCGAAAACGGACCGGGCAATGAACGTTGCTATGAATCAAATGGAAGGGCGTCTTTCTGCTTTGGTGCGCCGTTTGCGCAGTGAGATTTTAGAAACACTGGCCCATGTTGAGGTGAATATTGATTATCCGGAGTATGATGATGTAGAGGAAATGACGCATCAGATTTTAGTCGAAAAGGCAACCGCCGTGAAAAAGGAAATTGAGACGCTGCTGAGGACTTCTGAGCAAGGAAAAATCTTGCGTGAAGGTCTTTCTACCGTCATTATCGGCCGGCCAAACGTAGGAAAATCATCTCTTCTGAACAGCCTCGTTCATGAGGCAAAAGCCATTGTAACCGATATTCCCGGAACGACACGGGATGTGATTGAGGAATACGTGAATGTAAGGGGCGTTCCGCTTCGTCTGGTTGATACAGCAGGTATTCGTGAAACAGAGGATATTGTTGAGCGAATCGGTGTTGAACGTTCTCGCCAGGTCCTAAAGGAAGCGGACCTGATTTTACTTGTGCTTAATTATAGTGAAGAGCTTTCTGAAGAAGACGTGAAGCTTTTTGAAGCCGTTGAGGGCATGGATGTTATCGTGATTTTGAATAAGACTGACCTTGAGCCAAAGATTGACACTGAACGTGTCCGTGAGCTTGCCAATGGACGTCCAGTTGTTACGACATCTCTTTTAAAAGAGGAAGGCATCAATGATCTGGAAGAAGCGATTCAATCACTGTTCTACACGGGTGCCATTGAAAGCGGTGATCTGACTTATGTCAGCAACACACGTCACATCTCTATTTTACAGCAAGCAAAACGCGCCATTGAAGATGCGCTTAGCGGCATCGAACAGGATGTCCCGATCGACATGGTGCAAATTGACCTTACAAGATGCTGGGAGCTTTTAGGGGAAATCATTGGAGATTCTGTCCACGAAAGCTTAATTGATCAGCTCTTTTCTCAATTCTGTTTAGGAAAATAATTAAAGGAGGAACTAGAATCATGGGGTATGAAGCAGGCCAATACGATGTGATTGTGATTGGCGCCGGGCATGCCGGTGTTGAGGCTGCCCTCGCATCTGCACGCCAAGGCGCCAAAACGCTTGTCTTGACCATCAACCTAGATATGGTTGCATTTATGCCATGTAATCCGTCTGTCGGCGGCCCCGCAAAAGGGATTGTCGTCCGCGAAATTGACGCGCTCGGCGGAGAAATGGGAAGAAACATCGATAAAACACATATTCAAATGAGAATGCTGAATACAGGAAAAGGTCCTGCGGTTCGTGCATTGCGTGCGCAAGCAGACAAATTCCAATATCAGCACGAAATGAAAAATACGCTTGAAAAAGAACCAAACTTAACATTGCTGCAAGGAATTGTGGAGCGGCTGATCGTTGAAGACGGCGAATGCCGAGGCGTTATTACACAAACAGGCGCACATTATCGTGCGAAAGCAGTTGTCATGACGACAGGGACATATTTAAGAGGACGTATCATTCTTGGCGATCTGTCTTACTCAAGCGGCCCGAATAACCAGCAGCCTTCTATTAAGCTTTCTGAGCATTTGGAGGAACTCGGTTTTGACCTTGTTCGTTTTAAAACAGGTACGCCGCCTCGCGTTAAAAGCGACACGATTGATTACAGCAAAACGGAAATTCAGCCTGGTGACGATGTGCCTCGCGCTTTCTCATATGAAACAGTGGAATATATCACAGATCAGCTCCCTTGCTGGCTGACATATACAAGCCCTGAGACACATGAGATTATTGACAGCAACCTGCACCGTTCACCGATGTATTCCGGTATGATCAAAGGTACGGGCCCAAGATACTGCCCATCCATTGAAGACAAAGTTGTCCGTTTTAATGATAAACCGCGTCACCAAATCTTCCTTGAGCCGGAAGGCAGAAATACACAGGAAGTCTATGTCCAAGGTTTATCTACAAGTCTTCCAGAAGACGTACAGCAAAGAATGCTTGCAACGATTCCTGGACTTGAAAACGTGCAAATGATGAGAGCCGGCTATGCGATCGAGTATGATGCAATCGTACCGACACAGCTATGGCCGACACTTGAAACCAAAAAAATCACAAACCTTTATACTGCAGGCCAAATTAACGGAACATCCGGTTATGAAGAAGCTGCGGGACAAGGGATTATGGCGGGAATCAATGCAGGACGAAAAGCGCTTGGAAAAGAAGAAGTAATTCTAAGCCGTTCTGACGCCTATATTGGTGTTCTGATTGATGACCTTGTGACAAAAGGTACCAATGAGCCATATCGTCTTTTGACATCACGTGCGGAATACAGATTGCTGCTTCGCCATGACAATGCTGATTTGCGTCTGACAGAAATCGGACATCGCATTGGATTGATTTCTGATGAGCGCTATGCGGCTTTTGAGAAGAAAAAAGCGGCGATCGAGGCGGAGAAAAAACGTCTTCATTCTGTAATTATCAAGCCGTCTCCGGAAAATCAAGAATATATCCGTTCTCTTGGCGGAAGCGAATTGAAAGATGGAGTTCGCGGCACAGACTTGATGAAACGTCCTGAAATGAACTATGAAACAGTCACAAAACTGGCGCCGCCAGAAGTGCCGGTTCCTCAAGACGTGGCAGAACAAGTAGAAATCCAAGTGAAATATGAAGGATATATTGAAAAATCTCTTCAGCAAGTGGAAAAACTGAAGAAGATGGAAAATAAAAAAATTCCAGACCGAATTGATTATGACGCAATTAAGGGGATTGCGACCGAGGCGCGTCAAAAACTGAAAAATGTACGGCCTTTGTCTGTTGCCCAGGCTTCCCGCATTTCCGGTGTAAACCCGGCGGACATTTCAATTCTATTGGTGTATTTAGAGCAGGGACGCATTGCGAAGATAGCCGAATAGAAAGGATGACGGCATGAATATTGAAGAATTCACTTCTGGTTTGGCGGAAAAAGGGATCTCCCTTTCTCCCCGTCAGCTGGAGCAATTTGAGCTGTATTACGACATGCTGGTTGAATGGAACGAAAAAATCAATCTCACTTCAATAACAGAGAAAAAAGAAGTGTATTTAAAGCATTTTTATGATTCCATTACAGCTGCTTTTTATGTCGACTTCAATCAGGTGAACACGATTTGTGATGTTGGAGCGGGAGCGGGTTTTCCAAGTCTGCCGATAAAAATATGCTTTCCGCACCTCAATGTCACAATCGTGGATTCACTGAACAAACGGATCACGTTTTTAGAAAAGTTATCTGAGGCTTTGCAATTGGAGAATACAACATTCTGCCATGACAGAGCTGAAACGTTCGGGCAACGGAAAGACGTGCGTGAAAGCTATGATATTGTGACAGCGCGAGCAGTTGCGAGATTATCTGTTTTGAGTGAGCTTTGCTTGCCTCTGGTGAAGAAAAACGGTTTATTTGTTGCTTTAAAAGCCGCATCAGCGGAAGAAGAACTGAATGCAGGCAAAAAAGCAATCACGACGCTTGGAGGAGAACTTGAGAATATCCATTCTTTTAAGCTGCCTATTGAAGAAAGCGATCGTAATATTATGGTGATACGCAAAATAAAAAATACACCTAAGAAGTATCCAAGAAAACCGGGAACTCCTAATAAATCGCCAATTGAAGGGTAATTTAGACAGCCTGATATGACAATACCATCATATTTTCATCAAAATTGATGGATGTACAGCAGGAAAAACCATGAGAAAATAGAATTATAAAAATGGCAGTTTTTAAAGGTGGTGTAGGTACATGAAGCATTCATTCTCTCGTTTCTTCGGGCTTGGTGAGAAGGAACAGGAGCCGGAGATTGCTGAACATGATACAAATAAAGAAGAGATTCTGGAAATACCGGTAAATGCTATCGTTCCCAACCGTTTTCAGCCACGCACCATTTTCTCAGATGAAAAAATCAAAGAGTTAGCAATGACCATTCATACACACGGCATTATTCAGCCGATTGTTGTTAGGCATACAGAAGAAGAAGGCCAATACGAACTCATTGCAGGTGAAAGACGCTGGAGAGCGGTGCAATCGCTTGAGTGGGAAAAGATTCCGGCAATTATTAAGGATTTTTCCGACACGGAAACCGCTTCTGTGGCGTTAATCGAAAACTTGCAGCGGGAAGAACTGTCTTCTATTGAGGAAGCGCATGCTTATGCTAGGCTGCTTGAGCTGCATGATTTAACACAGGAGGCACTCGCACAGCGCTTAGGAAAAGGGCAGTCTACAATCGCGAATAAGCTTCGGTTATTAAAGCTGCCTCAGCCGGTCCAAGAGGCGATTATGGAGAAGAAAATCACCGAGCGCCATGCCAGAGCGCTGATTCCGCTGAAACAGCCTGAGCTCCAAGTCACACTGCTCACAGAGATTATTGAGAAAAGTTTAAATGTAAAGCAGACGGAAGACCGCGTGGTGAAAATGCTGGAGCAAGGCAAGAGAAAGCCAAAGCCGAGACGCAAAGCATTCAGCAGAGATACAAGAATTGCGATGAACACGATTCGCCAGTCACTATCAATGGTGGAAGACAGCGGTGTAAAATTGAATACAGAAGAAGAAGAATTTGAAGAATATATTCAATTAACGATTCGCATACCAAAATAGAAGCTCTCCTGAAAAGCAGGAGAGCTTTTTATATTTTCAATAAAAGGTAATCACTTACTTTTAGTGAAAATTATTATATTAGAATTCTTTTCTTTGAGTTTGTGGATAAACTCTTCAGATTTTTGCGGTGAAATTACTGCATGTCCCCATCCCCCCTGATAATATATTGTGATGGCATGGCGAGAGCCGATCAGACGAAAACCGGACCATAGTTTCTTTTTTTGAACGACTTTATCGATTTTTTCATAAGGAATTTGATGTTTGATCAATCCGGCTTTAATGATCAGATGGTGTTCCTTCAATACATATTTTAGGTCAATAAAGCTCCAAATGATGAGTCCATTTAAAAGAGTCAGCAGAATAAAAATGATCCAGCCGGAAACTCTCATATTTCCCAGCACAAAAGGAACAATGGCATCTGCTTGTATCAGTAATATGAGAAACACAATCATCAGCGTAACGGGTACATCTCTCTTCGTTTGATAAACCATTTTCTCACCATCCTGTTTCCACGTTCTGTACTGTGACTTCTTCTTTTTTTCTTTAAGAAATTCCTTTTTTAAGTCAAAAAAACATAGAAATTGCAGAATTTATAAGAGAAAGCATAAAGCGTGCTTGAATTTTCAATTATTTCCCTTCTGATTCGGAACAAAATGATGAAAAAAATGAAACGCTTTAATCTTTTTTTGATAGAATAGAAGCAAGATAGTACATGTTCATGTGAAAGTAGGTGACATCGTGGGAAAAATCATAGCAATTACGAACCAAAAAGGCGGGGTCGGCAAAACAACGACGTCTGTCAACCTTGGGGCATGTTTGGCTTACATAGGGAAAAGGGTTCTGCTGGTAGATATTGATCCGCAGGGAAATGCGACAAGCGGATTAGGGATTGAAAAAGCCGATGTAGAGCAGTGTGTGTACGATATTTTAGTAGATGATGCAGATGTAATAGATATTATTAAAGCAACGACAGTAGAGAACTTGGATGTGATTCCTGCGACGATTCAGCTTGCAGGGGCTGAAATCGAGCTGGTTCCTACAATATCAAGAGAAGTGAGATTGAAGAGAGCGCTTGAAGCAGTAAAGCAAAATTATGATTATATTATCATTGATTGTCCGCCGTCATTGGGCTTGCTGACGATTAATGCCCTTACTGCCTCGGATTCCGTTGTGATTCCTGTACAGTGCGAATATTATGCCTTGGAGGGTCTCAGCCAGTTATTAAATACAGTACGTCTTGTGCAAAAGCATTTGAATACTGATTTAATGATTGAAGGTGTATTGCTGACAATGCTTGATGCCCGGACAAACCTTGGCATTCAAGTGATTGAAGAGGTTAAAAAGTATTTTAGGGATAAAGTATATAAGACAGTTATTCCGCGTAATGTCCGTCTGAGTGAGGCACCGAGTCACGGAAAACCCATCATTTTATACGATCCGCGGTCAAGAGGTGCGGAAGTATATTTAGATTTAGCAAAGGAAGTGGCTGCGAATGGCTAAAGGCCTTGGAAAAGGGATTAATGCGTTATTTAATCAGGTAGATTTGTCTGAAGAGACAGTTGAAGAAATTAAAATTGCCGATTTACGCCCTAATCCTTATCAGCCAAGAAAACACTTTGATGACGAGGCATTAGCTGAACTAAAAGAATCTGTGTTGCAGCATGGCATTCTTCAGCCGCTTATCGTCAGAAAATCTTTAAAAGGCTATGATATTGTTGCGGGTGAACGGCGTTTTCGAGCGGCAAAGCTGGCAGGTTTAGATACAGTTCCGGCCATTGTCCGTGAATTATCAGAGGCGTTAATGAGGGAAATTGCTTTATTAGAAAACCTTCAGCGTGAAGATTTATCTCCGCTTGAAGAGGCTCAGGCATATGACTCCTTGTTGAAACACTTAGATCTCACACAAGAGCAGCTTGCCAAACGTCTTGGGAAAAGCAGACCGCATATTGCGAATCATTTAAGACTGCTGACACTGCCAGAAAATATTCAACAGCTTATTGCCGAAGGCACGCTTTCTATGGGACATGGACGCACGCTTCTTGGCTTAAAAAACAAAAATAAGCTTGAACCGCTGGTACAAAAAGTGATTGCGGAGCAGCTCAATGTTCGCCAGCTTGAGCAGCTGATTCAGCAGTTGAATCAGAATGTTCCACGTGAAACAAAGAAAAAAGAACCTGTGAAAGATGCGGTTCTAAAAGAACGAGAATCCTATCTCCAAAATTATTTTGGAACAACAGTTAATATTAAAAGACAGAAGAAAAAAGGCAAAATCGAAATTGAATTTTTCTCTAATGAAGACCTTGACCGGATTTTAGAGCTTTTGTCTGAACGAGAATCATAAATGAAAAAACCATCTTTCAAACGAAGATGGTTTTTATTTTATATGCGCCCAGTGAGCCTTTGCAACGGGTTAAGGCGTTCTTGCCTCCACTCTGTCCGATCTGTTAAACTCAAACCTTCCGCTAAAACATTTGCCATATTCATGACCAAGTTGAGTCTAGTATTTTGCAATACAAAATATTCCATAAAACCGCTCACATTCACGATTCCGTTAATATGAAGATCTCCCACTTCAGGAAGGTCTTTTTGTACACCGGCGCCGGGCTTTAATGGCCCGTCCCCGATTTGAAATGAACCCACACTCTTAACGCGGCCTAAGCATGCATCGACTGCTATAACAAATGGGTTTTTATGTAATTTATGAATGTCATTGATTTTATCCTTCATGTTCACAGCATGGACGGGGTCAGATAAGGTTCCGTAGACATGGAATCTGGTGAGCTGCATCTGTTTGAGTTTCATTCCTACGAGCGGGCCTAATGAGTCACCGGTTGAACGGTCTGTTCCGATACAAACCACAACAATTGGTTTGCCGGCAGCTTTACGTAAGGATGAAGAAAGAATGGTTTGGATTTGTTTTGCCGCTGCAGCATCTGTATGTGAAACATATTGCTTTACTCGTTCCTGAGAGGAAAAAAGCCCGCCTTTTCGATTCATGGGTTTCACTTCCTTGTTATAGTAGGTAACAGAATTGCTATGGTGTGTGTAGTTATGTAAGGTTGTTTACAGTATATCCAGCAGTACGGTTTTTTATGCTTTGTGTATGACACCGGAGATTTTAAAAAAGTAGAGGTTATTATGAATGGTTAGTGGGTGAATTATAAATATTGTCCTCCATTGCCTCGATCATGATCAAGCTATGGTCTGCTTATGAAACACTTGAATAGGTAGGAAGGTTAGAAAAAAGTGAAGAGTGAAGTTCACTTCTTCATTCCGCGCGGACAAACAAATAAATATCTCTTTTTAGACTGCCGTATTAGCAGTCTTTTTTTATGTGTATTTCGTATGATAATTTCACCTTGTGTTTAAATGTCTATGAAAATATGGCATGTTTGCTTTCCTTTATTTATATAGTAACAATAACGGGAACAAGCTGAACTTTGTCTATGAGGTGATAGTGTTGTGGAGAGCCGGAATGAAGTGGATGCTGCTCATATTAGGGAGCCTGATCGGGGCCGGATATGCGAGCGGTCAGGAGATATGGCAGTTTTTTGGGGCGGAAAGCGGACTTGCTATTGTGCTGTTTACAATCATGTTCATTTTCTCGTCTTATATTGTGATGAAAATCAGTTTTAAGGTTCAATCCACTCATTTTCTGCCGGTTCTGGAGCATTTAATGGGGCCATGGCTGGCGAAAATTTATGATGTCCTCATCATTTTTTATTTGTTTTCGACGACTATGGTGATGATTGCCGGAGGCGGTGTGACCCTGCAAATGTACAAGCTTCCTTTCTGGTGGGGAATCACGCTGATTTGTATTGTGACAGTGTGTTTGTTTTTGTGGGATGTGAAAGGAATATTATCTATAAATAGTATTTTGATTCCTGTGTTAGTAGCGGGGCTTTTATATGCGCTGATCTCCTTTCAGAGCACACATCACCATACGTGGACGATTGATTTGTCCCAGCAGTATAACTGGCCTGCGAGCATTACGTTTACCTCTTTAAACATCCTTTCAGTTGTTGCGATTTTATCCTCTGTTGGGAAAGAGATGAAAGGGCTCGGAGAAGCAAAAATCGCAAGTGTGGCAAGCGGTCTTATTTTTGGCGTGATCTCATTTGTTTATAATGAAACGTTGGTGGAGCTGGCGGGCTCCCTTTCTCAGTTTGAAATACCGCTGTTTGCCGTTCTGGAGGGTGCGCCTTATTTCCTTTTTTTATGTATGACGGCGGTGCTGTGCCTGGCGATTTACACGACGACGGTAGCAGGTTTGCTGGGGCTGTCCAGCCGGCTGATGGCGTTTATTCATATGCCTAGATGGATGATTGTGTTGATTTTGTTAGTGTTAATGGTACCTTTTACTTCTTTCGGATTTTCTGATTTGATCGCGTTCTTGTATCCGATATATGGGATGCTCAATTTGTATTTGTTAGTTTGTCTGCTCTTATATCCTATTTTGAGTAAATGGAAATAAGAGGATGTATTTCTTTTCAGGTATCTTGATTGCTCTTATGATCAGTTTTTTTGTACAATAGATACAGCAGTTTAGGAAAAGAGGTGAAGGGTCTTGGCGGATAAAGACTTTGGCCTGAATGATATCGTAGAAATGAAAAAACCGCATCCATGCGGAGCGAACAGCTGGAAAATTATACGCATGGGAATGGATATTCGAATTAAGTGTGAGGGATGCTCTCACAGTGTTATGATTCCGAGAAGAGAATTTGAAAGAAAACTAAAAAAAGTACTAGTCAAGCATGAGGAGCCTACTTCATAAATAGGCCGACACTCATGCTTTTTCATATAGAAGGTAAGGAGAAGACGGCGATGAGCAAAGTGCATCAGTCGGCATGTCCGCTGAATTGTTGGGACAGCTGCGGCTTTTTGGTGACTGTTGATGATGGAAAGGTAACAAAAGTGGACGGAGATCCAAACCATCCGATTACGGAAGGTAAAATCTGCGGCCGCGGCAGAATGCTTGAGACAAAAACAAATTCTCCTGATCGGCTTCGCTATCCAATGAAAAAACAAAATGGCGAGTTTGTGCGGATTTCTTGGGAGCAGGCACTTGATGAAATTGCCGATAAACTTCGGGAAATCAAGGAAATGTCGGAGACGACTGCTGTTTTGCACAGCCATGATTATGCGAATAACGGTCTGTTAAAAGCGCTTGATCAGCGTTTTTTTAATGGATATGGAGGCGTGACTGAAATCGTCGGAAGCATATGCTGGGGCTCCGGCATCGAGGCGCAAAGCTGGGATTTTGGCCGTTCGTACGGTCACGGCCCGCTTGATATTTACAACAGCAAGCATGTTGTTGTGTGGGGAAGAAATGTATCAAGAACAAATATGCACTTATACCATCACTTGCAGCAGGTGAAAAAGAAGGGCGCCACGATTACGGTGATTGATCCGATCTTCAACCCGACTGCTAAGCTTGCCGACCGCTATATCTCTGTAAAGCCTGGAATGGACGGCTGGCTTGCGGCAGCCGTTTTGAAGGTTCTGATTGAGATGGGAAGAACGGATGAAACGTTTATTTCTGAGCATTCTGTCGGTTTTGATGATGTGAAAGAGCTTTTGAAGACCGTTTCTCTGGAAGAGTTTATTGTGAAAACAGAAACTTCTATGGAGGAGCTGGAGTATTTGGCAGGTTTGTATGCTGATGGTCCGGTGTCTACTTTTATGGGGCTTGGCATGCAGCGATATAAAAACGGCGGGGGAACGATTCGTTGGATTGATGCACTTGTTGCGGCAAGCGGAAATGTCGGAATTAAGGGCGGCGGCGCGAATTTCGGAAATGTCCAGATTGGTGAGAGCTTTGCAAAAACAAAGCTGACGCTGCCGGAATTAAAAACAACATCCCGTTCATTTTCAATGATGACGCAGGCTGAAGAAGTGTTGACCGCTGCTGATCCTGCGATTGAGATGATTATTGTGACGTGCGGAAATCCGCTGACTCAGGTGCCGAATACAAATAAGGTGAGACAAGCTTTTGAAAAGGTTCCAATGACGGTCACGATTGATTCCATTATGACGGATACCGCAAAGCTGTGTGATTATGTTTTGCCGACTGCCACTGTTTTTGAAGAAGAAGATATCTACTATTCCAGTATGTATCATCATTATGTTCAGTACGGGAAGAAGCTTGTGGAGCCGCAGGGTGAAGCGAAGTCGGACAGCTGGATCTGGTCAGAGCTTGCAAAACGCCTTGGATTTGGCGAGCTGTTTGAATACAGCACTCAAGAATTTTTAGAGATGGGGCTTTCTTCATTGGAAGCAGAGGGTGTGACACTTGAGCGTTTAAAAGAAAAAGGCCACCTCCCTCTTCCAGTAAAACAGGTGCCGTGGGATGATTATCAGTTTTTGACGCCGAGTGGAAAATTTGAATTTACTTCGTCGCTTGCTGAGCAAAAAGGATTTAGCGGCTCGCTTCAATTAAATGTGCCCGAAGAATCTGTTTTCCATAATGAGGAGTTAGCTGAAAAGTACCCTTATACGCTGTTATCCATTCATCCGCAGCGTTCCAACCATTCACAGCATGTGCCGTTTATTGAAAAGCTTCAGCACGTTCAGGTCGATATTTCTCCAGATATAGCTGCTGAGCAGAATCTTCAGGATGGAGACGAGGTTGTCATCTTTAATGACCGCGGACGCTTGAAGGGCAAGGTGAAAGTGATGAAGCAGGCTCATGCGAAGACGATTAATATAGATGAAGGCATGTGGGCGGCTTTTGGAGGGTCAGTCAATGCACTGACAAATGATACAAATTCTGATAATGGAATGGGAAGTACGCTTTTTGACTGTTTAGTAGGCTTGAAAAAAGCATAATCAAAGGGATTGGCAGGCTGAAAATGCTTTTTTGTCAGCTTGTCTTTTCCAGTGAACCTCCTTATAATTGCTCTAGGTTCAAAATACGTTCATACAATGACGGTTTTATATAGAGGAGATGAAAGAATGGCTTTAACAGCTGGAATTGTTGGTTTGCCGAACGTCGGAAAATCAACACTATTTAACGCAATTACACAGGCCGGTGCCGAATCAGCCAACTACCCGTTCTGTACAATTGATCCGAACGTGGGAATTGTAGAGGTACCGGATGATCGTCTGCAAAAGCTGACTGAGCTGGTCAACCCGAAGAAGACTGTGCCGACTGCTTTTGAATTCACTGATATTGCAGGGATTGTAAAGGGCGCATCTAAAGGAGAAGGACTCGGCAACAAGTTCCTATCTCATATTCGCCAAGTTGACGCGATTTGCCACGTTGTCCGTGCTTTTTCCGATGACAACATTACACACGTTTCCGGAAAGGTTGATCCGATTGATGACATTGAAACGATCAACCTTGAGCTGATCCTCGCTGATATGGAAACGGTTGAAAAGCGGATTACACGCGTCAGCAAGCTTGCGAAGCAAAAAGATAAAGACGCTGTATTTGAGTTTGAGATTTTATCTAAACTGAAAGAAGCGTTTGAGAGTGAAAAGCCTGCTCGATCTGTAGAATTCACTGAAGAGCAGCAAAAGCTTGTGAAGCAGCTCCATTTACTGACTTCGAAGCCTATTTTGTACGTGGCCAACGTAAGTGAAGATGAAGTTGCTGATCCATCTGGCAATGAAAATGTAGCGAAGATTCGCGAGTACGCTGCCGGCGAAAATGCAGAAGTTATCGTTGTATGTGCAAAAATCGAATCTGAAATCGCTGAGCTTGAAGGCGAAGAAAAGCAAATGTTCTTGGAAGAGCTGGGCATTCAAGAATCAGGTCTTGATCAGCTGATCAAAGCGTCTTACTCTCTTCTCGGCCTCGCAACATATTTCACAGCCGGAGAACAGGAAGTCAGAGCTTGGACATTCAAAAAAGGCATGAAAGCCCCTGAGTGTGCAGGAATTATTCATAGTGACTTTGAGCGGGGCTTCATTCGTGCTGAGACAGTTGCTTATGAGGATCTTCTTGCGGGCGGCGGTATGGCAGGAGCTAAAGAGGCAGGAAAAGTCCGCCTTGAAGGGAAAGAATATGTGGTTCAAGACGGAGATGTTATTCATTTCCGATTTAATGTATAGGATGCAGTTGTAAAGGGACAAGAGCTTTGGTATAATATAAAATTGTGAGTAATAGAATTATTGCTCCTTGCCCATTATGGGCCGCTTAGTCCAAAAGGAGGTGCAAACAGATGAGAAAGTACGAAGTTATGTACATTATCCGCCCAAACATTGACGAAGAGTCTAAAAAAGCAGTTATCGAGCGTTTCAACAACGTTCTGACTTCTAACGGTGCGGAGATCACTGGAACAAAGGATTGGGGTAAACGTCGTCTTGCTTACGAAATCAACGATTTCCGCGACGGTTTCTACCAAATCGTAAACGTTCAATCTGACGCTGCGGCAGTTCAAGAATTTGACCGTCTAGCTAAGATCAGTGACGATATCATTCGCCACATTGTTGTTAAAGAAGAAGAATAAGCAATTTTGAAATATATAATGGTAAAAGGTGGTCTTTCTTATGCTTAACCGAGTTGTATTAGTCGGAAGACTGACAAAAGACCCAGAGCTTCGTTATACGCCAAACGGTGCGGCTGTTGCTACGTTTACTCTTGCTGTGAATCGTACATTTACGAACCAGTCCGGAGAACGTGAGGCCGATTTCATTAATTGTGTCACTTGGAGAAGACAAGCCGAAAACGTTGCAAACTTCTTGAAAAAAGGAAGCCTTGCAGGCGTAGATGGCCGTTTACAAACAAGAAACTATGAAAACCAGCAAGGACAGCGTGTCTTCGTGACAGAGGTCCAAGCTGAAAGTGTTCAATTTCTTGAGCCGAAAAACGGCGGCGGTTCTGGTTCAGGTGGATACAACGAAGGAAACAGCGGCGGAGGCCAGTACTTTGGCGGAGGCCAAAATGATAATCCATTTGGGGGAAATCAAAACAACCAGAGACGCAATCAGGGGAACAGCTTTAATGATGACCCATTTGCCAACGACGGCAAACCGATTGACATCTCGGATGATGATCTTCCATTCTAATGTGATTATCACCTAAAATGAAAAAGAAAGGAGGGAAATGACAATGGCAGGAGGACGCAGAGGCGGTCGTGCGAAACGCCGTAAAGTGTGTTATTTCACTTCTAACGGTATCACGCACATCGACTACAAAGATGTAGATCTTCTTAAAAAGTTTGTTTCTGAGCGCGGTAAAATTTTACCACGTCGTGTAACTGGAACAAACGCTAAATACCAACGTAAATTGACTGCAGCGATCAAACGCGCACGTCAAATGGCTTTACTTCCATACGTAAGTGGTGAGTAAGCTGATGCGTAAAGAGCAAGAACCTTCGGGTTCTTGCTCTTTTTTATAGGGGGGAGGATGAAACATGAAGTTGATTTCATGGAATGTAAACGGCCTGCGGGCTGTGATGAGAAAAATGGATTTCCTCTCTTATTTGAAAGAAGAGGATGCAGATATTATATGTCTTCAGGAAACGAAGATACAGGACGGCCAGGTTGATCTCCAGCCTGAAGGCTATCATGTGTACTGGAATTATGCAGTGAAAAAAGGATATTCCGGCACAGCTGTTTTTTCTAAGCAAGAACCGCTGCAGGTCATCTACGGTATCGGAGTAGAAGAGCATGACCAAGAAGGCAGAGTGATTACGCTGGAATTTGAAAACGTGTATGTGATGACTGTTTACACGCCCAATTCCAGAAGGGGATTAGAGCGGATTGATTACCGCATGCAATGGGAAGAGGCTTTATTGTCTTATATTCTTGAATTGGATCAGAAAAAACCAGTGATTTTATGCGGTGATTTGAATGTAGCCCATCAGGAGATTGATTTGAAAAATCCAAAGGTGAACCGGAATAACGCTGGATTTTCAGATCAAGAAAGAGGGGCATTCACTCGTTTCTTAGAAGCTGGCTTTGTTGATTCTTTCCGTCATGTTTATCCTGATCTTGAAGGCGCTTATTCCTGGTGGTCGTATCGTGCCGGCGCCCGGGACAGAAATATCGGATGGCGGATTGATTATTTTGTTGTTTCTGAAAGACTTAAGGAACAGATTGAAGATGCCAGCATATCAGCGGACGTCATGGGTTCCGACCATTGTCCTGTTGAACTTATCATCAATATATGATGAGATAGCAGTAAGGATTTTACACTTACTGCTTTTTTTATATGAAAAGGAGAAAGAGATGGCAAATATAAAAGAGATCGCAAGACTGGCAAATGTATCTGTTTCGACTGTCTCGCGTGTATTGAATCATCATCCTTATGTGTCTGAAGAAAAGAGAAAGCTTGTTCATCAAGTCATGAAGGAATTGGATTATACGCCAAATCGAACCGCAATCGATCTCATTCGCGGGAAAACCCATACGGTCGGTGTGATTCTGCCTTATAGCGATCATCCCTGCTTTGATAAAATCGTTAACGGAATCACCAAGGCGGCTTTTCAGCATGAGTATGCAACGACCCTCCTCCCCACCAATTATAACCCCGCTATTGAAATCAAATATTTAGAGCTGTTAAGAACGAAGAAAATAGACGGTCTCATCATTACTTCCCGCGCCAATCATTGGGACAGCATTTTAGCTTATCAGGAATATGGGCCGATCATCGCTTGTGAGGATACCGGATACATTGATGTCCCTTGTGCTTTTAATGACAGAAAAGCTGCTTATGCAGAGAGCTTTCGCTATTTAAAGAGCCGCGGACATGAGAATATTGCTTTTACGTGTGTCAGAGAAGCTGATAGGAGCCCGAGCACGGCTGATAAAGCTGCGGCCTATAAAGCTGTCTGCGGAAGGTTGGAAGACCACCATATGCTGTCCGGATGCAACGATATGAATGATGGTGAGCTGGCAGCTGAACATTTTTATATGAGCGGGCGGGTTCCGACTGCTATTTATGCAAATAGTGATGAAGTGGCAGCTGGAATTCATCTATTTGCCAAAAAGAATAATTGGGATGTTGAAATCATAGGCGAGGGAAATACTTCTATCAGCCGTGTTCTTGGTTTTCCGTCGCTTGATTTGAATCTTGAGCAGCTCGGCATCGCAGCATTTTCTCTATTTTTGCAGGATGAACCCGCTGATATCAAAATTCAGCATAAATTTAAGAAAAAAGCTTGAACTGAAATGCATTTCATACCTTATAACTTCATTGAAGGCGAAGGAGGAGGAAGAAATGCAGATTGAACATACAGCGGTCTGGGTCAATGATTTAGAGCGAATGAAGTCTTTTTATGAATCGTATTTTAATGGCGAAGCGAATGATTTGTATCATAATGAGAAAAAAGATTTTAAGTCTTATTTTATTACGTTTGATTCCGGAGCAAGGCTGGAGATTATGAAAAAAGGGAATGTGACCGATCCGCCCTCACAAACAATGACAGGCTGGGCACATATTGCCTTTTCCGTTGGGAGCCGGGAGAAAGTTGACGAACTGACTGATCGATTGAAGGCGGATGGTTTCGCAGTAGTAAACGGCCCGAGGACAACAGGAGACGGCTACTATGAAAGCGTGATTGAGGATGATGAAGGAAATTTGATCGAGATTACAATCTGACATCTGGAGTGACTTACATGCTGAGGACAGAAAAAGAAAAAATGGCAGCCGGAGAATTATACAATTCGGAAGATCAACAACTATTACTAGAACGCAAACATGCGAGACAGCTGATTAGACAATACAACGAAACACCGGAAGATGATGCAGTGCGGACGAAGCTTTTGAAGGAGCTGCTCGGTTCGGTTGGGGATCAAGTCACGATTTTGCCGACATTCCGCTGTGATTATGGCTATCACATTCATATCGGAGATCATACATTTGTTAATTTTGACTGTGTCATTTTAGATGTGTGTGAGGTGCGTATCGGCCGTCATTGTTTGATTGCGCCAGGTGTACATATCTACACGGCCGGTCATCCTCTTGATCCGATCGAAAGGAAATCCGGGAAGGAGTTCGGTAAGCCTGTGACAATTGGAGATCAAGTTTGGATTGGAGGCCGGGCGGTGATTAACCCGGGAGTGACAATCGGTGATAACGCAGTGATTGCTTCTGGATCTGTTGTCACTAAGGATGTACCCGCTAATACTGTTGTAGGCGGAAACCCCGCGAGGATTTTGAAGCAATTGTAATGAGATCAGTGCGGCAGATCCGCACTGACTTTTTTAAATCTGTTTCGCATTCGTATTAGGACCGAAGAAGATTAACAGCAAGGAGCATGCGAGCCAGCAGCCCCCAATAAATAAGAAGACGCTGATATAGCCGAGCTGAACGGCAATAAATCCGACAAGCAATGAGCCAAAAATGTTTGAAAAACGGCCAAGACCATAGGCTAAACCGCTGCCAGACGAGCGGTATTCAGTCGGATAAGGTTCAGATGTATAGGCGTATAAGTTCGAGGTAAAGACCCGTTCTGTGATATTCACGATAAAACCAAATACAATGATCATGATGGGAATAAAAGTCATACCATATAAGAGCCCGGCGATGGCCGTCAGAAACGCACTCGCAGCTAAAATCCATTTTCTTTGAAATCTTTCGGAAATCATGGAGCCGAGCAGTGCACCAAGCGGAGCGCCGACGGAATGCAATACGTTATACCACAATGTATTTTCCATGGTGACGCCATTGCTTTTTAGCAGGCTTGGAACCCATGAGGCAAATCCGTAAAACCCAAACGTTTCAAAAATCCATACAGCAGATAATACGATGGTGATTTTGAGGTTTCTGCCTTTCAATAAGCCGGCATAACCTGCATTCTGCTTAACAGTTTCGCTTACTTTAGGCTGGGATGCTGCCGGAAGCGGGCCTTTCTCCTTTTCAACCTGTGCCTCAATTCGGTTGAGGATCGCATCGGCTTTCGCATATTCCCCGCGATTTTCGTGCCAGCGAGGCGACTCTTCCAGCCGTCGAATAAAGAAAAAATAAATAAGGCCGACGGCACCCCATACAAATACTAGCCTCCATCCCCATGAACCAAGAGGAATGACAAAGGCAGACACAATGTTGGTGATCGGAACCCCGATCAATCCAATCATGGCACAAAAAGAAATATATTTTCCACGTACACTTGAAGGGAAAAATTCCGCCAAATAGCTATTCGTAATGACCATGGCGGCTGCAACGCCAAATCCGGTGAGAAAACGGAATGTCATTAAAGATGGAATGTCCCATGCCGCAGCATTGCATAGCGATGCGATTGAGAAAACAAAGACAAATAGATTTAAGGCTTTTTTGCGGCCAATTCGATCGGACAGCCGTCCGCCCAGTGAAGCGCCTAAAAACATGCCTAAAAACGAAGCAGCCGTTACGTTAGCAATAGTTGAAAGCGGGATGCCCCAATGCTCGATCAGTGCCGGCGCTACGTTGCTGAGGGTAAATAAATCTGCGAGATCAAAGAAATAAACAATGCCGAGAGCGGTTAACACTTGGAAATGAACGCGTGAAATCGGAAGGCGGTCTAAACGATTCGCTGCGTTTGAGAAAGGATGTGTATTCTTTTGTTTGAAGATCGTATTCATAAAAAACCCCCTTTTAGTAGTAAGAAAAGACTGAAAATTCCCCTCTTGGGACTATTATAAGTATCTTGGTTCATTGGCAACAGAGTTCAAATCACTAGATGGAAGAACTAAATTCACACTTTATATTTTAATTTTGCTTAAAAGATTTCCAAAACAGTAGATTCATAGACCAATTTATGCAAATATATAGT
This sequence comes from Bacillus sp. LM 4-2, assembly GCF_000978495.1. Taxonomy (NCBI): domain Bacteria; kingdom Bacillati; phylum Bacillota; class Bacilli; order Caryophanales; family Bacillaceae; genus Bacillus; species Bacillus sp. LM 4-2. The sequence continues at coordinate 4,047,447 of NZ_CP011101.1, read as the reverse complement.
GATATTCTCATTGAAAGGAAGAGACATAGAAGGAATGAATTCATTTATCCGTCCTATAGAAGGAAACAATACGTTGACGAGATATTTTTTGGCTTTTTTGGTGATGGTAGGGTTATATGTATTCGGGAATATAGCTTACCTTTTCGCTATACTGTTCACCGTTATTGTGAATCCCAATATCACGTTTGATTTGGATGAAGCTGTACTGAGTGATCCCCTCGTAGATCTTTATTTGTCCCATGTGATTTATTTATTCGCCATTCCGGGAGTTTGGCTGGCTGTGCGCTTTATTTTGAAGCGGCCTTTCCGAACGATGATTACACCAAATTCAAAGATGAATTGGCGGAGAATTTCCTTTGGTTTTATTGCTTATTTCTTGCTGATGATCGCCGTACAATTGATTGATTTTGCGATGCATCCTGATAGCTATTCAATGCAAGAGTTTAATGCCTCACGCTTTATCTGGCTGCTAGCGGCTGCCCTCATTTTGGTTCCGATTCAGACATCAGCTGAGGAACTGTTTTTCAGGGGATTTTTGCTTCAAGCTTTCGGGAGATTGACGAAAAATCCTCTATTTTTGACACTGATTGTCGGAGGATTGTTTGGCGTATTGCATTTTGCAAATCCAGAAATGAACAATGGCGCTGTCTGGGCAGGAATTGAGTATTTAACATTTGGTTTTGTGTGGACCTATTACACGATTAAAACTGGAAGCATCGAAATATCACTTGGCGCCCATGCCGCGAATAATATGTTTTTGTGTATGTTTATTACAGAAAAAAACAGTGTGTATGGAGGAATTCCTTCTCTCTTTACGGTTACGCGGGGGAACCCGATGTGGGAGGCTTTCTTTACGATAGCGGTCAATCTTGTGTTTGCGGGGATCGCTTTATGGTACCATAAGAAATCAAAAAGTAAGCAGCAAGGGTCTTAATCCCTGCTGCTTATTAACGTGTGGATCGCTTCTTCGATATTTGTTGTCGGCTGCTGGCAGGCGAAGTTTTCACAAATATACACAGTTGTTTTGCCGTCTATGATGCGGTAGTCTGCCGCGAATGGCGCAATGTCTTTGCATTGCTCGGGCTGCTCTGCCACCAGAATGGAGTCGTTAGGCTTAAAGGCTTTTTGAAGCTCCGTTATGATTTGTTTTCTGGCTGGATCGTCTGCACTTCCAAAAATCACGATTTCTTTCTTAGGCATCAGATGCCTTAACACACTTTGCATAAAGAAAGCATGGCCGCTCGGATACGCGTCGATGTCTGGCTTGAACACGGAAAACATCGTTTCCGCTTTTTCGATCAGTGATAAGTCGCCTGTGACTTGTCCGAGACGCAGCAGCTGAACAGCTGCCACACTGTTTCCGGAAGGCACGGCGCCGTCGTACACTTCTTTTTCCCGTACGATTAAGGCTTCTGCATCGTGTCCGGTGAAGTAGAATCCGCCATGCTCCTCATCCCAAAATAAGCTGATCATATCGTCTGTCAGTTTCTTCGCTTTTTGTAAATAAGAAAGATCAAATGAAGCTTCATAGAGATCGAGATAGGCCCATAGGAGAAAAGCGTAATCGTCGATAAAGCCTTTGTTTTTCACTTCGCCATCACGATATCGGACCATCACACGGCCGTCGATGATTAATTTGTTTTCAATAAATGTGATGGCGTCTTTCGCTAGGCTGAGATATTTCGGCTCCTGGTATACCTTTGCCGCTTTCGCAAGACCCGCGATCATCAGCGCGTTCCATGAGGTCAGCACTTTATCATCGACATGCGGATAGGTTCTTTCCTCGCGTGCCTTCAAGAGCTGCTGTCTTGCGTCTTCGAGTTTGAGACTGAGCTCTTTTTCGGTTAACCCGGCATCCGCTTGGATTTGTTCTCGCTTTGTGTGAATGAGGTTAGGAATATTTTTGCCTTCAAAGTTTCCTTCTTCAGTGATGTCATACACTTGGCAATACAGCGTTCCGAGATCGTCCCCGAGCGTTTTCAGAATTTCTTCCTTTGACCACACGTAGTACTTTCCTTCTTCTCCTTCTGTATCCGCGTCTAAAGCAGAGAAAAAGCTTCCGTCTTCATGAGTCATTTCCCTCTGAATGAACGTAATGATCTGCTCACAAATCTCTTTATAGCGGCTGTTTTGCGTGACCTGATAGGCTTCTGTATAAGCGGTCAGCAGCAGCGCATTGTCGTACAGCATTTTTTCAAAGTGGGGAACGAGCCACTCGTCATCGGTCGAATAGCGGGCGAACCCATAGCCGATATGATCGTAAATGCCGCCATTCGCCATGCTGTCCAGCGTTTTCGTCACGTTGTATAAAGCGTTCTCCTGCCCCGTATTGTGATGATAACGAAGCAAATACATCAGCATATGGGGCATCGGAAATTTCGGTGCCTGCCCGAAACCGCCGTAGATCGTATCAAACCCGCTGGCAAGCTGCTGGAATGTCCGGTGAATCGCTGACTCGCTAAGGCCTTCGCCTGATTTGGCGGCTGTTTTGGTCTGCAAATGTTTAGCGGCGTTCTCCGCAATATCCTCGACATGCTCACGGTCGTTCGCAAACGTCTCAGACAGATGCTCAAGCACATCAACAAAACCGGGACGATTGAATTTGCTCGTCTTTGGCAAATATGTACCCGCGTAAAACGGCTTTTGATCAGGCGTAATAAATACATTCAGCGGCCAGCCGCCCTGCCCGGTCATCAGCTGGCAGATTCTCATATAAACAGAATCCACATCAGGCCGCTCTTCCCGGTCGACTTTAATCGCCACAAACCGTTCATTGAGAAGACGCGCGATTTCTTCGTCTTCAAAGCTTTCGTGAGCCATCACGTGGCACCAATGACAAGTCGAATAACCGATGCTGACCAGAACCGGCTTGTTTTCGCGTTTCGCTTTTTCAAATGCTTCATCTCCCCAAGGGAACCAGTCCACAGGGTTGTGGGCGTGTTGGAGTAAGTATGGTGATTTCTCATTGATTAATCTATTGGGTTTATTTTTGTTTGGCATGGGATCACCTTCTTCCTAAGTTGGTTATATTCAGGTTACCACAGTTATCCTAAACAAATACAATAACTGACTGCTTATCGATAATTGTGATGTGAAAATATAAACTAATGTTTCATTTTGCCACTTGAGATAAATGCGAATAACGTTTTTCCTTGTTTCGCAATCTGGTCAAATTTTTATAAAAAAAGTAAAAGTTTAAACCTTAGTCTATATATAATAAGATCATATCAATTAAATGTAGGGGGAGTTATTATGAAGTGCAATAAAATGAACAGGGTACAATTAAAAGAGGGAAGCGTATCAATGACCCTATAAACTGCGTCTGCCCTCATTAATGGAGGGGAAATTGTGAATACGTCTTATTCACAATCAACTTTACGGCACAATCAAGTTTTGATTTGGCTTTGTGTTCTATCATTTTTCAGCGTATTAAATGAAATGGTTCTGAACGTCTCATTACCTGATATTGCCAACGAGTTTAATAAACTGCCAGCAAGTGCAAACTGGGTGAATACTGCCTTTATGTTAACCTTCTCCATTGGAACAGCTCTATATGGAAAGCTATCAGACCAGATGGGCATCAAAAATCTGCTTCTATTTGGGATTATGGTAAATGGCTTAGGGTCGATCATTGGATTTGTTGGACACTCTTTCTTTCCTATTCTCATTCTAGCCCGATTTATTCAAGGGATTGGTGCAGCCGCATTCCCAGCTCTTGTGATGGTTGTCGTTGCGCGCTATATTCCAAAAGAGAACAGGGGGAAAGCATTTGGCCTGATCGGGTCCCTGGTAGCAATGGGAGAAGGTGTTGGGCCAGCTATTGGCGGAATGGTTGCTCATTATATCCATTGGTCGTATTTGCTGCTTATTCCAACTGCAACAATTATCACCGTTCCATTCCTTATAAAATTGTTGAAAAAGGAAGAGAGAATAAGAGGACACATTGATATGGCAGGGATTATATTGATGTCTGCAGGTATCTTATTTTTTATGCTGTTTACAACATCTTATAGATTTTCTTTTCTGATCATCAGTATTCTTGCTTTCTTCATATTTGTAAAACACATTAGGAAAGCTCAGGACCCTTTTGTTGACCCTGAATTAGGGAAAAACGTCTTTTTTGTGATTGGAACCCTTTACGGAGGACTAATATTTGGTACAGCAGCAGGATTTGTCTCTATGGTTCCTTACATGATGAAAGATGTTCACCATTTAAGTACTGCAGCAATTGGAAGCGGCATTATTTTCCCCGGAACAATGAGTGTCATCATCTTCGGTTACATTGGGGGATTGCTTGTTGATCGGAAAGGTTCCTTGTATGTACTAACTATTGGAAGTGCCTTGCTTTCTTCCGGCTTTTTAATCGCTGCCTTTTTTATAGATGCAGCACCATGGATCATGACAATTATAGTAATTTTTGTTTTTGGGGGGCTATCTTTCACAAAAACAGTTATATCTACAGTTGTGTCTAGCAGTTTGAAAGAAAAGGAAGCGGGCGCTGGAATGAGTTTGCTTAATTTCACGAGCTTTTTATCAGAGGGAACGGGTATTGCGATTGTAGGCGGTTTATTATCTATCGGCTTCTTAGACCATAGGCTGCTGCCTATTGACGTTGATCACTCTACCTATTTGTATAGCAATATGCTCATACTTTTTGCAGGGACCATTGTTATTTGTTGGCTAGTAATCTTGAATGTATATAAACGTTCGCGGAGGCATCGCTAAATGAGTGAAAGGGTCAATCTTGTGAAAGTAATCCAAGGTTGATCCTTTTTTGTAAAATGAATAAACATGGCATCAATAGCATGTTCTTTAGATTAGCCATCGTTAGCTATACCCCATAGATACGAGAACAGGCTTGTTTTCGCGTTTCGCTTTTTCATATGCTTCTTCTCCCCAAGGGAACCAGTCCACAGGGTTATGAGCATGTTGAAGTAAAATAAGTAGACTTCTCAGCGATTAATTCTATTGGGTTTATGGTTAGTGGGCATAGGATCACCTCTTAGCCGATTTACTTAAAAGAGGGAGAATGAAATATACTATAATGTTTAATTATGTTAATGCGTCCTTTCCAGTCTTCTTTTCTTTTAATACAAGAGAATGGATATTTTTAGCTCTGTTAAAGTTGATAATTCAATAGTATTAAGGGGAACCCATTGGAGTCCCCTTTAGTTCAATAAGAAAAATAACTGTCGAGTGTTACCTTACAATGTATATTTTGGAGGGAAAGATTTTTTTAGCCATTCCAATGATAAACGATTTGCACAACGCCAGAGGAAAATGTTCTTGTATTCACCATTTTTAAATTTATCCTCTGTTTTACATCAATAAACAACGGTTTTCCTTCTCCCAAAACAACAGGGTGAATAGATAATCTAAATTCATCAACAAGCCCCAAATTTATAAAAGTTGTAATGAGACTCGCTCCACCATATAGCCAGATGTCTTTGCCAGACTTTTTCTTCAATTTATTTACTTCTTCAAGAATATTATCATTTATAAATATGGCTTGATTATCAATCTCATTTTGTGTTCTGGAAAAAACATATTTCTTTTTACTATGAACCAATTTCCAAATTTCCTTTTCTGTATCAGGGTCTTCATCTTTTGGAATATATTGTCCCCATAAATCGTAGCTTTTTCTGCCATATAAAATAGTATCAATTTGATTTAAGAAATCAGTAAACCCCATATCAGGGTCCATAATGCACCAATCAACTTCTCCATTTTTCCCTTCAATAAAACCATCTAAAGTAACTGCTAAATCTAAAATGATTCTTCTCTGTTTTAAGTTATTTGTCATAACTATTCATCCTTTTCCATAAGAAGTTGGTAGAAATTCTTCTCCCACTCTCGCACCAGATAGACTAAGTTGCGTTTATGGACTGAGTGAAGAACAGTATCCTAAAATGAAAGTGCCCACTACTCTTCGCAGCTTGATTAGCCGGAACACTCTTTATCTTCACTTGGTTAAATGAAAGCTCTGCTCGATTAAGTTATAGATTTCGCCTTCTGGATCTGTCCGTTCTAAAACAATTGAAATCCAATGTTCCTTATCCATATGATATCCGGGTAAGACATTTTCCCCATTTCTTAAGCTATCACTTATTTCAGGGGGACATTTTAGATTTAGAATATCTATTTCGCCATGACCATCCAAGCCTAATTTTTCTGGGAGAACATTCATGATAAGACCGTACCATTTTTTGTTTGATGTATGTCTCAAAGAAGCATAGTTTGGGTATTTCTCCCACGGGTAATCAGGCGATGTACCGTATTTTTCTTTGAAGTGTTTAAAGATATCTTCTCTTGTTAACATACTCAATCACTCCTTTATTCACTCTCATTCTTTCATAGAAAAAACAAAGGTCAACGGATTTTTGGTAGTCTTTTGGACATGTCACCAATGGCAGAGTTATATCTAATGCTTCTAATCCCCACGGGTACCATTCAATGGCGGGTTGAAGGAAGTATGCTTTTTCATATTGATGAATCTATTATTGTTAGTAGGCACGGGATCATCTATTCCTTTTTACTGTACCACAAGCCTCTGTTGAAATACCCCATTAAGACAGTGAAATAGAAAAATCGCTATATATAAAAGGTGATGGATGCTGTTCTTGATCGAAACGAGTATGCTAATATAATCTCGTTTAGGAGGGGATTGATATGATCAAGAAAATGACTCAAATGAATTTGAAAGATTTCAATAAACCAAACGAACCTTTCGTTGTTTTTGGGAGAATGATACCTACTTTTGAAAACGGTGTTTGGACATATACTGAGGAACGATTTTCTAAACCTTATTTTAAACAATATGAAGATGATGAAATGGATGTTAGTTATATTGAAGATGAAGGGAAGGTTGTCTTTTTATATTATGTTGAAAACAACTGCATCGGCCGGATTAAGATTCGTTCTAACTGGAATGGGTATGCACTAATAGAGGACATTGCCGTTGCAAAAGACTATAGACAAAAAGGCGTTGGAACAGCATTATTACATAAAGCGATTGAGTGGGCAAAGGAGAATCGCTTTTGTGGTCTTATGCTTGAAACACAAGATATTAATGTTTCAGCTTGTCGTTTTTATGCCAAACATCACTTTATAATAGGTGCAGTTGATACGATGCTTTATTCCAACCTTCCAACAGCAAATGAAATTGCGATTTTTTGGTACTATAAATTTTAATTTATCATAAAATTATTGAACGAAACGTAGCTTGTTTTGCGTTTCGTTTTTTCAAAGAAGAGGTTTTTTAACCCCTTCTTTTTTTTGATAAGAATTGTTTTTCCACAATAGGCATAAAAACGTGAAGGATCATTCCTCCTAAACAGACGGTTAATAGGGTTCCGATGCCGATAGGGCCTTTAAAGATGATGGCTAATACTAAGAAAAGAGCGTATACCAATGTTCTTGAAAACAAGATTGTTCTTTTGGAGAGATCTCGGATAATAAGTGTTAAATGATCGATGGGTGTTGATGCGAATTTCGTCTGAAGATAGATGGCTGTTCCAAGACCGATGAGCACCAAACCAATTCCGAAACAAATCAGTTTGCTTAACAACGCATTTAGATAGATGGTGTTTTTTACAACAAACAACCATAGGTCAATGCCTATTCCAGTAATGAATGCTGTAATTAAGCCTAGCAAAATAGGTTTTTTTCTCGTTAATATAGCGTTGCAGATTAAGAGGATCACAGAAATAAGGACCTCCCAGCTCCCTACGGTAAGACCGATTTCTTTTGACAGACCAACCAAAAGGGCATCGAAGGGTGATGTGCCCAGTCCTGATTGTATGGTTAAGGAAATGCCCAAACTTAATATGAGTATGCCTAATCCGTAAAAAATATATTTCATGTTAAATCCGCGATATGTCTTTTGTCATCAAGACATGAGGGATGCCGTCTTCCATAAATGCCTGTGAAGAAATCTGGTAGCCCAGTTTTTGATAAAAGCCTGCTGCTTGTGTTTGACCATGCAGCTTACATGCAGTCAGTCCTTTTTCTTTTATGATTTCTTCTAACCCGCTTACGATGACTTTCCCCAATCCATACTTACGGTAAGGTTTTAGGATGCAGATTCTTTCCAGCTTTGCTGTATGGTCAACGATGCGCACACGGCCCGTGCCGACAGGCTGATTCTCATGATATACCAAGACATGCTGGCATTGTTCCTGGAGCGTATCAAATTCATCAAACTCTTCGGATTCCGATACATGTTGCTCCTCAATGAAAACCGTCTTTCTAATATTCAAAGCTGCATGTAAATCAGCTTCAGTTGTTATTCTTTTTATATTCATTATGAATCAATCCTTTTCTGATATTAGTCTGGACTGTACAGTATGCATGTGGTCTTATAATAGTAAGGTTAAAACATTTTTGTTGTAATTGCAACAAAAAAATACGTGAGGGGTTTTAGGAATGAATGATATTTTGCGTGAGATCGGCATGATAGCAAGAGCGTTGGATTCCATAAGCAACATCGAATTTAAAGATTTGGACTTAACAAGAGGGCAGTATCTCTATCTCGTACGTATATACGAAAATCCGGGAATTATTCAAGAAAAATTGGCGGAAATGATAAAAGTGGACCGGACAACGGCCGCGCGGGCCATTAAGAAGCTGGAAATGCAGGGATTTATTCAAAAACTGCCGGATGAGCAAAATAAAAAAATAAAAAAACTGTTCCCGACTGAGAAAGGGAAAAAGGTATATCCATTGTTAAGAAGAGAAGGAGAACATTCCACGGAAGTGGCCTTGTCCGGTTTTACTTCAGAGGAAAAGGAAACCATTTCTGCACTCCTTCATAGAGTGAGGAAGAATATAGAACGTGATTGGGAATATGTGAAGAAGGGGAACAAAAGGGATTATTAATGGACAATGTTAACAAGTCGAGCTGATGCTGGCGAAAATCGACGCCTCCTTCTCAAGAATCTAGTTCACTTCTGTTTTCTTTAAAACTATCAAAAAATTTCCACAGGAGATGGTTTGCGTGAACTTGAGACAATTATCAGAGCATGTCTATCAATGTGAATTTGAGCTTGATGTGCCTCTTCGGATTCCGGTTCATACCTGGTTTATCAAAGATGGTGATGATGTATATATTGTTGATACGGGAATAGAACGTTTTGCTGATGCTCAAATTAGGGCAGCGTTAGCGATCGGCAATCCAAAAGCCATTTTGCTTACCCATGGCCACAGTGATCATATCGGAGGTGCATCAAAATGGTTAGAGAGATTTGATATTCCGATTTTTGCGCACCAGAAAGAACTAAAGTACATCAATGGGGAAGAGCCATATCCGAACAAAAATGAAGTGGAGAACACAGGGGTAGCCCATATTATCCCGCCGCTGACGGAGCAAACGCTTGCTCACCTGCCTCTGAAATACTATTTAACACCTGGCCATTCGCCGGGGCATGTCGTGTATGATCATAAAATCGATCGTACGCTATTAACGGGCGACCTTTTTATCACAAGTAAGGAGGATTTACACCCACCTATAAGAAGATTCAGTGTTGATATAAATGAGAACATCGATAGCGGCTCAATCATAGATCAAATCAAACCAACGCTCATTTGCTCTTCACATGGCGAAGAAATACTTTATAACGAAGAATTGTATAAAAACAATGTGGTAAGGTATAGGGATTAATGGAAGTGAAAAACATAAGCTGAAAATTCTTCAGCATGGTGCAGCTCTCGATCCGATTTACTCACACCCAAAAAGAAAAAATGGCAGCTGCCTGCCGCAGAGGCTTTTGCGGAGCTTGTTTTACATTCGATTCATGAGCAAAAGGAGTGAGTGTCAGGCTCACTCCTATTCTATTTAAATTGCGGCTGTGAGCTTTGGTTTTACAAATTTCATGAAAATCCCTCTGACTAATGGGCCCATAATCAGTAATTGCAATGGATAGGCCAGGATGAAATTTTTCAACACAATCATAAGATAAGCACTGAAGAGGCTGTCCCCGTTCAGCCCATTTGCTAGAACCGCTGTCACTAAACCGAACACAGACATACAAAGTACCATGCCAATCACCATACAAGTTGACATGGCAAGGATGACATAAATTTTTTTAGTCTTGTCGAACGGCATGCGGAATGCAATCTTCTTGGCGAGGGGGCCCACTAACAGTAAATCTAACAGGAGGGCGACCATAAAACCGATGACCATTTCAAAAACTGTCATCAGTGAAAAATCCTGAATGGCTCCGTTGATGATGGCATTGTAAATCGACATGACGCAGACCATTCCAAAACACATCATCACGCCAAATATAAGACCCTCTTTTTTATTTGCTGGCATACAATCATTCCTTCTCTCCATAATCGGTGATTAGTATACCAATGAACCGTTCATGCTCATAAGTGACAAATTTGTGAACAATCTAGCAGAATCGTCTTGTTTTGTCATCAGCACATGCGGAATGCCGTCCAGCATAAATTCATCTGATGCAGTCTGATAGCCGAGCTTTTCATAAAAGCCTGCCGCCTGTGTCTGGCCGTGCAGTTTGAAGGCAGAAATGCCTTGTTCTTTCACAATACGTTCTAATGCATCGACGATCACTTTTCCCAAACCGAATTTGCGGTAAGACTTCAGAATGCAGATTCGTTCCAGTTTCCCCGTGTGGCCAACGATACGGACACGTGCAGTGCCAACAGGTACATTCTGATGATAAGCCAGGATGTGCTGGCAATCACCGTGGAGTGTATCGAACTCATCGAATTCATCCGAAATGGGACAGCCTTGTTCCTCTACAAATACTGCCTTTCTGATTTCAAACGCTGTATGTAAATCCTGTTCTGACGTGATTTTTTTGACATTCATGCTTGAATCCTCCCTACTCAGAAAAATGGCTGATCACATATTGTTTAAAGGTCTCAGCAACCGGTGATAAAAACCTGCCTTTTATCCAGGCAATTCCTATGACACGCTGACATTCCGGCCAGCTGACGCGGATTTTGGTGATTTTGCTTTGGTCTAAGCCTTTCAGGTCTGGGAGAATAGATATGCCCAGTCCGGCTGCCACAAAACCTGCGGCAGTAGCTGCTTCTTCTCCTTCAAACATAATGTTCGGCTGTATATCGGCCTTCTCAAACAGCTCATCGACCGTCATCCGAAGCGCATAGCCCTTTTTCAATAAAATAAAACGCTCCCCGGCAATCTCATTCAGGGTAATGCTTTCGCGACTGGCTAATGGGTGATCATTTGGCACAAATACAAAGAGTTCTTCACTCCACAGCTTGATCCATTGGATCGGATTTTCAGGCTTAATCGAAGCGAGGAGACAGAGGTCCAGATCCCCGGATTTTAATCGTTCAAGCAGCCAATAAGAGTGGTTTTGCTTCAGCTGGAAGGAAATGTTGGAGTATTCCTGCTGAAAGGAGCCGATGAGATCGGGCACGAGCGTGGTGCCTAATGTATGTAAAAAACCGAGAGAGACTACGCCTTGGTCTGGCTTTAATAAGGCTTGGATTTCTTCTTTTCCTTCGGTGTACTCCTTCATCATCGCCTGAACCCGCCGCAAAAAAATGTGTCCGTATTGATTTAAGCTAATGGATCGTCCTTGCCTGTCAAATAGCGGCACGCCCAAATGATTTTCCAGCCTGGCGATAGAGCGTGAAAGCGCAGGCTGTGTGATGGAGAGGCTTTTTGCGGCTTTCGTGACGTGCTGCATTCGGGCCAGTGTTTGAAAATATTCAAGTTGTTCCCATTCCAATTATCATCCCTCCTTTATTACATATAAGCATGAAAATAATATTTTATATGCATTATACAACATATATCAACGGTGCTAAGATAGTAATATAAACAGACTCGAGGATGTTTGAATTCGGAAGAAATAAAGGATGATTGTTTATGAATGGCAGTGCTCCACAACATGATGAGGGACCAATAAAGTCCCGATGACATACATTCAAAAAGGCACACCGGTTTTTCGAAAAATTACGTTTGCTTTCTTCGCTGCGGGTTTCAATACATTTGCGATTCTATATTGCGTACAGCCGCTCATGGAGGAATTCACGCGGGAATTTCATGTAACGCCTACTGCGGCGAGTCTTTCTTTATCTGTTACCACAATGCTGTTAGCTGTGAGCATGCTTGTCTTTGGTTCATTATCCGAGGTGTGGGGGCGCAAGCCGATTATGGGTATTTCCATGCTGGCCGCATCGGTTCTCTGTCTGGCATCGGCCTTCAGTCCGAGCTTTCATACACTGCTCGTATTGAGAACTGTTCAAGGCGTTGCGCTCGCAGGCCTTCCGTCGATTGCGATGGCTTATCTTGGGGAAGAAATTGAACCCGGAAGTCTTGGATCAGCGATGGGGCTATATATCAGCGGAAATGCAATCGGCGCCGTTTTCGGAAGGATCGTTTCCGGGCTCCTGAGCGAGTACTTGAATTGGCATATGGCGATGGGGGCAATTGGTGTCATTAGTTTGATTGCTAGTATTATATTTTTTATAAATTTGCCGCCATCCAGGCATTTTACGCCAAGAAAATTGAAGCTCGGGAAATTGGGAATGTCTCTGATCGGCCACTTGAGGGACCGTAAACTATTCAGCTTGTTTCTCATTGGTTTTTTGCTGCTCGGAAGCAATGTTGCATTGTTTAATTACATTGTGTATGTGCTGTTGGGCCCGCCGTATTCGCTTAATAAAGCATTTGCCAGCTGGATATTTATTGTGATGATTGTAGGCATTTTCAGCTCGTCTTTCATTGGAAGAATGGTTGATCGATATGGCTATCCAAAAATACTGGTGATGAATATTTTCATCGTCATTGCAGGTGCTTTATTCACGATAAACAGTATGCTGGCAGTGAAAATTCTGGGGATTGCCCTCTTTACATTCGGTTTTTTCGGCGGACATTCAGTTGCCAGCAGCTGGGTGGGCAGGAGAGCCCTTCATAACAAAGCACAGGCTTCATCGCTGTATTTGTTCTTTTATTACGCCGGTTCAAGTGTTTGCGGAACAGTCGGAGGGCTATTCTGGTCTGCTTTTCACTGGCTGGGCGTCGTCGGTATGATCACCTTCATGCTGCTGGTTGCGTTATGGCTGTCGGGATACTTGGCAAGAAGTGCGAAAGTGCCGGATAAAAGGAACGAAAAAGGATTGAATTGATCAGTAAAAAAGGACCGTTAGCGGGTCCTTTTTTATTTCCAATGGGCAGGGATTCGTAAAGACAGCGGCAGCTTTGTGTTCGAATCGCCGTTGGCGGCGTTCACCTGTGCCTGTGTCAGAAAGATGCTCCCGGTCAGGTCGGCGCCGCTGAGATCAGCGTCTCTCATATCTGCACCGATAAAGTCTGTCATTCTCAAATCGGCATTTCTCAGATCGGCGGCTATGAGCAGCGCCCCTCTTAGATTTGCTCCTCGCAGATCAAGCCCTTTCAGTTTCGCGCCGATCAGGACACTTCCCCGGCTGACTTTTTTCGGGAGTTTTGGATGGCGGGCTTGGGCACGCACCAGCTCACTCGTTTTTAACAGCCATTCATTGACCTCAGCTCGATGCTCGTCCACCTGCAGTGTCAGCAAGCGTTCTTTGCTGAGCCTGGTGAGCCTTTCTATTTTTTCGAAACTGGTTCTCAGTTCAGGATGAATCGGCTTGGCTATATCTATAGAAAGAGCTTCATGTAAATACCAGAGCATTTCGTGCAGCTGCTGCATGATAGGAAAAACGTCAAACATCTGGTTGGCCGTTTCGGGGCTGTTTCGCCAATCCTTTCCCTCATAAGTGATTTGGGATACTTTTTGGCCGGCGCCAAAGCATTCATATGCAGAGCAGCCTCGAAATCCTTTTTCTCTGAGATCTTTATGTATAGAACATTGATAGTTTGATTGTAAGTTGCGGCAAGGTGTGCCCCCGTCTTTATCAAAAGCAAAATCTGCCGACTTCGCATAAGGCAAGGCGACACAGCACAGGCCAAAACAGTGCTGGCAATCCGCACTTAAATCATGATGTATATTGTCATGTAACGTTACTTCCGCAGACAATAATGTCCACCCCTTCACTTGGGTACTTTGTTAAATATATCTATTTGATTATATAGGAAAATAGGATACTTTTCATTTTGTTTTCACGGTTTCAGTGAACTAACGATGTATAATATATCCAATCATGATGATTGGGGGAATTCATTTGGAACAGCAATTGAAAGACATCATCTCTGCGTGTGATTTGGCAATCCAAAATGAAGATTTTGATACACTGATGAATTATTATTCGGAAGATGCCATTTTAGTTGTGAAGCCGGGCATGATCGCGCGAGGCAAAGAAGAAATCAAAAAAGCGTTTATCACGATTGCAAACTATTTCAATCATCATATTGTCCCGACACAAGGGGAAATGATCCTGTTGGAAGCAGGTGACACGGTACTCATCCTTTCTCAGACACTGCTTGATTCGGATAAAAAGGACTCCGAGTATGCGATGGAAAGAAGGGCGACCTATGTATTTAAGAAGAATGCGCAAGGCGAGTGGCTTTGTGTAATCGATAACTCTTATGGTACGGATTTAATTGGTGTGTAAGATATGTCTTTGATGTGCCATTCCTGCATATAATGATTCATTCAGCTGATTAGGGAAGGTGACACAATTGAATGTGTATGACATCAGAATGGCTCCTTATTGGTTTTATGAAAGCAGAGGATTTGTTCAACATCCATACGTATTTCGGCAGCCCGTCTCCTCACGTGCAATCATTGCATCTACCCGCGGCGATGTAACGGGAGACGGCGTTATTGACGAGGTCTTTCTAACTGGAAATCAAATGCCCGGCAGCCCGTTATGGAGAGATATCACATTGGTGATCCGTGATGGCAGAACCCATCAGGAGCAGCAGATTCAGCTTCAAAACAATATGGGATACAATCCGTCACTTTTTCTGGGGGATATGACAGGCGACAAGATTGAGGATGTGGCAGTGGTAATGGATACAGGGGGAAGTGGCGGTGCTATTTATGCATATGTGTTTGCCTATCTAAACAGGCAGTTCCGGCGAATTTTCAATTCAGATGTATTGAATGATGAATTAAAGTACAGTGTGAGGTATCAAAATCAATATAAAGCGAGCGTCATCAGTCATCAGCAAAACGAAACGTATATCCTCGACCTTACTTACAAAGGCAGGGAATATTTGAATGAGATTTATAACAGCCAAGGTGTGTTAAAAATGCCGATAGAAGGATGGGTGAATCCTTTATCGGGCTTGTATCCGGTTGATTTTGACAGAGACGGCGTATACGAATTATTGGCGTACCAGCGGATAGCGGGAAGGTATAACGCCGACTCATTGGGATATGTTCAAACCGTATTGAAATGGAACGGACGGCGTTTTGCCGTGGACCGGCAGAATGTTTCGATTGTTGGCGGGGCTGTCTCGTAATCCTGATGGCTGTCACCCTATAAAGGGTGACAAAACACTACAGGTGTTCTGCAACGACAACCAAATAATAAGATAAACCGGTTTGCTGCTCTTCTAACATTCCTCTATGGAAATCATCTTGCATAAAAAAACGTGTTTGTTTTACGTAATCTTCTTTACTTGTCGGATGCCCGTTCTGATTTAGGAACTTAAGATGATTCATGACATGCTCTTGCACGGAAGGGTCATGATACGTTACACCATTTCTTAAAAAATCAGCCATCCTATCAAGAAAATGTTTAGCCTCTATTGCCATTTTGTTCATTTCATCGACATTGATTGTATGTGTATCCAATTCAAAATCGTAACGCTCTTTTAAATACCCATTTTGTTCTGCTAAAGATTGTTTCCATTCTTCAGCGCTTTCAAATCCTTTAAACATTACCTTATGATCCATGTTTTCACCTTTTCTCGTGTATTCTAAAGATGTGTTGACTGTTTGAATGAGACGCTGATACTTTTCAATTTTCTTTTCAAACAGCTTTTTTTGTTTTTCTAATGTACTTGTTCTTTTAGCATCCTCATTTAGTAATGTTTTGATTTCTGACAAAGGAATATCTAATTCTTTGTAAAAAAGGATTTCCTGCAGTCTTTTTAGTTCGTCAGCACCATAGTACCGATATCCGGCTTCGCTTATTTCCTTTGGGGCTAGCAAGCCGATTTTGTGGTAATGATAAAGCGTTTTGATTGTGACATTCGCAATATTGGATAGTTCTTTTACTGTTAATTTCTCCATCCGACTCCTCCTTTCTTCTTTCACTATGAGGCCTTACCTTTGGTTGGAGTCAAGGATAAAATGGTGGTGTTTTCGTCCGAAGACAGACTAGTGAATGTGGGAGAAAGAAAATAACACCTGGCGGATTCAAAGAAAAGAGTGCTTTTCAGCAAGCACTCTTCATTCCAGTTTAATTCGTTTTACATCCCCTAAAACAAACACATAAAAAACCAATCCCAGCAACAGCACAAAACCAGCTACCAGAAAGCTGAGTGTAAAGGAGCCTGTCACATCAAACAAATACCCTGTCAGTGACGCAGCAATAATGCCTCCGAACAGGTTGTTTGCGAGATTCACCATGGAGCTCAGCATGGATACGGAACCGATCGGCGCGAGTTCTGCGGAGATGGACCAGCCGACCGGAGCGGTTGCTGAAATTCCGGCGAGTCCGATGGAAATGCAAATAATGGCTACGGTAATATTGTTCGTCAGAATGGAGCCTAAAAAGAAAAAGCCAAAGCTCATTCCGACTATGATTACGGTTCGGTACACCTTGGTGTTAGGATAGCCTTTCTTAATAAAATAATCGACGAGCCAGCCGCCGACGGCAATTCCGGAAATGGTTGAGATCAGCCACGGCACTGCCGTAAATAAACCGGACGACATGAGATCCATACCGTATGTATGTTTAAAGAAAGTCGGAAGCCAGGTGAGCAGCAGGTTGAATGTATACCCGTACCCTGTAAATCCGATCATTAAGCCCCATACTTTCCGATTGGTGAAAAGCTTTTTTAAAAGCGGGCCCGTTTTGTAAGGGATTTGCTCTGTTGTAATGGCATTGTGTTTTTGAATATAGTTTAGTTCACTTTTAGAAATACGTTTGTGCCGTTCAGGCTGTTCATAATACTGCCAGAAAAAGATCGTAAACAGCACATTGATGCATCCAATCGTCAAAAAAGCGACACGCCAGTCAAATGTTGTGACAAGAAAGGCGACCAATGGCGCGCCGATTACATTTGAAAACTTGGCGGCCGAATCGAACAGTGAGTTTGCCAATCCCCGCTCACTTGGAGGAAACCAGAGAGCGGTTGCTTTAGAGGCAGCAGGGAACGCAGAGGCGCTCGTCAGCCCAATGAGAAACCGGAACAGATACAACAGCAATTTTCCTTGCAAAAAAGCAAGAAGGATCGTTAAAAAGCTCCATATTGTCATTCCAACCCTCGTGACCCATGCGACCCCAAAACGGTCCAGCAAACTTCCGACAGGCAGCTGCATCAGTGTATAGGAATAGGTGTAAATGGAAAACACGATGCCGAGTTCAGTTGCAGTAAGGTGAAACGAATCTTGTATCGCAGGGGCCGCTACCGAGATGGCCACTCGGTCAAAATAATTAAGAATAATAATGCCGCTAAGTAACGAAGATATGTACCATCTGGTATGCCCAGGCCGTTTCACGCGCTCTTGACTCATGATGAAAACCTCCTCTGTCATAGCATGATCTCCTGATGGAAAAACCATTCAAATTTTAAATACCACAGCGCGCTTTTATATAAACGGCAGGAATTTGACTGGAACAGATCGGTGCTTTAGAATGAAAGTAATAAAAATGAACACTCCAAAGGGGAGTAGCTTTCACAGTAAAGTCGTCATTACGGGACAAGGTGTCCTCGGCTTTGCTGGCAATCTCATTGTTAGCGAGACCTTTGCCAAATCTGATTTGGTGAAGGTCTTTTTGTTTCAGGAACTTCACCAAATTGGTGGAGTTTTTTCATTTTTACCAAAAAGGGAGAGGAGCATCAGAATGTCTAAGCTGAAAAAGTGGCTGAAGCGTGAATTGGTGAGGAAAGGGCTGCCGTTAGCGAAAGAGAAATTGATTCCGATCTTAAAAGAAAAAATGAAAAAGAAACAATAAGGGGGCTGAAGATGAAGATCATTTTGACAGTACTTGCCGGAGTGGGACTTTTGAGTGCAGGCGGATGTGGCATGCTTGATCAGGTGAACGACGGATTGAACTATACGAGTGAAGCAGCTGGTTATGTGGAGAAGGTGAAGACATTTGCAGAGGAAGCGCCTGAATTGGCTGAGAAAGCTGTAAATGACACCGAGGCGAAAGAAAAACTTGAAGCGCAGCTTGAGTCGATTCAGAAGGCTGCCGCTGATTTTAATGAATTAACGCCGCCTGATGCCGCAGCGGAGATTCATCAAACCATTCAGGAACATAACGAAACCTTGCAGAAAAGCGCTGAAGATGTGTTGAAACAAGCCGAGGAAGGCAAGGTATCGCTTAAAGAATTGGAGCAGTCAGACCTGGTCCAAAACGCAAAGCAAATTACTGATGTGATGGGACAAATTGAGAAGCTGGGTGAATAAGAAAAAGCATCCCGATGCGGGATGCTTTTTGCTTATTCAGCCATTGCGTCTGTTAAGACAGGAACGACTTGTTTTTTACGGGAAACAACGCCTTTTAAGAGGGCTGTGTTGTTTTCTAATGTAACGTTGAACGCTTTTTCCACTTTCGCTGCTTCGTTACCGATTGCAAGAGCAAGTGAATCATTTTCTAAGATATCTGTGATAACGAGAAGGAACAGATCAAGATTCTTCTCAGCCACAACTTTTGAGATCACAGCTTCTAATTCAGCTTGGCGTTTTTTCACATCTTCAATGTCCACTGTGTTTACTTGTGCGATTTCGACTTTCTTGCTGCCGAGCGTAAATTCTTTCGCATCAAGAGAAATGAGCTCTTCCACTGTTTTTTTGCTTAGATCAGCGCCTGCTTTCAACATGTTCAAGCCGTATACTTCAGCATCTACGCCAGCGATCTCCGCAAGCTCTTTTGCTGCTGCTACGTCTTGGTCCGTGCAAGTTGGAGATTTAAATAACAGGGAATCAGAAATGATCGCAGACAGCATAAGGCCGGCAATTTCTTTCTCGATTTTCACGTTATTCTCTTTGTACATTTTGTTTAAGATGGTAGCCGTACAGCCTACAGGCTCAGCACGATAGTAAAGCGGCTCAGCTGTTTCGAAGTTAGCGATGCGGTGATGGTCGATAACCTCTAAAACCTGAACCTCTTCAATGTCTTTGATGCTTTGCTGGCGTTCGTTATGGTCAACCAGGATAACGCCGTTTACTTCGTTTGCAGCTGTTTCAACAAGACGCGGGCTTTCTTGTTTGAAATAGTCAAGCGCGTATTGTGTTTCGCCGTTGACTTGTCCGAGACGGACAGGCTCAGCATTGAAGCCGAGTTTGTTTTTCAAATCAGCATAAGCAATCGCAGAACAAATCGTATCTGTGTCTGGGTTTTGGTGTCCGAAAATAAGTATCTTTTCCATGATAGCTCCTATCCTTTTTTTAAGTAGTGTAATCTTTATATAGTTTAACACGTCTTGCTGCAGGTGTAATCATGCAAACCCTTAAAAATTGATGTGAATAAGAAGCATTTTCTTTGAGCTAAGGAGAAAAGGTGTGTAAAATACTGGGTAGCTTAGTTGCAAAATGTAATGTAGTATCAAAAAAGGTACTATTGGAGGGTCAAGAATGAGTGGAAAAAAGAATATATACCCGAACAAAGAAGGCTGTCCAGTTGAATTTACTCTAGATGTCATTGGCGGAAAGTGGAAAGGAATTCTTTTTTATCACATGATAGATGGCAAGAAACGATTTAATGAGTTTCGGCGAATCTGCCCGAGTATTACTCAAAGAATGCTTACTCTTCAGCTGAGGGAGCTGGAAGCGGACGGCATCGTGCATCGTGAGGTTTATCAACAGGTGCCGCCCAAGGTTGAGTACTCTCTGACGGAATTCGGGCGAACGCTTGAACCGATTGTTTTGCAAATGAAAGAATGGGGAGAATCCAACAGAGACGTGCTGGAATCTTATCGTTCGAACGGCTTACTGAAGGATCAGCAGAAATAGCAGCAAAGGGAAAACTCCTTTGCTGCTTGTTTTATTTCATTGAAATGGCTCTGTTGGCGTTTCTGACATCGTTTTTCAACAGTTCAGAAAGGTTGTAAGAGAGATAATATCCATGCTGATACATGTATCGATAAACTTGGGCGTGCAGCTGGATGGCAGCATTCAGCTGTTTGACCAGTACGTTTCTTAATTGAGGTGTTGCTGTTTCTGTAATTGCGATGGCATAGCTGCGGACAGATGTTTTGGCAAAACCGAGCAGGTCACCGCTGTAAAATGGGTTATCTGCGCGTTCTTCTTCCTCATCTTCTCTGTGCGGAGCCTGTGGAAAGAACGGAAGAAGCTCTCTCAAATTTTGCTCAACACCCTGAATAGACACGTTATAAAGCTGTCTGAGCTGAGGGTCTTTTACTTCTCTTATCATTTTCTTCAGTTTAATGAGTCCGTTTGATTGAAAAGCAACCAGCTCGTGCATTTCTAATGTTTCATGCCAAGCCAATGTTCTGCGTTCATCCATGTGAAAATTCTCCTTTATCGATCAGATTCCATATCAGCATATGCCCAATGCTCAATGTTGTTCATGATGTTTTGAAGTTTTTAAAAAGGGAAATTCACCTTATATAGGATACGGGTTGAGAACATGCACAAAGAGGTGAAACACAATGTGGGACATGATAAAGAACTTTTTCTTGTTTAGCAGCGGCGTTCTGCAAGCAACAACCCTTTTACTGGTGATCTTAATTTTTATGTATGTCAGAAAAACGAAAAAGAAAAACAAGGAATCTTCTGGCTTTATGGATGATAAACATTAATTGTGATGGGCATTCTTTTCAAAGAATGTCTTTTCATTTTTCATGTTTCACATGAAACATTAGCGTTATTTTACTTGCGATTTGGACTTATGTTAAAATATAAAAGTAAAATTTAGAGATGATATAAAAACATTCGGTGCAACGTATGTTGCAGCGATGAAAAAGAGCAGTCGTTTATGCTGCTCTTTTCTATTCGTATGTTCAGGATGATACGAGGTGACTAAGTGAAACAAACGAGAGCTTTAATGGAAGGTGCTATTTTAATCAGTCTGTTTGCGATCATTACGCTTCTGGTTGTTTATGTTCCTGTGATTGGAACAATTCTGTTATTTGCACTGCCGCTGCCAATGATCTTGTACACGATCAGACATGGATTGAAGCTAGGGATATGGATGGGCGCTGTCAGTCTTCCGGTTGTTTTTATTGTCGGGTCCTTTAACGGGCTTATTGTAGCTTTTATGTCAGCTTGCGCCGGCATTGCCATGGGACATTTTTTCAAAAGGAAAGAGCCCGGGCACGCCATTATTTCGGGCGCTCTTA
The DNA here is from genome assembly GCF_000978495.1 of Bacillus sp. LM 4-2. Taxonomy (NCBI): domain Bacteria; kingdom Bacillati; phylum Bacillota; class Bacilli; order Caryophanales; family Bacillaceae; genus Bacillus; species Bacillus sp. LM 4-2. The sequence goes on along the minus strand of NZ_CP011101.1, from coordinate 4,026,038 downwards.
TTTATATGCTTAGTATTGTCTTCTATTTTGTGATAAGCATTCAGTTTTTGGGTATCAATATCATTGATGAGGCGATGACACAATACCGGCAATCTCTTGATATTGTAGAAACTGTAGCGAAGCAGTCGGGCAATGCTGGACAGTTTGAGAAGCAATTAAAACTGATGGAAGAACAATTGGGTATCGTTCAATATCTTTTTCCAACAGCTATTGTGATGGTAGGAGTTATTTTTTCTTTCCTCAGTTACCTTATCGCTAAGCCGCTCTTAAGGCGATTCTCCCCCGATATTCCTAATCTAAAGCCTTTTAGAGAGTTGAAGTTTCCGCAAAGTGTTGTAGTACTGTATTTGATTATTGTCATGCTTTCATTTTTGCCTTTAGAAAAAGGCCAAATGCTGTACTCTATCGCTTTAAATGGGGAGTTTATACTCGGGTTTCTGATTTTCATCCAAGGTTTATCATTTATCTTTTTCTATTGCCATAAGAAACAATATCCAAAGGCTGCGGCTGTGATTGCTGTCATACTTGGGTTTGTTCATCCGGTCTTCATGGCGGCCATTCGCATTTTAGGCGTTTTAGATTTGGGCTTTCATATAAGGAATAAGGTGAAGTGAACATGAGTTTTACTCACATGGTGGGGAGTGATAGAAATGCCAAGCTTTTATGAAAAACCGCTGTTTCGGTATCCCATCTATGCATTGATTGCTCTGTCAATTATTACAATCCTCATCAGCTTTTATTTTAACTGGATATTAGGAACCGTCGAAGTGCTGCTGCTGGCAGTTATTTTGTTTTTTATTAAGCGTGCTGATTCTCTTATTCGAAAAGAGATTGATGCTTATATTTCTACGTTGTCCTACAGGTTGAAAAAAGTCGGTGAAGAGGCATTGATGGAAATGCCGATTGGAATCATGCTTTTTAATGACCAATATTATATAGAATGGGCAAATCCGTTTCTTTCCTCTTGCTTTAATGAAAGCACTTTAGTGGGGAGATCACTTTACGATACTTGTGAATCGGTAGTGCCGCTTATCAAACAAGAGGTGGAATCGGAAACGGTTACATTGAATGACCGCAAGTTTAGGGTTGTCATCAAACGGGATGAGCGTCTCTTATATTTCTTTGATGTAACAGAACAAATTCAGATTGAAAAGCTATATGAAAACGAAAGAACCGTCCTGGCATATATTTTCCTTGATAACTATGATGATGTGACACAAGGATTGGATGACCAGACGAGAAGCACGATGAACAGCCAGGTGACATCTTTGCTGAACGCTTGGGCGCAGGAGTACGGGATCTTCTTGAAAAGGACGTCTTCAGAACGCTTTATCGCTGTACTTAATGAACACATCTTAACTGAACTCGAAAATTCGAAGTTTTCGATTCTTGATGAAGTGCGGGAAAAAACCTCATTTGACGGTGTAGCGCTGACGTTAAGTGTCGGTGTCGGGGCTTCAGTCTCTTCCCTGAAAGAACTTGGCGATTTGGCGCAATCCAGCTTGGACTTAGCACTGGGACGCGGTGGGGACCAGGTAGCCATTAAGCTGCCAAACGGCAAGGTGAAGTTTTACGGCGGTAAAACAAACCCAATGGAGAAACGAACAAGGGTGCGGGCCCGCGTGATTTCTCACGCCTTAAAGGAAATCGTCACCGAAAGCAGCAATGTGATTATCATGGGGCATAAATTCCCCGACATGGATTCTATCGGCGCAGCGATCGGGATTTTAAAGGTGGCTCAGGCAAATAACAAAGATGGTTTTATCGTGATTGACCCAAATCAAATCGGATCAAGTGTGCAGCGTTTGATTGGGGAAATCAAAAAATATGAAGAACTGTGGTCAAGATTTATTACGCCTGAAGAAGCAATTGAAATTTCCAATGATGACACACTGCTTGTGATCGTTGATACACATAAGCCGTCACTCGTCATGGAGGAACGGCTGGTCAATAAAATTGAACATATCGTGGTCATCGACCATCACCGCAGAGGTGAGGAGTTTATCAGAGATCCGCTGCTTGTTTATATGGAACCATACGCTTCTTCCACAGCGGAATTGGTGACAGAGCTGCTTGAATATCAGCCGAAGCGCTTAAAAATCAATATGATTGAAGCAACAGCCCTATTAGCTGGTATAATAGTGGATACAAAGAGCTTTTCTCTCCGCACGGGCTCGCGGACTTTCGATGCGGCTTCTTATTTAAGGGCAAAAGGCGCCGACACGGTGCTGGTGCAGAAGTTCCTGAAAGAAACCGTTGATTCCTATATTAAACGGGCGAAGCTGATCCAGCATACGGTCCTCTATAAAGATAACATTGCGATTGCTTCTCTTCCTGAAAATGAAGAGGAATACTTCGATCAAGTGCTGATTGCGCAGGCTGCCGATTCGCTGCTGTCGATGAGTGAGGTTGAGGCTTCATTTGCGGTGGCGAGACGGGATGAACAAACGGTTTGTATCAGTGCACGGTCGCTTGGCGAGGTAAATGTTCAGATCATCATGGAGGCCCTAGAAGGCGGAGGGCATTTAACAAATGCGGCGACTCAGTTGTCCGGCATTTCAGTTTCTGAAGCGCTGGAACGGCTGAAGCACGCCATAGATGAGTATTTTGAGGGAGGCGTACAGAGATGAAGGTTATTTTCTTACAAGATGTAAAAGGAAAAGGAAAAAAAGGCGAAGTCAAAAACGTAGCAGACGGTTATGCGCATAACTTTCTAATTAAAAAAGGCCTCGCGGTTGAAGCGAACGCGTCAAACATCAGCGCGCTAAACGGACAAAAGCAGAAAGAGAAAAAAGAAGCCATTGCTGAGCTTGAGCAGGCTAAGAGCTTGAAAGAGACATTAGAAAAACTGACTGTTGAGCTTAGCGCAAAATCAGGTGAGGGCGGCCGTTTATTTGGTTCAGTGACAAGCAAGCAAATTACTGAACAGCTCCAAAAAGATCATAACATTAAAGTAGATAAGCGGAAGCTTGAACTGCCGGACGGCATTCGTGCATTAGGATATACAAACGTGCCTGTGAAACTGCATCCTGAAGTGCAGGCTGTGTTAAAGGTACATGTAAAAGAAGAAGCTTAATAGAAAAGAGGCTTGGATGAATCCAAGCCTCTTTTTTTATTCCACGAGATAAAGAGTTTGCTGGCTTTCTCCACCAGGTCCTCTTCGCATTCCCTGCACGCTGTTTGTGCTGCTGGAGGAACCGCTGTACTCGCCAGATGTTATTTCTTTTCCGTTTTTCTTAATCCAGGAAACAAGTTCGCTGTTGCCTGAGTTGTTTTCTGACAGAAGGAAGTATTTCACTTTGCCTTCTTTGATTAGTTTTTTCAGTTCCGACACAGTCAGAATGGGATCCGTGCCGTTAAATCCGCCCATTGCCATAACAGATTCATTTTCGTAAATGATGTATGGCGCAGCTGTTACGGTTGTCAAAGTAGCAAATAAATACTCTTCGCCGGTATTGTGTTTTCTCAGATAGGACAGGAGCCCGCTGTCGACCTCTGAAGAGAACATGTTCCCGCCGTTTGCTGAGCCTTTGAGCTGCGGGCCAGATTCAGGAAGGACGCTGTTACCACCGTATAGAAGCGGCGTTGCTGACCAGTAAACTGGTGTGAGAAGCAGAACGCACAAGCTGATGATGGTCAGCAGCTTACTGAACGGATGGCTGCGTTTAAGCATCAGAAGTGCAAGGGTGATGCCCAGTCCTAAGAGCCCCAGGACATACATCCATACACTGCCGATTTGGCTTGTATAAGCGCTCAGAATATACATCTGAAACACGGCTGTGATCAAGACGGCTGCCGGCAGAAGATAGCTGGACCAGTCTTTATTATTTTTGTATAAGCGGTGCATCGTATACCATCCGATACCAGAAAGGGCGGCAATTGGCGGTGCCAGCATAATCAAATAATACTGGTGGAAGAATCCTGCGATGCTGAAGAAACCAGCCACGGGAACAAGCCAAGCCGCCCAGAATAGCGTTTCTTTCATTTTAGCAGCATGTCCGCGGCGATCACGGTACCAGCTGACGATTGCGCCCAGTAATCCGATCAATGAGAATGGAAGCATCCAGCTGATTTGGCCGGAAAGTGCTGATTGGAAAAGACGAAGCGGGCCAGGATCACCGGTGCCGAACATATTCATGCTTTTTCCGCCGCCAGGCCCTCCATTTCCAGGTCCGTTGCCACCTGTGGGAGGTGTGCCTCCGCCTCCATTGAGAGCGCCGGTTTGTCCGTTAGGCGGCTGAGGCGCCTGTGAATGGTTTCCGAATGATTGATTTCCGTTCTGAGAAAAAGATGATTTTGGCGCTTGCATGTTGTCTTGATTCTGCATGTTCCCTCCGCCAGCAGCATTCATATCACCCTTTGCAAGGCCCGTAGTTTGCCCAAGCAGACGCTCTGTGCCGTTGTAGCCAAAGGCCAGTTCTAGCACTGAGTTAGTCTGGCTGCTTCCTACATAAGGCCGGCTTGAGGTAGAGGCTGAATCCACTGCAATCGCCCATGAGAGTGAAAGGCCTGTCAGAAGGACAAGAGACAGAAGCAGGGAACCGATTTTTTTCTTCAGAGAAACCCGAGATGCAATCAGGTAGAATAACACAAATGCAGGCAATACCATAAACGCTTGCATCATCTTCATATTAAAGGCGAGCCCAATCAGGGCAAATGCCGTCAGCAGCCAAACCAGCTTGCCTTGTTTTACTGCCCTAAGCAGACAAGTTGAACCGAGCAATAAGGTAAAAACAAGCATGCTGTCGATATTGTTTGTCCGGCTGACAGCTACTGCGATAGGGGTCAGTGCCATGACAAGTGCGGCAATGCGGGCCGCCCCAATTCCAAAAGTCGGCTTAATCATTCTGTAGAGAAGGAATACAGACCCAACTCCGGCAAGAGCCTGGGGAATGATGACACTCCACGTGTGAACACCGAAAATCAGTGCGAAAATCGTTTGAATCCATAACACGACAGGAGGCTTATCTACTGTCACAAATCCAGAAGGGTCAAATGACGCATAAAAGAAGTTATGGAAGCTTTGCGTCATGCTTTTTACAGCCGCCAAATAGTACTGGTTTGCTGTATCATCCTGCCAAATGTGATACGTATTCAAAAAAGCTGCTGCCAGCAAAATAAGAATAAGGGCTGCGTCGAATCGTTTGGTTTTCATCGTTTTTCACCTCTTTATGGTGTCTCATTGTAAAAAACAAATATGAAAAACTTATGAATAAACCATAAATATTCAAAGAAAAAAGCGGAGATATCTTCCCCGCTTTATGCTGAATTTCTTTGTTTTTCTGACTGGAAAATGTATCGATCTCGTCCGGCTCCCTGTCCGGCTGCTCCCATTACGATCAGGGCAGCAATGAGAAGCACAATAGGCATCGTCCAAGAATGCGTCTGGTCAAAGAGATAGCCGACAAAGATTGGCCCGACTGCTGCCAGCAGGTAGCCGAATGACTGAGACATGCCTGACAGCGCAGCGGCCTGTTGGGCATTTTCACTGCGGAGACCAATCAAAGTGAGCGCCAGACTAATGCTGGAGCCTTGTCCGATACCGATAATGATCATCCAGATGGCAAGCAATGTATGGCTTCCGCCCGCTAATAATCCGCAAAGGCCGATCAGATAAACTGAGGCCAGCGCCGCAACGATACCGCGCTGCTGTTTCACACGGTCAGCTAAAACTGGTGTCAGAAAAGTGGAAGGCAGACTCGCAAATTGCATGAGTGATACCATCCATCCGGCTGTTGCCGTATCAATTCCGTGTGAACGGAGAATTTCAGGAAACCAAGCGATGCTGCTGTAAAATAAAAACGATTGCAGGCCCATAAAGATGGTGACATACCATGCCATTTTGGAAGCCCAAATGGAACTGGATTGCAGCTTCATTGTCTGGTTTGCCGTATCTCGATGGCGCAGCTGAGGTATCCAGATTAGCAATGCAAGTAAAGCCAGCCCGCCCCATAAGAGAAAAGCCTGTTTCCATCCGCCATTCATCTGGGTCGCTAAAGGAACGCTGACACCTGATGCTAAAGCTGCGAATATATTCATTGATGTCGTATACAGGCTGATCATGATCCCTGGCTTTTCAGGATATTTATGTTTGATTAAGCTTGGCAAAAGTACGTTACCAATCGCAATCCCGACGCCGATAAGTGCCGTTCCGAAAAACAAAGCGGCAGTATAGCCGGTAGAACGAGTCAAAACGCCGATAAGCAGTATCACGAGACCTAGCCATAAAGTTCGCTCATTTCCGAGGCGCTGTCCAAGCTTAGGTGCAAGTGGAGAAAGAACTGCAAACGAAAGCAGCGGCAGTGCGGTCAAAAAACCGGCTGCCCCATTGGACATGTGCAGCTCTGCCCGGATAGAGCTGATGACCGGACCCACTGAAGTGATCGCGGGCCGTAAGTTAAAGGCGATAAAGATAATGCCGGTGATCAGCCAAAATGATTGGATTTTTTTATTATGTGGATGTGGCAAAGCAGTTACTCCTCTTTTCTAACATATACATGATATTATCCCGAAACAGGTAAGCAAGTATGTGAATGAAGGCTATGATTTGTCCTCTTTTTGCAGTTCAGCCATTTTGGCAAGCAGAATATGCTGAGGCATATGCATGATCTGTTCAAGCGGCAGATTCAAGGACTCTGCAAGCTTTTGTGCAGTTTCAGCAGAAATTTGCAAAGGTCTCACAAAAGATCCCTCCTCTCTTCTGTCCATTGTACAAGAATCAGCTGTGAAATGTAAGAAGATGTCACAAAGGAATAGAGCAATCGGAAAATGACCGTTATAAAAGAGGTAAGGAGGGTTCTTATGCACGCACCGTTATCCTTATTAAAACAAATGCTGAAGGAACACCAAATAGACACTGAAAAAGCTGTCACTTTCGAAGAATATATAGCAGTGAGGCTAAAGCTTCAGGAGCTGATGGGGAAATTTGCTTCGATCGGGGAGTGGGATCTGTATCAAAAAGCGGCAGATTTGATGATGCACATAGGCATCCAATGGATGAAATAAACCGATAACCGCTAAAAAACCCTCGCTGCAGCGAAGGCTTTCATTCATTAAAATGAGTGTTCTTCTTCCACATTTTTAAACTGGTCATAAATTACAAGCTTAGACGGACTGTTTTCCTTAGCCACCTGTTTGGCCTTTTCAATAGCGGCGTCTTTAGACGTATACAAAGCTGTCGGCGCTACATTCTCCACCTCAATAAACCAGCCGTCCGCATCAACATTAGGCGTAATCGCATATTTCTTTATCATCTTTCATTCCTCCCTCATGTTTTATTGCATTTTTCCCGCCTTGTTACTGTCCGAAACGATCCAATCTGCTAACTGAAAAAAACAGGAAACAGACAATTTTTCTATTTTTTTTCTGTAGAAATGGTAGAATGGAGGTTGGAGATTTTTTAATGAGAGGACGGTGCTTAGCATGACAGACCTTCTGAATGACCGGCTTCCTCCGCAAAATATAGAAGCCGAACAAGCCGTGTTAGGCGCTATTTTTTTACAGCCGTCTGCTTTAACACTGGCTTCAGAAGTATTGATTCCAGATGATTTCTATAGAATGTCCCACCAAAAAATCTATAATGCGATGCTGGTGCTCGGAGACCGAGGTGAACCGGTTGATCTGGTGACAGTCACATCAGAGCTTGCGAACACAGACCTGCTGGAAGAAGTAGGCGGCATTTCATATTTGACAGATATCGCAAACTCGGTGCCGACAGCGGCTAACATAGAATATTACGCGAAAATCGTTGAGGAAAAATCGATTCTTCGCCGATTAATCAGAACTGCGACAACGATTGCTCAAGACGGGTATACCCGTGAGGATGAGGTAGAGGATTTACTCAGTGAAGCGGAAAAAACGATTATGGAAGTGGCACAGCGCAAAAACACGAGTGCCTTCCAAAATATTAAGGACGTCCTTGTCCAGACCTATGATAATATCGAACAGCTTCACAATCGAAAAGGTGATATCACGGGAATTCCAACAGGGTTTACGGAGCTTGACCGGATGACTGCGGGTTTCCAGCGCAACGACTTGATCATTGTGGCTGCCCGTCCTTCAGTAGGGAAAACAGCCTTTGCCCTGAACATCGCACAAAACGTGGCGACGAAGACCGATGAGAGCGTAGCGATTTTCAGTCTTGAGATGGGTGCAGAGCAGCTCGTTATGCGTATGCTTTGTGCCGAGGGAAATATCAATGCCCAGAATCTCCGTACAGGTAACCTGACCGAAGAGGATTGGGGCAAGCTGACGATGGCAATGGGAAGCCTGTCGAACAGCGGGATTTACATCGACGATACACCGGGTATTCGAGTGAGTGAAATCCGTGCCAAGTGCCGCCGCTTGAAGCAGGAAAGCGGGCTGGGCATGATTTTGATCGATTACCTGCAATTGATTCAGGGAAGCGGTCGTTCAAAGGACAACCGTCAGCAGGAAGTATCTGAAATTTCCCGTGAACTGAAGTCGATTGCCAGGGAGCTGCAAGTCCCTGTTATCGCGCTTTCTCAGCTTTCCAGGGGTGTTGAGCAGCGTCAGGATAAACGTCCGATGATGTCTGATATCCGGGAATCAGGAAGTATCGAGCAGGACGCGGATATTGTCGCGTTCCTTTATCGTGATGACTACTATGACAAAGAAACCGAGAATAAAAATATTATCGAAATTATTATCGCCAAACAGCGTAACGGCCCGGTGGGAACCGTGTCTCTTGCGTTCGTAAAAGAATACAACAAATTCGTCAACCTGGAACGGCGTTTTGATGACGCAGGCGTTCCGCCCGGCGCATAAGCCCCAAGAGCTGCTCTTGGGGTTTTTTCATTCGAAAGATGGAAGAAATACCGTTCGCTCAGCGGATGATAATTTGAAAGCGTTTTAATAAAATGGTGCAAAAAGGAGATGGTAACAATATGGGAAAACGTTTTTCGTCTTTTCACGCAGCACAAGTCCGAATTGCACGTCCTACGGGTCAGCTTGATGAGATTATTCGTTTTTACGAAGAGGGACTGTGTTTGAAACGAATAGGAGAATTTTCAAAGCATAACGGGTATGACGGTGTCATGTTCGGCCTTCCTCATGCCGATTATCATTTGGAATTCACCCAGTATGAAGGGGGAAGCACTGCTCCCGTTCCCCATCCCGACAGCCTTCTTGTTTTTTATGTGCCGAATGCAGATGAACTGGCAGCGATCACTTCAAAGCTAAAGCATATGGGCTATCAAGAGGTCGAATCAGAGAACCCGTACTGGAGCAATGGGGGCGTGACGATAGAGGACCCGGACGGCTGGCGGGTCGTTTTTATGAATTCAAAAGGGATATCAGGCAAGTGATTCTTTCTTATGCTAAAGGATGAAAGTTTCGCAAGCTTTTTATGACAAAACAGTGAGAAAACGCTTATAAAACGAATGGAAGCGAACGAATATAGATTTTGAATAATTTAATGTTCGGATTTACAATTGACTTTCTGTTTCTTCACTGATAAACTTGATTTGTTTGAATAGAATCGTTTTGAAAGGTTAACGGAGGTGCACGGACATGTCTTCAGTAGTTGTAGTAGGTACGCAATGGGGCGATGAAGGAAAAGGTAAAATTACAGATTTCCTATCAGAAAATGCAGAAGTGATCGCCCGTTATCAAGGCGGAAATAACGCAGGGCATACAATCAAGTTTGACGGAATCACATATAAGCTTCACTTAATCCCGTCTGGAATTTTCTATAAGGATAAAACGTGTGTAATCGGAAACGGAATGGTTGTAGATCCGAAAGCATTAGTCACAGAGCTTGCGTATCTTCATGAGCGCAACGTGAGTACAGATAATCTGAGAATCAGCAACAGAGCTCACGTCATTCTGCCGTATCATTTGAAATTGGATGAAGTGGAAGAAGAGCGTAAAGGGGCTAACAAGATCGGCACAACGAAAAAAGGAATCGGCCCTGCTTACATGGATAAAGCAGCCCGCATCGGAATTCGCATCGCGGATCTGTTAGACCGTGACGCGTTTGCGGAAAAGCTTGAGCGCAATCTTGAAGAAAAAAACCGTCTTCTCGAGAAAATGTACGAGACAGAAGGGTTTAAACTTGAGGATATCTTAGACGAATATTATGAATACGGCCAGCAGATTAAAAAATATGTTTGCGATACATCTGTTGTCTTAAACGATGCTCTTGATGAAGGGCGCCGTGTATTATTTGAAGGCGCACAAGGGGTTATGCTCGATATCGACCAAGGAACATACCCGTTTGTTACGTCATCTAACCCGGTTGCCGGCGGTGTCACGATCGGTTCTGGTGTCGGCCCGACCAAAATCAAGCACGTTGTCGGTGTATCAAAAGCATATACGACTCGTGTCGGCGACGGTCCTTTCCCGACTGAGCTGAAAGATGAAATCGGCGATCAAATCCGTGAAGTCGGACGCGAATATGGAACAACAACAGGCCGCCCGCGCCGTGTCGGCTGGTTTGACAGCGTTGTTGTCCGCCACGCCCGCCGTGTGAGCGGAATTACAGATCTTTCTCTGAACTCAATTGACGTCCTAACAGGAATTGAAACGTTGAAAATCTGTGTGGCGTACCGCTACAAAGGGGAAATCATTGAAGAATTCCCAGCAAGTCTTAAGGCACTTGCTGAATGTGAGCCGGTTTATGAAGAAATGCCAGGCTGGACTGAGGATATTACAGGTGCGAAGAGCTTGAGCGAGCTTCCGGAAAATGCGCGCCATTATCTTGAGCGCGTGTCTCAGCTGACAGGCATTCCGCTTTCTATTTTCTCTGTCGGTCCAGACCGCTCACAAACAAATGTCCTTCGCAGTGTGTACCGTGCGAACTAAATAGAATATGTCTGCAAGCCCCTATATCAGGGGCTTGTTTTTTGTTTGAAAGCCGCATATAAGTTGGTCTGAGAAAAAAATATGAAAAAAAACCAAAAAAGTTATTGCCACTTCTATTTGTTCGTGATATTATAAATCTCGTTGTTACGGAAACTGCTTCAATAGAGTACAAGATAAGAACTAGATCTAAGTCGTTTGCTCTATAGAAATTCCGACATCTTTAAGAGCCATTAGCTCAGTTGGTAGAGCATCTGACTTTTAATCAGAGGGTCGAAGGTTCGAGTCCTTCATGGCTCACCATTTCGTGAAGGCCCGTTGGTCAAGCGGTTAAGACACCGCCCTTTCACGGCGGTAACACGGGTTCGAATCCCGTACGGGTCATTGATTTACTTTAGCGTTATTGCTAAATTCCTTATTTGTCTGTGAGAGCTGACACGACAGCTCTCCGGGCAATTACTGTAAGGTCCGGTAGTTCAGTTGGTTAGAATGCCTGCCTGTCACGCAGGAGGTCGCGGGTTCGAGTCCCGTCCGGACCGCCATTTTACTTTACTTAGTAGAGAAAAATAAAACATTTGGCTCGGTAGCTCAGTTGGTAGAGCAACGGACTGAAAATCCGTGTGTCGGCGGTTCGATTCCGTCCCGAGCCACTTACCAAACGCATCTGCAATCGTAGGTGCGTTTTTTCTTTTAGGAAAAAGGCAAACATGAGGAGTGTTATAATAGAAGAAAAAGGGAGAACCGGCCCTTCGGCCGGTTCAAAGAAGAAGACGTCATTGATAAAGACGCACTCCGGTGAGAGGAGGTTTCAATAAAGTTATCTTTTTTAAAAAAAGTTGACCAGCATGACAATAGATAAACAACTGGCGATAAAGGTGAAACATGTGTTTTTTTTCTAAACCTTTATTTTTTTTATCTTTTGACCTTAAACCGTTATAATAGACAAGGACCCATTCTTTACATGGGCCATAAGTGATGAAACGAATGTTATATAGATGAAATGAAGTCATTCGGCAGGAGGAAAATCAAAATGATGGATAAAAAGATCCTTGTAGTAGATGATGAAAAACCGATTGCAGATATATTGGAATTTAACTTAAGAAAAGAAGGCTATGAAGTGCACTGTGCCCACGACGGAAACGAAGCCGTTGAAATGGTAGAAGAGCTTCAGCCTGATTTAATTCTTTTAGATATTATGCTCCCGAATAAAGACGGCGTTGAAGTATGCCGCGAAGTCAGAAAGAAATACGATATGCCAATCATTATGCTGACGGCTAAGGATTCAGAAATTGACAAGGTTATCGGGCTTGAAATCGGTGCTGATGACTATGTCACAAAACCATTCAGCACACGTGAGCTCTTGGCACGTGTAAAAGCGAACCTGCGCCGCCAGCTGACAACAGCGCCTGCGGAGGAAGAGCCTTCCTCTAACGAGATTCATATCGGCTCTCTCGTCATCTTCCCTGACGCGTACGTTGTATCAAAACGAGATGAAACAATCGAATTGACTCATCGTGAGTTCGAATTGCTTCATTATTTAGCAAAACATATCGGACAAGTGATGACCCGTGAACATTTGCTTCAAACCGTTTGGGGCTATGATTACTTCGGCGATGTCAGAACGGTTGACGTAACAGTCCGCCGGCTTCGTGAAAAAATCGAGGACAACCCGAGCCATCCAAATTGGATCGTCACACGCCGCGGTGTAGGTTATTACTTGAGAAACCCAGAACAGGACTAATGCCCATATGAATAAGGTTGGTTTTTTTCGGTCGATCCAATTTAAGATTACCTTGATTTATGTGCTTTTGATTATCATTGCCATGCAAATCATTGGTGTGTATTTTGTCAATCAGGTAGAGAAGTCGCTGATCAGCTCTTATGAACAATCGTTGAATCAGCGAATCGACAACCTTTCTTATTATATCGAACAAGAATATAAGAGCGATAACGACAGTACCGTCATAAAGGATGACGTCAGCCGTATTTTGAATGACTTCACGAAAAGTGATGAGGTTCGGGAAATTAGCTTTGTAGATAAAAGCTATGAAGTGGTCGGTTCTTCAAAGCCGTACGGTGAGGAAGTAGCTGGGAAACAAACGACCGATCTGATTTTTAAAAGAATTTTTTCTACCAAACAGTCGTATTTAAGAAAATATTATGACCCGAAAAGCAAAATCAGAGTTCTTATTTCCGCGAAGCCCGTCATGACTGAAAACCAAGAGGTTGTGGGCGCGATCTATGTTGTCGCGAGTATGGAAGATGTCTTTAATCAAATGAAGACGATCAACACGATACTGGCGTCCGGCACAGGTTTGGCACTTGTTTTGACGGCTCTTCTCGGTATTTTTCTGGCAAGAACCATTACCCACCCGCTTTCAGATATGCGAAAGCAGGCGATGGAGCTTGCGAAAGGGAATTTCTCGAGGAAGGTTAAAAAGTACGGGCATGATGAAATTGGGCAGCTAGCCACAACGTTTAACCACTTAACGAGAGAGCTTGAAGATGCCCAGGCGATGACTGAAGGAGAACGCAGAAAGCTAGCCTCTGTCATTGCTTATATGACAGACGGCGTTATCGCCACAAACCGAAACGGAGCGATTATTCTCTTAAACAGCCCGGCGCTGGAACTGTTGAACGTTTCACGTGAAACAGCCTTAGAAATGCCGATTACGAGTTTGCTGGGGCTTCAAGAGAATTATACTTTTGAAGATTTAGTGGAGCAGCAGGATTCTATGCTGCTTGAAATTGAGCGCGATGATGAATTAACGGTGCTTCGCGTGAATTTCTCTGTGATTCAAAGGGAACACGGCAAAATTGATGGTTTAATCGCTGTCATTTACGATGTAACCGAACAAGAGAAAATGGATCAGGAACGCAGAGAATTCGTTGCGAATGTATCACATGAGCTGCGGACGCCGCTTACGACAATGCGCAGCTATTTAGAAGCGTTAGCTGAAGGCGCGTGGGAAAATAAAGACATTGCTCCCCGCTTCTTAATGGTGACGCAAAATGAAACAGAGCGTATGATCCGGCTTGTCAATGATCTGCTTCAGCTGTCGAAATTTGACAGCAAGGATTATCAATTTAACCGGGAATGGATTCAGATTGTCCGGTTTATGTCGCTTATTATTGACCGTTTTGAAATGACAAAAGAGCAGCATGTGGAGTTTATCCGCAATCTGCCGGACAGAGATCTGTACGTCGAGATTGACCAGGATAAAATAACGCAGGTGCTCGATAATATTATTTCTAACGCTTTAAAATATTCACCGGAAGGCGGACATGTCACGTTCTCGATTGATGTCAATGAAGGGGAAGAACTTCTCTATATCAGCGTGAAGGATGAAGGGATTGGTATTCCGAAAAAAGATGTCGAAAAAGTCTTTGACCGCTTCTACAGGGTGGATAAAGCGAGAACGAGAAAGCTTGGCGGCACCGGTCTGGGATTGGCGATTGCCAAGGAAATGGTACAGGCGCACGGCGGAGATATTTGGGCGGACAGCATAGAAGGAAAAGGCACGACGATTACATTTACTCTTCCATATAAAGAGGAACAAGAGGATGATTGGGATGAAGCGTGAAAATATAAAAACGATATTACTTACGGTACTCGTCGTCATCAGTCTTGTTTTTACATGGGGGATATGGACGTTCCAGCCAAACTTTTCTGAAGGCTCATCCTCAACAGAGTCTACTGTGCGTGAGAAACACAAAATCGAAAAAACGACCCAAAAGCTGTCTGAAACGGTAAGGCCGAGGGACATGTTTATCCATGATGACGGCGCTCATTACAAAGTGGATGACAATGCCCTCTATGAAGAAATCTGGTCTGACTTGCCGCATTGGGATGTAAAAGGAATTAAAGATATTTCGGATCAGTATGACAAGTCTGGATTCAAGAGCTGGTTTTATGGAATAGGCGGTTCTGAAGCCAAGCTTGACTTGCAATTCAGCGATACGATTCCGATTGATATTTTCCAAACGCTGTTTAAATGGTCTAATCAGTCGTTTGAATACAGTTCGTTTGACCATATTCTGATCCCGTTCAATGAAACAAAAGCGAACAAGAAGATCTATTTGGTGTCTTACAGCAAACAGCTCATTCTTGAAGTGACGGTTGAATCGGCAAACTACCGGAACATTATGAACGACTTGAAAAACAGGCAATCAAATATGCCGGCGTTCAGTTTGTTCTCCATTGGCTCAAAGAAAGAGTTTTTGCTGCCAAACAAACCGCTTACGATGGACAAAAAAGAATTTGTCACTGAATCGATTAAAACAAATACCTTTAAGCAGGCTTTGTTTAGCGATCCGAGCATCGTAAGGGAAGATTCGAATTACAACAACAGAAATGTGCTGACAGATGGGATCAGCCGTTTAGATGTGAATCTAAGCCAGCGACAGGTGCAATTCCAGCAGCGCAATTTGGTGCAGAGCACATCCTATCAAACAGGTGAGTTAATCAAAAAGAGCCAAAAATACCTTGAGGATACCGGAAGCTGGACGGATCACTATCAATTTTTCAGTATCAATGACAGCCAGCAGCTGAGTTTCTATATCTTTATGGATCAGATCCCGGTCATTAACAGCACCGCCAAACCTTTCGGAGCGACATCGGCGATTACGGTGCAATGGGCGAATGATGATATTCTCAGCTATAAGCGGCCGAATTACAGTCTCGGAACGAATCCGATTAAAACAAGTGAAACAGAGCTCATGAGCGGCAGCGAAGTGAGGATGCTGCTTTCGAAACAAACCGCTTATGATACGGACAAAATTGATCAGATCTTCCTTGCTTATCAATTGGTATCAACATCAACCAACGATGATCCTCTCGTTGAACTGGAACCGGTTTGGGCGATGAAAGTAAATGGAAAAATTGTGCCGATTACAAAGGATTTATTGAGGAAGGAGGGGGCTAACAGTGGAGTGGAATAAGACAAAATCAATCTTCATCGTTGCCTTCCTCATTTTAGATATTTTCTTAGGCTATCAGTTTTTTCAAAAATGGCAGGCTACCGGCAAAGAATATGAAGTCATTAAAAATGATGTCGAGCATGACATGAAGGCCGATCATATCACGTATGAAGGTTTGAATAAGGAAGCGACAGAAGGTTATCGGATCACGGCAAATCAAAAGTCTTTCTCCAAGGAGGAAATTGAGGCGCTGAAGGATCAAAAGCCTTTAATGGACATGCCTAGTGATGATCATAAAGTAACGAGCCTGAAAATGAAGTTTGCAAATCCAATCGCCCTATCAAAGAAGGATATCGAGGACGATGCTCAGGCACTTGTTTCTTCGAAAATTCAAGATGGCGAAAAATATAAGCTTTGGAAGGTTGATAAATCGAAGAAAGAAATTATTTTCTTCCAAACGTACGAAGGTCATTATATTTACCAAAAGACCGACAATCCCTCTAATATGATCGGGCAAGTGGTGCTGCACTTAAACGGTAAAAACGAGGTTGTGTCATACGACCAGACTACGCTTGAGACCTTCAAGCAAATCCAGAAAGAAAGCTTAATTACTGAAATGGATGCGGTTGAGCTATTGTACTATCAAAATCAATTAAAAGAATACAGCACTGTGAAGAGCTGTAAATTCGGCTATGTAGCACAATATCCGCTGACAAGTACGCAGGTGCTGGCGCCGGTATGGAGAATTACGGTCGAGTACGAGAAAAAAGTGAACGGTGAGAAAAAGACAGTACAAGAGTATTTTACTGTGAATGCTTTGGAGAGTACGATTTTAGATACAGATCAATGAAAATAATGGAGTGAGACAAACATGAGCTTGCAATTTAGCGTACTTGCGAGCGGGAGTACGGGAAATGCGTTTTACCTCGAAACAGAGGATCACGCATTTTTAGTGGACGCCGGTTTGAGCGGGAAAGCCATGGATGGGCTGATGGCGCAGATCGGGCGTAAGCTGGATGATGTAGACGGCATTTTTGTGACGCATGAGCATAGTGACCATATTAAGGGCCTTGGTGTCGTCGCCAGAAAGTACAAGCTTCCGATCTATGCGAACGAGAAGACTTGGAAAGCGATGGAGAATCAAATCGGCAAAATTGACACCGATCAAAAGTTTGTATTTCCGATGGAGACGGTAAAGTCGTTCGGCGGACTTGATGTTGAATCGTTTGGCGTCTCCCACGATGCGGCCGAACCGATGTTTTATGTGTTTCATTATAACGGCCGAAAGCTCGCGTTAATGACAGATACGGGATATGTCAGCGACCGAATGAAAGGCATTATCCGTTCAGCGAATGTGTTTGTGTTTGAAAGCAATCACGATGTCGGTATGCTGCAAATGGGAAGATACCCATGGAGCATTAAGCGGCGGATTTTAAGTGACGTCGGGCACGTGTCAAATGAAGATGCTGCCTTGGCGATGACGGATGTCATTGGCGATGAGACGTCTCGTATTTACCTGGCGCATTTGAGCCAGGACAACAACATGAAGGAGCTGGCAAGAATGTCTGTGCAGCAGACATTGGCTTCTAAAGGATTTATGACGGGTGAGACATTTGACTTATACGACACTGATCCGAAGAAGGCCACTCCGCTTTGCGCTGTATAATTTTTCTATGTAAATCATGACTATTCTAGGAGCTTCTAACCCACAATATAACCATATTAACGTTCTTGGAAAGGATGGAATATGGTGGATTACGAACGTGAGGAAGAACATACTACTCCTGAACAGCCAAAGAGAAGCAAAAAAGGATATTTTCTTTCAAGCCTGATTGGTGTGATTGTCGGTGCCGTATTAATGGCGTTTATCATGCCGTACCTTTCAAATGAAGGGCTGGATACGGGCGCTTTAGATCAGCAGCGGAACAATAACGGCCGGGAATCAATCAGGACGGTGAATGTCAGTGTCAACAATACGGTCACCAAGATTGTCAGCAATGTGTCGCCCGCCGTTGTCGGTGTTGTGAACATCCAAAAATCAGATATACGGGGAGAGAGCGGCGAGGCTGGGAGCGGCTCTGGCGTCATCTATAAGAAAAATGACCATTCCGCTTATGTCGTGACCAACCATCATGTCATCGAAGGCGCTTCCCAAATTGAAATCAGCTTGAAAGACGGATCGCGTGTATCAGCTGATCTTGTCGGCAGCGACCAGCTGATGGATCTTGCCGTTTTACGGGTGAAAAGCGATAAAATTAAAGCAGTCGCCGATTTCGGAAATTCAGATAAAGTGAAGTCTGGGGAGCCGGTTATTGCGATCGGGAACCCGTTAGGCCTTGAGTTTGCTGGCTCTGTCACACAAGGCGTCATCTCGGGTACGGAGAGGGCGATCCCAGTAGATTCAAACGGTGATGGACAGCCTGACTGGAACGCAGAAGTCCTGCAAACAGATGCGGCCATTAACCCTGGGAACAGCGGCGGCGCTTTGTTAAATATGGATGGGAAGGTCATTGGCATCAATTCAATGAAAATTGCCGAGTCAGCGGTTGAAGGGATTGGCCTGTCCATTCCGTCTAAGCTCGTGATCCCTGTGATAGAGGATTTAGAGAGATACGGAAAGGTCAAACGCCCGTTCCTTGGCATTGAGATGAAATCCCTAAGCGACATCGCAAGCTATCATTGGGATGAAACATTAAAGCTTCCTAAGAACGTCACCAATGGAGCGGTTGTGATGGGTGTAGACGCCTTTTCACCTGCCGGAAAAGCGGGACTGAAGGAACTCGATGTCATCACGGAATTTGACGGTTACAAAGTAAATGATATTGTTGACCTGCGAAAACGGCTTTATCAGAAAAAAGTCGGTGACCGGGTGAAGGTGAAGTTTTACCGCGGCGGAAAAGAAAAATCTGTTGACATCAAGCTGTCGTCCGCAGACCAATTAGGAAGTTAATCAAAACAGTCTGGCATCGTTTGCCAGGCTGTTTTGATATGCAAAAAAACTGAACGGGGGTCACGCCCGTTCAGTTGAAAAGGATATATCGAATATGAAGAAAAATACAAGATGGATGTTACACGTGAAACAGCAAATAGCAGTTAGCTGTAAATACTTCCGTTCTCTGCATGGACTTTAATGGTTTGTACCGTGTGGTTGCTGGCTGTGATGGTGATGATGTACACATAGGTGCCATTTTCTTTCTTCAATGCAGAAGATGTGACGGTGCCTTTGCATTTGTTCAACGCAATGCTTTGTGCTTTTGCTTTTGTGATCGCGGCTTGTTTATTTTCAACGTGATGCTTGACGATTTTTCCGCTGCTGCAGTTAATGTTAAAGGTGTGAATTTTGCCATCCTCACCAAGCACTTTAATGACATAGACATAAACGCCATCTGCTTTCTTCATTTGTGCTGATTGAACTGCGCCTTTGCAGTTCTTTATAGCGACAGTTTTTGCTTTAGAGAGCGTAATAGAAGCCTGCTGCTGGGTTTGAACTTTAGCAGTGTCTTCTTTATGCAGAACAGCCGCGTGTGCGGATGATAAAGAACTGATTGAAATGACCGCGCCTAAAGCAGCTGCAGAACATATTTTCATATTCATTTGTAGGTCCTCCTTAGAAAAAGAACTGAACGCGGGTCACACACGTTCAGTTTAAAAGAGTATTTAGAAAAAGGTAGACATGAACTTAGAACTTTGTGTTAAAACAAGACTGGTGTTATACGTTGAATTTCAGTTATTTTACTGCTGGCAAGCAGTTATTTTATTTGCAAATGCTTCCGTTTTCAGCGTTCACTTTCACTGTATGTTCAGTGTGGTTTTGGGCAGTGATTTTAAACACGTAAACGAATGTGCCGTTTTCTTTCTTCAAATCAGTAGATTTCACTGTGCCTTTACATTTATTTAGTGCAATTTGATGTGCTTTTGTTTTTGTAACGGCTGCGTTTTTCTTTTGCACTTCTTGTTTTACGATTTTACCGCTGTCACAGTTGACATGAATTTTATGAGTTTTTCCATCTTCGCCAAGCACTTTGACAACGTAGATGTATGCGCCGTTTTCTTTCTTCAGTTCAGAAGATTGAACTGCGCCTTTGCATTTGTTGAGTGCGATTTGATGCGCTTTTGTTTTAGAAAGATGTGCTTGTTTCTTTTGCTCGTGTTTTGCGACTTTGCCGTTTTCTCCATTGATATGGAGCGTGTGAAGGCTTCCGTCTTCACCCATTACTTTCACGACGTAAGCGTAAACACCGTTTTCTTGCTTCAGCTCAGAAGATTGAACCGCACCTTTGCAGTTTTTCAAAGCGATCGATTGGGCTTTTGTTTTGCTGATATAGCTTTGTTTCTTTTGAACATCATGTTTCACAACTTTGCCGCTGTTGCAGTTGACGTTCATCGTATGCTGTTTGCCGTCCTCACCGAGAACTTTCACAACATATACGTATGTGCCATTCACTTTCTTCATTTGGGCCGTTTGAACAGTACCTTTGCATTTGTTCAAAGCAACCTGTTTTGCCTTTGCTATTGTGATGGAAGCCTGTTGCTTCGTCTCAACCTTCGTTGATGTATCATCCTTTTGAATGACAGCGGCGTGAGCAGAAGTGAAAGAACTGATTGAAATAATCGTTCCCAGTGCAGCTCCTGATAAAACTTTAGTGATATTCATGTGAGATTCCTCCTTTATTTCATTGTTGGCTGTACCAACTAAGGCAATTGTATAGGCCGAAGCTGAAAATCAAATGAGGGCTGGCTGAAAACTTGCTGAATTCAGCTGATTTTTAGGGAAGATTCAGTTTGTTTTCAGTTAAAAACGAATAATAGGAGGGGAAGGGAAAAAACTAATCAGAGGTTTATGCCAACTAAGGAGAGAGCACAGCATGAATAGGATGAAAGGCATCAAGATTTTGCTCGTGGACGATGAACCGGCGATATTAGATTTTTTGACAATGGGTCTTGAAAATGAAGGCTTTGAAGTGAAGACAGCAGCTGATGGAATGACAGCGATGAACACCGTAAAGACATTTCAGCCGCATGTGGCCATCTTGGATGTGATGATGCCCGGAATGGATGGACTGGAAGTATCAAAAATGATAAAAAAAACCGGCCATACCGCGGTTATTATGCTTACGGCCAAGGATGAGGTGGGGGTTCGGGTAAAAGCGCTGACAGAGGGCGCTGATGATTATATGATCAAACCCTTCAGCTTTGAAGAGCTGCTGGCGCGAATCTATGCGAGAATTCGGGATCACTTTCCCAACCTGTTTGAAGAATTCGCGCTCGGTCCGTTTCGAATTGATGATCGGCGCAGAGAAATCCGCTATCAGGAAGAGGTGCTCAAGCTTTCAGCAACAGAATACGAGCTTTTAAAGTTTTTGGTGCTGAATCACGGCCTTGTGCTCAGTAAAGCAAGGATTCTGGATAAAGTATGGGGGTATGATTTTTATGGAGAAGAGAATATTGTTGAAGTGTACATTCGTTCCTTGCGGGAAAAATTGAATGACAAAAAGCATGAAGTGATCCGAACGGTTCGGGGTGCGGGCTATCGGGTGGATATTGAATGAAAAAACGATTCAAAACACTGCGCTTTCAGCTTTTATTCCGTTCATTATGCATTCTCGTTCTTCTATTGGTGTTTGTCGGCGCTATGCAATATGTGTTTGGAAAACGCCTCTTATATGAAAACCGAGCTGTCAGCATTCAAAGTTATATCAACTCAACGGAGCCAACCATCTGGAATAATATTAAAACATACAAAAGCCATCCCGACAGCTCGGAAAAGTCAGATGGTGCTGTCCGTCCCGCCTTTATCTATCCGGGCGTGACCATTGTTTTTATCGATAAGAAAACAAAAGACAGTACGGTATTGTCGACCGATCCATATGCGGGAGCACCGCCAACAGTGAAAAAAAGTGTATATGATGAGGCATTAAAAGATACGATGGCCTTGCATTACAAAATCACGAAAAATGAATCCGGCGAGGAAGTGCTGATTGTGTTTCAGGCTATTACTATTGATGGAAAAGAAGCAGGCGTGATCCAAATGAGTACTTTAACAGAACCACTGAAGGACGTACTGCTCCGGCAAATCAGCATTTATTCCACGCTCTCGCTGGTTGCGCTCCTGCTCGGGCTTTTCACGTTCTTGCCTGTGGTCAGACATACGCTTAAACCGTTATCACAAATGGTACATATGATGGGAGAAATCAATGCAGGAAATTTGAATAAAAGGCTTCCTGTATATCGAAAACAAATGGAAATCGACACGCTCGCTATTTCGTTTAATCGCATGCTGGAGCGGATTGAAACGTCATTTAAAGCAGAAAAAGAAGCGAAGGAGCGCATCCGGCAATTTGTATCAGACGCTTCACATGAATTGAGAACGCCTTTAACGTCCATACACGGCTTTATCGAAGTGCTGCTGCGTGGCGCCGCGCTTCAGCCGGAGCAGAGAGATAGGGCGCTGAATAGTATGTATGAAGAGTCGAAGAGAGCCACTCGGCTGATTGAGGATCTGTTGTTTTTAGCAAAAATTGATCGGGTGCCGAGCTTTGAAATGAAGAGAGGAAATCTCGATGCGCTCATAAGGGAGATGGAGCCGCAGCTCAGTCTGCTTGCGAAAGAAAGAAGGCTGCAGCTGCTGCTTGAGGATGACGCTAAAGCGGTGTTTGACCGGGATAAGATGAAACAGGTCATTCTGAATTTGGTTTATAACGCGGTGCAGTATACAAATGAGAGAACCGGTGCCATCACCATTTCTCTGCAAAAAGGCAGTTCCGGCGTGATGCTGATGATAGCAGACAATGGCACAGGCATCGCGCCGGAACATTTGCCGCATTTATTTGACCGGTTTTACAGGGCAGACCCATCCCGCTCCCGAAAATATGGAGGTTCGGGATTAGGCCTTGCCATAACGAAATCGATTATCGACAGTCACAATGGGACGATTGACGTGAAAAGTGAAATCGGCAGAGGCACTGTTTTTCTGATCAGGCTTCCTGCTCCGGATTATTCGTTAGACGAGTGAGAAAATTTCTTCAGCCGATATTGGAGGCTTTGTCTGCTGATGCCAAGCTCCTGAGCAGCTTTCGAGATGTTATGGCCGTGTTTTCTTAACACGTTCTCTATCACATATTTTTCGAAGCTTTCCATTTTTTCTTTTAAGTCCGCGGCTGGCTGGTGTCTTGGTGTTTCCGGCTCTGGGATGTCAGCCGGCTTGATTTTCATGCGGTATTGATAGGGCAGATGGGAAGCCGTAATCGTTTGCTCGTCCGTCATGAAATTCATTGCGCCTTCGATCATATGCTCAAGCTCGCGAATATTTCCCGGCCAGTCATAAGAAAGGAAAAATTGCTTCACGTCATCGCTGATGTGTTCAACATTCATTTGGAACAGATGGTTGTTTTTCTGGATGAACTCCGACGCGAGAAGCAAGATGTCTTCTTTTCGTTCCCGAAGCGGCGGGATGATCAGTGTGACGACACTCAGCCTATAATACAAGTCCTTCCGCATTCGTTCGCCTGCAATTGCATCAATTGGGTCTTCATTCATCGTGGCAATAATACGTACGTCAATCGGTGTATCCTTTGTTGAACCGATGCGCCTGATTTTCCGTTCTTGAAGGGCGCGCAGCAGCTTCGCCTGAAGGCTGAGATTTAGCGAGTTGATTTCATCTAACAGCAGTGTGCCGCCATGGGCTTGTTCAAACAGGCCGGGCTGGTCGACAGCGCCGGTAAACGCGCCTTTTTTCGTCCCAAACAAAATGCTTTCGACAAGGCTGTCTGGCAGTGCCGCACAGTTTTGCGAAATAAACGGGCCGCCAGAACGATCGCTTCCATTATGGATACTTTGCGCGAACAGTTCTTTTCCCGTGCCGGTTTCGCCTGCGAGAAGGACAGATGATGACGTACGGGTTGCCCGCTTGGCGTTTTCGATGACGTCTTGAATGGCCGGACTGGTGCCGAGAATACTGTCAAACGTATAGGTTGTGCTGCCTTTTTTGTTCATATTCTCCCTGATCAGCCGTTCAAGCTTTGTCACATCCTTGGCAATTTCAACAGCGCCCCTGATTTTGCCGTCTTGGACGATGGGATATGTATGATTGATCGTCGTAATTTCCTGGCCTTTATTATTGAAATAGCTCTGTTTGACGTTTTTAATCGTCTTGCCTTCCTGAAGAGCCTGTACCAGTGTGCTGTCCTGCTGCTTTGAAAACATAAACACATCCATCAGGTTTTTATTCAAGACGTCATGCTTCTCCATATCTTCAATCTGCATCATTTTATTGTTATAAACGATTGTGTTTCCATGCTCGTCTACCACGTGCAGGCCAACATCGATTTCATCTAAAATGCTCTGAAAAACCAATGTGAGGAATTCGCTGTCTTTGACCACTGTATGAACCTCCCTCAGTTTTCTTAATATTGCTTCTATTTTATAAAAAAATGGAGAGGATATGCAAAAGAATTTTGCACTTAGGATTTGTATTACAGTTAATCCTAATATCGTTTTATCGTAAAGGAAGGAAATACTGGTGTTGTATATTGACTGGAAAAATAAAATGTTTTATTATTTAGGTAAATATCTAAATCCTAATGTTTACCAAAGGGGGGAGAATTATTTGAATAAGGCTTTTAAAGCTCTGGCCGATCCTACAAGGAGAAGGATTTTGGATTTGTTAAAACAACAAGATTTAACAGCCGGGCAAATTGCTGACCAATTTGATATGTCAAAACCTAGTATTTCTCATCACTTAAATATTTTAAAGAACACTGATTTAGTACGAGACCAAAAAAAGGGACAATTTATTATTTATTCTTTAAATACGACTGTACTTCAAGATCTTATTGGCTGGTTTTTTTCCCTTACAGATACAGACCATGACAAGAAGGAAGGTGGAGAATGATGAAAAAATATTTCTTTGCACTAATTATGATAGCCTTAACAATTTTAGCTTGGGTTATAACATATTCACACTTACCTAATGAATTGGCAACACACTGGGGTATAAGTGGTGAAGCAGATGACTTTTCAAAGAAACCTACGGCCATAGCAACGTTGGTAGGTATAATGATAGTACAATATATTCTTATGGTGCTTATTCCTAAAATTGATCCCCGACGAAACTATCCGACCTTTACTCGTGCATACTTATCTATTTTTAATACCATGTTTCTCGTCTTATTTCTCATTAATTTGATTACAATATTGACGGGGCTGGGTATTAAACTTCCTATTCCATATTTAGGTTCATTTATTCTTGGAGCTATATTCATGGTTTTTGGTAATTTTATTCAGCAGGTTAGACCGAATTTTTTCTTGGGAATTAGAACTCCTTGGACATTAAGCAGTGAAAATGTATGGAGGCTTACACATAGATTGAGTTCAAGAATATTTGTTCTAGCCGGAATCATTATTGTTTTAACTGCATTTATTCCTGAGTCTTTTACCGAGCCGATTATTTTTATAGCGGCAATAGGTAGTATACTCTTATCCGTATTCGCATCTTATTTCATATATCAAAAAGAGCTAAATAAATAGCCGGGTTATGTTTCCTATTTAAAGAGGTTAGAGTCTTATTCTAACCTCTTTTTAACTGGGAAAAAATAACTAAATATTAAAAAACTCTTCATTTTTCATATAGCCTATGATAATATTTTTCTGTATTTTATGGGTTTATTTAGAAATAAATAGGATAAATTGTAATCGGGAGAGTGTTCAGAATTGAACGATTTTAGTAGTGATAAAAGTAGAATAGGCCTCTTTTTTTTAACAATTTGTGCATGTCTAACGATCTTGCTTTTCTCAAGTATCATAGTTGCATTACCGAAAAATCCTCTCTCGACAACTGTTAGAGCAGAGTTTTTGGTGAAACAATTTATTCCACAGGGATGGGGGTTTTACAGTAGGGATCCAAGATCTGATCATCTTTATGCATACAGTATGAGTGGAGATACAGATATGCTTTCATGGCCAAATAACAAAATAAGAAATGTATTTGGACTTAATAGATATGGCAGAGCACAGGGCATAGAACTTGGATTACTTATTTCTAAACTACCAAGTTCATTAAAGTGGAAAACATGCGATAAGGATGCAAAGAATTGTCTTGATGAGATGAAGGTACAAGTGGACATTGCAAACCCTACGCCTAATGCTTCACTTTGTGGTGATCTGGGAATCGTAAGCGGAAGTCTTGTTCCATGGGCATGGAGCCAATATAAGGTCGTTCCAACTTCTAAGGTTATGAGGGTGAATGTAAAATGTTCGAAACGTTAAACATTAAAATTTATAAGTGGGCAAATGATAACGTACCTTGGACCAATGTCTATGGTTTGGCAAGAAGTATTATGGCTTTATCTACAGCTTTAACACTTGCTTTAAATGATTCTAGCATTTTCTTTAGACCGGGTGCAGGACAAGAAACACCGTATTGTAATGGAACATATAGCATTTTTTGTACAGTGCCTAATAACCATATATACCTTAATTTAATACGATGGATTTGTGTCATCTTATTACTGGTTGTTGTGTCAGGCTGGAGGCCCAGATTGACTGGAATTATACATTGGTGGATATCTTATAGTTTACAAGTATCCGCTATGACTATTGATGGGGGAGAGCAAGTGAGTGCAGTTTTTACGTTACTACTCCTGCCTATAACTTTGACCGATTCAAGAAAATGGCATTGGGAAAGTATAAAGACTGGTACAGATCTAATCAACAAGAAAGATTTATATTTTCGCGTCATAGCACTTACAACTTTTGTATTTATTAGAATCCAAATTGCAATTTTATATTTTAATTCAGCTACGGCAAAATTAGCTGATCAAGATTGGTTAAATGGAACGGCTGTTTATTATTATGCTCAAGATCCAATGTTAGGTTTTCCGCCTTTATTACATACCTTATTTAATGACTTTTTGTCATCACCTTTAGTTGTAATTCCAACTTGGGGAACTTTAATTATTCAATTGTTATTATTTGCATTTTTATTTTCACCTAAATCATATCGAAAATATATGTTTATTATTGCAATACTTATGCATGAAATTTTTGCAGTAATGTTTGGTCTTATAAGTTTTTCAATGATTATGCTAGGTATTTTAATTCTCTATTTAAGGCCCTTAGAAAAACAATTTCATTTTTCATTAGGAAAACGGTTTTACATTAGCCATTTATTTATGAAAAGGGGTGATGCAGGAAAGTCATTATAGATATTGTTTTTGTTGTCACTAGTCGTAGCCATAGGAATAAAAATCGGGAGGAGAAATGGATATGCGTTTAGCTGCTCAAGATTTAAAACTTAAATTGGTCTATTTAATGCTCATTGTGTTGGTTGTATCTATATTTTCTGGTGCAACACCTATTACTCAAGCAAAGAATCTACATAAATACTCAGGTGAAGAAATTTTTGCTGGAATTGTTTTTGGTCAAGGTGAAATCTCGAAAAAATTTCCTGAAATTTGGAACACCAACGATTATAATGTTAGAAATTCAGATAAATCTAAAGAACTTACTCAATTGTTAATAAGTGAAATGAAAAAAATCGATCCTCAATATTTTAACGATTTGAAAAAATCGGTTTATGAAAAGGATCTTAAATTAATTGATGAGGAATTCAGCAAGGGTGGAGATCTTTTAAAAGAAGCTGCTGAGAAGGTTAACATGGGCAGTTCTGAACATGCGGATTTAGTCTCAGGTAAATGTGTTGAAACTCTGGGTGCTGCTATTTTTGTTTTGGTACTAGCAGCAGGTGGCGCTGTAGACTATCTGTACGTTTATAATGCAACTAAATTTTGGGGAATAACTTCTAATGATAAAGAGTCTAAACTTGCGACAGAGATGTTTGTTAAGGATGTTGCAGATAAACTGAACTAAGAACTATAGGTAAAAGGCGTAATCATAATTTAGATTACGCCTTTTTATAGTGGAAATATTTCTTATAAATGTCATTCTTATTTTAATTTTTTAATTAAAAGGATCTTTTTATCTGGCTTGTGAAGACCTTCTTTGTTGATATATTCATTTGAACTGCAAAATAATTTTGCCCTTACTGAAGTCTTTTTGCTCGAAATATCAGAATGTTTTTGCACCTTGTCCTCGAAAATTGTAGAAAACACACGAATTCTTGATTTGGCACAGAACTTGCATTTATATAAAGGGAAAGCAGGATAACATGTTGAAACAGAAAACAAGGGGGAATTCAAATATGACAGCTTTATCTAAATCCAAAGAAATTATTGATCAGACGTCTCATTACGGAGCCAACAATTATCATCCGCTCCCGATTGTTATTTCTGAAGCGCTGGGTTCTTGGGTAAAGGACCCGGAAGGCAATGAATATATGGATATGCTGAGTGCTTATTCTGCGGTAAACCAGGGGCACAGACACCCGAAAATCATTCAGGCATTAAAGGATCAGGCTGATAAAATCACCCTCACGTCACGCGCGTTTCATAACGATCAGCTTGGGCCGTTTTACGAAAAAACAGCTAAACTGACAGGCAAAGAGATGATTCTGCCGATGAATACAGGAGCCGAAGCGGTTGAATCCGCGGTGAAAGCGGCGAGACGCTGGGCGTATGAAGTGAAGGGCGTAGCTGACAATCAAGCGGAAATTATCGCATGTGTCGGGAACTTCCACGGCCGCACGATGCTGGCGGTATCTCTTTCTTCTGAAGAGGAATATAAACGAGGATTCGGCCCGATGCTTCCGGGAATCAAACTCATTCCTTACGGCGATGTGGAAGCGCTTCGACAGGCCATTACGCCGAATACAGCGGCATTCTTGTTTGAACCGATTCAAGGCGAAGCGGGTATTGTAATTCCGCCGGAAGGATTTTTACAGGAAGCGGCGGCGATTTGTAAGGAAGAGAATGTCTTGTTTATTGCGGATGAAATTCAAACGGGTCTCGGACGTACAGGCAAGACGTTTGCCTGTGACTGGGACGGCATTGTTCCGGATATGTATATCTTGGGCAAAGCGCTTGGCGGCGGTGTGTTCCCGATCTCATGCATTGCGGCGGACCGCGAGATCTTAGGCGTGTTTAACCCTGGCTCACACGGCTCCACATTTGGCGGAAACCCGCTTGCATGTGCAGTGTCTATTGCCTCATTGGAAGTGCTGGAGGATGAAAAGCTGGCGGATCGTTCTCTTGAGCTTGGAGAATACTTTAAAAGCGAGCTTGAGAGCATTGACAACCCGGTTATTAAAGAAGTCCGCGGCAGAGGGCTGTTTATCGGTGTGGAATTGACTGAAGCGGCACGTCCGTATTGTGAGCGTTTGAAGGAAGAAGGGCTTTTATGCAAGGAAACGCATGATACAGTCATTCGTTTTGCACCGCCATTAATCATTTCCAAAGAGGATTTGGATTGGGCGATAGAGAAAATTAAGCACGTGCTGCAAAACGCATAAATCCGTACCATGGCGGGATATTCACTTCGTTTGTATAAATTTACAACAGAAAAATCAGCACTCCCTATTTGCTCAGCTACAGTATTTTAGTATAATGTATCTTTATGAGAAGAAGTGAATTTTATATTAAATAGATAGAGACTCTTTGGACAGCAAACTGGGATAGCACCATGCAGATGTTCCAGCTTAGATCCAATACAAGTTGCTGAAGGGGTGCAGAATGTGAATACAAACCAAGATAACGGAAATCAGCTCCAGCGGACAATGAAATCACGCCACTTGTTCATGATTTCATTGGGCGGAGTGATCGGAACCGGTTTCTTCCTTGGAACCGGGTTTACCATTAACCAAGCGGGACCGCTCGGCGCGGTTCTGTCCTATTTAGTGGGCGGCTTTATCATGTTTTTGACGATGCTCTGCTTAGGAGAGCTGGCAGTCGCCTTTCCTGTGTCAGGGTCCTTCCAGACCTATGCGACAAAATTTATCAGCCCGGCCTTCGGGTTTGCGTTCGGCTGGCTGTACTGGCTCGGCTGGGCGGTTACATGCGCCATTGAATTCTTATCAGCGGGGCAGCTGATGCAACGATGGTTTCCGCATATAGACGTGTGGATCTGGTGTCTGGTCTTTGCGGCACTGATGTTTATTTTAAATGCGATCACCACAAAAGCCTTTGCGGAATCAGAATTCTGGTTTTCAGGCATTAAAATTTTGATTATCCTTTTATTTAT
The DNA here is from genome assembly GCF_000978495.1 of Bacillus sp. LM 4-2. Classification (NCBI taxonomy): domain Bacteria; kingdom Bacillati; phylum Bacillota; class Bacilli; order Caryophanales; family Bacillaceae; genus Bacillus; species Bacillus sp. LM 4-2. Next base: position 3,996,167 of record NZ_CP011101.1, on the reverse strand, counting down.
TATTCTCGGCGGAGCTGCCATGTTTGGCCTGATTGATCTGAAGGGCGGAGAGCAGGCGCCGTTTTTGACACATTTTTATGAAGACGGGTTATTTCCGAACGGCATAAAGGCAATGCTGATTACGATGATTACCGTGAACTTTGCGTTTCAGGGGACTGAGCTGATCGGGGTTGCAGCCGGAGAAAGTGAAGACCCTGAAAAAACGATTCCACGGTCAATCAAACAGACAGTATGGAGAACGCTTGTCTTCTTTGTGCTTTCAATCATTGTCATTGCCGGCATGATTCCGTGGAAACAGGCGGGTGTCGTGGAAAGTCCATTTGTTGCCGTATTTGAGCAAATCGGGATCCCATATGCAGCTGATATCATGAACTTTGTTATTTTAATCGCGCTGTTATCTGTTGCGAATTCAGGTTTATACGCATCGACACGTATTCTGTACGCGATGGCGAATGAAGGACAGGCCTTCAAAGCGCTCGGAAAAACAAATCAGCGCGGTGTACCGATGTACTCGTTAATCGTAACGATGGCTGTGGCCTGCCTATCACTTCTGACAAAGTTTGCGCAGGCTGAAACTGTATATATGGTACTGTTATCTTTGGCGGGTATGAGCGCGCAGGTCGGCTGGATTACGATCTCGCTTTCCCAAATCATGTTTAGACGCAAATATATCCGCGAAGGCGGGAAGATAGAAGATTTGAAATTTAAAACACCGCTGTACCCGGTGCTTCCGCTGATCGGCCTAACATTAAATACGGTCGTGCTCATCAGTCTTGCATTTGATCCGGAGCAGCGTATCGCGCTGTATTGCGGCGTACCGTTTATGGTCATTTGCTACATCATTTATCATGTCGTCATTAAAAAACGCCAGCAGGCGAATCGTCAGCTAGAGCTTTAAAACGTTGTCCGTAAGTCATCTTTGTTAGAACCCGCATAGGACATTATCTTAAATGTTGAGGTGGAATCACAGATGGATAAAACGATTTCGGTTATTGGAATGCCAATGGATTTAGGACAAGCACGACGCGGAGTAGATATGGGCCCGAGTGCCATCCGGTACGCTCATCTGATCGAGCGGCTGTCAGACATGGGGTATACGGTTGAAGATCTCGGTGACATTCCGATCAACCGCGAAAAAATCAAAAATGACGAGGAACTGAAAAACCTGAATTCCGTTTTGGCGGGAAATGAAAAACTCGCGCAAAAGGTCAACAAAGTCATTGAAGAGAAAAAATTCCCGCTTGTCCTGGGCGGTGACCACAGTATTGCGATCGGCACGCTTGCAGGCACAGCGAAGCATTACGATAATCTCGGCGTCATCTGGTATGACGCGCACGGCGATTTGAATACACTTGAAACTTCACCATCGGGCAATATTCACGGCATGCCGCTCGCGGTCAGCCTCGGCATTGGCCACGAGTCACTGGTTAACCTTGAAGGCTACGCGCCTAAAATCAAACCGGAAAACGTCGTCATCATTGGCGCCCGGTCACTTGATGAAGGGGAGCGCAAGTACATTAAGGAAAGCGGCATGAAGGTGTACACAATGCACGAAATCGACCGTCTTGGCATGACAAAGGTCATTGAAGAAACCCTTGATTATTTATCAGCATGTGATGGCGTCCATCTGAGCCTTGATCTGGACGGACTTGATCCGAACGACGCACCGGGTGTCGGAACCCCTGTCGTCGGCGGCATCAGCTATCGGGAGAGCCATTTGGCTATGGAAATGCTGTATGACGCAGGCATCATTACCTCAGCCGAATTCGTTGAGGTTAACCCGATCCTTGATCACAAAAACAAAACGGGCAAAACAGCAGTAGAGCTGGTAGAATCTCTGCTAGGGAAGAAGCTGCTGTAATAAGAAAACCCCCGCACCCGCGGGGGTTTCAGCGTGTCGACAAACCCTCGCATTCGTTGTCAGGCCTGCGCTTCGGTGCTCACGAATTCCAAACATTCGCTGCGCTCCAATGCTCGTTCTTCCTAGACTTCAAGGGTTTTCAATCACGCTGAAAAGATGAAAGAATCCTAAAACTACAAACCGTTTTAGGATTCTTTCGTTAAATTGAACCCCCGCATCCCGCGGGGGTTTTTCATTTATCCAATCATTTTCTCAGCGACTTTCATTTCCTGTGAATGGGTTTGATGGTCCGCAATAAACCAACCTGATAAAATCACCGCTGCGACGCCTGCGCCAATCAGAAATCTTTTCATTTATATAACCTCCGTTCGTTTAATCAGTTCTTCAATCTGTAATGCTTCATAAAAAAAGTGGGCAGCTTCTTTGTAAAGCTCAAGTTCCCTATACCGTTCGCCAGCCAAAATGGAAAGTTCTCTTACACTGTCATACTCTTTCTCGGACAACAAGTCATCCATATGTTGTTTGCATAAGTGAAACGTTTCCGCATGACCCCCTTCTGCATAAATGGCATATAAAATGTCTATTTTTGCCTCACATATTCTATTCGGCTCAGCAGTCAATTTTTCCTTCACTTCTTGGTAATAAGATAAGGCCTGTTCTTTCTTTTTGATCTTAAACAGCTCTCGTATCAGCAGGTAGGCAGAGTGATAATAATAGGCAGAGCGGGCATACTCATCGTTCTGTAAGGCCTCTTCTAATTTCGAAACCGCTTCTTCTGATTTGCCGCTTTGCGCATGAAGAAGGCCGAAGTTATGCAAAAGCTGGGCTTCAAAAAAATGATCCTCTAATTCACTCGTGATCCGAATTGCTTCGTCCAAATAAGCCTCAGCTTCTTCAAACTGGCTCATCTCTGTAAAATTGCCTGACATGGTAATCAGGGCTGAAGCCAGCTTCTTTTTATAATCGGTCTCTTCCCTGAACGTTTTGACCGCTTGCCGTGTATGATTGAGGGACACAATATTTTGTCCCAGCTTATAATAGAGCTTTCCGACCTTCAGGTGAAATTCAGCTTTCTCAATCGGATCGGGAATGTTGTCGAGATACTGCTCTGCATCTTTATACAGCCCAATGGCAATGTCATAATTATTTTTATAGGCCTCATACATGCCTTCAAACAGAAAAAAGTAATATTTCAGCATGTCAGACGTAGCATTCATATGAGAAGGCTCCTCATGCTGAAAGCCCTGTCCTCTCGCCTCGTGAAGCAAAACCTTGTGGCGCAGTTCCAATAAGGAGAAGTAGGCAAGCACCTCCTGATCCTCTTCCATGTCATCCAATAAAGGCTTCACTTCTTCAAATAAACGGGAGGACTCTTCCACTTCATGTTTCTTGATAGCAAGGTACCAATCGTTGAGCATGCTAGCGATTTCTGCGGGTGCGATCTTATTCATGTGAAACTCCTTTCTCTAGTGACTTATCAATCTCAGTTGCTTATTCTGATAGTAACACCTCTTTCTATTTTATGTAAAATCCTCTAGTCAATATATGAAGGAGAGATGATATGACAATCATGCTGACCCCAATGCAGTCAGAAGAATTTCGGTCTTATCTCACATACACAACAAAGCATTACGCGGAAGAAAAGGTAAAAGCGGGAACATGGCTGCCTGAAGATGCACAGCTTTTGTCTAAGCAGGCGTTTACTGATCTGCTTCCGAGAGGGCTGGAAACACCCCATCACCATTTGTGGAGCCTCAAGCTGAATGAAAAGGATACCGTTGGCTGGCTCTGGATACATGCTGAACCGGAGCATCCGCAGCAGGAAGCGTTTATTTATGATTTCGGGTTATATGAACCGTATCGGGGAAAGGGCTACGCAAAGCAAGCATTGGCAGCATTAGATCATACGGCACGCAGCATGGGAATCCGCAAGCTGTCCCTTCATGTCTTTGCTCATAATCAGACGGCGCGAAAGCTATATGAGCAAACCGGATTTCAAGAAACAGACGTAGTGATGAGCAAGAAGATTTAACGAAAAGGGCCTGATAAAGGCCTTTTTCTGTAAACGATTTCTAAAAATTCTGTAAATAACCTAGTTACTTTCCTTATTTTCCTAATATAATGTGGGTGAGGAAATTACCTTTCCTACACTCACAAGAAAAGAGGAGATGTAATGAAGTTGAAGAAACGAGTGTCGATGTTTTTGGTAGCGCTTACAATGTGCGGCGGCCTGTTTGTTTCTCCCGCCAAAGCCGTAAAGACCACAAATTATGCTGAAGAAATCGCCGCACTGCAGCCAGGCACGACACCGGAAGAAATCATGAAATCTGCCAGCCAGATTGCCAAACAACAGCACGTAAAGCAGGATGTTATCCTAAAACAGTTCTATAAGGAAATCACGGCTGATAAAGCAGAGGGAGACCGGCTCGCCAAGGAAAGCGGCATGTCTATCATGGGCGGCTCGTCCGGCACGAAAAAACTCCCGACAAGCGCGAAAGGCAATATCTATTACACGAACTCCTACACAGCCTACTACAATCACGGCCACGTCGGCATGTACTCCGCTGCTGACAAAATTGTTGAATCTGTCCCGAGCGACGGCGTCAGGCAGATCGCTTATAATGCCAGAGACGTGGAAGACAACTCCATTGTGCAAACCGTCAGCGTATCCTCATCTCAAAAAACAGCTGCTGCCGACTGGGCGGTATCAAAAGTAGGCGACCCATACTCATTTAACTTCGTCAATAACAGAAATACCGGCCATGACGGCGCCAAAAACTGTTCAAAGCTCCTATGGTCTGCCTTTTTGCTGAAAGCAGGCATTGATATAGACAGCAACGGAGGCTTAGGCGTGTATCCGCGCGACATCACAAGTTCTTCGTATACGACAACCATCATGACCATCAACTAAGGAGAAGGATATGAAAAAGTGGATGATTACCATCGCCATGCTGATTCTCGCAGGAATCGCACTATTTGTCTTCATTTCTCCTAGCCATAAAACTGTAAGTCACCAGGATCTTCGAGACTCCGGTTTCTTGGATGACAAAGAAGTCCTGTTATATTTTTCAACCTCTGCGGATCAAGATGCATTTGGCGGCGGGAAAAGCTATGCCTTGTTTATCAGCCAGGACGGGTCGCTGTCTTCCTTTCAGATGAAGGGCCTTGAGCTGGGATCAGCCAAGGTTCACGGCGACAGTGTGATGCTGGAGGACAAAAACAAGATTTATACGATCAAAAACGGTCTGCGCTCCCATAAAAGAACCTATCAGCACACAGGCGACAGCGCAGGCTTTCTGCAAAACACGGACGGCTTTTATACCTTATACAACTCCGGCTACGACAAAAAGGGAGACGGGTACCGCTCAGAGCTGTACCGCCAGATGAACGGAGAGTGGAAAAAAGACGTCATCCCCTACTACATCCGGGCCTCCGGTTTTCATAAGGGCACCATTTACGCACTCGTTCCGACAACTGACGAAAAAGGTTATCAGCTCCTTCAGATTCAAGCAGATCAAAGGAAGCTCACTTATCACAAGATAACAGAATGGCAGTACCGGGAAGGAGCCTCAGTCGAATCCCAGCTTGCTGTGGACGACCAAGCTGTTTATGTTATGGTTCGCGGCCAAAAAGCCCGCAATCTCTATCAAATGGTCAAGATCAACAAAAAAAGCGGCAAAGTAGAGCTGCACGACATCGACGAATACAAAAACGACGAACAAACGATATACAGCTCCATGCCCTTCAGCTTTAAAAACAGCTTTTTCCCTTATGACGGGAACCTGTATTTCATTGACGGCTTCGGAAAGGTACACAAAATTGATGCCAAGACAGGAAAAACAAGCATCGCCTTCACCTTTTCCCAGGACAAAATGAAAGCCGATTTCAAAGAAATCACCCAAAAAGGCAGCAGCCTCTATTTCTTCACATACACGCATAACAAGCCTGCCTACATTGAACAGTACAGCCTGAAAACCGGAAAGAAATTGAAAGAAAAAGAGATTGGGAAGGTAAAGGATGTCGTGACGCCGAAGAGTCATTTGAAGCTGTATGATTTTGAGGTGATGAAGAGGTTTTAAGGCAAGGAGGGTAGTATGGGAGCCATCGCCGTTTTATTTATCGTTTTTGGTTTTCCGATCATCGCAGGTGTATTTGGTATAGCGGGTCATTTTTTATTTAAGAGATTTTGGGTGGCACCGCTCATCGTCCTTATCGCGAGCTTGATATTGTTAGTTACGTTAGCTTCGGGCAATAGCTCATTCATGTTTTGGGTTGTTATATATACGGCGATTGCGTTAGTAACCAGTATTGTCACATTATTTCTCAGGAAATTTTTTAATTGATCTCTAATTATAAAGAGACTGGTGTGAAGTCTCTTTTTTTGCTGAACCGAAATTTGCAGAGGATTTTGGGTATGGTTTAGAAACGAATCTAAAGGAGGAATTACATGCGCACCAAACGGGTTATTCTTCTGGCAGTTATGATCAGCCTGGTTTCGGCCATTACTGTATTCCTGTTAAATGGATGTAAAGTCGACTTCTTAGACATCGGCGGAACCATTATTGGCTGCTTTCTTGGCATATTTGTTGTTATAAGAATACAGAAAAAACAGTCGTGAAAAAGGGAAAGAGTCATGCCGAACCGAAGTCATGTTCAAGGACCAAGAGTCCAAAAACATGAATGGGAGGAATGGCGTTGACAGGAAACAAAGCGGTTGTGTACAAAGGCAAAGGGACTGTAGCGGTGGAGGATATCGGTTATCCGGAGTTAATCTTGAGGGACGGGCCCGGCGTCCCGAAGGCGAATGTGAATCGAAAATGTGAGCATGGGGTTATTCTCAAAGTCATTACAACCAACATTTGCGGAAGCGACCAGCATATGGTCAGAGGCCGCACAACGGCGCCTGAAGGCTTGGTGCTCGGGCATGAAATCACCGGAGAAGTCATTGAAACGGGGCGTGATGTCGAATTTATCAAAAAGGGCGATATCGTATCCGTTCCTTTCAATATTGCCTGCGGACGCTGTGTGATGTGCAAAACGCAGAAAACGCATGTGTGCCTGAATGTCAATCCGGATCGGCCGGGATCTGCTTACGGCTACGTCGATATGGGCGGCTGGATCGGCGGCCAGTCTGAATACGTCATGGTGCCATACGCTGACTTTCAGCTTTTGGTATTCCCTGATAAAGAACAGGCGTTAGAAAAGATTCTCGATTTGACCATGCTGTCCGACATTTTCCCGACCGGCTTCCATGGAGCTTACACAGCGGGCGTGCAAACAGGTTCAATCGTTTACATCGCGGGAGCGGGGCCTGTCGGCTTGGCAGCTGCACACTCCGCTCAGCTCCTAGGCGCCTCCACCGTGATTGTCGGCGATCTGAACGAAGACAGACTGGCACAGGCAAGAAGCTTCGGCTGTGAAACGGTCAACGTGCAAAAACACGACCGCCTCGGCGAGCAAATTGAACAAATACTAGGTGAACCGACCGTTGATGCCGCAGTGGACTGTGTCGGCTTTGAAGCATCTGGCCACGGCAATCAAGGGGAAGCGCCTGCCGCCGTGCTGAACTCGATCATGGACGTCACCCAGGTCGGAGGCAGCCTCGGCATTCCAGGCTTATACGTGACCGAAGATCCCGGCGCAAAGGATGCGGACGCTAAAACAGGCTCACTAAAAATCCGATTCGGACTCGGCTGGGCCAAAGCCCACACCTTCGTCACCGGACAAACACCTGCCATGACATACAACCGCAATTTGATGAAAGCGATCCTGAGCGGCAGAGCGCAGATCGCAAAAGCCGTCAACGCCACCGTCATTTCTCTGGACGACGCGCCAAAAGGCTACAGCGACTTTGACAAAGGCGCAGCCAAAAAATTCGTCATCGACCCGCATGGGACATTGAAGTAAAAGAAAAAGCCGGACGTTCTCAGAACGCCGGCTTTATTGCTGGTAATCTGTTTCTTCAAAGCGATCTCCTGATTCGTCTTGGACAATTAAATCCCCTTCGATTTTGTCCAGTCCAATCAAAATATAAGGGTTTTTCTCATTTGCCGTAGGAGCAGGTTTTCGTTTCACAGTTACAATCGTTTCTTTAGGTGAGAATTTGACGTCTGACACTTCAAGCTTCTTATCTTTCTCGCTGCTTCCGAGAGACACAATAACCATTTTTCTCCCTTCTAAAATGGTGAAGACTTGATATCCTTTCACGTCATCATGCATTTGGAGATAATTAGCGTATATTTCTAAGTCTGGACTGCCTTCACCGATTCGATCCTTCTCTAACACCCAATAAGACGGCTGACACCCAGCAAGCAGCAACATGATCACAAAAAGCCAAACCCATCTAAAGCGCAAATGCAAACCTCCCCACACATCGGTTACATCCAAACTAACACACGAGCGAAATAGAGTCATCAACAGCTTGTTTGTCGAATTGTGGATAAAACTCAGCCCGAAGCACTACTAACATGTGAATAAATAGGTTATATTGAGAAGAGAACAATTGTAAAAATGGAAGAAACATCGGAGGATTTGAACATGAAACAAGCGTATTATTCCTGTGAAGAACACATCGAAACGGTGCTGGATATGTACATAGACGACCACGAGCTGCCGCCCGAAATCAGAAAAATCGAACATACTAACAGTTTATCCACAGCCTGTGAATTATGTGGAGACCCCGCAGTATATATAGTGGGGAACGAATGATCTTACACAAAATACAGAAAAGATATCCACAATTGTGGACAACATATATGAATAACTTGTTTTTAAAGTGGGGATGACCTGTGAATATCAATATTGTGACAATCGGAAAACTAAAAGAAAAATACCTCAAGCAAGGCATTGAAGAATACACCAAACGACTTTCGGCCTACGCAAAAATCGACATCATCGAACTCCCGGACGAAAAAGCGCCGGAAAACCTAAGCGACCAGGACATGAAAATCATAAAAGACAAAGAAGGCGACCGCATCCTATCCAAAATCAGCCCCGACGCCCATGTCATCGCCCTCGCCATCGAAGGAAAAATGAAAACATCCGAAGAACTAGCCGATACAATAGATAAGCTGGCTACATATGGAAAAAGCAAAGTCACCTTCGTCATCGGCGGATCACTCGGATTGAGTGACACGGTGATGAAGCGAGCGGACGAGAAGCTATCGTTCTCGAAGATGACATTTCCTCATCAGTTGATGCGTCTCATACTAGTCGAGCAGATTTATCGGGCTTTTCGGATTAATCGGGGGGAGCCTTATCATAAGTGAGTGAAGTTTTAAAAAATACTTTGGACTTTTTAGCAAATAGATTAGCTAAATCTATTTGTAAATTAGAGTTAGCACAATTAAAACTCCAGAAGATATTATCTATGCTAGAGAAAATCGAAAGATGAAATAATTGATTTAAAATCCGGAACAATAGAACTAAGTACTAACATTTCTTCTTCATCAGGAAACATAAGGTACAACTTCTATTTTGAAATGATACAGAGGGAATGCATAAAATTTTAGGAGTGTCAAATATGATAGTAGGTCTTCTATGTAGGCATTACAAAATTTACCAAGGACTTAACTTTATACCTATCTGCAACGACTATGAAAATCCGTTCACTTTATTTATAGGCAATAATGCCGTAGGGAAAAGTTCAGTATTAGAAAGTTTAAATACTTTTTTTAATAATGGTTATTGGAATAGAACGAAAAGTACAAAATCAGATGAGGCTTTTATTGCTCCAGTTTTTCTAATAAGGAAAGATGAAATAAAAGAAAATATTGATGAAGAGTATTACCAAGTCTTGTTGAATCTTAGCAATTATTTCTGGGAGGTAACAGAGGAAGCTAATGGTAATTTAAGGAATAATGAGGTATTTGAGAAGTTTTTTCAGTTTCGAGATGAGTTGAAATATAGATACGGTAAGGATACCTATTTATTTTTCATTTTAGGTTTAGATTATACTGAAAAATCCAAAGTATACTATAGTACATTTACTACACATTTAGATAATAGTTTAAATGAAAGCGGAATTGATTGCCGGGATATAATGATAATTAACGCTATAAGAGAGTATTATTCTTATATATACATACCAGTAGAGTCTATTACAAGTGAAATCATTAAAATTGAAAATAAAGAAATGCAAGATTTAATGAGTACAGATATACTGTATGAAATTGATAATATATTAAATGAAAAAACTTTTACAAAGAAAAATGGTACAACTAGAAAAGTTAGTTTGATGGAATATCTGAACACTAATTTAGATGATTACATGAATACAATAAATCAAACAATAGGATTAATTGATGAAAGTTATGCTTACAAAGTAGAGCATGATTATAAAAAGAACTTGAAACCTTCCGATGTAAGAAATCGAATATTAGAAGCATATTTCTCTATTAGAACCCTAAAAAAAGATAAAAAAGAGATATATGAATTGAGCTCTGGAGAACAGAGAATCGCATTAATAGATATTGCTACAGCATTCTTGCAAAATAAGTCAGATAATAACAAAAGAAAAACAATATTGGCAATAGATGAACCAGAAAATTCGCTACATATTACTAAAGCATTTGGACAATTTGATAGGTTATATAATCTTGTAGGAAAGAATCAATTATTATTGACAACGCATTGGTATGGTTCTTTACCTATAACGAGTATAGGAAATGTACAACATTTAGACGTAAAGACCGAAAGAGAGAATAAAGTCTATATAAATACATTTGATTTAAATAATTATTTTGAAAAACGAGGATCTCTACCTGAAGATATACAGATGAAAAGTTATTTCGATCTTACATCATCAATACTAAGTTCAATTAGATCTGATCAGTGTAATTGGATTATTTGTGAAGGGAGTGATGACAAACTTTATTTATCTCATTATTTAAATGAAGTTGAGAACCTCCGATTATTAAGTGTTGGTGGTTGTGGTAATGTAATTAAAGTATATCGATATTTATTTACTCCTTTCTTAGAAAAAGATGAAAAGAGAGCTATAGAAAGTAAGGTACTCTGTTTAATAGATACTGATGATATAATGCATGATTTGGAAATAAGCAGTGACATAAAAGGTAAATTAAAACTAGCAAGAATTCAGCCTGAAAGAAATGGAACTATTAAGTTGCAAGCAGTATCAAAATCGGGATACTACTCACCTACAGAGATGGAAGATTGTTTAAGTCCTTTAAAATATTATAATTCTATTAAAGAAGTAGTTATGAACACAGATGATCAAGAACTAAAAGATATTTTTAATAAGTTTAAATTTAAAGAAGGTTCTACCTCTTCACGAGTTAAAAATGAAGAATTCTCTATATTAGAACCTAAAGAATTAGTACCTTATAATGAAAAAAAACGTATATTTAATTTTTTAGATGATCATTATAATAAATTTTTAATTGCGAAGCAGTATACATCTAAAGAAAGAGGAGAATTACCTGTCCTGTTTAATTTAATAAAAAAATATATAGAGGAATAAAGATGTATCATAAGTGAATGCTAAACATGAACGTGATTGGACTTTTTATTAAATAACACTACTTTAAAAGGGGTGTTGAATTTTGGAAATAGGCGAATTTGTAAATAATTTTAAAAACCATCCAATACTCTTTGTAGGAACGGGTATAAGCCTAAGATATTTAGAGAATTCATTTACATGGGATGGATTATTATCTTATATCTCTAACCAATTAAAAGGAAATGATGAGTTTTATTATGATTTAAAATATAAATACCAAGTTAACGGAGAATATGATTATCCAAAAATTGCAACAGATCTCGAGAGAGAATTTGATTTAATCTTGCAAACTGATAGAAATGGTAAGTTCAAAAAAATAAATGATAGGTTTTACGAAAATATTAAAAAGGGTGTAAACATTAGCCGTTTTAAATTGTTTATTACTGATCTCCTAAACAATTATTCTATAAAAGAAAGTAAACGAGAGGAAATGTTAGAATTACAAAAGGTTAGAAAAAATATTGGTTCAATAATTACAACTAATTATGATACTTTTATTGAAGATATATTCGAATTTAAACCACTTATAGGTAATGAAATTTTGCTAAGTAATCCTTATGGTTCAGCATATAAAATACATGGTTGTATTAATGAACCTGATAAGATTATTATAACTAACAACGATTATATAATTTTCAATGAAAAGTATGAGCTAATAAGGGCACAATTATTATCACTTTTTATTCATAGCCCGATAATTTTTTTAGGTTATAATTTAGGAGATAAAAATATCAAAAGCATCTTAAAAACAATATTTACTTATGTTGATGCTTCTTCAGAAATGGCCAAAAAAATTAGAAGTAATTTCTTGTTAGTAGAATATGAAGAAAACTCCTCTAATTTAGAAGTAGTTGAACATGATATTGATATTGAAGGAATGGCTACTATTAGAATCAACAAATTAAAAACTGATAACTATACTGAACTTTATAGACATTTAGAGAAACTAAGCTTACCTGTTTCTGCAATGGACATTAGAAAAGTTCAAAATGTAGTTAAGGAAATTTTTGCAGGAGGGGATATTAAGGTTAGTATAACAGAGGATATTGATAGCTTAAAAAATGGAGAAAAAGTATTAGCTATTGGATCCCTGAAAACTATTAAATATGAATATCATACTGCAGAAGAAATGATGATGAATTATTTTAAAATAATTGAGGAATCAAATCACCAATTGTTAAGATTAATTGAAAAACATAGAATACAAAGGAATCAATTTTTCCCTATATTTGGTTTTTTTAGAATTCAACAAGAAATTTCTAATTTCGAACGGCTAAAACAGATACAGCTAGCTAAAATTAAATCCTTAAAAGAATTGAATGATTTCGCTCCTAACCATCATAGTATTCAGAGTATATATGATGATCAAACTATTTCAAATTCTAATAAAATTTCAGCTATAGTCAAAGGGGTTCTTGCTAGAAGAATTGAAATTTCTGATTTGGAAACCTTCTTGAAAAGCTTTCAAAATAAAAAGGAAACAGATTATAAAAAACTATTGTGTGTATATGATTATGTAAAATATTATACATGAGTCAGCAGCTGAATTGACTCTATTATGAAGATCAAGTTATATTTACTTGGTAATTAAATATTCTTGATCAAAAATATAAGTAAAAAAAGACCAAGAAAAAAATCTTTTGGTCTTTTTCTATAGCAAAAAACTCACTTTTTTATAGCAGTTTCACCAACACCTCATCTATCCAATCGAACAACTCTTCCAAATTATAATCTCCGTCATGTCCCTGACCAAACAGTTTTTTTATTTTTTCTGCCTACCTTTACTGGAGCATATCATCATCGTGAAATCCTATCCCTCACTTCATATACCGATACTCCCGCAAACTCTCCAAAATAGCAACTTCCTGCAGCAGTTCCTCACCCACATTCGTTTCCTTCACTTTCTTCCGCTCGAGCTCTTTGTCCACTAATCGCTTCACCGTTAAGACATCGGTTCCGGTGCTTAGGACTTCTGCCTTGGAGTTGAAGTGTTTATGGGCGACGAGCTGCATGCCGTAGGAGTTGTATAGCAGCGTGTAGCCGGCGATGCCTGTTGTGGATTGGTAGGCTTTGGAGAAGCCGCCGTCGATGACGATCATTTTTCCGTTTGCTTTGATTGGGTCTTCTCCTTCGATTTCTTTTACGGGTGTATGGCCGTTGATGATATGGCCGTGATCTGGATTGAGGCCGAATTCTGCCAGGATGTTTCGGCAGGTTGCCTCGTCTTCTCGTAAATAATAATACGGGTTTTTCTTTTCTTTATGCGTTTCCTTCTCTTTAATGAAATACCGCTCAAATGTTGTCATGGCGCGTTTTCCAAAGAGAGAGGAGTACTCGCCTGTCCATAAATACCAGGCCATATCAGTCGCCAGATCATCGGTTTCTTCCGGGTGGGCAAAGGCTTCCCGCAAGAATCGTTCAAATACATCGAGCAGCTCACGGCCCGCATACGGTTTATCCTCAATCATCATCGTTTCCATATTGCCGTTTTCATCGACAGGAATACAGCCGTGAATCAACAGGTTGCCGTTATATTTTAAATAAAGGCTGCCTTTTTTCATCATAAAATTCATATGGCGGCCCAGCTTTTCGGAATGCTGGACAGAGAATAGCAGCTTGTCTATGACTTCTGCTTCTTCTTCTAATAGCTGATCTGGCTGCTCCGGATTAATCGTCGCAAAGCAGGTGTTTTCCAGTTGATATGTTTTACCGTTCAGCGTGATTTCATTTTTGTCATAATCTATTTTCTCTAATAACAGCCGCTCTTCCATATTAAAGTTCGGCCGTCTCTTGATAATCGGGCTCTCAAGCTTGAATTGGATCATCGCAATCGCCTGATGGATTTTTGTGATTTGCTTAATCTCATCCTCTGGCCTGTTGTCGTCTGCTTTTGGACGGAATGCTGGATTATCATCGTAATATTTTTCGGCCAGGTTCAGCAGCAGTCTCAGGTTGATGCCGTACACGTCTTCAATAATATCCAAGTTATCGTAGCGGGCACAGATGCGGATAATATTGGCCAAGCACACTTTGGACCCGGCATAGGCTCCGATCCAAAGGACATCGTGATTTCCCCACTGAATATCGACAGAATGATAGTTGATCAGTTCTTCCATAATCCTATCCGGCTGCGGGCCGCGGTCGTAAATATCGCCGACCACATGCAGATGGTCGACCACCAGCCGCTGAACGCTGTAAGCAAGGCCGGTGATCAGCTTATCGGCTTGGCCAAGCTCAATGATCTGATCAATGATTTCGGAGTAATATTGCTCCTTGTTGCCTGCTTGTTCTGTTTTGTATAGCAGCTCCTCCGTAATATAAGCAAACTGAGTAGGCAGTGCTTTGCGCAGTTTGGAGCGGGTATACTTGGAGGAGCAATATGAAACGAGCTTAATCATTCGGTTAATCGTTTCTTTATACCACTCGTTTAATGCTGCTTTCGCATCAAAGTCATGTTTGATTAACTTCAGTTTGTCTTCCGGATAATAGACCAGTGCTGCTAATTCATCGATTTCTCTATCGTAAATGACACCGCTGAAGATGTCGCGTATCTTCTCTTTGACTCGTCCTGAACCATTGCGCAGCACGTGCTGGAATGCCTGATACTCCCCGTGCAAATCACTGACAAAATGCTCGGTGCCTTTTGGCAGGTTCAATATCGCTTTCAAATTAATGATTTCTGTTACCACTTTTTCTTCACAATCGTATTTTTGTGCGAGTAGATCTAGGTACTTGCTTTCCAAAATCGTCCATCCCCTTTTTAGAATAAACCCCTATTTATGAGCATGTGCATGATAAGGTGAATTTAAAAGTATGACATTATTTTTAAACATTGGACCTTTATATGATAGTACCGCATAACTGCTTTTATAGACAATTGAAACGAGTGAAAGATTAAGGCAGCTAGAGCTGAAAAACCTTTCAGCAGAATCTACGGAGGAGGTTATTTAGTCAAGGGCTTAGGCTAAAAGGTTCAGTATCCTCCTTATTGTTGTTATCAATATGCATTGATATGGTATTGACGATCCATTTATTTAGCTTGTTGTCGGTTATCTTGTAAGGAATTGCCTTGAGGAAACTGCCGTTGTTGTACATTGAGTGTTATATATTGTAAACTAGAGTAAAAGATATCCAGATTAATCATCGAAAAACATTTCTTACAGTTCCAAACCGGAAACGAAAGAGGTACCTCGAAAATACAAATATTTCCTAGGAGTATGTATATGAATATAGCGAATTACACTTTAAAAGTGAAAGGCAAAACGTTACTTCAGGACACCGACTTGCATTTTTCGAGCGGGAAAATTAATCACGTTGTCGGAAAAAATGGAGTCGGTAAATCACAGCTTGCTAAAGACTTTTTGTTAAATAATAGCAAAAGAATCGGCAGAGATATTCGTCAAAATGTTTCTTTAATATCCAGCTCTTCGAATATACCTAATGATGTTTCTAAGGACTTTTTATTACACTTTTTGAGTAAAAAATTTGATGCAGAAATGATAGATAAAATCGCACATTTACTTAATCTGGATAATATTGATGGAAAAGTTCTGATCAAAAATTTGAGTGATGGACAAAAGCAAAAATTAAAATTGCTCAGTTTCTTATTAGAGGATAAAAATATTATTGTTTTAGATGAAATAACGAATTCATTAGACAAAAAAACGGTTATAGAGATTCATGGCTTCTTAAACAAGTATATTCAGGAGAACCCCGAGAAGATTATCATCAACATTACACATGATTTGTCTGATTTAAAGGCGATAGAAGGGGATTATTATATATTTAATCACCAAGAAATTCAACAATATCATTCAGTGGATAAATTAATTGAAGTGTATATAAATGAGTAATAAAACAGTGGGGGCTTGAGATGAAATTAGAGTTTAAAAAGAGTATTAGCAACAAAGTTATCATTATTTTAGGAGCAATGTTTGTATTTTTATTTTTGCTGGGTTATTTTTTACTTGTTGGAATTGATAAAGTCAGCAATGTTACACCTGAAATGTTTTTCTTTAGCTCCTATACTGTTGCGACCCAGTTTGGTTTGATGTTATTTTCATTTGTTATAGCTTTCTTTATTAATAGAGAGTATTCAAACAAAAATATTCTCTTTTACAAGTTAATTGGAGAGAACATCTATACTTTCTTTTATAAAAAGATAGCTGTTTTATTTTTGGAATGTTTTGCATTTATAACGCTAGGCCTGCTAATCATATCGTTGATGTACCATGATTTTTCGCATTTTGCATTATTACTTTTTTTATTTTCTGCAGTTATACTGCAGTATATTCTAATTATCGGAACTATAAGCATGTTATGTCCTAATATATTAATTAGTATAGGTGTCAGTATCGTTTATTGGATGACTTCTGTTATCTTAGTAGCTATAAGCAATAAAACGTTTGGTTTCATTGCTCCTTTTGAGGCAGGTAACACTATGTATCCCCGAATAGAAAGAGTGCTGCAATCTGATAACATGACACTTGGGAGTAATGATGTTTTATTTATTATTTTGTATTTAGTTTCAATTATTATCATAAATGCGATTATCCTTCGCTTTTCTAAAACTAGATGGATCAAAATGGGCATTTAATAAAGGAAGCTACTTCACAGTGAAGTAGCTTTTTTTGAACATAATATTTGGTGGAGAATTATTAAAAGAAATCCTATTAGATACCGAATTTCACAATAAAAAACTATTAGCCTGCACCACAAACTGCGACTGCTTATAATTATACGAAATCTTCGAGTAATCAAACGGCTGCCCATTTGTCAGGTGAAAAATACTTTCTATATACAGCTTCGGCAGTCCAGCCTCTAATCCCAAATATTCCGCTTCTTCCTCATTAAGCTGGCCCACGTGCAGAAACAAATCAGAAAAACCAATCTTCAACCCCAGTCCTTCCCGGATGTAATGGAAGATGGAGTGGGAAACGATTTCGTTGTTTAAATACGTCACGATGGATTTGTTGTAATAGGATTCTTCGTAGCAAAGGGTCTGGCCGTTGATGTAGCGGACCCTTTTGACATAGTAGATGTCTTCGTTTATTTCGATGTTCAGATTTTCCGCCGCTTCCGGTGTTGGCTTTCTCACGTCCAGTTCGATGACTTTTGAGGTGACGTTGAAATCCTCGAGGTCTTTTTTAAATCCCTGATTCGACAGAAGGCTGATATAGCCTTTTCGTTTATGTTTTCTGACGAAAATTCCGCTTCCTCTGACCTGAAAGATCGCGCCTTTTTGCTCTAGTAGCTCTAGGGACTTTGTGATGGTGCTTTTGCTGACTTCAAACTGGGCCATGAGGGTTTCTAGGACTGGCAGTTTGTCTCCCCGCTGAAGCTGGTGTTCTTCTATATATGTTTCAATTTCCGCTGCAATTTGCTGGTATTTTAACATACGCATTCCTCATTTATTCGTTTAGTTTCACTGCCAAAATTATAGCATAAACCGCTTACAATTATAGTTAGTGCGTAAATATTTTGTTTCGGCATTGATAAATTATACCGGTACAATTATAATGAAAGCGTAACCAAAACGAAGGGGTGGGTGAAAATGTCGGGGAAAGTGAGAGATTATACGAGACTAGCAAAAGACATTTTAGAGGCCGTAGGCGGGGGAGAGAATGTGATTGGGGCTTCTCGCTGCGCTACCAGACTTCGATTGGTGCTGAAGCGGTCTACCCCTAAAGCGAAGGATATCGTGAAATTGATGCCACCATCCCGGCGTCATTACGGTTGTCATGGTGGCGCCTACAAAGCTGCGTTCAGCGTCCGGCGTCGAATTGCTTGCGCACATCGGGCTGGATACGGTGACATTAGGCGGCACTCCTTTTTCCTTGAAGGTAAAAGAAGGCGATACCGTCAAAAAAGGCGAAGTGCTTGTTGAGTTTGATAAAGCTTTCATTGAAGAGATTGAGGAAAGTGCATTACATCAAAAAATATTTACAGTCGTAAGCTGAGGAGGAATTAAACATGGGAAACATGCCAAAGGATTTTTTATGGGGCGGTGCTTTAGCTGCCCACCAATTTGAAGGCGGATGGAATCAAGGCGGTAAAGGGCCGAGTGTCGTCGATGTGATGACAGCGGGTGCGCACGGCGTGCCGAGAAAAATCACGGACACGATTGAAGAAAACGAATTTTATCCAAACCATGAAGCCATTGATTTCTATCACAGATACAAGGAAGATATCGCTTTGTTTGCGGAAATGGGATTAAAATGCCTGCGGACGTCCATCGGCTGGAGCCGCATTTTTCCGAAAGGCGATGAGGCTGAACCGAACGAAGCGGGTTTGCAGTTTTATGATGATGTGTTTGATGAATTGCTGAAGCATGGGATCGAGCCGGTCATTACCCTGTCTCACTTTGAAATGCCGCTGCACCTGGCAAGAGAATATGGCGGCTTCAGAAACCGGAAAGTCGTGGACTTCTTCGTCAACTTTGCAGAGGCTTGCTTTACCCGTTACAAAGAGAAAGTGAAGTACTGGATGACATTTAACGAGATCAACAACCAAATGGATGTGAACAATCCGCTGTTCCTATGGACGAATTCAGGTGTTGTAGTTGGCGAAAACGAAAACGCCAAGGAAGTCATGTATCAAACGGCGCACCACGAATTAGTGGCGAGCGCATTAGCAGTGGCAAAAGGAAAAGACATCAATCCAGAGTTCCAGATCGGAGCTATGGTATCACACGTGCCGATTTATCCTTTCTCCTCCAATCCTAAAGATGTGATGCTGGCTGAAGAAGAAATGAGGCAGCGCTATTTCTTCCCTGATGTGCAGGTTCGCGGTTATTATCCAAGCTACGCGTTGAAGGAATTTGAACGCGAAGGCTACAACATCACATTCGAAGACGGCGATGATGAGATTTTAAGAAACGGAACCGTCGATTACTTAGGCTTCAGCTATTACATGTCAACAACTGTGAAAAGCGATGTGAAAAATGATAACACTGGCGATATTGTAAATGGCGGCTTGCCGAATGGTGTCGAAAATCCGTACATCACTTCGAGTGACTGGGGATGGGCGATTGATCCAACCGGGTTGAGATATACGTTAAATCGTTTTTATGACCGATACCAAATCCCGTTATTCATCGTTGAAAATGGCTTTGGCGCAGTGGATACGCTGGAGGAGGACGGCAAGGTTCATGATCCGGAACGCATTCAATATTTAAAATCGCATATTGAAGCATTGAAAAAAGCGGTCACGTACGATGGTGTTGATTTAATTGGCTACACGCCGTGGGGCATTATTGATATTGTCTCCTTCACAACTGGCGAAATGAAAAAACGCTACGGCATGATCTATGTTGATCGTGACAATGAAGGAAACGGATCCATGAAACGATATAAGAAAGACTCCTTTGAGTGGTATAAAAATGTCATTCAAACGAATGGTGAGGAACTATAAGAAGCGCTCGAATCGAGCACTTTTACCGTAGTGCCTGGTTCGGTTTTTTTCTGTAGAAAAAGAAAAATCCGCTATCCTGCCAATCTGGCAATATAGCGGATTTCTTATATTAGTTACGGATTAGGTAATCAAACGCGCCGAGGGCGGCAGTTGCACCTGATCCCATAGAAATAATAATTTGGTTGTACGCACTGTCTGTGCAGTCGCCGGCAGCAAATAAGCCTGGTACGCTTGTTGCGCCGTGTTTGTCGACAATAATTTCGCCCATGCGGTTGCGTTCAACCGTTCCTTCTAACCATTCTGTGTTTGGCACGAGACCGATTTGGACGAATACACCTTGAAGTTCAACGTGTTTTTCTTCGCCTGTTTCGCGGTCTACGTATGTGATGCCGTTAACGCTCTGATCGCCTGTGATTTCTTTTGTTTGTGCGTTTTTCACGACAGTAACGTTAGGCAGGCTGTAGAGACGTTTTTGCAGGACTTCGTCTGCTTTCAGTTCCGGTGCGAACTCTAGCACAGTAACATGATTGACAATACCTGCAAGGTCAATCGCTGCTTCAATACCAGAGTTTCCGCCGCCGATTACCGCTACGTCTTTGCCTTCAAACAATGGCCCATCACAGTGCGGGCAGTATGCGACACCTTTGTTTTTGAACTCTTGTTCACCTGGTACGTTGACATTGCGCCAGCGTGCACCTGTTGAAAGGATCACTGTTTTACTTTTCAGAACAGCGCCGTTTTCGAGTTCAAGTTCGAACAGATCTTTCTTCTCAAGGCGTTTCGCACGCTGAAGGTTCATGACATCAATATCATATTCCTTCACATGCTCTTCAAGACTTGCCGCAAGCTTCGGTCCTTCCGTCGCTTTGACGCTGATGAAGTTTTCGATGCTCATGGTGTCGAGAACCTGTCCGCCGAAGCGTTCAGCGACAACCCCAGTGCGGATGCCTTTACGTGCAGTGTAGATCGCTGCACTTGCACCAGCAGGTCCGCCTCCGACAACAAGAACGTCAAACGGCTCTTTGTCAGCAAACTCAGATGCATCTGCGCCGCTGCCCATTTTCGCAAGGATTTCTTCAAGCGTCATACGGCCGCTTCCGAAGGATTCGCCATTCAGGTAAACGGTCGGCACTGCCATGATGTTTTTGCTTTCAACTTCTGCTTTGTATGCTGCACCGTCAATCATCGTGTGCGTAATGTTCGGGTTCAGCACGCTCATCATGTTTAAAGCTTGTACAACATCAGGACAGTTGTGGCATGTCAGGCTGATATAAGATTCGAAGTGGTATTCACCGCTGATCTTCTTCACCTGATCAATGACTTTTTGGTCCACCTTAGGCGGTCTGCCGCTCACTTGGAGCAGCGCCAACACTAATGATGTGAATTCGTGGCCCAGAGGGATACCGGCGAAAGTCACGCCAGTGTCTTCTCCGACACGATTGACACTGAAGCTTGGCGTTCTGTTTAATTCAGCTTTTTCAACTGAAATTTTCGATGACATGGAAGCCAGCTCATCAACGAGAGCCAGCATGTCCTTAGAAGTGTCATCTTCGCCTGCGCTAACTTTGAGAACAATGTCATTCTCAATTAGCTGCATATATTGATTTAATTGTGCTTTGATGTTTGCATCAAGTACCAATTGAATGCACTCCTTAGATTTTACCTACTAGATCAAGGCTAGGTGTAAGAGTTTCGCCGCCTTCTTCCCATTTAGCCGGGCAAACTTCACCTGGGTTTTGACGAACGTATTGAGCTGCTTTTACTTTGTTTACAAGGTTGCTTGCGTCACGGCCGATACCGCCTGCATTGATTTCAACAGTTTGGATAACGCCGTCTGGATCGATGATGAATGTTCCGCGGTCAGCAAGGCCAGTTTCTTCGTCAAGAACATCGAAGTTGCGAGAGATCGTTTGAGATGGGTCACCGATCATTGCGTAAGTGATTTTGCTGATTTTTTCAGAGCTGTCATGCCAGCCTTTGTGTACGAAGTGAGTATCTGTAGAAACAGAGTATACTTCAACACCTAATTCTTTAAGAGCAGCATATTGTTCTTGAAGATCTTCAAGCTCAGTTGGGCATACGAAAGAGAAATCTGCTGGGTAGAAGCAGAATACGCTCCATTGGCCTTTCAAATCTTCGTTTGTTACATCGATGAATTCACCGTTTTTGAATGCTTTTGCTTCGAATGGAAGTACTTCTTTACCGATTAAAGACATAATGTATATTCCTCCTAAAAATGTATTAGAAAGCATAATCGCTTTCAATAATAATTCTAATTATATATGAATTATTAATTAATATATATTTTTTGTCAAGCCATAACCTACTTTTTTTCATCTTACTAAAGGTGTGACAGGTAGGATTTATGCATTTCTTTTATAACAAATGAGAGGCTGATTCTCAATTAGACAAGGTTTTCAGGGACTTTTGTAAATCAGAATGACAGGCCGTTTTGGCATTTGAACATTTTATGACACCATGGTCAAGGGCAAAGGACAATGGCCAAAAGCAGAATAGAACGGAACAGCAAGCTGCTGTCACATGATGATCTTGGGGATTGTTTCTAGCTATTATTGTATCACTGTTTATGATATTTAAAACATAACTTATGTCTTCTGTTGTTTGGGATAGAAGAAAAAAACACGGTTCAGTTGAAAACTGACCGTGTTTTTGATGACAGGTTATTCAGACCAATTCGTATGGAAGACGCCGTCCATATCAGTCCGTTCGTACGTATGAGCGCCAAAGTAATCGCGCTGCGCCTGCAAGAGGTTCGCATTGGAACGCCCTGTGCGGTAGCCGTCGTAATAAGAGAGCGCGGTAGTTAAGCATGGGAAAGAGATTCCGGTGCTGATACCCTCGCAAACGACTTTTCGCAGGCCTGTTTGATAGTCGTGGAGCTTATCTGTGAAATAAGGCGCGATCATCAGGTTTGCCAGATTTGGCTGCTCACTGAATGCTTCGCTGATCACGTTTAGGAAATCAGCGCGGATGATGCAGCCGCCTCGGAAAATCAAGGCAATGTCTTTGAGCGGCAGATTCCAGCCGTAAAGCTCAGATGACATCTTATATTGGGCAAAGCCTTGTGCATAGGCGCATACTTTCCCCATGTAAAGAGCCTGTCTGACGTATTCAATCCAGGTGTCTTTATCCAAGTGTTTTTCTTCGGATTCCGGGCCTGCTAATACGTCTTGAGCTGCCATCCGTTCTTCTTTTAAGGATGACAAGTAGCGGGCGAACAAGGACTCTGTGATGATCGTGGACGGGATGCCGTTATCAATCGCCTGCATGCTCGTCCATTTTCCAGTGCCTTTTTGTCCGGTTTTATCAAGGATGACATCGATCAGAGGCTGTCCTGTTTTTTCGTCTTTTTTGCGTAAAATCTCAGCTGTAATCTCTATTAAATAGCTTTTCAGCTCACCTTGATTCCATGTTTCAAAAATAGATGCAATTTCATCTAGCGGCAGACGAAGCGTTTCTCTTAGAAACGTATACGCTTCTGCAATCAGCTGCATGTCTGCATATTCAATGCCGTTGTGCACCATTTTTGTAAAGTGCCCTGCCCCTTTTGGTCCGATATAGACACAACAAGGGGCATCTCCGACTTGAGCTGCGATTTTCGTCAGGATAGGAGCGGCTTTCTCATAGACGTCGCGATCTCCGCCCGGCATGATGGAAGGTCCTGTTAATGCGCCGATTTCACCGCCGGAAATGCCGACTCCCAGGTAGCCGATCCCTTTTTCCTTCAGCTCGTCATATCTTCTTTCTGTGTCTTCATAGTGGGAGTTTCCTCCGTCCATGATGACGTCGCCTTCTTCAAGCAAAGGCTTTAATGATTGGATGACGGAATCTACGGGTTTTCCCGCTGTGACCATCAAAAAGATTTTTCTTGGTTTTTCTAACGATTGAACAAAGTCCTCAAGCTCGTAATACGGGCTGAGAGATTGTCCATCCAGCTTTTGGATAAGCTGGTCCGTTAAATCTCTGGTGTAATTATAGACAGCGACGTTTTCGCCTTTATTTGCCATGTTTAAGGCGATGTTGCTTCCCATTACGCCTAAGCCTATGACACCAATCGTATTGAACATGTGTTACAGCTCCTTCTTAATTTCATACAACTAAACTTAACAATAAAATGAATCCCAGTCCAGCAACGGAAATAATGGTTTCCAGCAATGTCCATGTGGCAAATGTTTCTTTCATGCTTAATCCGAAGTATTCCTTGAACATCCAGAAGCCGGCGTCATTGACGTGTGAAGCGATGACACTTCCGGCTCCTGTTGCGAGTACGACTAACGCCAGGTTAACATCAGAATGGCCCAATAACGGAATGACCAGACCTGTTGTGCTTAGTGCGGCAACAGTCGCTGATCCTAGAGAAATGCGCAGGATCGCTGCGATGAGCCATGCCAGAATGATTGGCGATAATGCCGTTCCTTTGAATAAGTCTGCTACGTAATCGCCGACACCGCCGTTGATCAGCACTTGTTTGAAGGCGCCGCCTCCTCCGATGATCAAAAGCATCATGCCGATTTGTGAAATGGCAGTTGAACAAGAATCCATCACGGTTTTGACTGGAATATTGCGCTTGATGCCCATTGTATAGACTGCGACCAATAACGAAATAATCATAGCAGTCGATGCGTTTCCAATCAATCTGATAAAAGCTAAAACTCCGTTATCTTCAAACCCGATTGTTTCTTGAAGCAGGTCGATAATGGTCGCGACCGACATGATGATAATCGGGAGCATTGCAGTAAAGACACTGATTCCAAAGCCGGGTGTTTCTTCAAGGTTAAATGTTTTTTGTGTGCCGAGTGATGCAATATTGCCGTTTTTCGCAAATGATGCAGGAACGATTTTTTTCGCGAACTTTGTAAATAACGGCCCTGCAATGAGCACTGTCGGAACAGCAACGATAAAGCCGTACAGCAGCACTTCTCCAATGTTTGCGCCATACTCACCGGCGATCGCCGTAGGTCCCGGGTGCGGCGGCAGGAAACCGTGTGTGACGGATAGTGCCGCGACCATCGGGATTCCGAGAAATAAAATAGAAATCTTCAATTCTCTTGAAATCGCAAAGACAATCGGAATTAATAGAACCAGTCCTACTTCAAAAAATAACGCAATCCCAATAATAAATGAGGCAATGACAACGGCCCATTGAATATTTTTCTCACCGAATTTGTTGACGAGCGTCATCGCAATGCGCTGTGCGCCTCCTGAATCCGCGATCAGCTTGCCCAGCATCGCACCGAGTCCAAAGATGAGCGCGATGTGGCCAAGAGTTCCCCCTATTCCTGCTTCGATGGAGCTGACAACTTTATCGAACGGCATCCCGAGTGCCAGTGCCACGCCGAACGATACGACCAGCAGGGAAATAAATGTGTTTAATTTTAAGCCCATAATCAGAAATAGTAATGCTAAGATCCCAAGTGCAACGATGATTAACGGCATGGTAATGCCCTCCCCTTCATGTCATGTACTATTTGTGTGTGATTAAGCCCCTCTGATAATCTGCAATTTGTGTATATTGATTTTCTAATAATCTTGATAGATTGATGAAAATCGGCATTAATGTTCTGTATTCCTTGGCTGAGTCTTCAATCGGCGTATGTCTGTATGTGCTGCCGATCATGTCGGACACGGCGTCGAAAGAGTCAATTTTTCCTGTTGCATACAGGCCTAAAATGCAGGCGCCGAGACATGAGCTTTCGTAGCTTTCTGGAACGACAACCTCTGATTCGAAGATATCAGACATCATTTGGCGCCAAACCTCTGACCTTGCAAAACCCCCTGTCGCTTGGATGCGGGTTACCGGGCCATCCATGCATTCAGTTAACGCCAAGAACACCGTGTACAGGTTGTAAATGACGCCTTCCAATGCCGCGCGTATCATATGCTCTTTCTTATGCGACATGGTCAGGCCGAAAAATGAGCCGCGTACATCCGGATTCCACAACGGAGCGCGTTCTCCGGCGAGATATGGGTGGAACAGCAGACCGTCAGAACCGGGTCTGACGCGTTGGGCAATTTTCGTCAGCACGTCATATGGATCAATGCCCAGCCGTGTCGCTGTTTCGATTTCGGAGGAGGCAAACTCGTCTCTGATCCAGCGAAGGACGATGCCCCCATTGTTCACAGGTCCCCCAATAACCCAATGCTTGTCCGTCAAGGCATAGCAAAAAATTCTCCCTTTTTCATCGGTTTGCGGCTTGTCAATAATCGTCCGGATGGCACCGCTTGTACCGATGGTGACGGCGATTTCTCCCTTTTTAATGGCGTTGACGCCGAGGTTGGACAGCACGCCGTCGCTGGCCCCGATGACAAAAGGCGTTTCCGGATCGATTCCCATTTGGATCGCTATTTCCGGGCTGCAGTGCTGAAAGATCTCGGTTGTCGGCACGAGTTTGGATAAGTGATCCGGCGTGATGCCTGCGATGCGCAGTGCCTCTTCGTCCCAAGCCAAGCTTTTCAGGTTCATCATGCCTGTCGCTGATGCCAATGAGTAATCGATGACATACTCATTGAACAGCTGTTTAAAAATGTATTCTTTGATGCCGATATATTTTTTTGCCTTGGAAGCGATTTCTTTCCTTTCATTCGTGATCCAGGCAATTTTACTTAACGGTGCCATCGGATGAATCGGTGTTCCCGTACGTTTGTACACGTCATGTCCGTTCAATTCCTCTTTGATCTTATGCGCCCAGCCTTCACTTCGGTTGTCGGCCCATGTGATGCATGGCGTCAGCGGCTTGTCATTTTCGTCGATTGCAATGACGCTGTGCATGGCGCTGCTGAACGAAATGAAAGAGATCTGTTTTTCGGGATGCTGTTTTGTAATTCTCGCTGTTGTATGGATGACTGCCTGAAATATCTCTTCCGGGTTTTGTTCAGCTGTTGAGATGTCCGGTGTATAGAGGGGGTAGCCGATGCTTTCTTTCTGTACCACATCCCCGTTTTCACTGAACAGCACAGCTTTTGTGCTTGTCGTGCCGATATCGATTCCTAACATATAACTAGTCATTGCTGTATTCAGCTCCTTTTGCCAGCATTTGTTGTGAGAGCCATAGGTCTTCTACCTTATCCTGCACATCATCAAAGTTTTGGTGAAGAGACTGAATCATCAGCGCCCTATCCTTTGTTTTGATGGCTTGAATATAAAGCTCGTGGTTATCTAAAATCCTTGTGAAGTCTTCATACTTTTCCTTTAACCGTACCCGCATCGATAAAAGAATAAAGCTTTCCATGACGGGTTTTAGATTGTTCCAGATCATCTGAATGTATGAATGATCAATCGCTCGGATAATGGTTTCATGGAACAGCACATCTTGAAATGAAAATTCGTCAGCGTCCTCATATTTGATTGAGACTTTCATCATTTCAAGAATTTTGCTGAGATCCTTAACTAAAGGCTCAATGTCTATTTTGACAAGCCGTTCAAAGACAAATGTTTCTAATAGTAACCGCACATCATAAATTTCCGCGATTTTCTTCTCAGTTAAACCAATTACGACCGCTCCCATTCGTTCTAAGCGGATGATTTTTTCGGATGCGAGAATTTTTAGCGCTTCGCGAACCGGCGAACGGCTTACTGAAAACTCGGCGGCGATTGTATTTTCTGATAAAATGGTACCGCTTTCAATCAGGCCTGAAACGATCCGCATTCTCAGCTCGTATGCGACACGAACTCCGGTTGACGCTTTTGAGAGCCATTTTGCGGGATACAACAGGTCTTTGGAGTCTAGCATACACTCACCTTCCTCACTCAAGAAGTATACTTGTATACAAGTATGATAACGTGAATATTTCTTTTATGCAAACACTTTCATTTCTAATTTTTAATAAAATTTTTCCCAATCATTATGGTATTTATTTCTAAATGGAATATGGTACATTGGAGATAACTAGCATAAGTGAATCATGTTTTGAAAGAGGCGATTTGGATGAAAATCATCATTGCACCTGATTCTTTTAAGGAAAGCTTATCAGCTCTGGAGGCCGCAGACGCGATAGAAAGAGGTTTCAAGTCGGTCTTTCCGGGTGCTGATTACAGAAAATTGCCGGTGGCGGATGGCGGCGAGGGAACCGTTCAATCTCTGGTCGATGCGACCAACGGAAGGATCATAGAGCAAGTTGTCACAGGGCCGCTGGGGGAACCGGTGAGAGCTTTCTTTGGCATGATGGGAGATGGGAGAACAGCTGTGATTGAAATGGCTGCTGCTTCAGGGCTGCATCTGGTGCCTGTAGATAAGCAAAATCCGCTCATCACTACAACAAGGGGAACGGGAGAATTAATCGGGGCAGCTCTTGATGCAGGAGCGGAGCGTTTGATCATCGGAATCGGCGGAAGCGCCACGAACGACGGGGGAGCCGGGATGATTCAGGCATTGGGCGGAAGGCTTCTTGATAACTCAGGCAGCGAGATTGGCCCGGGGGGCGGCGCGTTATCTCAGCTTGCATCAATAGATGTGAGCGGGCTTGATTCCAGATTGCGGAATGTCAAACTGGAAGTTGCCTGTGACGTGGACAATCCGTTAACAGGACCAAAGGGTGCTAC
Source organism: Bacillus sp. LM 4-2 (assembly GCF_000978495.1). Lineage (NCBI taxonomy): Bacteria > Bacillati > Bacillota > Bacilli > Caryophanales > Bacillaceae > Bacillus > Bacillus sp. LM 4-2. The sequence goes on along the minus strand of NZ_CP011101.1, from coordinate 3,967,814 downwards.
GGCTGTTTTCGGACCGCAAAAAGGCGCGACGGCCGACATGCTGGATGTACTAGAACAGAACGTAAGCCATTTCGCTGATATGGCAGAAAAAGAGCTCGGATCAACCTTCCGAGATACAGAGGGTGCCGGTGCAGCGGGCGGTCTTGGATGGAGCCTGCTGACTTATCTTCAGGCTGACCTGAAAAGAGGCATTGATATTGTCCTTGAAGCGGTTGATTTTGAAAGTATCGTTCAGGATGCAGATCTTGTGATTACCGGCGAGGGACGGATCGACAGCCAAACGGTTCATGGAAAAACGCCGATCGGCGTAGCCAAGGCGGCTAAATCATACGATGTGCCTGTCATCGGTATTGCGGGATCAGTATCACGTGACAGTGATGCCGTCTATCAACACGGAATCGATGCGCTTTTCAGCATCGTCCCCGGAGCCGTGCCGCTAGAAGATGCGTTTGAACATGCCGCGGAATATATGGAAAGAACGGCGCGGGACATTGCAGCGTCTATCAAATTGGCGAAAACGATGTTTCTGATATAGCCGATGCACATGCCAATGCATAGCCATCCTTCTTTTTGGGTAGAGACAGTTAACACACAATGAGGAATTCATCCCAGAAGGAGGACGCAGATATGACTGTACAAGAAATCAAAGGCAAAAAACTAGTAAAAGGCATTGCGCCAAATGTGGAGCCGGAAGCTCTGTTAAATGATAAACGAAAAGTATTTTTGTTTGGTTCCCCTAGTTACACAAATATTGGCGACCAAGCGATTGCGTATGCGGAAGAGAAATTTGTTAAAAATCATTTTCCGTATTATGAATACATTGAGATTATGGATTATGCGACGGATGAGGGCATTGAACTGGTGAAGGAGATCATTCGTGAAGACGATATTGTCTGCTTTACAGGCGGAGGGAACTTAGGAAACCTTTATCTCGATATTGAGGAAGACAGAAGAAAGGTCTTTTCGGCGTTTAAAGACTACAAATCAATTTCTCTGCCACAATCCGTTTATTTTGAGGATACAGAGGAAGGACAGAAGGAAAAGAAAAAAACACAGGATGCGTACCATCAAAATACAAATTTAACGATTGCTGCGCGTGAGACGCAAACACTGGATGTTGTGAAAGAGACCTTCAACTCCAATGTGATCTTTACACCGGACATGGTGCTTTCCTTGGATATTGTGCCTCGAGAGCTCGAGCGGGACGGCGTTCTCTTTATTTTAAGAGCGGATAAGGAGAAAGTGACTGACGAAGATTTTATTTCACAGATGAAGCAATGGGCAGAAAAAACAACTTACACAGAGCGTACCGATACGGTGCTGGATACGGTAGACACCATCGATTACGCTGATCGTGAAAAGCATTTTATGGAGATGCTGGACCGCATCGGCTCCAGTAAATTGGTGATTACCGACCGCCTTCACGCGATGATTTTCTCGATTATCACCAAAACACCTTGCCTTGTCTTTGGAAACAGCTATGGCAAAGCCAAACATTCATATCGGGATTGGCTTGAAAGCTTAAACTTCATTGAATATACGGATAAGAATGATGTTGAGGAGCTGGAGCGTATGATTGACCGCCTGCTTCAAGCAGAACCGAATGACGTTGATTTATCTAAGGACTTTCAGCCGCTGATTGATTTTTTTGCTTCTTAAACGAAAAAGACTGCCCTCCCCCGGGGCAGTCTTTCTTTGTTAAATATGAAACAGCCAGACGACGAGCGGGCCGAAGAATGAGCCGAGCACCGCACAAAGCGTCATGGAGACGGAACTCATGGATACGGCCAATTCCCCATATTCCAATGCTTTGGAGGTGCCCAGTGCATGGGAGGCGCTGCCTAATGCAATGCCTTGTCCAAGGGAGCTGCGTATGCGAAGCCATTTTAGGAAAAGCGGCCCGAGGATGACGCCTGAAAAGCCCGCAATCATGACAAATACGACTGTCATGGAAGGGACGCCGCCAAGACCGGCGGCGATCTGAATAGCGACAGGGGTTGTGATCGACTTTGGCAGAATGGATAATAAGAGATCATGATCAATCCCGAATGCTTCTGCGAAGATCAGCCCGCTGATCATTCCCATGCATAATCCGACCAGGACGCCGCCTAGAATTGGAACACAATGTTTGACAATAATATGCCATTGTTTATAAAGCGGATAGGCCAGTGCCACGACAGCCGGCCCAAGCAAAGAATTGATCCATTTCCCCCCGATCATATAGCCTTCATAGGAAACATGGAACATCATCAAAACCGCTACAATCAAAATGGTCGTTGTCAGAACGGGGATCAGAAATGGAAGCGGGAATCGCTTATAGAGTTTGACCATCGCTAAATAAGCGGCAACTGTTAAAAGAATTATAATGATCGCGATACATGCTTGCTGCATTTCTCTTTCTCCTCCCGTTTTTTTGCTTTTTTCTCTAATAGCTGGCTGGCGAATCCAGCCGCAATGATCGTGACGATGGTGCTCAGAACGACTGTAATCAGCAGCATCAGGCCATTGAATGAAATGAGAGACGGATAGTTTATCACTCCTGTCATTGCCGGGATGAACAACAATGGAAGGAAGGATAATAAAAACCCTGCTCCGTCTTCAATGATGGAGACGGGAACAATACGGAGGCCCAAGCAGATCAGAAGCAATACCAATCCAACGATGCTTCCTGACACGGGTAAATGAAACAGATGCTGAATGGCTTCCCCGATCATAAAAAATACATATAATATCAACACTTGCAAGATAATTCGTATGACTTTCACATCAAGTGCTGCTCTCCAATCAGAACAGCTTCCTCCTTTCTGGTGCTTGCTTCTAGGATGGTTCTGAGGAATCGCTTTACTTTCTTTTTATATGATTGTACTATACAAGTATAATGATTGATTTAGTCATATAACGACTTGTATTTATTCAGTTAATGTACATTTGTATTATACAAGTATATATGATGTTGTCAATGCCGGAGATTGGAATAGGGAGCGAGAGCGATTGCAAAATCAAAATCCAGTTGAATTAATTGAATATGAGCTGACGACTTTTATCAGGAGAGCTGTTTATCTGGATCAATCAGAGAAAAGAACAGGGAATTTGGAGAGATCTTCGTACTTATTACTGAGACAATTGGATGAGTTTGGGCCTGCTCGTGTTAAGGAATTGGCAGAATCGTTTAAGCTTGATATTTCTACTCTTTCAAGACAAGCAGCTGCATTAGAGGCAAAGGAGCTTATCTATCGTTTCTCAGACCCATCTGATGGGAGAGTCAGCCTGTTTACCATTACAAAACTCGGCAAACAACTATTAAAAGCCGATCAGCAAAAGCGCCTTGAACGTTATGAACAGATGCTGAAAGAATGGTCAACACAGGAAAAAGAGATGTTTGGCGAGCTGCTGCAGCGTATGAACAAGGCTTTTATCGATTAACAGCTGAAAAACCCATGGTTCGCTGGAACAGCATGGGTTTTTCTTATGGTCAGAGATTATCTGCATCGTTTGGCGGCAGCCCAAGCCACTAGTCCGGCAACAACAGCCGCCGATACAATTGGGCGCTTCGTCGCTTTTGTGTAGTAGCTTCTTGACCTCATCCATCCTTTATTTGTGCCTCTGTCATGCATACCGCAGCCAGCATCATAAAGAGCGCTTTCTTCTCTCGGATTGGACGGTCTTTCGGCATGCTGGCTGTGATACATGATTTTTTCCATCAGTCTGTCGGTCAGACGAGGAAAAAGCGCGCCCAGCATGGCGATGGCTTTGGCCTGTGAGCCGATGTACATGTCGCGCTTAGGGTGTTCGGCGGCAAACAGGATCGCTTCGGCGACCGCTTCCGGCGGATAGATCATGGAGCGGTAATGAGCCGGCTGTTTGTCGAGGTAGCTGTGCGCATGCTCGTTATATGGTGTGTCAATTCTGCCCGGGTGGATGAGCGTTACCGAGACGGGCGCCTGTTCCTTTTCAAGCTCCATTCGGATGCTTTCCGTCCAGCCGTGAAGCGCAAATTTGGCAGATGCATATGTGGATTGAATGACCGTTCCCCTGTCTCCGAACAGGCTTCCTACATTAATGAGTGCGCCCGGCACACCTCTGCCAGTGTAGTGTTTGACAGCAGCTCTTGTTCCGTAAACAGGTCCCCAGAAATTTGTGTCGAACATGCGCTTCATGTCTTCAACGGTGACGTCCATGGCATGTCCGAAAGTCGAGACGGCCGCATTGTTGACCCATGTGTCAAAGCGGCCGAATGTGCTGATCGCGGTTTCTGCGATGCGGTTGACGTCCTCTTCTTTTCCGACATCCGCCTTTACCCATATGGCGTCGTGCCCTTTTTCCTTAAGTTCATCAGTGAGCTCCTTCAGCGCCTCTTCATTTCGCGCTGCTGCCACGACCTTTGCGCCTTTTTCAGCTGCCATTCTCGCCGTGACAAGTCCGATTCCGCTTGAAGCGCCGGTAATGACGATCACCTGATCCTTGAGTTTTTTCAGTTTGATCTTCGTTTTCATGCCGGGGTTCTGTTGTTCAAGCTGCTCTGTATTCGTGACTGAATGATCGATTGTCATTGAGAGATCCCTCCTAGACGCTGTTTTTGTACATTACCCCATCCGGAAGGGTCTTACCCCTTTTGACAATCACAGGGTTCTTTTTTATATTATATAAGTCGCTCTACCATACCTAGGAGGGAATGTTTTAATGACTAGCAGAGGAGATTCACGTGAAAAAATCCTTCACACGGCGTCACGTCTGTTCCAGCTGCAAGGATATCACGCGACAGGTTTGAACCAGATTGTAAAAGAAAGCGGTGCTCCAAAAGGATCGCTTTATCACTTTTTTCCGAATGGCAAAGAAGAATTAGCAATTGAAGCGGTTACATATACAGGTAAGATCGTTGAACATCTGATACAGCAAAGCATGGATGAATCCTCTGATCCTGTTGAAGCGATTCAGCTTTTTATCAAAAAAACAGCCAGCCAATTTGATAACACAGAAAGCATTAAAGGTATTCCAGTCGGTTTGCTGGCGAGTGAGACAGCGTTAATCAGTGAACCGCTGCGGACGGTTTGCATGAAGGTGTTTAAAAGCTGGGAAGCGGTTTTTGCCAGAAAATTAATGGAAAACGGATTTGCAGATGAAGAAGCAAATCAGCTTGGAACGCTGATTAATTCGATGATTGAGGGCGGCATCATGCTTTCGTTAACGAATAAAGACAAAACGCCTCTTCTTCTCATTGCCGAACAAATACCAGTGCTGGTGAGAAAAAAAGGGTAGCATTTTGTTATCCTTTCTCCTACAATTATATAGAACGGTCTAGACAAATGAATGATAATATATAGACTGGTCTAAATTGGAGGAAATGATAATATGAAAACATTATGTACACATTCATTGCCTAAAGAAAAAATGCCTTATTTGCTCCGGAGCGGAGAAGGCGAGCGCTATCTGTTCGGCAGACAGGTTGCCACGGTGATGGCGAATGGGAGGAGCACAGGTGATTTGTTTGAGATCGTGCTTCTTTCCGGGGGAAAAGGAGATGCCTTTCCGCTTCACGTCCACAAGGACACACATGAAGGAATTCTCGTTTTGGACGGGAAACTGGAACTGACACTTGACGGTGAACGCTATTTATTAATATCAGGTGATTATGCGAACATTCCGGCGGGAACACCGCACAGCTACCGGATGCAGAGCCACAGAACAAGACTGGTATCTTACACGATGAAAGGAAACGTAGCGCACTTGTATTCCGTTATTGGGAATCCGTATGATCACGCTGAACATCCGCCGTACGCAATCAAAGAAGTCTCAAACGAGCGATTTGCAGAAGCAGCCGCTGTAGCGGACATTGTATTTCTAGATGAAGCAAAGCCTGCATGTTCGGCCAAATTAGCGGAACTTACAGAGCTGCCAGATGGAGCGGTTCCATACGTTCTTGAATCTGGAGAAGGAGATCGTCTGTTGACTGGAGATCAGCTTCACCGCATTGTGGCTGCACAAAAAAATACAGATGGCCAGTTTATCGTCGTATCATCTGAAGGCCCTAAAGGTGACCGAATCGTTGATCACTACCATGAATATCATACAGAAACATTTTATTGCCTTGAAGGCCAGATGACGATGTGGACAGATGGCCAGGAAATTCAGCTGAATCCGGGAGATTTCCTGCATGTCCCTGCAAATACCGTTCACTCCTATCGCCTTGATTCTCACTATACAAAGATGGTGGGCGTATTGGTTCCTGGTTTATTTGAACCGTTTTTCCGGACGTTAGGCGACCCGTATGAAGGCCACATCTTCCCATGTGAGCCTCAGGCTTTGCGCTTTGATCGCATTTTGCAGAATATCGAAGCATTAGATTTAAAGGTGATGAAACCATAAAGATGACAAGATTGTAAGGTTTTCATGCCGGCCTGACACCTAAATCGATGTTACCGCGCTTCATTTTTTCCTACCCTTAAGGTACAGAAAAAAGGAGCGTGATGGCTATGTCTTCATTACAGCCGACTTTAACAAATGAGCGGATCGGTGTGCTTGATGTGCTGAGAGGAATGGCGATTTTCGGCATCTTATTTGTCAATCTGGCACATTTCAGTTATCCGGATATGTATTTGTCTATGCTTGGAAAAGAGAATTTTTTCATGGATAAGTGGTCTGAAGCTGATTTTGCCGCCGCAGACATACTGAAATTCTTCATTCAAACAAAATGTATTTTATTGTTTTCCTTTTTATTTGGATTTGGCATGGTTGTCATGATGGAGAGAGCAGAAAACAAAGGGAAACGGTTTGTTCCGTTATATGTGAGAAGGTTAATGGCGCTTCTCTTGTTTGGAACGATTCATGCCTTTTTGATATGGGACGGGGATATTTTAACAGAATATGCCCTGCTCGGATTTGTCCTGCTCTTGTTTCGAAAAGCAAAGCCGAAAACACTGCTGATATGGGCGGTCTCTTTGTATCTTCTGTTTTCCATTCCGTTCATGTTGACAAGTTTTGATCAATCAAACGGACAGGAATGGGTACAAGCGGTAACACAGCAGGCAAAACAAGCGATTCATGTTTATGGAAGCGGCAGCCTGAAGGATATTGCAGAACAGCGGATCCACGACCGTCTTGTTTACATGTCTTCGAATGGCATGCTTACGTATAATCCGCTCAACTACTTCTTTGCATCCATTCCATATTTCAGCATGTTTTTGCTGGGAGCTGCGGCAGCAAAATCACGGTATTTGCATGAACCGGAAAAGCATCGCAAAGGATTAAAACGATTATGGATGGCTGGGCTTGTCATCGGCATCGGCGCCCAGGTGCTGTACAGTGTAACGGATAAAGAAATATGTTTGCTGATTGGCGCGCCTTTCCTCATGTTTTTCTATGTTACAACGGTTGTCTATCTTTATCATAAAACAAGAGTGAGAACAGTGCTGCAATCATTCTCCGCTGTTGGGAGGATGGCATTTACCAATTATTTGATGCAGTCTATTGTGTGTACTTGGATTTTTTATCATTACGGCTTGGGCCTGTATGGAAAAGTGTACCCTGCTGCCGGTGTGCTCATTACAATTGCTGTTTGTGCCGTTCAAATGGTCTTCAGCCACCTTTGGCTTCGTGTCTTTCGGATGGGGCCGTTTGAGTGGTTGTGGAGAAGCGCTACGTATCTGTCGTGGCAGCCTATTGCAAAGAAAACAAAAGTCTAGATGCCTATTGGCGTCTAGACTTTTTTCTATTATTTATACACGACACGTGTTTTGCAAATGATGTCATGCAGGCCTTTTTTCTCTCCAAAGGCGATCATGATAAACCCGATATAAAAGATGATTCCAGATAAGATATAGGCAAAGTAACGGCCAATTCCCTGTCCGACAGAAACCCGTTCACCTTGTTCATTGACCACTTTCAGGCCAAGAATTTTTTTGCCAAGTGTGCCTTGCATTTTAGAAGCTGTGAGCAGCCCGTAATATAACACGCTGATGACGATCATGATCAGCATAGTAGGCAAAAATGCAAGCGTCATGTATTTCACTAAATACTCTTCTTCCGTCATGTAAGGGTTTGTTGCCACAGCCCCAGCTACAAACACAGAATTGATAATAAATAGAATAATATAACTAGGAACAGATACAATAATGCCGTCAATAAAATAAGCTAAAAAACGAATCCAAAATCCTGCTGGTTTTTCCATGTATTTTTCTCTCTCCTCTGAATTAATCTGGAATAGTATACTTTGAAAAACATGTACGTGCAATATGGTATGGTGATAAAATCCTGATATTACAGAAAAATGAGTCTTTTATCCTTTGTTTTTTACTATATAAATATACTAGAAAGAAGCATAGCATTTGTGTATGTATTCTGGAATTTTTTAAAAATATAATGAATATAACATTCAACTTACTTATAATAAAAAAGGTTAATATTTCTATTAAAGGAGGAGTTTGATGTCAAAAAAAAATAGCGTGGCGATCATGACAACCATTTCTGCGTTTCTTTTTTGCGCCGTGATTGTGGCGGCTTCACTTTCGCCGCTGGCCGGAACGGGAGCGGCGGCCAATCAGTTTAATTCAGCTGGCATGTGGTCAGCTGTCGGTATGATCCTTGTCTTGTATTTCATTCCATTTCTCGTTTATATGCTCGGAGTCGATGCAATGAGGTATGTCATGGCGGTGCTTTGCGGCTTCGGGCTTTTGATTCATTTGTCTTCGGCCGGTTTTATCTTGATGTTTAGTTTCTTTAGTGACCATCTGCTTTCTGAGGTGATCTTTGTTTTGGGAGTTAGTCTCGCTGCGGCTGCTGTCAACGTCATTTGGTTTGTGGCTGCATTTCGATCGGGTGCTGAAAAAACGTCCGTGAATACTCTTACATAGTTTTCTAGTTTGTGATGTTTTTGTGAAATAGATTTATAAAATGGATGAATATGTTATGATGGTCACAAATTAGAAGTTACATATAATGGGGGTCTCAATGATGGTCAAGTCATTTCGTATGAAAGCTTTGATTGCGGGAGCTGCGGTGGCGGCGGCTGTTTCGGCCGGCGCTGTTTCTGATGTGCCCGCTGCCAAAGTGCTTCAGCCGACAGCTGCTTATGCGGCGGAAACGGTGTTTTCTCAAAATAATGGAGCATCTGGCTTTTTGCCAGGAAGATATGATGTACAAGCGATGGCGCCTGCCATGTTTAACTGGTCACGCGAAAGCCGGTTCGCCGGAAATACAGACGGGACGCTGAAATGGCAAAACGACATCAGAACGACTCCGCAAAATGGAGCGGGGGCTGTGATTGACGGAGACGGCACAGTATATCTTCATTCCAGAGACGGGGAAATGAAAGCCTTTAATCCAGACGGCTCAGTCAAATGGGTGACGGGCAATCTTGGAAAAACATATACGCAATCTCCTGTACTTGGGACCAACGGCGTTATCTATTTGGCATCCTATGACAAAAAGATTTATTTTATTGACAAAGAAACGGGAGAAATTTTAACAACGGTTCCGTTAAGCGGCGGGCCAAGCTCTGAAACGGTGATCGGTTCAGACGGGACGTTGTATTTCTCAACACTTGATAATTATGTTCACGCGATCAAACCGACGTCAAAATCAACCTGGACAGAGCGCTGGAAGTTGAAAACAAATGGGGTCGTCAGCTCTGTGCCGGTGCTTGCCAAAAACGGCACCGTGTATGTCGGCACATATAATTACGTGTTTTATGCGATCAACTCCGGAACCGGACAGGTGAAATGGTCCAGAACGACGTCAAATGCGTTTAAAGGATATCCGGTGATTGATAAGGACGGAAACATTTATGCCGGCAACCAAGATGGACAGCTGTATGCTTATACATCAACAGGCAGTTTGAAATGGACATTCCCGCTAAACGGGTTCTCCAGCTCATCTCCTGCGATTGATCATAATGGCAATATCTACATCGGCTCAGGAAGCGGCGAGCTGTTTTCCATCAGCAAAAACGGGGATATGAACTGGTCATTCTACACAGACGGCCCTGTCAGAACGGCGCCGCTGATTGACGCGAAGGGAACGGTTTATTTCGGGTCAGATGATATGAAGGTTTATGCGGCAGACGCAAACGGCAATGAATTATGGAGCTATCAAACCGACAGCAACGTCGTGTCTTCTCCTCAGCTCGCTGAGGACGGAACACTTTATATTGGAAGTTATACGAAGCTGATGGCTTTTGGGAAATAACTGAATAGAATAGCAGAAGACCTTCTTTTAATAAGAAGGTCTTCTTACTGTGATACAAAACATTTACACTTGCTGGGATTTTTCAATCTGAACTTTCATATCATTGTCTTTAATCTTAGGCACTATCGTATAAAGGATAATAGGGATTAATAGAAATACAGCTACAACAACAAACATGGCAGAGAGCCCAAAGGCTGCGGAAATGATGCCGAAAATGACACCGGAAAGAATTTCTCCAATTGCTCCTACCCCTGAGTTTAACGAGAAAAGTGTGTTCTTGTATGAATCGGGGAAAAACTTATTTAAGTAACTTGTTACGATCGGATGATGAATATCTTCAATTGCAAGCAAAAACGCTGTACATGGAATGCCCAGCGGCCTGAATGCTCTAGACAATAGAAAAGTCATGACCATGCCCATGGAATCCAATGAGGTTAAAGCGAGATATGGATTTTTTTCGATCTTCTTTTCGAACCTGATGGTTAATGTCAAAAGAACGAGAGCGGTAAACCCTCCTAGGGCAAAAATATATCCCAGTGACTTTTCTGAAAAGCCTAAATCACTCAAAAAAGGCTGCCAGTAACGGGAAATTGTGTCATAGGCTGTGGCTGTAAAGAAACCGGCTATGACGATTAAAAGAACCCTTTTTTTGTTAAAGATAATTTTTAAACTTTCTTTGATAATCTTTATCGAATCATGTTGGTTCTGATCCCCATGATTTGTTTCGGAAACAGAAGGGACTTTAATAAATACAGACATCCAAATAAATAGTAATAAGTAGATCACCATAACGAGCAGGAAAGGAAAATAGATATTTAATGAATACAAATACCCGCTGGCAATACTTCCAATAATTAAAAAAGTGATTAGCAATTGTGTGTTTTTCATCATTTCTTTGCCGAATCGATCTTCCCCTGCGACACGGCTCATCCAAGTTTCAAAAGAACCGGAAATTAAGGAATCTGATAAAGCCCATATGATCATAGCCAGTATGCAAATAGCAGCTGAATCGATAAAAGGGAAGAAGGCCCATGTAAGGATGGAGAAAAAGAATGAACTGGCAATTGAAATTTTAATTCCATAACGATCAGCAAAAACGCCGGAAGGAACTTCAAATATAAGCTTAGCAATTTCAAGTACCGCTCCCATTAATCCAATCTGAAGGAAATCATAATCTTTAGATATCAGATAAAGAATCCAAATAGGCGAAAAAATCCCCATTGCTAATCCCCTAAGTGCGGAAAACGAATAAAAGATGCTCATCTATATGCTCCTTCTGGCAGATTTTTTTGTTTGATCAAAATGATATTGTGTTCGATGGCTTCTTGAATATATTTGGCCACTTCTTCAAGGCTGACACCATGTCTGTCTAAAATCGTATGAAGTGTGTCTTTTCCATTAATATCGCAGAGAATATGCAGCCAAGCTCCGACGTCTTCCTCCGAAACAATAAACTGAATAAATCCTTCTTCCGCAATGTAGATGCAATGCTCACTATCGCTTTCCGGCCTTAACAGAGTGACGCCAGGGTTTAGCGCCAAAATATCTTGTCCTTCACACTTATTGGCTGAGATATTTAAACGACTGGCAATATCACCTTCCTGTGAGTGCCAGTCTTTTATTGTTATCGATTCTAAATGGCTGGTTATGTCTAATTGAACAGAAGGGGTTTCTTTAGTCATTTTTGATAAAAGTCCCATGTTCACCAGTCTTAATAAAAATTCAAAATTTGTAAACTCAGGATCATCCTCCAAATATGTCATGATGGCATGAATGTGTTCAACCTGTATTATGCTGGAGGCATCGCTGTGAGAGAAGGCCTCCTCTATAAGCTGATAATTGTTTTTCTTCAGAAGATGAAACATCATTTTATGTGTATATCTCACGTCCTTACCATAGAAAAAAGGAACCTTTGGCCGGTGGGTATAGCTTGTATGCAGCTCATTTGTTAATGATTTTCGCAATACCGACTTATCCCATAACAAGTCTTTACGGAGTCCATCAGGTATTCCGCAAACCCATTCAACAAGCCGATGGTCCAAGAACGGTACACGGTTTTCGATATGATTAGCCGCGGCGATCCGATCTTCATGCCAGCAATTATACATTTGCAGATCACGGTATTTTGTCAGGACATACGATTGCCAAGGATCTGCTTGGCTGGAATCATTGCTCTTTAAATAAGAAAGGTTTATAGGAGAAAGTCCAAAATGCTCCTCCCACACTCTAAAGATATTTCCCTGCAGCCGATGCAGCCGGTTCATCTCCATCGTATTGACCGATTCAATAAATCCTTCCCAACTTGGGTTCTCGGCTGGTGAAAGTGTCGTGCTGTAACCGCCGTTAAATTCGTCGCTGCCCTGGCCGGTCAGCATGACTTTCAGGTTTGGCCTTATCGCTTTGGCATACTTATGTAAATGAAACTTATATAATTGTTCCGGTCCGCAAAACGGTGTTTCACAGATCCATAACAAATGTTTATATGACTCTGGTTGTAATAACTCATCGTTCCCTAATTGATAGAGAACCTGATGATTTGGAAGGTGTAAATCTTTAGCCAGCCAATGGGCATATTTTGCATCTTCATTTGTAAATGTACTTTGGCTTAATACTGTAAACGTATGGAGATCCTGTTTTTCTGCAGCAAAATGTGCGACTGCAGCTGAATCAATGCCACCGCTAAGAAACAACCCGACTTCAACGTCGCTTTGTAAACATCTATGGACTGAATCTGCCAGCAGTTCTCTATATCCTTCAATCAGGTCATCGGGATGGAGATTCTCACGATAGCCTTGCCTGAGCAAAATATCCTGTAAAGACCAATAGCTTGCTGTTTTTCGTTCATTTGTTGTCAAATTAATTTCGAGATAATGGCCAGCATCGAGATTTTGGATGTTTACAAAAAAGGAAGTGGTTTCTTTATGATTACTGGCTGCTTCCCCGCTTAGCCAAATGTCTGAGAGTGCTTCTTTCCAATTAAATTGGCGGGGACAGTGAGGATGAGAAAATAGGGATTTTATTTCAGAGGCAAATATAAGCTCGTGTTTTAGCTCTGTGTAAAAAAGCGGTTTAATCCCAAAGCGGTCACGAACTAAAAATACTTTGTTTTTATTTTTGTCCCAAATGGCTATTGAAAACATTCCGATGATGTCGTCTACAAATCCAATCCCTTTTTCTTCATATAAATGAACAATTACTTCACAATCAGATGTCGTTTTAAACATATGATTGTGTAAAGAAGCCTTCAGTTCTTTATAGTTATAAATTTCTCCATTTACCATAACGACGATTGATCCATCCTCATTTAAAAAGGGCTGCTGTCCATTTACAAGGTCAAGAATGGACAATCGCCGAAATGCAAAGCCGACTTTGGAATCAATATGATATTGTTCATCATCCGGTCCCCTATAGCTGATGGCATCTGCCATGCCTTTCAATATATGAAAGGTACATTCCTGAGAACGGGGAGCAGCCAGATTTATAATACCCGCGAGCCCGCACATATGTCTCCCTCCCAATAGCGTTATTGATGTTTATAGATATAAGCTGTCTCTACATCTGTTTCTTTTACAATATCGATTTTAATTCCGAGACGTTTTGCGTTTTCGATTGCGAGAATGGAAGCGTACGCAGAAAATTCTTCGGGATCAATTTCAAAATAAAAAAAGGCCTCACTAGGTTCTTTTTCATACCAAGTGTGGGTATTTACGACATATTTATCTTCTGTTTCAAACAATTCAATTTTGTCATAAAGTAAACGTCTTCCTTTTATAAAGAGTTCCACAAATGATCCAACTGGTTGTTGGCTGTTAATGTGTCTCCACTCATCATAATATCCTCTTTCCTCATATTGCTCGTGAATCCAGCTTACAATATCTTGATGAGTCAATCCTTGTTTTTTGGCAAAGGCAAGCAGAGTGATGATGTAATTTACGATTGATTTAGAACGGTGTGTACTCAGCTCATGTACATCGTCTGGTAAAGCAAGCACTTTTTGTTTTTCCAATTCTCATGCCCCCTGCTTAACTTTGATTGCTTCATGATCAATAAGCAACTCAAACAGCTCCATACAATCTTCTAAGCAGGTTTGATAATCAACATCATATTCATTGACGATTTTTGAGCAAATATCATGTATGCTGACCTTGCCGTCGATATGGTTATAAATATCTGATGCCATTTCATTTAAAGTGATGCCCGGCTCTATAATAATGCTTTTCAAATATTTTCTTGATGGCATTTCTGGATTTTTGGATAAAACAGTTGATTCATTGATCATTACAATGCACCTTCCTTTTCTTTTTCTATCGTTAACATCCATGTGACAGACTCAATTTCATGATCAGTACTTTGATCATTTTGTTCCCACAGGGGAGCATCCTCCAGCTCATCTAAGCTTTCTATAAAATCCTCCGGTAAAAAGTGAAAGGTTTCTAATGAATAATTGGGAATGCCGGCATCCTGAACAAACTGGTGAATGTCTTCAAAGGAATAACTTTCTTCAAATGCCTCTCTTACAAACCTGAAGTATTCCGGTTCTTTGATTTGTTTTCGCATAATCTCTAAATGGCTTCCTTGGGGATTAAATGTATCCAAAATGACAATTTTTCCGCCCGGAGCCAGAACTCTATAGCACTCTTTAAGTCCTTTAACAACGTCTTCCCAATGATGCAGGCAAGAGTAGGAGACGATGAAGTCAGCATATTGGTCAGCGTAAGATAAATGGTGGACATCTTCCAAATCAAATGAAATCAGGCTGCTTACTCCGCTTTTTTTAGCTTCTTCTTGAGCGATTTCATGCATGGCCGGGTTAATATCGACAGCATGCACGTGCGCATTTGTTCTTTTAGCCAACTGAATGCTTAAATAACCTGGACCTGTGCCCATATCGATAATGACTTTGTTTTTGGGGGAATACATCCGGGATAGTCTGGCGCCAAGCAAGGGGTAAAGATAGGATTGGTAAAGATCAACAAATTCTTTGTACGTTCTGCATTCTTCAGCCGTAATCATCTTCAGCATCCTCCTTATCAAGTTGGCGTGATAGCCTCAAACGTTAATCGTTTTGGATAAGATTAATGACCGCCAGCTGCTACAGCGCGGCGCAATTCAAAAAGGCGAGGTTTCTTATAAGCTTTTTTCATTGAGCATCCCTCCTAAAATAGAGTACTAGATGTCAAATGCTATATGAGATTAATGGCCGCCAGCTGCTACAGCACGGCGCAGTTCAAAAAGGCGAGGTTTCTTATAAGCTTTTTTCATTGAGCATCCCTCCTAAAATAGAGTACTAGATGTCAAATGCTATATGAGATTAATGGCCGCCAGCTGCTACAGCACGGCGCAGTTCAAAAAGACGAGGTTTCTTATAAGCCTTTTTCATCCTTTTCCCTCCTTCCTTGTAAAAAAATAGGCTATCACGCACAACTAAATATTATAATCCTCTGATAATTCTGTCAATATTTACTTTTAGAAAAAAATGTTATATCTTTGTGGTGAAGTTACTTTTTTTGGGAGGGATAATATGAGTGCTGTAACCGAATCGGTTTTGGAGTCTATCATCAGTCCTGTAACGATGAGTGAGTTTTTAGAAGAATATTGGCCTGTAAAACCTTTGGTAGCCAGAGGAGAAGTGGAGAGATTTACAAGCATACCGGGGTTTGAAAAGGTTAGAACGCTAGAAAACGTATTGGCTATCTACAATAATCCAGTCATGGTCGTTGGTGATGCTGTGATTGAAGAATCTGAAGGGATCACAGACAGATTTCTTGTGTCACCTGCAGAGGCTTTAGAGTGGTATGAAAAAGGGGCTGCATTAGAGTTTGATTTCACCGACCTATTTATTCCCCAAGTCAGAAGGTGGATAGAAAAACTCAAAGCGGAATTAAGACTGCCTGCGGGTACTTCTTCCAAAGCCATTGTTTACGCGGCGAAAAATGGCGGGGGATTCAAAGCCCATTTTGACGCCTACACCAACTTGATTTTTCAAATTCAAGGTGAGAAAACATGGAAGCTTGCCAAGAATGAAAATGTGAGCAATCCAATGCAGCACTATGATTTATCAGAGGCTCCTTACTATCCTGATGATTTACAGTCATATTGGAAAGGAGATCCGCCAAAAGAGGATCTGCCAGATGCAGAAATCGTTAATTTAACACCGGGAACCATGCTGTATTTGCCAAGAGGTTTATGGCACTCCACCAAATCTGATCAAGCAACGTTAGCTTTAAATATTACATTTGGCCAGCCTGCATGGCTTGACTTGATGCTAGCAGCTCTTCGAAAAAAATTAATCAGTGATAACAGATTTAGAGAACTCGCTGTAAATCATCAATCCCTACATGAATCGTCCAAATCAGAGTTAAATGGATATTTGGAAAGTCTGATTCAAACGTTATCAGAGAACGCAGAGACATTGACCCCAGAGCAAATCTTCCAATCTCAGGATTCAGATTTTGATCCTTATCAATCCACGCAATTGGTATTCAGACAGCTTTTGACAAGTTATAAGTTCTAGTAAATACTAGATAAGGGGATTAATGACATAAAATAGGTTGTTAATTCTCTTATTTTTGTTCAGCTAAAAGGAGGAAAATATGAATATTATTCCGACATGCCAGATACCTAAAGATCTTGTTTCCGCGTTTTTTCAAAAACACTGGGGCAGTCCGCAAATGGTTATTTCTAGCGGTATTTATAACTGCGATGAATTAGATGGTTATGGAATGCTCAACGATGATAACCAGATTGTTGGCCTTATTACATACATATTTGAAGAAGATGCCTGTGAAATCATTTCGCTGGATAGTGTCATTGAGAATAAAGGGATCGGAACAGCTCTGCTAGAGAAAGCCGAGGAAGCATGCAGAGAGAGAAATATCAAACAAATAAAACTGATCACAACCAATGATAATATTCATGCATTAGCGTTTTATCAGAAGAGAGGGTACCGGTTGGATCGACTATTTGTGAATGCAGTCGAGACGGCCAGAAAGATGAAGCCCGAAATTCCTTTACTGGCAGATAATAAAATACCTATCCGTGATGAATTGCTTTTGGTCAAGGAGTTACAATAAAAGGCGCTCCTCTAAGGAAGCGCCTTTTGATCATGCGATTATTCAGCGGCCTGAATAAATACACCCTTCTCATGAGAAAACTCTTTGAATCCGTATACCCCATGATAGGAGCCGATTCCGCTTGTGTTGACGCCGCCGAATGGCAGGTTGACGTCACTGAAATGGACGACGACATCATTGATGGCGGCATTTCCTGATGTCGTGTGCTGAAGGACGTTGTCAATCAGATCTTGGTTTTTGCTGAACACATAAAGTGCAAGCGGTTTATCGCGGTCATTTACGTAATCGATGACCTCGTCGATGTCTTCATAGTTCATCATTGGCAGGATCGATGCGAAGATTTCCTCCTGCATGATTTTCATGTCAGGCGTGACGTTTTTCAAAACGGTTGGCGAGATCGTGCGGTCGCTGGCATCGAATACGCCGCCGAACACCACTTCCGCCCCTCTTTCGATGGCATCGTCGAACAGATCTTTGACGCGGTTGAAGTTGCGGTCATTGACGATCTGCGTAAATTTGCTGCGGTCTGGGGTATGATCATCCTCCATAAATCCAGCGTTGACGACTGTTTGTAAAATCCCCGCGAACCTGTCCTGAACGTCTTTTTTAATGAACAGGTAATCAGGTGCGATGCAGGTTTGGCCGGCGTTTACGAATTTCCCGACGGCGATCTTTTTCGCTGCGTCCATCAGATCGTATTCACTGTCAATGATCGTCGGGCTCTTGCCGCCAAGCTCAAGTGTGACAGATGCCAAGTGTTTGGCAGCCGCTGTCATGACAATTTTCCCGACATTTGTGCTTCCAGTGAAGAAAATATGGTCGAACGGCTGATCAAGTAGTTCGGTTGCCACCTCAACCTCTCCTTCAAAAATCGCGACTTCTTTTTCATCAAAAGCGTCTCTTATTACTTTAGCAGCAATGTTGCTCGTGTTCATCGTGAAATCGGACAGCTTCACAATCGCGCTGTTTCCGGCTGCGAGAGAAGCGGCAAGCGGCGCCATCGTCAGCATAAACGGATAGTTCCACG
Source organism: Bacillus sp. LM 4-2 (assembly GCF_000978495.1). NCBI lineage: Bacteria > Bacillati > Bacillota > Bacilli > Caryophanales > Bacillaceae > Bacillus > Bacillus sp. LM 4-2. The sequence goes on along the minus strand of NZ_CP011101.1, from coordinate 3,949,535 downwards.
GGCCGAGGATGAGTGTGACGCCTTTAGGCTCGTACATAAGAATTCCGTTTGCGTCAGGGCTTAACGATGAACCGACTTCTTTAGGCGCCATCCATTGTTCCAGGTTATTCATATTATCTCTAATCGCTTTTTTTGTTCCTTCGATTTCCGCTTTTTTGACTTCGTGATATGGTTTGCGGACGTCTTTGCGGATCGCTTCGATGATTTCTTCTTCATGGGCGATGACGGAATCTAAAAAGCGTTGAAGCTTTTCTCTCCGCTGTTCCGCTGTTGAAGCGCGCAAGGCTTTTTGCTGTTTTTTCTGAAGCTGAAAGACACGCTGGATGTCGTCCTTTACTTGCTGTTCCATTGTAAAATCCCCCTCATTTGCTTTCTTCTTTTCTCGGACCTATTATAAGGTGGTACCTTTTCTGTAAGAAAGACAACGGTGAACCATCTATACGTTACCGTACATATATCTAAGATCTGTCTAATGATTGGAGGTGTCTTTTGTGCCGGAATCTGCCGAAGCTCAAGTGAAAGAGGCGCTGCTGGCTTTATTGAAAGATAGAGATATTCAACACATCACAATGAAAGAAATCGCTGAGAAGGCCAAAGTGAGCCGCGGATCGCTCTACCTTTATTATGAGGATAAGTTTTCAATCATTGAGGATGTGATCGAAGACATGAAGGAAGGACTGGGCAAAGCGCTTTTTGACGCCTTCAGTCATATGGATACCCTTCATTTGAACAAAAAACGGCAAACGGTGCATCCGACGCTGTCCTTTGTTCATGAGCATCGTTCCTTTTTTTCTGTGATGATGAACAGAGGACATTTTCATCGTTTTTTTAAGGATGTGTTTCAGCAGGATGTGCTGCTGGCTCCGATCCATGTGAATTTAACGCCGATTGAACGGGACATTTATGGACATTATCGGGCCTTGTACACGTACGCGATTATCCTGTATTGGCTGAATGAGGATGCGGCCGCGTCTCCTGAAGCCATCAGCCAGAAGGTATGGGAGCTTGTTTCTCAAAAGCGGTTTTATTGGCTGTTTGGAAAAGCTGTGCCAGGAGAGCGAGAGAAGGAGAAGCAAATCGACAGGCGGGTGGTTCGAACGAGAGAGGCGCTGCAGAAGGCATTTCTGGATGTATTGGCGGAGAAACAAGACTACGCGGGCATCACGATTTCAGATATTACGCGTAAAAGCAATATCCGCCGTGCAACCTTTTATGATCACTATGCCAATAAGGAGGAATTGCTCCAAACCATGATACAGCGATCATGTGCGGAGATCATTGATCACCTGACGATTGCCTCCAGCCCGAATGAATTTTCCTTAAAGGAAGCGGAGAAGGCGCTCGCCATTCTGCTTTCTGCTTTGTCAAACATGCCCATTGTCCATTTTCTCAATCGGGAATGGGGTGTTCCTCATGTGATACCTGATATGTTCAAAGCGCTGGAATCGTTTTATCTGCATCAGCAAACTGATATTCACGCAGAGAAAAAGCTTTATGCCCATTATGTATCCGCAATGATTATCGGGTTGCTTTTGTATCGGCTGGATGAAGGAAAGGCGCATCCGCCTGAAGTGCTGGCGAGGGAGTTTTTGCAGTTTTTGGATGTGAAGAAATATAAGGTTGTATTGCTTTAAAAGACAAAAAGAGAGGGGGCTCCCTCTCTTATTTCGTTTCTTCCTTCCATTTCTCCTCAATCAGCATCTTCCCAGGCCATGTGTACGCCATGATGCCGCCGTCTGCGGTGATGTCTTCTCCTGTGACGTATGAGCTGTCGTCTGATGCGAGGAACAGTGCCACTGTTGCCATTTCTTTGGGCTGGCCAAGACGTCCGAGCGGCGTGATCCATTTGTTGGCTTCGCGGAATTGTTCGCCCATTTCCTGTTCTTTTGTGCCTGCTAATTTGTCAATCAGCGGTGTTTCGATCGTGCCCGGTGAAATGGAATTGACGCGGATGCCGTTTCGTGCGTAGTCGATTGCCATTGCCTTTGTCAGGTTGGTGATACCGCCTTTTGCGGCGTTGTAGCCGGAGCGGTCAAGGTCCGCGGCACGGCCTGACATGGAGGAGGTGTTGATGATGGAGCCTCCATTTTCGAGCATGAGCGGAATCAAATATTTGCTGCAAAGGAATGTGCCGCGCAGGTCGACGGCGATAATGCGGTCAAACAGGTCAACCGGATATTCGTGCACCTTTCCGCCTTCCTGATCAACGCCGGCATTATTAAACAGAATATCAATCGTTCCGCATGCATCCTTGATTTGATCAGCAAATGCTTTCACACTGTTTTCATCTGACACATCGAGGTGAAAGGATTCGGCCTGTCCTCCGTTTTTTCTGATTGCGTCAACTGTTTCTTCCATTTGATCTTTATTGATATCTCCGATGATCACACGCGCGCCTTCATTGGCAAAAACCTCCGCCGTCGCTTGACCAATGCCTGTCGCGGCGCCTGTGATAACTGCTGTTTTGTTTTCAAGTCTTCCCATGATACGAGACCTCCTTTTTCTATTTGTCTTCCCGCTATGTGCAGTGATAAACATGCGAGAAAAGAAAGGCCAGCATATGTTAAGATGAATTAGAAATTGTTGGGAGGTTTGTATGTTTGAAGGTACAGCATAAGAAGGAGCTCAAGTTTTATTGCATCGTGACCATTCCATCTGCATTTGTTGTGCTGACTGTCATCTCTTTTTTATTGCAAGAGATTACGTTCCCGGTGACTGCAAGCGCATTTCTGAATGCTTCATGGCATAATCTTTTGTTTTTGATACCGTTCGGTTTGTTTTTCTACCCGGTGCATATATGGATGAAGCGGGAGTTTGGCCGTTGGAATGACACAGAAAAAAAGAGAGGATGATGAAGCCTCTCTTTTTTATGAGAATGAGTGAGAAAAAGAGTGAAAACAAATCCAACTAATGTTAAATTTACATATATATGCATCTATCAATCTAATTGACAATTGTCATCTTATGTGATAAATAGATGCTGAAAAGGGTTTACATAATGGTAAAGGAGCGATCAAGAGTGGCGAAAAAAGAGTTTAAAGCAGAGTCTAAACGCTTGCTGGATATGATGATTAACTCCATTTATACCCAAAAAGAAATTTTCCTGCGCGAGTTAATCTCCAATTCGAGTGATGCGATTGACAAAATCTATTACAAAGCGCTTACGGACGATGCGCTTACGTTTGATAAAGACAGTTACTACATAAAGGTCGCAGCTGACAAAGATGCGAGAACATTAACCATCTCTGATACGGGGATCGGAATGACAAAGGATGAGCTTGAACAGCATCTTGGAACAATTGCAAAAAGCGGTTCCCTCGCGTTTAAAAAGGAAAACGAGCTGAAAGACGGACATGACATTATCGGGCAGTTCGGTGTCGGTTTTTACGCGGCATTTATGGTTGCCGATGTCGTGACAGTCATCAGTAAAGCGCTTGGCAGCGAAGAGGCTTATAAATGGGAGTCTGCGGGTGCAGACGGCTATACGATTGAGCCGTGTGAAAAGGATTCTGTCGGTACAGACATTATCCTGAAAATCAAAGAGAACACAGAAGATGACAGCTATGACGAGTTTTTAGAGGAATATCGTTTAAAAGCGATCATCAAGAAGTACTCCGACTTCATTCGCTACCCGATCAAAATGGATACAACCATTAATAAGCCGAAGGAAGGCAGCGAAAATGAATTTGAAGAGGTGCAGGAAGAGCAGACGGTCAACAGCATGGTGCCGATCTGGAGAAAAAACAAAAGCGAGCTGACAGATGAGGATTATGAAAAATTCTATGCTGAAAAGCATTACGGGTTTGATAAACCGCTGACACACGTTCATATCAGCGTGGATGGAGCGGTTCGCTACAACGCGATTCTATTCGTCCCTGAAAACATGCCGTTTGACTACTATTCCAAGGAATATGAGAAAGGCTTGGAGCTGTATTCCAATGGCGTGCTGATCATGAATAAGTGCGCAGACCTGCTACCGGACCACTTCAGCTTTGTGAAGGGCATGGTCGATTCTGAGGATCTGTCGCTGAATATTTCCAGAGAAATGCTGCAGCATGACCGCCAGCTGAAGCTGATCGCGAAAAACATCAGCAAGAAAATCAAAAGCGAGCTGCAAAGCCTGTTGAAAAAAGACCGCGAGAAATACGAGACGTTCTACAAGTCGTTCGGCAGACAGCTGAAATTCGGCGTGTACAATGATTTTGGCGCGAATAAGGATCAATTGAAGGATCTCCTCTTATTCTACTCTTCAAAAGAGAAAAAACTGGTCAGCTTAGACGAGTATGTTTCCAGAATGCCAGAGGAGCAGAAATTCATTTATTACGCGACCGGTGATTCTTACGACCGCATTGAGAAACTGCCGCAAACGGAAATGGTGGCGGACAAAGGCTATGAAATCCTCTACTTTACTGAGGACATCGATGAGTTTGCAATTAAAATGCTGGCTTCTTATCAGGAAAAAGAATTCAAGTCCGTATCAAGCGGAGACCTTGGCATAGACACGGATGAGGATCAAAAGCAGTCCGAGGAAGAGGAAAGCAAGTATAAGGATCTGTTTGAGGAAATGAAAAACATTCTGTCAGACAAAGTGAAAAACGTCAGAATCTCAAAACGGCTTAAATCACATCCAGTCTGCCTTGCTGCTGACGGCGAAGTGACAATTGAGATGGAAAAAATCTTAAATGCGATGCCTGACAGCCAAAATGTGAAGGCGGAAAAAGTGCTGGAAATCAACCCAAATCACGAGGTATTCCAAACACTGCAGGACGCGTTTGAACAAGATAAAGAGAAGCTGAGCCTGTACACAAACCTTCTGTACAATCAGGCGCTCCTCATCGAAGGCCTGCCGATTCAGGACCCTGTGGAATTTACGAACAATATTTGCAAGGTCATGGTGTAAACAGAAAAAGGAATCGTCTCATAAGGAGACGATTCCTTTTTTTATAATGTACGCTCATTCAGCACTTGGTTTTGGGTGCTTTTCTTCTTTTTAAACCGTTTTTTCAGGCTTGCTTCAATTTCCTCCAAGCTTTTCCCTTTGGTTTCCGGTACCATGTAGAACGCGAAGAAAAATGAGAGAAGACAAATGACTGAGAAAACCATAAAGACCCATGCGATGCCCATCGCGCTTAGCATCAGCGGGAAGACAAGCGACACGATCAGGTTAGCCGCCGATAACACCAAAGTCGTGAACCCTGTCGCGGCTCCGCGTGCTTTGGACGGGAAGAGCTCAGGCATGAGCACCCACACTACCGGACCCCATGTCGCCTGGTAAAAGACGATATAGACACCGAGAAAGACTACTGTCATCCACGCTGTTGATGCGGAAAGCCCCAGTGTCAGGAGCACGCCTGATAAAGCAGCAAGGCTCAGTGTGATGCCGACACTTCCCCAGATCAGAAGTTTTTTGCGGCCGACACGGTCAATTAAGATCATGGCAGTGATACACATGATGACGTTGAGGATGCCGATTCCCATTGTGCCGAGCGCCGAAGCTGATGTGCCAAGACCGGCCTTCGTAAAAATGGTTGGCGCGTAGTAGATGACCGTGTTAATGCCGACTGCCTGCTGGAAAATGGCAAGGCCGACGCCAATCAGAAGCATAGGGCGAATCCACTTGGCTTTCAGCACGCCAAGTGTCGTTTCTTTTTTCTCCGCTTCCCCTTGCTTCATCTCTGCCAATTCCATTTCGATGTCTTTGGGGTCATGAGTGATGTTCATGATGCGTCTCGCTTCTTCTTCGCTGCCGCGCTTCACGAGCCATCTTGGCGATTCCGGCATGAAGGCGATGCCGATTAATAGAAGCACGGCAGGCACTGCAGCCAGACCGACCATCCAGCGCCACGCTTCAAACGGTGTGAACAGGTAGTTAACGATATAGGCGAGCAAAATCCCGGTGACAATCATTAAGTTGTTCATTGTGCCGAGTGTCCCGCGAATTTTCGTCGGTGCCATTTCGGAAAGATACACGGGCACAAGTGCCGTTGAACCGCCGACGGCCAACCCGAGTATCACCCTAGATGCAATCAGCATGCCGATTGTTTGAGAAAATGCGCAAGCGAGCGCACCGATAATAAAAATGATGGAAAGGACAAATACAACCTTTCTCCTGCCCCAGCGGTCTGAGCATGTGCCGCTCAAGGCAGAACCGAAAATCGCGCCAAGGAGCAGCATGCTGACAACCAATCCTTCTGTCAATGTCGTTAAAGGAATATCGTTATTGATAAACAGGAGTGCTCCGGAGATAACACCTGTATCGTAACCATATAGCAGTCCCCCTAAAGCGCCGAAAAAGTAGATCATATATTTCCTTGTGTCTTTCTTCACAAATGTCTCCTCCTCAGTTGTTGAGCCAATGAGTATCTAAAATGTATAACAAAGTTAATAGATTAGTACCCATTTCCTATCTCATTTGAAACATTTGTTTTGAACAAACGGAAACGTTAAAGCCAAAAGAGATGATCACAGATCCGCTGAGTTTAGGAAAAACGAAATAACTTTGAGATATGCTCAGAGAAACCATTAAAAAACCTTACCCGCGCGGAGTAAGGTTTTGATTAAGACATTTTTATTCTTCTGCTTCGTTGACGAAAACCAAGGCGGAGAAGCCTTTTTTCTTATCAAATTGCAATTCAACGACGGTAACGTCCGGATTGAAGTTGTGGTATTCCTCTAAGAACTGAATAATGCCTTCTGAAATGTCATCTGACATAAGCTGCTTGTGGTGCAGGCCAAATGTAGCTTCAGCGAAGAACCCTGTACGCTTGTTATAAGATAGCTCCTTTACTTCAACGTCTTCAGGGTAGATATCTTCTTCATTGGAAATATACACGCAAATTCCGTCTACAATTTCTTGCTCATTTAATATTAATCTCATTGCCTAAAATCTCCTTCTGTACGTCTTTGGTGCTTTAAATGCGCGAATCAGTGCGATGACAATGATTAAAATAATGATTAAAGCGATGATATCCACGATCCAGGCAATGGGTGAAGCGCCATACGAAACATAGCCGGGGCCTCCGACTGGATGATAGGTGTAACCCCACGGGTGCATCATGCTGATCATGAACATACCCATTGTAAATCCGCTATAATATCCAAACCATCCTGATGGCGCGAAACCTGCGTGATAGTAATGATTGACTGAAACATATCGTCCGCCAACATAGGCTTTAGACGTTTTTCCGCTGTATGTCTTTCCGGTTACTTTTGATGTAGCGCCGGAAAAGGTGCCTGACGATTTTTTAGAGCTTGATGAGCTTGCCTTTTCCGAAGGCTTCTTTTTAAGCGAAATCGATGATGATGAATCGTCAGGCGTCTTGGATTTTTTGCTAGAAGAGTTTGATCCTGAGCTGTAGCTTGATTTCGGGCTTGATTTATAGCTTCCGCTGTATGACGAGCTTGAACTTCGGCTGCTGTAACTAGATGATGAGCGGCCGCTGAAGCTCTTTGCATGAGAAATCGTTGATGGCAGCAGTAGACCTAAAGCAACGGTTACTGCAACTAAGGCTTTTACATATTTAAGTTTCATTCTGTTTCCTCCATAGACCATCGAAACGGTGGTCCGCTATTCTGACCAGCAAATAAAAGAAGCTGGGTCAGCTTTATTTCATATGAGCTGGATGATATGAACGTTTCATACTTTTGCTTTCTCAATCACTTTCTTTCTGAGATAAACTACCTTTATTTTATCGGATTTATGGCTCATTTTGTAAGGTTTTGCTTCAAAATCAGTTATTTAGGAATTTATGGCACAAAAAAACAGCCTTCTCCAATGGAGAAGGCTGTTTTCTTCTTATGCGAACAGCTTATCAATAAATGAAATATCCTCTTGAGAAAGCGTCACATCGGCTGTTTTGATATTATCAATCAGTTGATCGGCACGTTTTGCTCCCGGGATTAAAATATCAATTTCCGGTCTTGCTAAATACCAGGCCAATACGATGTGAGGGATATCCACGTTGTGTTTTTCGGCAATCGGCGCAAGCTTGTTGACCTTTCTGATATTTTCTTTGAAACGCTCACCCTTGAAGTGTTCCTGTTCGTTTCGCAGGTCGCCTTCTGGGAACGTTGTATCTTCTGTATACTTTCCTGCCAATAAACCTGATACGAGCGGGAAGTAAGGGATAAATGAAATATTATGCTCCTTCGTATACGGGAAGAATGTTTTTTCCGCTTCACGGTTTAACAGGTTGTATTCGCCTTGCAATACATCTACCAAACCGTCTTTGTTTGCTTCTTTCAATTGCTCTAAAGAGAAGTTGGATACACCGATGGAGCGGATTTTTCCGGCTTTCTTCATCTCATTCAGCGCGTTAACAGCTTCATCCTTAGGCGTATGTTCGTCAGGGAAGTGAATGTAGAACAAATCGATATAATCGGTATTCAAGCGCTTCAGGCTTTCATCAACTGATTTTTTAAGAAATTCTGGTGAATTATCAAAGACAAAGTCATTGCCTTGTTTTCTGTGAGCGGCTTTTGTAGCGATGACAACATCTTCACGGTTGAATTCACGCAGCACTTCACCAATTAATTCTTCGGAACGGCCGATCCCGTAAATATAAGCGGTGTCTAACATTGTCACGCCATTACGGATCGCCTCGCGCACCAATTCTTTTCCGGTTTCTTCATTTAGGTTCGGGTAGAGGTTATGTCCTCCGACAGCATTTGTTCCTAATCCAATAGGGAATACCTGCAAGTCTGATTTTCCGAGCTTCGCTTTTTTCATGATCTGCCTCCTAGAATAAAATGGATGATAGACTCTCAACACTATTGTAAACGTTAGGCTAGATGAATGCCGATTTGATGCTCATTGCAGTACTGCGTGTACTCGTCGTCTAATGGCTGAGAGGTTACAATGCAATGCAGCCTGTCAAACGGTGCATACGTCAGAAGCGTTGATTTTCCGAATTTAGAATGGTCAGCCAATAGATACACTTCTTTTGCTTTTTCCGAAATCCTCTTTTTAATTTCATACTCCAGCAGATCCGAGTTGGTCAATCCGTGTGTCAGCGTCGTTCCGGTAGCGGACATAAAGGCTTTGTTGATATTGTACTTATCAAGCATAGCCGGGTCGTCCATGCCGACAAAGGAGCGGGTTTTTCTCTTATAGTTGTTTCCGATAATGATTAAGTTGATATTCTTCAAAGCTGACGCCGCATTGATAATGTCTAAACTGTTGGTTAAGATGGTGACATTTTTGGCTGGATCAAGCGTATCAAGAATAGACTTTGTCGTCGTTCCTGAATCAATGAAGACCAAATCGTGATCTTCAATAAATCGGGAAGCATAATGGGCGATTTTTGTTTTTTCATCCTGGTGCTGAATGGTGCGATTTTCAAAAGGAACTAATGCGGTTTTTTCAATAGATGTTACGCCGCCGTATACTTTTTCAATCGCACCCTTTTCTGTTAGCTTGTTGATATCACGTCTTACTGTGTTTTTGGAGACATTGAACACCTGGCACAGCTCATCTAAGGAAACAGTGCCATGCGATAAAATGTACTCCTCCATTTCCTGAATCCGCATCAGTTTCATATAAAAAACTCCTTCTTGAATCTTTACGTAACATAAATATATAATAAAAACCAAAAGTTAATCAATAGTTGCTTAAAAAATGATAACATCGGTGTATATCTTTTGCAAGATTCTACGGCCTTCTCTTACCTCTCTTACTTGATTAAAAGATTAATATAATAAAAATAATGAAAAAATGTAGTGTTTATGATTGACTTATGGGTATTATGCGATTAAAATATAACCAAGAAATGACCAAAAAGTAACCTGTTGTGCATGAAATGGTTGCTTGTATGTAAATATGCATCCGCCATTTATTTTTTTGGTTTTTTTGAAAGCGTTTAATTCTTGGCTTACTGAAAAGTGGATATTGATATGAATCTATCCTGAACCATCCATACAAGTGTATGTGTTTACTAATGAAGGAGGCAATAAGAATGGCAGAAATCAGAAAATTAAAAAACTACATCAACGGTGAATGGGTTGAAAGCAAAACAGATCAATATGAAGATGTCGTCAATCCGGCGACGAAAGAAGTACTATGCCAAGTGCCGATTTCTACAAAAGAGGATATTGATTACGCAGCGCAAACGGCGGCTGAAGCATTTAAAACATGGTCAAAGGTGGCGGTTCCGCGCCGTGCCAGAATTCTATTTAACTTCCAGCAGCTGCTGTCTCAGCATAAAGAAGAACTGGCTCATCTGATTACCATTGAAAACGGAAAAAACACAAAAGAAGCTTTAGGTGAAGTGGGACGCGGGATTGAAAACGTAGAGTTCGCCGCTGGAGCACCTTCCCTGATGATGGGAGACTCGCTTGCCTCCATCGCAACGGACGTTGAAGCGGCGAACTACCGTTACCCAATCGGAGTTGTCGGCGGAATCGCGCCATTCAACTTCCCGATGATGGTTCCCTGCTGGATGTTCCCGATGGCGATCGCGCTCGGCAACACATTTATTTTAAAGCCATCTGAGCGGACTCCGCTGTTAACAGAGAAATTGGTTGAGCTTTTTGAAAAAGCGGGCCTTCCGAAAGGGGTATTCAACGTCGTATACGGTGCGCATGACGTTGTGAACGGCATTCTCGAGCATCCCGAAATTAAAGCGATTTCATTTGTAGGCTCCAAGCCAGTCGGCGAATACGTCTACAAAAAAGGAAGCGAAAACTTAAAACGCGTTCAATCTCTGACTGGTGCGAAAAACCATACGATTGTCTTGAACGATGCGAATCTTGAAGACACGGTCACAAACATCGTCGGAGCTGCCTTCGGTTCTGCCGGTGAACGCTGCATGGCTTGTGCAGTTGTGACGGTTGAAGAAGGAATCGCCGATGAATTTATGGCGAAGCTGCAGGAAAAAGTGGCGGACATAAAAATCGGTAACGGCCTTGATGACGGCGTGTTCTTAGGACCGGTGATTCGCGAAGACAACAAGAAGCGCACGCTCAGCTATATCGAAAAAGGTCTTGAAGAAGGTGCCAGACTCGTATGTGACGGACGTGAAAATGTGTCTGACGACGGCTACTTTGTCGGCCCGACGATCTTTGACAATGTCACAACAGAAATGACGATCTGGAAAGATGAAATTTTCGCTCCAGTCTTATCTGTCATCCGTGTGAAAAACCTGAAAGAAGCGATTGAAATCGCCAATAAGTCTGAGTTTGCGAACGGCGCCTGCTTGTTTACATCCAACTCAAACGCAATCCGCTACTTCCGTGAAAACATTGATGCGGGAATGCTAGGCATCAACCTTGGTGTGCCGGCTCCAATGGCGTTCTTCCCATTCTCAGGCTGGAAATCTTCATTCTTTGGAACGCTGCATGCGAACGGAAAAGACAGCGTCGACTTCTATACACGTAAAAAAGTGGTGACGGCAAGATATCCGGCACCTGATTTCAACTAAACGACGAACAGCCGAACGGCGTCCATGTGCGCTGTTCGGACTCATTCTGCCAATAGAAAGAGGAGGGCTTCTCTATGAGTTATTTGTTGCGTAAGCCGCAGTCGCATGAAGTGTCTAATGGGGTCAAACTCGTGCACGAAGTAACGACATCCAACTCTGATCTCACTTATGTAGAGTTTAAAGTGTTAGATCTTGCATCAGGTTCAAGCTATACAGAAGAATTGAAAAAACAAGAAATCTGTATTGTGGCGGTAACGGGGAAAATTACAGTGACAGATCATGAGTCGACTTTTGAGAATATCGGCACGCGCGAAAGCGTATTTGAACGAAAACCGACAGACAGCGTCTATATTTCAAATGACCGTGCATTTGAGATCACAGCGGTCAGCGACGCAAGAGTGGCGCTTTGCTATTCTCCATCGGAAAAGCAGCTTCCGACAAAGCTGATCAAAGCGGAAGACAACGGAATTGAGCATCGCGGGCAATTTTCAAACAAACGTACTGTTCATAACATTCTTCCGGATTCAGACCCTTCAGCTAACAGTCTATTAGTAGTTGAAGTCTATACAGACAGCGGCAACTGGTCCAGCTACCCGCCTCACAAACATGACCAAGACAACTTGCCGGAAGAATCTTTCTTAGAAGAAACGTACTACCATGAGTTAGACCCGGGACAGGGCTTTGTGTTTCAGCGCGTATACACAGATGACCGTTCTATTGACGAGACAATGACTGTGGAAAATGAAAACGTTGTCATCGTTCCTGCGGGATACCACCCGGTAGGCGTTCCGGACGGATACACATCCTACTATTTAAATGTCATGGCAGGGCCGACGCGAAAATGGAAGTTTTATAACGACCCGGCGCATGAATGGATTTTAGAACGCTAACAAGTGAGGAGTGGCTGTTTACGATGAAGTATACATTCAATGAAGAGAAGGCTTTTGATATTGTTGCCATCGGCCGGGCATGTATTGATCTGAACGCAGTCGAATACAACCGCCCAATGGAAGAAACGATGACATTTTCGAAATATGTCGGCGGTTCACCTGCGAATATCGCGATCGGCAGCGCGAAGCTTGGCTTAAAAGCGGGCTTCATCGGCAAAATTCCAGATGACCAGCATGGAAGATTCATAGAGTCCTATATGAGAAAGACCGGCGTTGATACAACACAGATGGTTGTTGATCAAGATGGACACAAAGCAGGCCTTGCATTTACAGAAATCCTCAGCCCAGAAGAATGCAGCATTTTAATGTATCGCGATGATGTGGCGGATCTTTATCTTGAGCCTTCAGAGGTAAGCGAGGACTATATCGCAAATGCGAAAATGCTGCTTGTTTCCGGGACAGCGCTCGCCAAAAGCCCGTCACGGGAAGCGGTATTAAAAGCTGTTCAATACGCGAAGAAGCATCAGGTCAAAGTGGTATTCGAACTGGATTACCGCCCGTATTCGTGGCAGTCATCAGATGAAACAGCCGTTTATTATTCTTTGGTTGCCGAGCAGTCTGATATCGTCATCGGCACACGCGATGAATTTGATGTGATGGAAAACCGCACAGGCGGAAGCAATGAAGAATCCGTCAATCATTTATTTGGCCATTCAGCCGACCTCGTTGTCATCAAACACGGCGTCGAAGGCTCTTACGCATACAGCAAATCCGGCGAGGTATTCCGCGCCCAAGCGTACAAGACAAAAGTGCTGAAAACCTTTGGGGCCGGTGACTCCTATGCGTCAGCCTTTATCTATGGCCTTGTCAGCGGAAAAGACATTGAAACGGCATTGAAATACGGCAGTGCTTCAGCCTCCATTGTGGTGAGCAAGCACAGTTCGTCAGAAGCGATGCCGACTGCGGAAGAAATCGAACAGCTTATTGAAGCACAGTCATAATTGAAAAAGATCGAGTAAAGGTGGGATCGTTTGTGGGTAAGAAAATTCGCTTAACAACTGCGCAGGCGCTGATTAAATTCTTAAACCAGCAGTACATCCATGTAGATGGAAAGGAAGAGCCTTTTGTCGAAGGGATTTTCACAATTTTCGGTCATGGAAACGTATTAGGGATCGGGCAAGCGCTTGAGCAGGATGCAGGCCATTTGAAAGTCTATCAAGGGAAAAATGAACAAGGAATGGCGCATGCGGCCATGGCGTACAGCAAGCAAATGCTGAGAAGAAAAATATATGCGGTGTCTACATCCGTCGGACCTGGAGCGGCTAACTTGGTGGCGGCAGCCGGCACTGCGTTGGCAAACAATATCCCAGTTCTCTTGATTCCGGCAGACACATTTGCGACAAGACAGCCAGACCCTGTACTGCAGCAAATGGAGCAAGAATACAGCGCGGCGATTACGACAAACGATGCATTGAAACCTGTATCGAGATACTGGGACCGCATTACGCGCCCTGAGCAGCTGATGAGCAGTTTGCTGCGCGCGTTTGAAGTCATGACTGATCCGGCAAAAGCAGGTCCGGCAACGATTTGTATTTCTCAGGATGTTGAAGGGGAAGCATACGATTTTGATGAAAGTTTCTTCGTCAAACGGGTTCACTATATTGATCGCATGCAGCCGAGCGAGCGCGAGCTTCAAGGTGCGGCGGAGCTGATTAAATCCAGCAAAAAACCTGTGATTCTCGTCGGCGGAGGCGCAAAATATTCCGGTGCGCGCGATGAATTGGTTGCCATTTCTGAAGCCTATAACATTCCGTTAGTTGAAACACAGGCAGGAAAGTCTACTGTTGAGGCAGATTTTGCGAACAACCTTGGCGGAATGGGCATCACAGGTACACTTGCGGCAAACAAAGCGGCCCGCCAAGCTGATTTGATTATCGGCATCGGCACAAGGTATACAGATTTTGCGACATCCTCTAAGACCGCTTTTGATTTTGATAAAGTGAAGTTTTTGAACATTAACGTCAGCCGAATGCAGGCGTATAAACTTGATGCATTCCAAGTGGTAGCGGATGCGAAAGTGACGCTTGGCAAACTGCATGGCTTGCTTGAAGGCTATGAGAGCGAGTTCGGCACAACGTTCCGGGAGCTGAAGGACGAATGGCTAGCTGAACGCGAACGTCTCAGCAAAGTGACGTTTAAGCGGGAAGCATTTGATCCGGAAATCAAAAATCATTTTTCTCAAGAGGTCCTGAATGAATATGCTGACGCGTTGAATACTGAGCTTCCGCAAACAACGGCATTGCTGACAATCAACGAGACGATTCCTGAAGACAGTGTCATCATCTGTTCAGCAGGCTCACTCCCAGGAGATTTGCAGCGTCTGTGGCATTCTAATGTTCCGAATACGTATCACCTGGAGTATGGGTATTCTTGCATGGGCTATGAAGTGTCCGGGACACTCGGTCTTAAACTGGCCCACCCTGACAGAGAAGTGTATTCAATCGTCGGAGACGGCAGCTTCCTGATGCTTCATTCTGAATTGATCACGGCGATTCAATACAACAAGAAAATCAATGTGCTGCTCTTTGACAACTCAGGATTCGGATGCATCAACAACCTGCAAATGGATCACGGCAGCGGCAGCTACTATTGCGAGTTCCGCACAGATGACAACCAAATCCTGAATGTCGATTACGCGAAAGTCGCTGAGGGATACGGCGCGAAAACCTACCGTGCAAACACAGTAGAAGAATTAAAAGCGGCGTTAGAGGATGCGAAGAAACAGGATGTATCAACATTAATTGAAATGAAGGTGCTGCCTAAAACAATGACGGACGGCTATGACAGCTGGTGGCATGTCGGGGTGGCAGAGGTATCTGAACAAGAAAGCGTTCAGAAAGCATACGAAGCAAAAGAGAAAAAGCTGGAATCTGCGAAGCAGTATTAGAGGGGAGGCACCATAGATGGGCAAAAATGAAATCCTGTGGGGAATCGCTCCCATTGGGTGGCGGAATGATGACATGCCTGAAATTGGAGCGGGAAATACACTTCAGCATTTGTTAAGTGATATCGTTGTCGCACGTTTTCAAGGCACGGAGGTCGGGGGCTTTTTCCCCGAACCTGCCATCCTGAACAAAGAGCTGAAGCTTCGGAACTTACGCATTGCAGGAAAATGGTTCAGCAGTTTTATTTTGCGTGACGGACTTGGTGAAGCGGCAAAGACATTTACCCTGCATTGTGAGTATTTGCAGCAAGTAAACGCGGATGTCGCAGTTGTCTCTGAACAAACGTACAGCGTGCAAAGCTTGGAGAAAAACGTGTTCACAGAGAAGCCGCACTTTACGGATGATGAATGGGAGCGGCTTTGCGAAGGGCTGAATCACCTTGGCGAAATTGCCGCTCAGCATGGCTTGAAGCTTGTCTATCATCATCATCTCGGCACTGGTGTCCAAACAGCGGAAGAAGTGGACCGCCTGATGGCAGGAACAGACCCTGCGCATGTACACCTCCTCTATGATACAGGCCATGCGTATATTTCTGACGGCGATTACATGGGGATGCTTGAGAAGCATATCGGCCGCATTAAGCATGTGCACTTTAAGGATGCCCGCCTGAATGTCATGGAACAATGCAGGCTCGAAGGACAATCGTTCCGGCAATCATTTTTAAAAGGCATGTTTACGGTTCCCGGTGACGGCTGCATTGACTTTAGAGAAGTATATCAGCTGCTGTTGAAGCACAGTTATTCCGGATGGATTGTCATTGAAGCTGAACAAGACCCCGATGTTGCAAACCCGCTGGAGTATGCATTGATTGCGAGAAACTATATTGATCAGCAGTTGTTGGATCTGGCTTAATGGGGAATGAACATATGGGCAATACCAATGGAGATTCAGCCTTCAATAAACGGACAATCGCGGCAGCATTGGCCAACTATATTGATGCCGGTTCAATTGTGGCAGGCTCCGCCGGTTTATCATTATGGGTCAGTTACCTTAAGCTATCCGATACGCAAATCGGGCTGCTTGGCGCACTGAGCGCAAATGCGATTTCTGCCGCTGTCGGCGCGCTGCTTGGCGGATTTCTGGCTGATAAAGTCGGACGGAAGGCTGTTTATACCAATAGTATGCTGGTTTATGCACTAGGGATTTGTTTGGTTTTGTTCGGGGTTAATTTCCCCATGTTGTTAAGCGGTTACATCATTATCGGTTTATCAGTAGGGGCTGACATAACCGCGTCATGGACCATTATTGCGGAAAATGCGCCAAAGAAGAATCGGGCCAGGCATTGCGGCGTAGCACAAGTCGCTTGGGCCGCGGGCGCTGTCGTTGTACTGCTCCTCTCCGTACTGGCCGGTGACTTGGGACTCTTGGGGAATAAAATCGTATTTGCCCATCTGCTTGTGATTGCGCTGATTACGTACATCCTGAGAATCAGGCTTCCGGAATCAGACGCCTGGCAGACAAAAAATCAGCCGGAGGAAGCTCAGGCAGAGAAGCCGGCTGTACTGAATAAGACATCGTATTTTGATTTGCTCAAGCCTATGTATCTAAAAAGCATATTGTTTTTGATGGGTGTGTACTTGGTTTGGAACTTAGCCGCTGGGGTCATGGGCTTCTTTATGCCATACATTTATCAGCAGGTCGGCGGTGTATCTGCCAACATGGCCAACCTTTTGCAAATGGGGCTGTTTATCTTCACAGGATTGGGGGTCGCCTTGATCTTCATGCCCTTTGCCGACAAATATAGAAAAACCGTATTTGGAATCGCCGCTTTCATGGCGGTGATCGGGTGGACACTGTTTCTGCTGCCAGTTGAAGGCCTGCCGATTCTGCTCCTGTTTATTGTCGTGATCGGCATCAATAACGGAGCCGGGCAGCAAGCGAACTATCAGTTATGGGCCAGCGAAATCTTTCCTACGCAATATCGTGCTTCCGCACAAGGACTGATGTTTTTCCTTGTCCGTATTTCAATAGGGATTTGGAGTCTGTTTGTCCCAATGATTATCACCAATTTCGGCATTGGAACGATGGCTGCAATTCTTCTCGGATGTGTGACGGCCAGTATGATCATCGGGCTGCTCTTTGCGCCGAATACGTCTGGCAAGTCGCTTGAACAAATTCAAGAGGAACTCTACGGATCTCCTCAGAGCCAAGTAAAGCAAGGAACAGAAAGCAAAATCATGTAACCAACAGAAGGAGTGGCTGTCAATGAGTTTACGTATTGGCGTAATTGGAACTGGAGCAATCGGAAAAGAACATATTAACCGCATCACGAACAAGCTGTCCGGAGCGGAAATTGTAGCTGTAACGGATGTTAATCAAGAAGCTGCACAAAAGGTCGTTGAGCAATACCAATTAAACGCGACGGTTTATCCGAATGATGACAGCTTGCTTGCAGACGAAAATGTAGACGCTGTCTTAGTGACAAGCTGGGGGCCTGCGCATGAGTCAAGCGTGCTGAAAGCAATTAAAGCCCAGAAATATGTGTTCTGTGAAAAACCGCTCGCGACAACGGCTGAAGGATGCATGCGAATCGTCGAAGAAGAAATCAAAGTGGGCAAACGCCTTGTTCAAGTCGGCTTCATGCGCCGTTATGATAGCGGTTACGTACAGCTGAAGGAAGCACTCGATAACCATGTGATTGGCGAACCGCTTATGATTCACTGCGCGCACCGCAACCCGACTGTAGGAGATAACTACACAACCGATATGGCCGTAGTCGACACGCTCGTTCATGAAATTGATGTACTGCACTGGCTCGTCAACGATGACTACGAGTCCGTTCAAGTCATCTACCCGAAAAAATCGAAAAACGCGCTGCCGCATTTAAAAGATCCGCAAATCGTCGTGATTGAAACAAAAGGCGGTATCGTCATCAATGCTGAAATCTATGTGAACTGTAAATATGGCTATGACATTCAATGTGAAATCGTCGGAGAAGACGGCATCATCAAGCTTCCAGAACCATCAAGCATCAGCTTGAGAAAAGAAGGCAGATTCAGCACAGATATTCTGATGGATTGGCAGAGACGCTTTGTTGCTGCGTACGATGTGGAAATCCAAGACTTTATTGATTCGATTCAAAAGAAAGGCGAGGTCAGCGGACCGACGGCATGGGACGGCTATATTGCTGCTGTCACGACTGACGCGTGTGTAAAAGCCCAGGAATCTGGACAAAAAGAAAAGGTGGAATTGAAGGAAAAACCGGAATTCTATCAATCTTTTACAACAGTTCAAAACTAAAAAACAGAGGAGTGAAAATATGAAGTTAGCATTGGATCCATCCATGTATCGTGATGATTTAACTTTAGAGGAAACGGTCTATAAAACGGCGGAGCTTGGCTATGAATATATCGAATTGTCTCCGCGTGAGGATTTTTGCCCGTTTTATAAATATCCGAAAGTCGATTCAGCAAAGATCAAACAATTAAAGCGCCTTTTAAGAGATACAGGTGTTAAGCTTTCATCGCTTCTTCCTCTTTACCACTGGGCGGGTCCTGATGAAGACCGCCGGCAGGCAGCGGTGCGCAATTGGAAACGGGCAATCGAAATTGCGGTTGAACTTGAAGTGGATTTGATGAACAGCGAATTCAGCGGTTCAAAATATGATCCTTTAACAAGTGAAGAAAAATTTATCAAATCCATGGATGAGCTTCTGCCAGTCTTTGAAAAAGAAGGTATTAAACTTAATCTTCAAGCCCACCCATACGATTTTATCGAAACGCACAAAGGTGCGATGGATATGATCCGCGCGCTTGACAAGGATTGGATCAATCTTGTCTACTCGACTGCGCATACGTTCTTCTATGATGACGGCAAAGGCGACATCGAGACCATGTTTGACGAAGCCGGCGACCGCCTCACACATGTTTTATTTGCAGATACCTATAATCATAAAGCGGCTCATGGTCTTCGCTATATCGTCAATCCGCCTGACGCGAAAGTAACGGTTCACCAGCATTTGGACATTGGCCAAGGCGAGGTTGATTTTGATACGATTTTCAGAAAACTGAGAGAGATGAAGTTCGACGGAATTGCGACGAATGCCGTATTTGCTTGGGTCGATGAAAGAGCGGATGAATCAAGCCGATTTATGCTTAAGAAAATGAAAGAAGAATTAGGTCTGGCATAAGCTGAGCATGGAGTTCGGCGGGATATGGCGACAGCCTTCCTGCCGAACTCCCTTCATATCTAAAACGCAGATGGGGGAGTCTGGCATGAAACTTTGTTTTAATGAAGCGACAACATTGGAAAACTCAAACCTTAAACAGGATTTAGAACTATGCGAAAAGCACGGCTATGATTATATTGAAATCCGTACAATGGATAAGCTGCCGGAGTACTTAAAAGACCATTCATTGGATGACCTTGCGGAATATTTTCAAACCCATCACATCAAACCGCTTGCCTTAAATGCGCTCGTTTTCTTCAACAACCGTGATGAAAAGGGCCACAACGAGATCATCACTGAATTTAAAGGCATGATGGAAACATGCAAAACCCTCGGTGTGAAATATGTGGTGGCCGTTCCGCTTGTGACAGAGCAGAAGATTGTAAAAGAAGAGATCAAAAAGAGCAGTGTAGACGTGCTGACTGAGCTGTCAGATATCGCGGAGCCGTACGGCGTAAAAATCGCGCTTGAGTTTGTCGGCCATCCGCAATGTACGGTCAATACGTTTGAACAGGCGTATGAGATTGTAAACACAGTTAACCGTTACAATGTCGGGCTTGTCCTTGACAGTTTTCACTTCCATGCAATGGGTTCAAATATTGAGAGCTTAAAGCAGGCGGACGGAAAGAAAATCTTCATCTATCATATTGATGATACAGAAGATTTCCCAATCGGCTTTTTAACAGATGAGGATCGTGTATGGCCGGGACAAGGGGCAATTGACTTAGATGCCCACTTATCAGCACTGAAGGAAATTGGCTTCTCTGATGTTGTATCGGTTGAGCTCTTCCGGCCTGAATACTATAAGCTGACTGCTGAGGAAGCCATTCAAACAGCGAAAAAAACAACAGTGGACGTCGTATCAAAATACTTCAACATGTAATGGATAAAGGAGGGGTGGACATGGCTTTTGTATCGATGAAAGAGCTTCTTGAAGATGCAAAGCGGGAGCAATATGCAATTGGCCAGTTTAATATCAACGGCCTGCAATGGACGAAGGCGATTTTGCAGGCGGCGCAAAAGGAGCAATCACCGGTCATCGCCGCGGCTTCCGATCGCCTGGTCGACTATTTAGGCGGATTTAAAACGATTGCTGCCATGGTAGGCGCGTTAATGGAGGACATGGCGATTACCGTTCCGGTCGTGCTTCATCTCGATCACGGCAGCAGTGCGGAACGCTGCAGACAGGCCATTGATGCCGGATTCAGCTCAGTGATGATTGACGGCTCCCATCAGCCGATTGACGAGAATATCGCGATGACAAAAGAAGTCACCGATTATGCCGCAAAACACGGCGTGTCAGTAGAAGCCGAAGTCGGCACGGTCGGCGGAATGGAAGACGGACTGGTCGGCGGGGTCCGCTATGCGGATATCACGGAATGTGAGCGGATCGTTAAAGAAACCAATATCGACGCGCTGGCCGCCGCACTCGGCTCTGTACACGGCAAATATCAGGGTGAGCCGAATCTCGGATTTAAGGAAATGGAGGCTATCTCCCGCATGACTGATATTCCCCTCGTTCTTCACGGGGCATCCGGGATTCCGCAGGATCAGATCAAAAAAGCCATCACGCTCGGCCACGCGAAGATCAATATCAATACGGAATGTATGGTAGCGTGGACAGACGAAACACGCCGCATGTTTCAGGAAAACAGCGATCTGTACGAACCGCGCGGCTATTTGACACCCGGCATTGAAGCCGTGGAAGAGACAGTGCGAAGCAAAATGAGAGAGTTCGGATCAGCCGGTAAAGCAGCTAAGCAGCAGGTCGGCTAAAGAGACCAGAAACCGCCGAGATGGCGGTTTTTTTGTGCGGTGTTGCGTCCATACGCCCAAAACGATTATGATGGTGGCAGCAGTGTAAGAAACGGGAGTGGTTCAGGTTGAATAAAATTATGATTGTGGAAGACAGTGAAGACATTCGCGGACTATTGCAGAATTACCTTGAAAAATACGGATATCAAACAGTGGTCGCCGCGGATTTTAAAGCTGTTCTTGATGTCTTTTTGCGGGAAAAGCCCGATGTGGTGCTGCTTGATATCAATTTGCCGGCATATGACGGATATTATTGGTGCCGGCAGATCCGCCAGCACTCCACAAGCCCGATCATCTTTATTTCTGCCAGAAGCGGGGAAATGGATCAGGTGATGGCGATTGAAAACGGGGGAGACGATTATATCGAAAAACCGTTTTCTTATGATATTGTGCTGGCGAAAATCAAAAGCCAGATCCGGAGGGCGTACGGGGAGTACGCCGCAAAGCAGGGAGAGAAAGTGGTTGAATATGCCGGCGTCCAGCTCTTTGTGGAACGGTTTGAACTGCGTTTTCAGGATGAAAAAAGCGAGCTTTCTAAAAAAGAAAGCAAGCTTTTGGAAGTGCTGCTTGAGCGGGGAGAAAAGGTGACGAGTCGGGACCGTCTCATGGAAAAGACGTGGGACACCGACATATTCATCGATGATAATACACTTAACGTGTATATCACGCGGCTCAGAAAAAAACTGCGGGAGCTGAATGCGCCTGTTTCTATTGAAGCGGTGCGGGGCGAAGGCTACCAGCTGAGGGCGCAGTCATGAAGCTGTTTCTCCGGTCTCATGCAGTGCTGATTCTGCTTTTTCTCCTTCAAGGGCTGTTTGTCTTCTTTTATTACTGGTTTGCGGGTCTGCATTCTTTTTCTCACTTGTTTTACATATTGGGCGTGCAGCTTCTTATTTTGGCGGGCTATCTTGCCTATCGCTGGTACAAAGACCGCGGCGTGTATCATTGGCTCAGCTCGGGGCAGGAAGGGACGGATATCCCGTATCTCGGTTCTTCAGTGTTCTGTTCAGAGTTGTATGAAAAGCAGATGGAGCTGGTCCGGCTGCAGCACCAGAAGCTCCATGAGACCGAAGCCAAGCTTGACGCGCGGGTGACGTATATGAATCAATGGGTGCACCAAGTGAAGACGCCGCTGTCGGTCATTAATTTAATCATTCAAGAAGAGGATGAGCCCGTTTTTGAACAAATCAAAAAAGAAGTCCGGCAGATTGAATTCGGGCTGGAGACGCTTCTTTATTCTTCTAGGCTCGACCTGTTTGAACGGGATTTTAAAATTGAAGCGGTTTCCCTGTCCGAGCTTCTCCAATCAGTCATTCAAAGCTATAAACGATTTTTTATTCAATATCGCGTTTATCCGAAAATGAACGTTTGCGATGATCATCAGATTTACACCGATGCCAAATGGCTCAAATTTGCGATTGGCCAAGTGGTCACAAATGCGGTCAAGTATTCAGCGGGCAAGAGTGACAGACTTGAGCTGAATGTCTTCCGCGATGAAGACAGGACGGTGCTTGAAGTCAAAGATTACGGTGTCGGGATTCCCTCACAAGACATCAAGCGGGTGTTTGACCCTTATTACACGGGTGAAAACGGGCGGCGTTTCCAAGAATCTACGGGAATCGGCCTCCATCTCGTCAAAGAAATTACAGATAAGCTCAATCATACGGTGGACATCAGCTCGTCTCCCGGTGAAGGGACATCAGTTCGATTTTCATTTCTTACAAAAATGTAAGGCTGCGTTAAGAAAACAACATAGCCCGCTTTGTTTCCCCTTGATAACATGGATTTATGTCAAGGGGATTTTTATGTTGAACGTCCCGGCACTACATGAAAGCAGCCCAGATCAACAAGAATAAAACCATAAGGAGGATTTTCATGGCGAATATGCTTGAAGTCAAACATATAAATAAAACCTATAAAGGACAAGTGTCCTATCAGGCCTTAAAGCAAATTTCATTTTCAATAGAAGAAGGCGAGTTCACGGCGGTGATGGGGCCGTCCGGGTCCGGAAAAACAACGCTTTTGAATATCATTTCAACGATTGACCGTCCAGATTCAGGCGATATCCTGATTAACGGAGAAAACCCGCATCGCCTGAAGCGGACAAAGCTCGCTCATTTCCGCCGCAAGCAGCTCGGATTTGTGTTTCAGGATTTCAACCTTCTGGACACGCTGACGATCGGTGAAAATATCATGCTGCCGTTAACGCTTGAAAAAGAAGCGCCGTCTGTCATGGAAGAAAAACTGCACGGCATCGCGGCAAAGCTCGGTATCGAAAACCTGCTTAACAAGCGGACGTTTGAAGTATCCGGAGGCCAGCGCCAGCGGGCCGCCATCGCAAGAGCGGTCATTCATAAGCCGTCACTCATTCTGGCCGATGAACCAACTGGAAACCTTGATTCCAAAGCGACAAAAGACGTCATGGAAACGTTGCAGAGCCTGAATCGGGATGATCATGTCACGGCTTTGATGGTGACCCACGATCCGGTTTCGGCAAGCTACTGCCGCCGCGTCATCTTTATAAAAGACGGCGAATTGTTTAATGAGATTTACCGCGGGGAAAACCGCCAAGTCTTTTATGAACAAATTCTTGATGTGCTGTCTATGCTGGGGGGAAACGCAAATGACCTTTCTTCAGTTCGCTTATAAAAACGTCACGAGAAACAAAAGGGCCTATCTTGCATTCTTTTTAAGCAGCGCCTTTTCCGTTTTGATTTTCTTTACCTTTGCGATGTTCCTGTTTCATCCGGCATTAAAGGAAGGCTACCTGAATAACATCGCCAAAAAAGGCTTAACCGCCGCGGAATGGATGATCTTTGTTTTTTCTTTCTTATTTGTTCTGTATTCGGTTAATGCATTTTTGAAATCGAGAAATAAAGAATTCGGCATTCTGCTCATGCAGGGCATCACGCCGGGGCAGCTGAGAAAGCTCATTACAGCGGAAAATATGATCATCGGCGTCATGTCAATTGCAGCCGGCATTATCGGAGGATTCATTTTTTCAAAGACGTTCTTTACGGTCGGCGCTTATATTTTAGAAATGGACGCGCTGCCTTTGTATATGCCTTGGAAAGCGCTCGGTATTACGGCCTGCGGATTTCTGCTCTTATTTTTCTTTTTATCGCAGTTTACGATCCTTTTTGTCAGATCAAATACGGTAATCAAATTAATAAAGGGCACTGACAAGATTAAGCCGGAGCCTAAGCCGTCCGTGCTTCTGTCCTTATTCGGCATCGCCTGTCTGTGCGGCGGGTACGGTATGGTCCTTAAAGGCAATGTCCACGGGGCCGAACCGTTTATCATTTTACTGCTCACCGTCATCGGAACATATTTCTTTTTCAGCCAAAGCAGCATATGGATTCTGCGCGCGCTGAAGAAGTGGAAAACCTTTTATCTGCGCGGGAAAAATGTCATTTGGGTTTCTGACCTTGTCTATCGTCTAAAAGACAACGCCCGCCTGTTCTTTATTGTCAGCATTATTTCCGCGGTTGCGTTTACTGCGACAGGCGTGCTCGCAATGTACAAATCGACCGTCGGAGCGGAAGAGTCCGCTTATGAAATGGAGTATTTATCTTACAGCAACAATCCAAAAGAACAGACTCATTTGAAAGATATTGACCATGAACTGAAAACACACGGCTTTACGTATACGAAAGACAAAATAGATGTTTCCTATGTTCGCTATCAGGAAGGAGAAACTGTTCCCCCTGTTTACATGATCAGCAAATCGGATGCGGCAAAATACTTCCATGTCAAAGTGAACGGTCTGAAAGAAGACGAGGCTGTCTATTTCCCGGGAACGTATGACCGCAATTTCAAAAACAAAGCGCCGGATCAGCTGAAGCTGCTGAACCAAAAAGGGGAGATGTCTGATCAAAAACTGTCGGTAAAAGAAGTCAAAAAACCGCTGATCTCATTGAATGCCATCATCGCGGTGAATGATCAAACCTTTGATCAGCTGAAATCACTCGGTGATCAAGCGTCATTATACGGCTACAGCTATGATCATTGGAAAGACAGTCTTGAGATCAGCCAATCTTTGCAAAATGAGATTTACGGCAATTATATCGACGTGCATTCTGATTTTGCTTCAAAAGCCGGGACTTACTATGATACGGTGCAGCTGCCGAGCCTGAGTTTATTTATCGGCCTGTTTATCGCAATTGTATTCTTTGTCGCGGCAGCAAGTTTCTTATATTTCAGGCTGTTCACTGATTTAGATGAAGACCGGGAGCGCTACCGTTCACTGGCCAAAATCGGCCTGAGTGAGCGTGAAATGGCACAAAGCGTGACAATACAATTGGCCATTCTTTTCTTCTTTCCTTTCGTCATTGCCGTCATGCATACGCTGTTTGCTTTGAGAACATTGGCGGTGGAAGGCTATTCTGATGTCGCGGGGCCGCTCAGTCTCACCATCGGAGGGTTTTTCATTTTTCAGCTTCTATTCTTCCTCGCGGTGCGGTCAAGCTATTTGAAAAAAATGAACAAGTAAGGGGAGTGCAAAGATGAAAAAAGCAATGGCAATCCTGGCCGTCTTGGCGGCTGCTGCCGTAATATGCGGGCTTCTCTTTTTTCATAACGATGTTACAGACAGATTTAATCCGTTTATTCACCAGCAAGATGTCTATGTGCAGATTGATCGAGATGGCAAACATCTTAGCCCAGGCGGTACTGAGTATACATTAGACGGATACAATGCATCCGGAAAAAAAGAAGAAGTGACCTTTTTCGCCGGCAAAGAGCTTCGGAAGAACGCGTATTTGAAGGTGAAGGCGAAAGGAAAGTATGTCGAGACTTGGGAAGAAGTCAAGTTTGAAGATATGCCGGACTCCGTACAGTCAAAATTAAAGTGAATCATAAAAAACGGCACAGCGTCATGACTGTGCCGTTTTTTTATTTTTTATTTTCTTCGGTCCGTTTGATCAGCATGTCGGTGATGATATCCACCTGTTTGCTGACAGAAATCGGGTCGTACGGGTAGAACGTGTCAAAGTCATTGATAAACACGCGATTATGTTTAACAGCGTCAAGATTTTTCCAAATAGAGGAATTCTCCAGCTTGTCGAGTGTTTTGCTTTCGCCTTTCGGGTTGTAATCCGTAATGAACATATAATCTGCGGCATACTCAGGAATAACCTCTTGAGAGAGCTGTTTCATCTCTCCTTTTTTGATGACATCTTGCTCAATTTTTTCAGGCGCTTTTAACCCAAGTGCATTGTATACAGCTTGGCCGCCGCGTCCGCCATTGTCATTGAACACCCAGAATTCGCCCTTGTCTGTGTTTTCATAAATGCCGAAGGTTGCATCTTTGTCGATGACGCCGGCAATTTTCTTCTTAGCTGCTTCCGCTTTTTTGTTAAAGTCAGCCATAAAGGATTTTGCTTGGTCTTTCGCTCCGGCGATATCTCCGAACATGCTGACTGTGTCTTCTACGTTTTTCGCTGTGTTATAAGGTATGACAACAGTCGGAGCGATTTTCTTTAATTTATCAACATTCTCTTCATTCATGACAACAATTAAGTCAGGCTGAAGCTCCATCACTTTTTCAACGCTTATTGGATCACCAACATCCTTCACATTTTTCAGCTTTGATTTTAAAAACGGATTATCAAATGACCATGAGCCTGAGCCGACCACATTGGCCCCGACAGACAGCAATTCACCGGCATAAAAATCAGTGACGATGCGTTTCGGATGTGCAGGAATGTTGACGTTCCCTTTTGGTGATTTGTATGTTCTCATTTCTGTTTTTTCGGAAGCAGAATCGCTTGAGCTCCCTTTAGAAGCCGTGCCGCTGCAAGCGCTGACAAACATGAGAAGCAGCACAAGCATGCCCACGAGCAATATGTTCTTTTTCATCAAGAACCCTCCCACTATGTATCTCAATAGATTAGTAATGATTATCATTATCAATTAATAATATAGCAAGAAACCTGTTCTCCGTCTATCACTATTTTTAAGGGAGAAAGTTTTTCCCGTTTATGGGTGACGCGGTGTGCCTAATCGATTATTATAGGTAAATAGGAGGAGAAAAATATGGGAATTACAAAAAGAGGTGCCGCTTGGGAATGGCTGCATAGCTGGTGGATGCTGTTTATTTTCATGCCTTTTGCCATTACCAGTTTTTTTGCCTTTTTATTTATTGGCATCAAGGTTAGAAATAGAAAGTGGATCATGTACGGCATCATTTATTTTTTCATTTTTGCGTTTGGTTTTGTTTTGCCCGATCTGCCCGGTGTTTTTATTGTGGTCCCGTTATGGGCGGTAACCATTATTCATGGATTTAAAGTGCGCCCGCTGTATTTGATTCAGCTGGATGTCTACAAAGATCATGTGGAGGCGCGGGCTTTTGCCGAGGCAAGAAGTGAAGCCGAGAGCAGATTTCATGCACCGAAACAGTCTATTCAGGATATACATATTCGCAAAGAACAGTAAGAAAAAAAGCTCAACACTCGCATTGTGTTGAGCTTTTTATATGTTACTGCTGGTAGGATTGCTGCTGAAATGTCGTGTTTTGGCCGAATGGAAGTGTAGACACATTCGTATTCATGACGCTGGATTGTCCAGTAAGTTCCTGTTGCATTTGGTTGCACATGTTGACAACCTGCTGGCACTTTTGAATCGCCATGTCATGCCCGTGCAGTGCTTGCTGAATGGTATGTGCAGCTTGTTGTTCGTGGTTTAGAATCTGCTGCAGCATTTGGATGTTTTGCTGTTCCTGATGAAGCATTTGGCGATATTGCTGGCTGCTTTGCTGTGTTTGCTGAATGAGCTGCTGAGCAGTTTGGCGGCATTGGTTCAGCTGCTGCAAGCCGTGTTGTGTATTATGCATGAATGATCCCTCCATGTATCGATTGACGTGAGTCGGTATTATCATGCAACTTGAATGAAAAGAAATTCCGTCAAAGAGGAACTACAATTATTTTCCTCAGCCCCTCTATCTTTGAATGAAAACGGTAAAGATTGTATACTGGGTACAAACCCTTTTTATGTAAATGTTCCGTTTTAACATATAAGAAATGCGGAAAACGAAACCCTGAGATGGGAGAATCGTATTCCGCTTTTTTTCTTTGTTTCGCTCAGAAACCGCCTTCCCCTGCAGTAAATGGGATATTCAGCCGGTTTTCTACTGTACGGAGGCGCTGATTGAGCCGATTTAGGCGGCGTGTATGGCGTTCAACAGCCTGGCTTAACTGATTGACCTGTTCGGCAATCCGTGCAATTTCCCGATTTTGACGGCGGTCTTCGTTTGTCAGACGGGTTAATTCTCTTGACTGCTGTTCATTTTGCCGTTCAAGTGCTGCGATTCTTCTTTCCAATGCCGGCTGTCTATCCATTTGGTATGGATCGTATACATCCTGCTGCGGATAAGGATTGTACTCATAGTGGCTATAGTAAGGTTCCTGCTGAGGCAGCTGAGGGCTGTAATATTGATAAGGGTTCATTATGATCAATCTCCTTGTGGGTGAATTCCTTATAACTTATGTAGTCATTGGCACAGTGGCACGGCATTCGCCCAAAAAAAGGAGGAAAGGATGGTGATCCCCTTGAGAAACAAATATGGCATTTTGTTTTTAATTGCTGTATGCATCATGGTATCGGGCTGCCAGCAGCAAAAAGAAGAGACGCCGTTTTATTACGGAACGTGGGATGAGGGGCTTGCCCCCGGGCCAACGGACGGCGTGAAATCAGCAACAGTCACATTTACCGAAGACGAGGTTGTGGAAACGGAAGTGATGGAAGGAAGAGGAGAGGTACAGCTGCCTTTTATGGCATACAAGGTGATTTCCCAAAGCACTGACGGGTCTATCGAGATTCAGTACCTCGGCCCCTATTATCCGCTCAAAAGCACGCTGAAAAGAGGAGAAAACGGGACATTGATATGGGAGCAAAATGGCCAGACAAAAACGATGACAAGAATCGAATCAAAGACCGGCAGGGAGGAGAAAGATGAGAAATCAAAAAGCTGAAAGACTGGTGGCAGCGGGGCTTGTTTTACATATTATTCAGTGGATATTTATATTATGGGCTTTTCTCAAAGTCAAACATTTATTTAGTGACTATACGATCTATAACCCTAATGTCATCAGCGGCTCCATGCAGTCCTTATCGTTTATACAAATGATGCGCGCTATGATGTACTCAGGGGCAATCGTGAATTATGTATTGTTTTTTGCCCTTGTATTGCTGATTTATGGCATAGTGCTTCATGCCATCCTGATTGTTCTGGAAATGGCGGCTTACGTCATGATCAGACGGAATCCATCATCTTCATGGGGGTTCTTTTTCATCGCGGCGGGTGTGAAGCTTGCCATCTTGAATATAACCGGCATTCCTTTTCTAGCTGCCGGCTTTCTGCTGATGAAACAGAAAAAAGCAGAAAACGGCGTCAAGGCAGAAAGAAAGCGGAAACCGCGCTTGCGTATCCGAAGACAAGGGCAGCGTCTAAACAGAATCCGGAGAAAACCATCTCTTCCGGTTGAATATCAAAAAGAAAAAACGATATGATGGGACTATAGCCTGAAAACGACATGAAGGAGATGCAGGATGTACAAACTAATTGCAATTGATATGGATGGAACACTTTTAAATGATCATCATGAAGTAACAGAGGAGGTCCGCGACGCCCTTCACGCGGCAAAAGCGGAAGGTGTCAAAATTGTGCTTTGCACCGGCCGGCCTATCGGGGGTGTGCAGAGATATTTAGATGAACTGAATTTAATTGAAGAAGGCGACTATGTTATTGCGTATAATGGAGCACTTGTTCAAAATACGCATACAAATGAAGTGGTCTCAGAGCTGTCTCTCGGTTATGATGATTTGACTTCATTATATGACCTGAGCTTAGAGCTGAAGACGCCGATGCATTTCTTTGACTCATCTAATTTGTATACGCCTAACCGGGACATTAGCGAATTTACCGTATACGAATCCTATGTGACACAGGTGCCGCTTCATTTCCGCAAAATTGACGAGGTGCCAAAAGATATCCTCATCCCGAAAGTGATGTTTATTGATAAACCGGAGAACTTAAGCCGCGTCATTACATCGATTCCGAAAGACGTGAGAGAAAAATATACAATGGTCAGAAGCGCGCCTTTCTTTTATGAAATTCTGCACTCGGAAGCCAGCAAAGGAAATGCTGTACGCCAGCTGGCTCAGCTGCTTGGAATTGAACAGGCGGAAGTCATGTGCATAGGCGACAACGGGAACGACCTGACAATGATCGAATGGGCGGGCTGCGGGGTTGCCATGGCAAACGCCATCCCAGAAGTATTGGAAGCAGCAAACTTTCAAACACGCTCCAATAATGAACATGGCGTTGCACATGCGATTCACGAGCTTGTTTTGGCTAAATAATAAAAAATCCAGCCTTCTAAAGGCTGGATTTTTTCGTTTTATTTGATGTAATGTCAATTCTTTGACGAATCGATTTGACTTTCGTTATGCTGATAAAACCAATTCGTTCACAATATGTATGATATTAATCTGAATTGAAAAGGGGACTGATCAAATGTGCACAAGTCTTACATTGGAAACTGCTGACCGTAAACATGTATTAGCAAGAACAATGGATTTTGCATTTCAGCTGGGGACAGAGGTGATTCTCTATCCGCGCCGTTACAGCTGGAACAGTGAAGCTGACGGAAGGGCCCATCAGACACAGTACGCGTTTATCGGTATGGGGAGAAAACTTGGAAATATATTATTTGCCGACGGCATTAATGAAAGCGGTTTATCTTGTGCGGCGCTTTATTTTCCGGGCTATGCGGAGTACGAAAAAACGATACGGGAAGATACCGTTCACATTGTCCCGCATGAGTTTGTGACATGGGTGCTGTCAGTCTGTCAGTCTTTGGAAGACGTAAAAGAAAAGATTCGATCTTTAACGATTGTAGAGAAAAAATTAGATCTATTGGATACAGTTTTACCGCTTCACTGGATATTGTCAGACCGGACGGGCCGAAACCTGACGATAGAACCAAGAGCAGACGGCCTCAAAGTCTATGATAATCAACCTGGTGTCATGACGAACAGCCCCGACTTTATATGGCATGTAACCAATCTGCAGCAATATACAGGAATCAGACCGAAGCAATTAGAGAGCAAAGAGATGGGCGGATTAGCCCTTTCTGCTTTTGGCCAAGGCTTAGGAACTGTTGGTCTGCCGGGGGATTATACACCGCCTTCCCGGTTTGTCAGAGCTGTTTATTTGAAAGAACATCTAGAGCCGGCGGCCGATGAAACGAAAGGTGTAACAGCCGCTTTTCAAATTTTGGCAAATATGACGATACCAAAGGGCGCAGTGATAACGGAAGAAGACGAAATTCATTATACGCAATATACTTCCGTGATGTGCAACGAAACTGGAAACTACTATTTCCACCACTATGACAATCGGCAAATCCAAAAAGTAAATTTATTTCATGAAGACCTTGACTGTTTGGAGCCTAAAGTGTTTTCCGCTAAAGCAGAAGAGAGTATTCATGAGCTTAATTAATTCACATCAATCAGCTGATTCCGGTTTGAATATCTGGAGTCAGCTGTTTTTTTATACAATCGTTACGGCGTCTGAATGGATAGGCGGTTTGCAAAAGCGAAGAAAAGGCAAAGGAAATGGCGAAATCTTATATGAAATTATTGGAAGAAAACTGAGTCTTTGCTTCATTAGACTCAGTTTTCTTGCCGATATAGAGGTTGCACTAGTTGAATGAATCAATGCCGTTCCCTCATGGTCACGCAAGGGTCTTTTCGCTTGAATAGAAAAAATTAATCTTAACTCATTGACAAACGTCCAAGACAAAGGTACATTTTGATTTATTCATATTAAACGACTAGGAATATAGGAGTTTATTTTTCGGATTATTCAGCCTAAAAACATGATAAAAGGAGTATCGCCATGACAAGCAAAAAGAAACAAATCAAATTAGGGGTATTTTTAGCAGGTACAGGCCATCATGTTGCGTCTTGGCGGCACCCGGACGCGCCGTCAGATGCGAGCATGAATTTGGATTATTTTAAAGAGCTTGCGAAAACAGCGGAGCGAGGCAAGCTGGATATGCTGTTTTTAGCGGACAGCCTTTCAATTGACAGCAAATCACATCCAAATGTATTAACAAGGTTTGAGCCATTCACCCTGCTCTCTGCTTTGGCGCAGGTCACATCAAAAATCGGACTGACAGCAACAGCCTCCACTACATACAGCGAGCCATTCCATATTGCCAGACAGTTTGCGTCATTGGATCATCTGTCCAATGGCCGTGCCGGATGGAACGTCGTCACTTCATCTATTGAATCAACAGCGCTGAATTTCAGCGGTGAAAAGCACCTTGAACACCATTTGCGCTATCAGCGGGCAGAGGAATTTGTCGAGGTTGTAAAGGGGCTTTGGGATTCATGGGAAGAGGACGCCTTTATCCGTAATAAAGAAACGGGTGAATTCTTTGACAAAGAAAAAATGCACGAGCTGAACCACAAAGGAGAATATTTCTCGGTTCGCGGACCTCTGAACGTTTCAAGAACGCCGCAGGGCCAGCCGGTCATTATCCAGGCAGGATCATCAGGAGACGGAAAAGCGTTGGCTGCCAGAACAGCAGAAGTGATCTTCACAGCACAAAACCACCTGGAATCAGCTCAGGAATTTTATCAATCCATTAAAGAACAGGCAGCGGAATTCGGACGTGATCCAGAAAAAATTGCCATCATGCCGGGTATTTTCCCAATCATTGCCGATACAGAAGAAGCAGCGCAAGCCAAATACAAGGAGCTTCAAGATCTGATTATCCCATCTGTCGGTCTGCAAATTCTCCAAAATTACTTAGGCGGAATTGATTTGTCGGCATATCCGCTTGATGGGCCGCTGCCGAAGCTTGACGCAGAAGCTTCCAATGCGGTGAAGAGCCGCTTCAAGCTTGTTCAGGAAATGGCTGAACGGGACAATATGACGATACGAGAGCTTTACAAATACGTTGCAGGCTCCAGAGGCCACCATATCTTCGTCGGCACGCCGGAGCAGCTCGCCGACAAGATGCAGGAATGGGTGGATAAGAAAGCGTGTGACGGGTTTAACATCATGCCTCCGCTTCTTCCAGAAGGAATTGAAGTGTTTGTTGATCAAGTGGTTCCGATTTTACAGGAGCGCGGCGTGTTCAGAAAAGAATATGAAGGCACAACATTACGAGAGCACTTCGGTTTGGAAAAGCCGGTAAACCGCTATGCAAAGTAAGGAGGAACGCTAGATGAAGCCACAATATCGCCTTGCAGTTGAACGTGATGCTGAACAGCTCCTCGCGCTGACATTGCGGGCTTATGAACCGATTCGAAAGCTCGGCATTCGTTTTGCTGCCGCTCATGCGGATTTAGATTTGGTGCTGCAAAATATTCGGAAAAACGCTTGCTACGTCATGGAAGAAGACGGGCGGATCATCGCGACCATCACCTTGAGAATGCCTTGGGGAAAACAGCCGGGACCGTATGGTGTTCCGCATATCTGGTGGTTCGCTGTGGACCCCGGCACCGGTAAAAAAGGAATCGGAACAAAGCTGCTTCAATGGCTGGAGGAAACAATCCTTCGCGATACGTTAAAGGTTCCGTTTGTCTCACTCGGAACAGCGGATAAGCATCCGTGGCTGATTGAGATGTACGAACGAAAAGGGTATGTCCGCTCAGGTGAACAAGACCTTGGAAAAGGGCATATCACAGTCTATATGAAAAAACAATTGCGACATGATCTATAAAAATAGAAAAGGCGGGAAAATCAAATGAAGATGAAAAAATGGACAGTGCTGGTCGTTGCTGCATTATTAGCGGTGCTCTCAGCTTGCGGCAATGGAAACAGCAGCAGTAAAGAGGATGACAATGTGCTTCATGTCGGTGCGACAGGACAAAGTTACCCATTTGCTTATAAAGAAAACGGAAAGCTGACAGGCTTTGACGTGGAAGTGATGGAAGCAGTCGCTAAGAAAATTGACATGAAACTGGACTGGAAGCTGCTTG
Source organism: Bacillus sp. LM 4-2 (assembly GCF_000978495.1). Taxonomy (NCBI): domain Bacteria; kingdom Bacillati; phylum Bacillota; class Bacilli; order Caryophanales; family Bacillaceae; genus Bacillus; species Bacillus sp. LM 4-2. The sequence goes on along the minus strand of NZ_CP011101.1, from coordinate 3,915,244 downwards.
AATTCAGCGGGCTGATGGGAGAGCTTCAAACAGGCAAGCTTGACACCATTTCCAACCAGGTAGCTGTGACAGACGAACGTAAGGAAACGTATAACTTTACGAAACCATACGCTTATGCGGGAACACAGATTGTCGTCAAAAAAGACAATACAGACATCAAATCAGTAGACGATTTAAAAGGCAAGACAGTAGCAGCCGTTCTCGGTTCAAACCACGCGAAAAACCTTGAAAGCAAAGATCCTGATAAAAAAATCAATATCAAAACGTACGAAACACAAGAGGGTACGCTGAAGGATGTTGCGTACGGCCGTGTAGACGCTTATGTCAACAGCCGAACTGTATTGATCGCGCAAATCAAGAAGACCGGTTTGCCATTAAAGCTTGCAGGAGATCCGATTGTTTACGAACAGGTTGCATTCCCATTTGCCAAGGACGATGCGCACGACAAGCTCCGCAAAAAAGTCAATAAGGCGCTAGATGAATTGCGTAAAGACGGAACACTGAAAAAACTCTCTGAAAAATACTTTAATGAAGATATCACAGTAGAACAGAAGCATTAAGAAACGGCGGTGACTCACCAGAATGAACACGATTGATTGGGAATTCATGATATCAGCGTTCCCGACTTTAATTCAGGCCCTTCCGATCACCTTGTTTATGGCAATAGCAGCTATGATTTTTGCCATTATCGGAGGACTTATTCTCGCACTCATTACAAAAAACAAAATTCCAGTGCTTCATCAGCTGTCAAAGCTGTATATATCCTTTTTCCGAGGCGTGCCGACACTTGTACAGCTGTTCTTAATCTATTACGGGCTGCCGCAGCTATTTCCAGAGATGAGCAAAATGACAGCTCTCACAGCTGCCATCATCGGGTTAAGCTTAAAAAACGCAGCTTATTTGGCAGAAATCTTCCGGGCCGCCCTCAATTCTGTTGATGACGGGCAGCTGGAGGCGTGCCTGTCTGTCGGTATGACAAAATTTCAGGCATACAGACGGATTATTTTGCCGCAAGCGATCCGAAATGCGATTCCGGCAACGGGCAATACATTTATCGGGCTCCTGAAAGAAACGTCACTGGCCTTTACATTAGGGGTCATGGAGATGTTCGCCCAAGGGAAGATGTACGCTTCAGGAAACCTCAAATATTTTGAGACGTATTTGGCGGTTGCGATCGTCTATTGGGTTCTTACCATTATCTACAGCATTTTGCAGGACTTGTTTGAACGTGCCATGAGCAAGCCATACCGGACTTAGAGGTGAAATCAGTTGATAACAGTAAAAAATATTCGCAAAGCGTTTAAAGATCTCGTCGTGCTCGACGGAATCGATCTAGAAGTGAAACGCGGAGAAGTGGTGGCAATCATCGGTCCGTCCGGTTCCGGAAAATCAACGCTTCTCCGGTGCTTAAATCTATTAGAGCGTCCGGATCAAGGCCTTATTGAAATCGGAGAAGCCAAACTGAATGCGGAAAAGTTTACACGCAAGGAAGCACATCGGCTTCGCCAGCAAACGGCCATGGTCTTTCAAAACTACAATCTGTTTAAAAATAAAACGGCTCTGCAAAACATTACAGAAGCTTTAATCGTGGCTCAACATAAACCACGCGACGAAGCGAAACGTATTGGAATGGAGATTCTGAAACAAGTCGGTCTGGAGCATAAGGCTGACAGCTATCCAATCACAATGTCCGGCGGCCAGCAGCAGCGAATCGGCATTGCGCGGGCGCTTGCGGTCAATCCGCATGCGATTTTGCTGGATGAACCAACGTCAGCGCTTGACCCTGAGCTCGTCACAGGGGTGCTTCAGGTCATCAAGTCCATTGCGGAAAAACAAACAACGATGATCATTGTTACACACGAAATGGCGTTTGCAAAAGAGGTTGCTGATCAAGTGATTTTTATGGCAGACGGCCATATTATCGAGCAGGGAACGCCAGAGGAACTGTTTGACCATCCGAAAAACGAACGGACGAAACGATTTATCAAGCAGGTGGGAGAGCCTGCAGAGCTTATATAAGAAGGGGAGAAGAACAATGGCCGACAAAGCGTTTCATACCCGTTTAATCAATATGCGGCGTGATCTTCATGAACATCCTGAACTGTCATTTCAAGAGGTTGAAACGACGAAAAAAATCCGCCGTTGGCTTGAGGAGGAGCAAATCGAAATACTTGATGTCCCTCAATTGAAGACTGGTGTGATTGCAGAAATCAAAGGACGGGAAGACGGCCCCGTGATAGCAATACGAGCGGACATTGACGCGCTCCCGATCCAAGAACAGACGAATCTTCCATTTGCATCTAAGGTTGATGGCACAATGCATGCGTGCGGACACGATTTTCATACTGCTTCTATTATTGGCACAGCGATGTTGCTGAATCAAAGAAGGGCCGAGCTGAAAGGTACAGTCCGCTTTATCTTTCAGCCGGCCGAAGAAATTGCCGCAGGAGCAAGAAAGGTTCTAGAAGCTGGCGTACTTAATGGCGTTTCTGCGATTTTCGGCATGCACAATAAGCCGGATCTGCCTGTCGGGACCATTGGTGTAAAGGAAGGTCCGCTCATGGCAAGTGTTGACCGATTTGAGATCGTCATCAAAGGGAAAGGCGGGCACGCCGGCATCCCAAATAACAGTATTGATCCAATCGCTGCAGCCGGACAAATCATCAGCGGGCTGCAATCTGTGGTCAGCCGCAATATCAGCTCACTGCAAAACGCAGTCGTCAGTATCACAAGAGTACAGGCGGGCACCTCGTGGAACGTAATTCCAGACCAAGCTGAAATGGAGGGGACGGTTCGAACCTTTCAAAAAGAAGCGAGGCAGGCTGTTCCCGAGCATATGAGACGAGTGGCTGAAGGAATTGCAGCGGGCTATGGGGCACAAGCAGAATTCAAGTGGTTTCCTTATTTGCCTTCCGTTCAGAATGACGGCACATTTTTGAATGCGGCATCCGAAGCTGCGGCACGGCTTGGCTATCAAACCGTTCACGCTGAGCAGTCTCCGGGCGGAGAAGACTTCGCTCTGTATCAAGAGAAGATTCCGGGATTTTTTGTCTGGATGGGAACGAACGGGACGGAGGAGTGGCATCATCCGGCCTTTACACTGGATGAAGAAGCCCTTACGGTTGCCTCTCAATACTTTGCGGAGCTGGCGGTTATTGTATTGGAGACCATCAAATGAGCAAACAAGGGCTGACAGCAGGTCTTGCAGAGGCTGTGAGAACGTCACAACCTGAGCATTCAGTTGACGCGATTCACGAAGCAAAAAAGGGATTACTTGATTTTACTGCCGCTTCATTCGCAGGAAGAGAAGATAAAGGAATTCAAAAGCTCCTCCGTCTGATAGAGGATGAAGGAGGCCGGCCCCTTGTTCCTGTTATCGGACAGGGCAAAAAGGCCGCGCCATTACAATCCGCGATGCTCAATGGATTTATCGCCCATGCATTGGATTTTGATGATGTCCACTCCGATGTAAGAGGACACCCCAGTGCAGTCATCGTACCGGCCCTTATTGCTTCTGCCGCTCGCGGACATGACGAGCGGCTTCTTGGCGCTTATGTTGTTGGTGTTGAAGTGATGGCACGGCTGGGAGAATCAATTGGCAGCCGCCACTATGAGAAGGGCTGGCATAATACAGGTACGCTTGGTGCCATCGCTGCTGCCTGCGCCGTAGGTTATGCTGAGGAGCTGACTCAGGAAGAGTTGGAAAAAGCAATTGGTTTTGCGGCTACGCAATCTGCTGGGATGAGGGTGCAATTTGGAACAGAAATGAAACCGCTGCACGCCGGTTTGGCGGCTCAGGCTGGCTTGCTGGCCGTTAAGCTGGCCCAATCAGAATTTGGCGGGTCCCGCACGGCACTTGATGGAGAAACTGGTTTCTTCAGTCTGTACGGTGACGTTGAGAAAGCACAACACACTTTGCTAAACGATTGGGGGGCACCGTGGAGAATTGTGCAGCCGGGTCTATGGTTTAAAATCTATCCATTTTGTTCCGCGGCACACCATGCTGCAGATGCGGTACGACAGCTTATCTCCGAAGAAACCATTTCTGCTGCCAATACCGAACGTATTGAAGTGATATTTCCGCCAGGCGGAGATGCTGCATTGACGGAAAGATCTCCAAAAGCTGGAGAGGAAGGCCGTTTCAGCGTTGAATATGTGATTGCTCTTGCTTTGCATGGACACGGCCTGACCGTTGAACATTTCAGCAGCCAGCCGATCCCAAACGGGGTTCAAACGACAATGGGGCGAATTCAGCGCGTATATGACAATGCTATTCAGCCGGCTCCTCATGCCGTTCCAAAAGGCCGTTTCACGATTGTCCGGGCCTATTTATCAGACGGCCGGATTTGCGAAGCGCGTGTGGACTGCCCAAAAGGGGCACCAGGAAATGAGCTGTCTGAAGAAGACATAATAGAAAAATTGACATTAACGGTCCCGCAAGAAAAAGCGCGACGCATTATAACAGCCGTTGAAAAAGCCGATATAAAAGAATTTTTAGCTCATATTGAATAAGATCAACTCTATTCGGTGATTTCAGATGATATGATAAAACCAATCATACGTTTGAAAAAGGAGAAAACCATGACGGTGAATGACGCGGTTGTATTCATTTTGGCTGCCTTTTTACTATGGGGAGCAGCGGATTATTGTTTGGGAAACAGATGGGGGCTAGGCGAGCGGTTTGCGGACGGCTTTAAGGCTATGGGGCCGCTGGCGCTGTCCATGATCGGAATTGTATCGCTGGCGCCCGTGCTGGCAGCAATCTTGATTCCCATTGTTGCTCCGTTTTACACAGCGATTGGCGCGGATCCTTCTTCCTTTGCGAACACCATTTTGGCGATTGATATGGGAGGATATGCGCTGGCTGGAGAAATGGCGAAAGATCCGCAGGCCGGGCTGTTTTCATGGGTGTTTTTAGGAACAATGATGGGGCCGGCAATCGTCTTCACGATTCCCGTCGCTCTTGGCATCATCGAAAAAGAGGATCATCCGTATTTTGCGAAAGGCATATTAATCGGGCTGTGCACAGTGCCGATCGGTTGCTTAATCGGCGGATTATGCGCAGGCTTTGACATCGGCATGATAGGTAAAAATCTTCTGATCCCGAGTCTGTTATCTGCTGTCATCGCTTTTGGGTTATGGCGATACACCGACAGAATGATTCAGTTGTTTCATCTCTTCGGGAAAGCGGTCAGTATGGTTGCGATTATCGGGCTTGCAGCTGTTTCTGTTGAAACGATGACCGGCATTGTGCTGATTCCGGGAATGGAGAATGTCGAGACAGGGATACAAACGACAGGGACCATCGCCATTGCTCTGGCAGGGGCGTTCCCGATGACGGCATTTATTACAAAAACCTTTAAAAAACCGCTTCAGGCTCTGGGGAAATGCCTTCATTTAGATGAGACAGCAACAGCAGGCTTAGTGACCTCTTTGGCGCATCATATCCCAATGCTGGCTTCATTAAAGGATATGACGCCGAGAGGAAAGGTCATCAATGTCGCGTTTGCGGTCAGCGGCGCCTTTGTACTCGGCAGCCATCTCGGTTTTGTAGCTGGAATGAAAAAAGAAATGGCGGCGGCCATGATCATTGGGAAATTAGCAGGCGGAGTCACAGCTGCCGCAGCGGCTGCTTGGATGACACCTGCACAATCAGCTAAACAGCAAAAACGTATCTCAGCCAGCCATAGCTGAGGCAGAAGCTGTTTCAACTTTGTCCAATCGGGAATGTTACAGTAAAGATTTCTGTGAAAGAGGGTTGGACACATGGCGGTGAAAGACCAGTACATGTCAAAAATAAAACAGGAAACCAAGCCTTGGATCAAACGATTCGGGAGGCTTGGTTATTTTGCATTCGGCGGCGTTTTTATTCTGCTTGGGGTTTTGGCTTTTATGACGGCTGCCGGGGCAGGCCGCGCCAAAGATTCGAGCGGAGCTCTCCAAACGCTATCACGCATGCCGTATGGGTCACTATTGCTTTTTTTAATAGGCATCGGCCTTATCGGCTATGTAATCTGGATGGTGTTAAGCGCGATCAAGGACACGGAGGGGCACGGAAACAGCAGGCGAGGCCTGTCACGGAGAATAGGAAACTTTTTCAGTGCCGCCGTTTACACATCCATCGCTTGGAATGCCTTGCGATTTGTGTTTGGCCAAGGGGACGGCGGCACTTCAGAACAGACGTGGTCCGCTTATGTATTGTCGCAGCCGTTCGGCCAATGGCTCACAGGGCTTACGGGTGCGGGTTTTATCGTATTTGCGATTGTTCAATTTATGAAAGGCGTTCGGGCTGCTTTTATGAAAGAATTTGATACGTCAAAAATGAACAAACAAATGATATGCATCACGAAAAACACCGGGCGCGCAGGCAATATCGCCCGGGCCATTATTTTCTCGGCTATCGGCTATTTTCTCATCAAGACAGCCATGACTGCTGATCCCGATGACACAAGAGGCTTTGACGGCGCGCTCGCCGAACTCGCGCAGCAGCCGCATGGCAAATTGATTCTGTCTATATTGGCATTAGGCCTGATCCTATATGGAATGTACGCCATTATGAAAGGCATTTATCAGCATATGACCTGGGAGAAGTAAGCTCTGGGCAGGTCCGCGCCCAGAGCGTTTTTCAGTTTCTTAGAAATCAGGTGGATGAAAGCCGGCGCCAGCCTGTATAATAAAAGCAAATCAAAAGCAGTTTTATCAGGACTGATCCACAGGGAGGTGCAGAATGGATCGGGAAAAACAGCAATTAAGCATAGAAGCGGCAAGGCTTTACTATCAGTCTGACTACAGTCAGCAGCAAATTGCTGAGCAGCTCAACATTTCAAGGCCAACCGTTTCCCGGCTGCTGCAATATGCAAAGGAAAAAGGGTATGTCCAGATTCGCGTCATGGACCCTTTTGAGGATTTGGATGCGCTCGGTTCCATACTTGAAGAGAAATACGGGCTCCTTGAGGCGCATGTTGTGTTTTCCCCAACACCCGATTATGCAGGAATTACACATGACCTAAGCCGCTATGGTGCAGAATATATGCATGAAACGGTAAAAGACGGCGACATTGTCGGCGTCAGCTGGGGAACCACCATGTATCAAATCGCGCAAAACATGCAGCCGAAGCAGGTAAAAGGCGTCGAGGTCGTCCAGCTGAAAGGCGGCATCAGCCATTCCCGGGTAAACACGTATTCGGCTGAAACGATTCAGCTGTTTGCAGAGGCTTTTCAAACGATGCCGCGCTATCTCCCGCTTCCCGTCGTGTTTGATAATGCGGATGTGAAGCGAATGGTGGAGAAAGACCGTCATATTGAGCGGATTATTGAGATGGGCAAGCAGGCGAATATCGCTCTCTTTACGGTCGGGACTGTCCGTGATGAAGCGCTGTTGTTTCGGCTCGGATATTTTAACGAAGAAGAGAAAGCCCTGCTGAAAAAACAGGCCGTCGGGGATATTTGTTCACGCTTTTTTGATGCGAAAGGGAATATTTGCAGCAGCGCCATCAATGACCGGACCATCGGTGTTGAGCTTCAAGACCTTAGACTGAAGGAACGCTCCATTTTAGTTGCCGGCGGAAGCAGAAAAGTATCTTCCATTCACGGAGCATTAACCGGAAAATATGCCAACGTTTTAATCATTGACCAGCATACCGCGAGGGCGCTTGTTAATGATTTGTGACACGTTCAAACCTTGCATTGAACAAAATTTCAATTACCAATTTACATATGTTCAAAAGTCGGTTATGCTAAAAAATATCTTAACAAAAAAGGAAGTGTGCGAAGGATGTCATTAGCCAACATAATTGATCATACAGCTTTGAAACCGCATACACAAAAAGCGGACATTCTAAAACTAATTGAAGAAGCGAAAACATACAAATTTGCTTCAGTATGTGTCAATCCGACATGGGTGGAGCTTGCTGCAAAAGAGCTTAAGGGAACTGGAGTCGACGTTTGTACGGTCATCGGCTTCCCGCTCGGTGCCAATACAACTGAAACAAAAGCGTTCGAAACAAAAGACGCCATTTCAAAAGGCGCCACTGAAGTGGATATGGTCATTAATATTGCCGCTTTAAAAGACAAGGAAGACGATGTAGTGGAAGCTGATATCCGCGGTGTAGTGGAAGCTGCAGCCGGAAAAGCGCTTGTCAAAGTCATTATCGAAACGTGCCTTCTGACTGATGAAGAAAAAGAACGTGCATGCCGTTTAGCGGTGTCTGCGGGAGCGGATTTTGTAAAAACATCAACAGGCTTTTCTACAGGCGGCGCAACGAAGGAAGATATCGCCTTAATGCGCAAAACAGTAGGACCTGATATCGGCGTGAAAGCATCTGGCGGCGTCAGAACGAAAGAAGATGTAGACACAATGGTAGAGGCTGGAGCAAGCCGAATTGGCGCCAGCGCAGGCGTTTCTATCGTAAAAGGAGAAAATGCATCAGGCGGAGACAACTATTAAGAGCTGACGGAAGGCAGACTGCTTTCCGTTTTCTGAGGAAACAGTGATTGTAAGCGAATACAAATAAAGGAGAAACACATATGAAGTATTTGATTGGGATTATCGGTTTAATCGTGATTTTAGGCCTCGCGTGGATCGCGAGCAGCGGCAAAAAAAGAATTAAGATCCGCCCAATTGTTGTTATGCTCATTTTGCAATTTATTCTTGGCTACATTCTCCTCAATACCGGGATAGGGAATTTCCTCGTAGGAGGATTTGCAAAAGGTTTCGGTTACCTGCTTGAATACGCGGCAGAGGGAATTAACTTTGTGTTTGGCGGCTTGGTGAATGCGGACCAAACGACATTCTTTATGAATGTTCTCTTGCCAATCGTGTTTATTTCCGCTCTGATCGGGATTCTGCAAAAGTGGAAAGTCCTCCCGTTTATCATTAGATATATCGGCCTTGCCCTCAGCAAGGTAAACGGTATGGGAAGATTGGAATCGTATAACGCAGTGGCTTCTGCGATTTTAGGGCAGTCAGAAGTATTTATCTCCTTGAAGAAAGAACTCGGTCTTTTAAATCAGCAGCGCTTGTACACGCTTTGCGCATCTGCGATGTCAACTGTATCAATGTCGATTGTCGGTGCGTATATGACAATGCTGAAACCGGAATATGTTGTAACAGCGCTGGTCTTGAACTTATTTGGCGGTTTCATAATTGCTTCTATTATTAATCCGTACGAGGTTGCAAAAGAAGAGGATATGCTTCGTGTTGAGGAAGAAGAAAAACAATCCTTCTTCGAAGTGCTCGGAGAATACATCCTTGACGGTTTCAAAGTAGCGGTTGTCGTCGCTGCGATGCTGATTGGATTTGTCGCGATTATTGCCTTGATCAATGGCATTTTTAATGCAGTATTCGGTATTTCATTCCAAGGCATTCTTGGATATGTGTTTGCTCCATTCGCTTTTCTTGTCGGTATCCCATGGAATGAAGCTGTTAATGCGGGAAGCATTATGGCAACAAAAATGGTATCGAATGAATTTGTCGCCATGACGTCGCTTACGCAAAACGGTTTCCATTTCAGCGGCCGTACAACAGCGATCGTATCGGTATTCCTTGTGTCATTTGCGAACTTCTCCTCAATCGGAATCATTGCCGGTGCCGTAAAAGGACTGAATGAAAAGCAAGGAAATGTCGTCGCTCGTTTCGGCTTGAAATTATTATACGGTGCTACGCTTGTCAGCTTTTTATCAGCAGCAATTGTGGGCTTGATTTACTGAACTTAATCGAAAAGGATCGGTGACCAAACATGAGAATGGTAGATATCATCATCAAAAAACAAAACGGAAAAGAACTCACCACTGAAGAAATTCAATTTTTTGTGAACGGCTATACAGATGGAAGCATTCCTGATTATCAGGCAAGCGCGCTTGCTATGGCGATTTTCTTCCAGGATATGAGTGACCGTGAACGCGCGGACTTGACGATGGCTATGGTGAACTCCGGTGAAACGATTGATCTTTCTGCCATTGAAGGAATTAAAGTGGATAAACACTCTACCGGCGGCGTCGGCGACACGACAACGCTCGTTCTCGCTCCGCTTGTTGCGGCTCTTGATGTGCCGGTTGCTAAGATGTCCGGCCGCGGCCTCGGCCATACGGGCGGCACGATTGATAAGTTAGAGGCAATCATGGGCTTCCACGTGGAACTGACGAAGGATGAATTTATTAAACTTGTGAACCGCGACAAGGTTGCGGTCATCGGCCAAAGCGGCAATTTAACGCCGGCTGATAAAAAACTGTACGCGCTTCGTGATGTAACGGGAACGGTCAATTCCATTCCGCTCATTGCAAGCTCGATTATGAGCAAAAAAATCGCTGCCGGGGCGGACGCCATCGTGCTTGACGTAAAAACGGGAGCGGGCGCCTTCATGAAAACAGAAGAAGACGCAGCTGAACTTGCCAAAGCGATGGTACGCATCGGAAATAACGTCGGCCGTCAAACAATGGCTGTCATTTCAGACATGTCCCAGCCACTCGGCTTTGCGATCGGAAATGCGCTTGAAGTCAAAGAAGCGATCGACACGCTCAAAGGCGAGGGGCCTGAGGATCTTCATGAGCTTGTCTTAACGCTCGGCAGCCAGATGGTTGTGCTTGCGAAAAAAGCCGATACATTGGACGAAGCGAGAGCGAAGCTGGAAGAAGTCATGAAAAACGGCAAAGCACTTGAGAAATTCAAGGATTTCCTGAAAAACCAAGGCGGCGACAGCTCAATTGTTGACGATCCGTCTAAGCTTCCGCAAGCCGCATATCAAATTGATGTGCCTGCCAAAGAAGCGGGTGTCGTCTCTGAAATCGTTTCGGACGAAATCGGCGTCGCGGCGATGCTGTTAGGTGCCGGTCGCGCCACAAAAGAAGATGAGATCGATTTAGCCGTCGGCATCATGCTCCGCAAGAAGGTCGGCGACAAAGTAGAAAAAGGCGAACCGCTCGTGACGCTTTACGCCAACCGCGAAAACGTTGATGAAGTCATCGCAAAAGTCTATGACAACATCCGCATCGCCGCGGAAGCGAAGGCGCCGAAGCTGATTCATACGTTGATTACTGAATAAAAAAAAGCACATCCCATCCTGAGTGGGGTGTGCTTTTTTGATTACAGGATGTGATCAGCCTGATATTCCTCTTGGCTGATTTTTTTCGCTTTTGTAACATTTCTTTTGAAATGGTAGATCAGATAGCAAAGGATGATACAAGGAACTCCGCAGAAAAGTGCGATTCTTTGATTGGGATCAAAAGCAAGACCGATACAAGAAGCAGAACATAATAAGAGAGCGGCTATAGGCATAAGAGGATAAAGCGGCGTGCGAAATGTCAGATCTTTTACATTCCCCCCTTTTTTCAGAAATCTCTTTCGAAACAAGAGCTGGGACAAGGCAATGCTCATCCAGACCACGACTCCTGCAAATCCAGCAATTGCGACCATCACCACATAGACAGTTCCAGGGGCCACGATACTGGAAACGAGAGATAAGCAAGATACAGCCATACTGATCATTAAGGCATTTAAAGGAATGCCTTTAGAGGTCACTTTCTTAAAACGGGAACTGATCATGTTTTCATTTGCTAACGACCACATCATACGGGTCGAAGCATATAAGCCTGAGTTGGCGACAGACAGCAAGGCTGTTAATATCACGAAATTCATAATATCAGCAGCGTAAGGGATTCCGATCTCCGCAAATACGGCGACAAACGGGCTTTCAATCACGCCTGCGTCCTTCCACGAAATCAACCCGGATAATATGAAGACAGCGCCAATGAAAAAAATCACGGTTCTCCATGCGACATTACGGATGGATCGCGGTATATCCTTTTGAGGATTTGCTGATTCTCCTGCTGTAACGCCGATTAACTCTGTACCGGAAAAGGCGAAGCTCACAGATATCATCGCGATAAAAACGGCGAGAAAGCCATTTGGAAACAACCCGCCATGATCTGTGAAGTTTGACAACATAGGAGCATCCGCCGTTCCGTTTAAAGAGATCAGGCCAAACATGGCGGCTCCTCCTAAAATGATAAATAAAATAATGGTGACAATCTTTACGCTGGAAAACCAAAATTCAGTTTCCGCAAATAAATTAACTGAAAATGCGTTGCATATAAAAAGAAGGGCTGCAAAAATCGCACTCCACATCCATACACTGCTGTCAGGGAACCAGCGCTGCATGAGAATACCGGATGCGGTAAACTCAGAGCCTACCGTCACCACCCAATTGATCCAGTACATGATGCCGACCATAAAACCGGTAGATGGACCGATAAATGTTGTAGCATATTTTTGAAAAGAGCCGGTCACCGGCATGGCAACCGACAATTCGCCGAGACATTGCATGACGAGGTACATCATCAACCCGCCGATTACATAAGCGAGTATCGTACCGCCGGGTCCGGCTTGATGTAGCGTATAGCCCGTACTGAGGAAAAGTCCTGTGCCTATGACGCCTCCCAATGAGATCATAAATAGGTGCCTGCTTTTCATTGTGCGTTTTAGCTGTTGGCTGCTGTTCTCCTGAAGATTCACTGTCTCGCCCTCCTTTTAGCTGCCATTCCTTAGGCAGATGAGTTTCTTATACCCAAAATACAACCTGCCAGAAGATCACTTGAATGGGGAGAGTTTCATTCCTTTTAATGCGTGTAACAGAACATGAGCTGCAGCTCTGCTTGTCATATCTCGAAAATCGAGGGTAGGATCGACTTCAACAATTTCAATCCCGGCAATATTGGGCTGTTGTGCGATGTACTTGACTGCTTCAAGCAATTCGTCTGTATAGAGGCCGCCCGGGCCAATCGCTGGACAGCCGGGTGCATGGGACTGGTCTAAGACATCCATGTCAACAGATATAAAAATGAAATCTGTTCTATCTTGAACAACAGGCAAAATCTCTTTTATCGTTGGGATTAGTCCTTTTTCGCGGATCATGTCCATCGTGTGAATGTTCACGCTATGTTTTTTTGCATATGCTTCATAGGCCTGGCTGTTGCTGAATTCTCTGATACCCAGCTGGATCAAATGTTGACCTTCAATGATCTCTTCATCCAAAAGGCGGCGGAAGGGGGTGCCGTTTGTCGGCCCCCCGTCCTCCGTATTGCGAACATCGTGATGGGCATCAAATTGAATCACCGCTGTCGTTCCTTTTGTTTGTGCTATCGCTTTTATTGTGGAGTAGCTGATAGAGTTATCTCCCCCAAGTATGAGCGGCACCCAATCCGGATGATCCGAAAGCAGAGCGTGCATGGTTTGGAAAATGTGATGATGTGACTTTACGATATCAGTGACATGAATATCGATATCCCCCAGGTCATATAGAAGCTCTGATACGACGTGCTCTCCAAGCTCAGCAGAATAGGCTGATGAATGTTTCAGAGCCTGGCGTATTGTTCCGGGTGCAAAGGAAGCGCCTGAATGACTGATGGAGGATTTTGATAGGGGGACACCTATCAACGCCGGTCCCTTAATGTCCTGGCCGTCCCATGTTGCGATCAGGTCGCTCATTTTTGTGACATCCCGGTCTTTAAACGAAGATCCGGCCTCTCTGAGAAAAGGGTACTTATCCAAGAATGGCTCCCTCCCTGTTGACAACAATTGTTCCATTTTTCATGACTTGATGTACATGATTGACCCCGTAGTGATACGGAATATACATATAGTTCGGGGCTTGCCAAATGACAAGATCAGCTGAGCGGCCAGCTTTGAGCTGACCGGCTTCTTCTCCTTTTCCTATGGCATATGCGGCATTGACTGTGACCGCGTGCCATATTTCTTCTGCAGTCATTTTCAGATGAAGCGCGGCAATGGACATAATCAGCTGGATATTTTCAGTCGGCGAGCTGCCAGGATTAAAATCCGTTGCCAAGCTGACACATACACCTTCATCAATCATAGCTCTTGCCCTGGCGTATGTGCTTTTGCCAAGATAAAATGTCGTGCCCGGCAAGAGGACGGCGATCGTTCCTGCCTCAGCCAATTTCTTTATGCCTTCGTCCGATGTACCTACCAAATGGTCGGCTGAGACGGCCTTTAGCTTACCTGCTAATTCAGCACCTCCAAGCGGATCGATTTCATCTGCGTGTATTTTTAATCCGAAGCCTGCCTCAGCTGCTTTTTGTAAATAACGGCGGGATTGGCTGACTGTAAAAACGCCTGTTTCTGTAAAAATATCAGCAAAGCTGGCGAGCTCCTGCTCTTTGATTTCCGGCAAAAGGGAAAGCATTTGATCCAGAAAATCATCTGGATCGTTTTGATATTCGGGAGGAATCGCATGGGCTCCCATAAATGTGGAAACAAGGTCAACAGGCTGGCTTTCATGCAGTTTCTTTGCGACACGCAACTGTTTGAGCTCTGTCTCTTTTTCCAAGCCGTAGCCGCTTTTCACTTCTGCTGTGGTTGTGCCGTAGGACAGCATTCTTTGCAGATGAAAATGGGCTTTTTGCAGCAGCTCTTCTTCTGAAGCCGCCCTGGTATCCTTGACTGTAGACAGAATCCCGCCGCCCTGCGCCAGAATATCCAAATATGAAATGCCCTGAAGCTTAAGGTTCATCTCCTTTTCACGAGATCCGCCAAATACAAGATGGGTGTGCGGATCAACGAGGCCAGGCGTTACAAGGCGTCCCGAACAGTCAATGATTTCGTCTGCCTCGTAACCGGCTTCAGCCCCTTTTTGTCCGGCGAACACAATTTTCTGTTCATGGATGCCGACAACAGCGTCTTCGATCACATGAAGATCCTGCATGCTTTTGCCTGCCCGCGGACCGCTGCTTTCCATCGTCAAAAGCTGACCGATGTTGATGAGAATCGTATCAATTTGCTTTGGCATGTCATCACTCCTTTATTTTTGCATCGGCACGATAATGTCCTGTTCCTTCGCTACTTCAACGGCACGTTCATAACCCGCATCCGCATGACGGATAATGCCCATTCCTGGGTCGCTCGTTAAGACCCGCGCGAGCCGCTCGTCAGCCAGCTCACTTCCATCGGCCACTGCAACCATGCCGGCATGAAGGGAATAGCCCATTCCGACGCCGCCGCCATGGTGGAAGGAAACCCAGCTTGCACCCGCCGCCGTGTTGACAAGCGCATTTAGCACAGCCCAATCACCGACAGCGTCACTTCCATCCTTCATCGCTTCTGTTTCCCGGTTTGGAGAGGCGACAGACCCGCAGTCCAAATGATCTCTCCCAATAACGACAGGCGCTTTTAGCTCCCCGGTTCTAACCAGCTCGTTAATGGCAAGGCCCATCTTTTTTCGTTCTCCATATCCAAGCCAGCAGATACGGGACGGCAAGCCTTGGAAGGTGACTTTTTCCTGTGCCATATCAATCCAGCGGTGAAGGGCTTTATTTGTCGGGAACAGCTCTTTTAATAACGCATCCGTACGGTAAATATCTGCCGGATCTCCGGAAAGCGCCGCCCAGCGGAACGGCCCTTTTCCTTCACAGAATAAGGGGCGGATGTAGGCAGGGACAAACCCCGGAAAATCGAAGGCATTCTCCAGCCCTTCATCCTTTGCGACTTGCCGGATATTGTTGCCGTAGTCAAATACAATAGAGCCCTTTTGCTGAAAGGCCAGCATGGCTTCGACATGTTTTTTCATGCTTTGCTTCGCAAGGCGCACGTAAAGCTCTGGAGTGTCTTGACGCAAACGGTCAGCTTCATCAAGGGAATAGCCCTCGGGAACATAACCGATTAAAGGGTCATGGGCAGATGTCTGATCTGTCACAATATCAATTTTGACGCCTCGGTTCAAAAGTGTGTGATGCACCTCAGCTGCGTTTCCGAGAAGTGCAATGGACAAAGGTTTTCCTGCCAGCTTTGCCTCTTCAGCCCAAGCTAAGGCTTCCTCAATCGATGCTGTTTTTCGATCGCAGTATTTTGTTTCGATCCGCTTGTCGATGCGTTTCTCGTCAACCTCGACGGCAATCACGACGCCTTCATTCATCGTGACTGACAGCGGCTGGGCGCCTCCCATTCCGCCGAGACCCGCTGTCAGCGTCAACGTTCCTTTTAAGCTGCCCCCGAAGTGCTGTCGCGCCAGCTCAGCGAAGGTTTCATAGGTTCCTTGCAATATGCCTTGTGAGCCAATGTAAATCCAGCTGCCAGCCGTCATCTGTCCGTACATCATTAACCCTTTTTTCTCAAGTTCGTGGAAATGCTCCCAGTCTGCCCACTTCGGAACAAGAACAGAATTTGCTAGGAGCACGCGAGGGGCCTGCGGGTGTGTACGGAACATGCCAACGGGCTTTCCGGATTGCACGAGCAATGTTTCATCATTTTTTAATGTTTTCAAGGAATGCTCAATGGCGTGAAAAGCGTCCCAATCCCGTGCGGCTTTGCCAATCCCGCCATATACGATGAGGTCCTCCGGCTTCTCGGCGACTTCTGGATCAAGGTTGTTTCGAAGCATCCGAAGCACTGCCTCTTGCTCCCATCCTAAGCATTCAAGCTCTGTTCCTCTGTTGGCACGGATTGATTTTTTTACATCAGTCATATGTTCATCCCCCTTAGTTCTTTATTCTGATGATCAGGTATTAAAGATTCTTTCTTCAGCCAGTCAGTCAAGCGTTCAATGTCATAGGAAAAAACACGGTCCTGCTGAATGGACGGCACGACTTTTCTCATTTCTTGAAAAAGCTGTTTCGTATAGGACGCTGCATGTTCTATGCCTCTGTATTCAACAGCCTGCAATGCGCAAATGGCTTCGATCGCAATGACTCTCCTTGTATTTGCGATCACCTGATAAGCATGCCGAGCGGCGATGGTTCCCATGCTGACATGGTCCTCTTGGTTGGCGGATGACGGAATGGAATCCACACTTGCAGGATGGGCCAGTGTTTTATTTTCAGAAACGAGTGAGGCCGCGGCGTACTGCATGATCATTGCACCGGATTGCAGACCGGGATGAGGGCTCAGGAACGGCGGCAGGTCATTCAGCTGCGGATTCACAAGTCGTTCGATCCTACGCTCTGCGATATTCGCAAGCTCTGATATTGCGATTTTCAGAAAATCCATGGCAAAGGCGATTGGCTGTCCGTGAAAGTTTCCGCCGGAAATCACTTTGTCACCGTCATTGAAAATGAGTGGATTGTCTGTAGCTGCGTTCATTTCAATCTCTAATTTTTCTTTGACATATCCTAGTGTCTGCCAAGTCGCACCGTGTACTTGCGGAATACAGCGCAATGAATAGGCATCCTGTACCCGCAGTTCTCCCTGGGAGGTTGTCAGGCCGCTGTCAGATAGATAAAAGCGAATTCGTTCTGCGACATCGATCTGCTCCTGATAGCCGCGGGCTAAGTGAATATCCTCGTCAAATGCATCGATAATTCCCTGCAACCCCTCAATCGTTAAGCTGGCAATTCGTTCTGTTTGATAGGCTAGTTTCTCAGCTTCGATGTAGGCGACCACCCCCATTGCAGTCATGGCCTGAGTCCCGTTAATCAAGGCAAGCCCTTCCTTGGATGTCAGCGTTACCGGTTGAATACCTGCTTTTTTCAAGCCTGTCATTGCCGGCATTCTTTCCCCCTCAAAAAAGACTTCTCCTTGTCCGATCAGCGCAAGCGCCAAGTGGGAAAGCGGCGCCAGATCTCCGCTTGCGCCAAGTGATCCTTGCTGAGGGATGACAGGATGGACGCGTTTATTTAAAAAAGCAAGCAACTGCTCGATCAGCTCAGCGCGTACACCGGAAAAGCCTTTTAACAGCGCATTGGCGCGCAAAAGCAGCATTGCCCTGGAAACACACTCAGGAAAAGGGTCGCCGACTCCGCAGGCATGAGAAAGGATTAAATTCAGCTGCAGCGCCGCCGAGTCTTCTTTCTGAATCAGGACATCGCTGAATTTGCCAAATCCGGTGTTGATGCCGTAGATTGTCTTTTCGTCGCGTACAATCCGTTCCACTGCTGCTCTGCTTTTTTTCACGCGCTCCATACTTTCCTCAGAAGCCGCTGCCTCCTCAAAATCAAACAGCACACGAGCGACGTCGGCTGTTGTCAATGAAGAACCGTCTAAAGTCACCATAAGCCCAACTCCTTTTTCTTTACTTTGGTAAAGCGCCCATACAAAAAGGAGCTATGCTGTGAACTTCTGTTTTCACGCATAGCCCCCTATCGTCTAAGATCTATGGGCTGTTTCATATGTGATTAATTCCAACGCCGAATGTTTCATGCTCAAGACCTTTAATCGGCGCCCCGATTGTTCCGTAAAGCGAGACAGCGATCCAATCGCCTTCCGCTTCACTTTCATAAGGATTTCCCCTCAAAACGGCAAACCTCAATCCCACCGTCCGAAGCAGCGATCCCAGCAGCATTTCACCTCTGGTCACGCCATGCAAAGCCTCCATCGTCGCATGATAAAGCGCATGTGACTCCCGATAACCCTCAGATTGAATGACACCGCTCTTTTTGGAAGCGGTTTCAATTGCGGCTACTACTTTATGTGCGTCCATTGATCCTACCTTGCCAAGACAGACCTTCCATCCGTCTCGCTCCAGCTCCTCAACCTGCGTACTTTCTTCCGCCTCATTCAGCAGCAGGAGAACAGACAGCCGGCCGATCCGACGCTCTTTATGCAGTGTCATATGAATCACTCAATTCCTAAAAATTCTGATAACTATTAACTGAGTATTATATTAATTGGTTCAGCAGCAGAAGTCAAAAGGTTTTTTATAGTCTTTAACAAGTTAGATTGCTATTGTAATAGCGTGACGCAGAAAGCAGAACAGGTTTTTTCAGCGATTGCACACGATATCCAGACAAGGAGGCAAGCGCCGCTGTCTAACTCTCAATATGCGTTTACTAAGTCGTATTTTTCGCAAGGCGTTTTATAAAGAGCCAGCCGAATGACTCTGGTGTTGACGGGCAATCAGGCATCATCTTAAAAAACGCCGACAACGAAATGGCTGTATCACAGTTGATGCAAAACCTGACAAAGCAGTTATTACATGTACGCGAAAGAAAAACAGACGTGATGCAAGAAGGAGAAACAGCAAAAGAGTTGAACTATGAAGGAGAGAATATGCAAGCAACAAGTTCTGCGCAAAACAGACAGACATCAGTCTGACTATGTAAGTGAAGTGAGAAATCACCTATCTGGATGAATATGAAAACATTCGGCTGTTTTAATAGGCCGGGGTATCTTCATAGAGAAATGTAAGCGTTTAAAATTTAATAAAAAAGAGAGGCGAATTGTTTAGATGTTCAACCGATTGTTCCGTGTATGTTTTCTTGCAGCTCTTATCATGGCCTTCACCCTCCCAAACTCCGTCTATGCACAAAAACCTATATTTAAAGAAGTCAGCGTCCATGACCCTTCCATCATTGAAACAAACGGCACTTTTTATGTTTTTGGATCTCATCTCGCTTCAGCTAAATCGAATGACCTCATGCAATGGCAGCAGCTGACCACCAGCGTAAGCAATGACAACCCACTTATCCCGAATGTCTATGAAGAATTAAAAGAAACCTTCGAATGGGCGCAATCCGATACTCTTTGGGCGGCTGACGTCACGCAGCTGGCGGACGGCAAATACTACATGTACTACAACGCCTGCCGCGGCGATTCGCCAAGATCCGCCATGGGTGTTGCCGTTGCTGACAACATCGAAGGCCCATACAAAAACAAAGGCATCTTTTTGAAATCAGGAATGGAAGGCACAAGCAGCGATGGAACACCGTATGATGCAACCAAACATCCGAATGTCGTCGACCCGCATACCTTCTTTGATAAAGACGGCAAGCTGTGGATGGTGTACGGATCATACTCAGGCGGCATTTTCATACTTGAAATGAATCCGAAAACGGGCTTCCCGCTTCCTGGACAGGGATATGGGAAAAAACTGCTCGGCGGCAACCACAGCAGAATCGAAGGCCCGTATGTTCTCTACAATCCAGACACCCAATACTACTACTTATACCTATCATATGGCGGTCTCGATGCAACAGGCGGCTACAACATCCGTGTGGCCCGCTCCAAGAAACCGGACGGCCCTTACTATGATGCAGAAGGCAATCCAATGCTCGACGTCCGCGGCAAGGGAGGCACATTCTTCGACGACCGTTCCATCGAACCATACGGCGTCAAACTCATGGGCAGCTACACTTTTGAAACAGAAAATGAAAAAGGCACCGGGTACGTCTCACCAGGCCACAACTCCGCATACTATGATGAAAAAACCGGGCGTTCCTATTTAATCTTCCACACCCGCTTCCCGGGCAGGGGTGAAGAACACGAAGTCAGAGTCCACCAATTGTTCATGAACAAAGACGGCTGGCCGGTAGCAGCACCATATCGTTATGCGGGCGAAACATTGAAAGAAGTAAAACAAAAAGACATCACAGGAACATACAAACTTATCCAGCACGGAAAAGACATCTCAGCCGACATCAAACAAACCATCAACATCCAGCTCAACAAAAACCACACCATTTCCGGGGAAATGACCGGAACATGGAGGAAAACCGGA
The DNA here is from genome assembly GCF_000978495.1 of Bacillus sp. LM 4-2. Lineage (NCBI taxonomy): Bacteria > Bacillati > Bacillota > Bacilli > Caryophanales > Bacillaceae > Bacillus > Bacillus sp. LM 4-2. The sequence goes on along the minus strand of NZ_CP011101.1, from coordinate 3,894,806 downwards.
AAAAACACCGCCGACATCACGTTAGCAGGCAAGAAGTATAACGGGGTATTTTTACGCCAGTGGGATTCGGTGAGAGAGAAGAACGTCATGACGTTTAGTGTGCTGAATACCAGCGGTGAGGCTGTATGGGGATCTAAATAAGATGGAGAAGCGCCTTCGAGGGAAGGTGTTTTTTTATGAGCTTTATTGACTATAAGAAACAGTTAAGTGGGAGGAAAAATTAGAACTGGAGGAGAGATTAAAGGCTTAAATAAAAAGTCCCTACTATGATTGTTTTCTCCTTTCATAGGGTGATGAGATCGTATTTTTAGCAATTTAGAACCAGTTCTATACCTCTCAAGACAATCCTTTTTACCTTTTTATCCAATATGACCCATCATGTAATATGAAAATAGTCTGTATTGTAAAGAATTTACACAGTTTGATAGAAACACGAGGTGTTGCGGCATGCATAGTGAAATGTTGTTACATTCGGTAAAAGCCGACTTACATGAAAAGCAGGAACAGATCCATCAATTAAAACGAGTGCTGCACGAAATTAGGCAAATCAAACACGATTTCTCTGAGGCCCAGCATCTCATTCACCGGCCTCATCTTAACCGGGAGGCATGGAGAGGAACACATGCTGAGCGGTTTGAAGATATTCGTGAAGGAATGAACAAAGCATATCAGCAAATCAAAAGCGATCAAGTCAGCGGAATCATCGAAAGCATAGAAGGAAAAATCCACTCATTAGAGGGCGATGTGTATTCTATAAGACGCCAAATCACGAGGATAGAGCATGAAATAGAGAAGGAAAAACATAAAAAGTGAGGTGAGCACAAATGGCACAGGAAATTAAAATGGTGTATGACACAGTGAAGCAAGGGCTTTCTCAGCTCAAGAATTCAGCTGAACTCAAGTCCTCATTGCCCGGTCATCTCTCAGGCAGAAACCATTTGAATGTTGTGAAGTCCATCGAGCAATTAAATAAGGACATCAAAGAGCTCACTGAAGCATATGCGTCTGTTCTGGCCAAGCATATCGCACAAACGGAAAGCGCGGTAAACGCCATGAAGGAAACGGACGAAAACATATCATCTTCCATGAAATAAAGCGCGGGAGGACAAGGGATTGAAAACATTAGATGTCCACGCTCTTCACGAGGGCATTCAGCATACGATTGAGAAACTGGACAAGCAAAAACAACAGCTGGAGAAGCTGGAAAAAAGCGTTGAGCATCTGGCAGGCATGAAGGATGCGCTGAAAGGAAAAGGCGGAGATGCCATCCGGACCTTTTACGAGGAGTGCCACAAGCCTTTTCTCCTTTTCTTTGGCATATTTATCGACGAATACAAAAAAGTGCTGAAACAAACACAGCATGCGATTTCCTCTGTAGAATCTAACTCCCACGGCATGATCGCAGAGGCTTTTCTCTCACACGATGCGAGACATGGGGTCAAGCATGCACGAGAAGTGACAGAGCAGCTCACTGACGCAGTCAATCGCCAGACATCAGCCATAGATCACATCGTCAGCCTGCCGACAGTCAATGATTCCTTTTTTCGGATGGAAACAGAACAGGCTGAGCGGCTGATTTCAGACACCCTGAATAAGCTCTTTCAATTTGACGGCCAGCAAACCCAAGCACTAGAAGCCGCAAAATCAGATTTTCAAACGATGAAAAAATACATTGATCAGCTCGAAACCATGTACACCGGCCCGAAAATTGAAATCACAGGCTACAAAAGCGGCTCCATCCTGAAATCACAGGAAGAAGAAAACATCAACCAAATCTTCGGCGCGATTAACCCGCAAATGAAGCAGGCGGATGATTCACCGATGGAGATGATGCTGAAGAAATTAGCCGAGAATGAAAAGTCTAAAGTGGATTCAGTTGTCAAAACGGGTGATTCTAAAAAGGTAAGTAAAAATATCATCGTTATCAATGGTAAAGTGTATAATACGAGTGAACATAGAGAACATATAAAAACTGATTTCTCAAATGCAGAGGTTAAGCAAGTCGTTTATAATGATACACTTTACAATGTATACATATCTGGTAATGACATGAAGCTTGAACCTGTCGTCTCGCTTTCGGACATTAAAGTGGATGAGAATGGATATGTGAAAATTTTAGAGACGGCTGTAGAACTTACCGGCGTGTATGATCTATTTAAAGCAGCCACGGGCAGAGATCCGGTATCAGGCGAAAAAGTCACAGGGAAAGACCGTGTTGTTGCCTCCATAAACTCAGTACCATTTGCCAAAATAGCTAAGTTAGAAAAGTTAATAGATATTAATAAACTTATTAATAATGGGAAAAAGGCTAAGAAGGCTTCGGAAGTTAAAAACGTTGCTAAGGATAAAGGGAAAATTGCGAATGATGTAAGTGGATCTGCTAATAAAATTAATTCTGATTTAATAAAAAAGTATGCTAGAGATATAGAACAACGCACAGGTAGAGAATTACCTAAAAATCAAATAGATAAATTAAAGGAAGCATTAAGAAATAAAGAATATAAAAAAATGTCACCAATAGAGACTGCAAAACACAGGACTAAATTTGATAAAGTAAAAAATAAAGTTATAAAAGAATGGGAAGAAAACACTGGACAAAAATGGCCTGTTTATAAGGAAAATGTTGTATCTGAAAAAACAGGTAAAATTATTAGAAAAAAAGGGGATAAGTATGATGCTCACCATATAATTGAAAATACTTTTGGCGGAGAACATGAATGGTGGAATATGCATCCAGCAAAATTTCCTAACGAGCATCAAGCTGGGATTCATGGTACAGGCTCACCAGCAAATGAATTATTTAAAGGAGGCAAAAAAAAATGAGTTATAATTTTATAAAATCAAACAAAGAAAATGATTTTTATCCAGTGAATCAAAGTGAGATTGAAGAGGTTGAAAAAAATTTAAACTTAAAATTACCTAGTGAATTAGTGAATTTTTATTTAGAAGTTGGCTATGGGTTTATTAAAGGATCAGAGTTTAATACTAATCGCATTTTGGATCCATATTCTGTAAGAGACTTTCGATTGAGGATAAATGACTTTGAATTTTATCCTGACATAGAAATATATGATGAGTTTGAGAATGATAAATTAATATTTTTTGAAGGTAGTGAATCGGCATTAATGTCAATTGAATTAAATGATAATAATAAAAATCCGATTTACTATTATGATATTCAAATTGCAACTTCTCTTACCGAGTTCTTAAGAAAAATAGAAGAGAATGATCAGTATTATCTTGATTTATTAGATGATGAATGATTTTAACATTATCCCGTTACCTCTCCCTTAAAGGAGCAAGATGACATGTTATTGATCAATAAACAGAAGGACCCTGTTTTTCAGTTTTTAGCTGGAACATTCCATCAAGATATTGAAACTCCTGATGACGCTATACAAGAGTTATTAATAGAGGAAAGTAAGGAATATTTGGAGGATGCTATTGTCTTTTTAACGGATTTTATTGAAAGTGAGCATTCAGACAATAAGAAAAACGATTACATTCAATCTTGCGCAGATGGCGTGTATCTTCCTGCGTTTAATTTAGAACCAATAGATTGGCTAAAGAATGTAATAGTACAGATAAAGAAGTCTTTAAAAAAATTTAAACGGTAACGATTCATAACCTTGATTGGAAAAAATGCCTTTCAAGGTTTTTAATTACAATAATTTTTTATTGAAGTTAATACTAAGTTCAAATCTTTATGATTACTTTTGTTCTAGAAACGATAGTCAACACCAAAAATGAAAGCGTTGACATCTCACGAATCTAGTGCTAAAGTATACCTACAAACAAATAAAACGACCCGTCAGGATTGTTACTGCGAAAGCAGGCAAAACCTAAATGGTGCAGGTGCAGGAGGAGACTCTCGCAATCTGTGTCATTTAGGTTTTTTTTATTCTCTTTTAGGAGGTGATGCAGCATTTGATACAAAAAAAGCTGGAAGAAAGGCGGCCACCTTTCTCCCAGCAGTCCCCCCATAAAAAGGAGGTATACACATGGATTATGATAAATTATCGAAGGACATATTACAACTCGTAGGCGGTGAAGACAACGTTCAGCGCGTGATTCACTGCATGACGAGGCTGCGTTTTAATCTTCATGACAATTCGAAGGCGGATCGCAGTCAGCTGGAGCAGCTGCCTGGAGTGATGGGCACCAATATCAGCGGCGAGCAGTTTCAAATCATTATCGGAAACGATGTGCCGAAGGTGTATCAGGCGATTGTGCGGCACAGCAATCTCAGTGATGAGAGGAGCGCTGGTTCATCCTCTAAGAAAAAGAATGTGCTGAGTGCGGTCTTTGATGTGATTTCTGGTGTGTTTACCCCGATTCTGCCTGCGATTGCGGGAGCGGGGATGATCAAAGGGCTTGTTGCGCTGGCAGTTACGTTTGGCTGGATGGCGGAGAAGAGCCAGGTTCATGTCATTTTGACGGCTGTCGGTGACGGTGCGTTCTACTTCCTGCCGCTCCTGCTAGCGATGAGTGCGGCGAGAAAATTCGGAAGCAATCCGTACGTAGCGGCAGCCATTGCGGCGGCGATTCTGCATCCGGATTTGACAGCCCTGCTCGGTGCGGGGAAACCGGTTTCCTTTATCGGGCTTCCTGTAACCGCTGCCACTTATTCGTCAACGGTCATCCCGATTTTGCTGGCGATTTGGATTGCTTCGTACGTAGAAAAATGGATTGACCGTTTTACACACGCATCTCTCAAATTGATTGTGGTTCCGACGTTGACATTATTGATTGTCGTGCCGCTGACATTGATTACAGTCGGTCCGCTTGGCGCTATTTTAGGAGAATACTTGTCTTCTGGGGTCAATTATTTGTTTGATCATGCAGGGCTTGTGGCGATGATTTTGCTGGCGGGTACATTCTCTTTAATCATTATGACGGGCATGCACTATGCCTTTGTGCCGATCATGATCAACAACATCGCTCAAAACGGCCACGATTATTTACTGCCGGCTATGTTTTTGGCGAATATGGGGCAGGCGGGAGCATCATTTGCCGTCTTCCTTCGCTCCAGAAACAAAAAATTTAAATCACTCGCGCTTACCACAAGCATCACGGCGCTGATGGGGATCACAGAACCTGCGATGTATGGCGTGAATATGCGATTGAAAAAGCCGTTTGCAGCCGCTTTGATTGGCGGTGCAGCCGGTGGCGCGTTTTACGGCATGACGGGTGTTGCTTCCTATATCGTCGGGGGGAATGCAGGTCTCCCGAGCATCCCTGTCTTTATCGGCCCAACGTTTATTTACGCGATAATCGGCCTTGTGATTGCGTTTGCGGCGGGAACAGCAGCTGCGTATTTGCTTGGATTCGAGGATGTGCCTTCTGACGGCAGCCAGCAGCCGGCAGTGCATGAAGGCAGCAGAGAGATCATTCACAGCCCGATTAAGGGAGAAGTGAAAGCATTAAGTGAAGTCAAAGACGGAGTGTTTTCTGCCGGGATCATGGGAAAAGGATTCGCCATTGAGCCTGAAGAAGGAGAAGTTGTGTCGCCTGTTCGTGGAAGCGTTACCACCATTTTTAAAACAAAACACGCAATTGGCATTACGAGTGATCAGGGAGCTGAAATACTCATACACATTGGATTGGACACGGTGAAGCTGGAGGGACAATGGTTCACGGCTCACGTCAAAGAAGGCGACAAGGTCGCACCGGGAGATCCGCTCGTGTCCTTTGATCTGGAGCAAATCAAAGCCGCGGGATATGACGTCATTACCCCGGTGATCGTGACCAACACAGACCAATATTCATTTTCGCCGGTAAAAGAGATCGGTAAAGTGCAGACAAAAGAAGCGCTGCTTGCTTTATCTTGAAAAAACTAATGGGGTGATCAATATGAGTTCAAACGCAAAACGATTTCCAGAAGGATTTTTATGGGGCGGCGCAGTTGCTGCCAACCAAGTGGAGGGTGCTTATAACGAGGGTGGTAAGGGGCTTTCGACAGCTGACGTATCGCCGAACGGGATCATGTCTCCATTTGATGAATCAATGACTTCCTTGAATCTGTATCACAACGGGATTGACTTTTATCATCGTTATAAAGAGGATATCGCCTTATTTGCAGAAATGGGATTTAAGGCGTTCCGCACATCGATTGCGTGGACGAGAATTTTTCCGAATGGCGATGAAGAGGAGCCCAATGAAGAAGGCCTCAGCTTTTATGATGATCTGTTTGATGAGCTGTTAAAGCATCATATTGAGCCTGTCGTAACCATCTCTCATTATGAAATGCCGCTCGGTTTAGTGAAAAATTATGGCGGCTGGAAGAATCGTAAAGTCATAGAGTTTTATGAACGCTATGCCAAAACGGTTTTCAAACGCTATCAACACAAAGTGAAGTATTGGATGACGTTTAATGAAATTAACGTGGTGCTCCATGCGCCATTTACCGGGGGCGGTCTTGTTTTTGAAGAAGGAGAAAACAAATTAAACGCGATGTACCAGGCGGCACACCACCAATTTGTGGCCAGTGCTCTTGCTGTCAAAGCGGGCCACGACATCATTCCTGATTCGAAAATCGGCTGTATGATAGCGGCAACGACAACCTATCCGATGACTTCTAAGCCGGAGGATGTCTTCGCGGCAATGGAGAATGAGCGCAAAACACTTTTCTTCTCAGATGTTCAGGCAAGAGGCGCATACCCGGGATATATGAAACGCTATCTGGCAGAAAACAATATTGAAATTGAAATGGCTGAAGGCGATGAAGAGCTCTTGAAAGAACATACGGTGGATTATATTGGATTCAGCTACTACATGTCGATGGCGGCGAGCACAGATCCGGAAGAGCTTGCAAAATCAGGGGGCAACCTGCTGGGCGGAGTCAAAAACCCTTACCTCAAATCATCAGAATGGGGCTGGCAGATTGATCCGAAAGGCTTGCGCATCACGCTCAACACCTTATACGACCGTTATCAGAAGCCGCTGTTCATCGTTGAAAACGGCCTTGGCGCTGTAGACAAGGTTGAAGAGGACGGCACGATTCAGGACGATTACAGAATCAACTATCTGCGTGATCATTTAATTGAAGCGCGCGAAGCCATTGCGGACGGCGTTGAATTAATCGGATACACATCATGGGGGCCAATTGACCTTGTCAGCGCATCTACTGCGGAAATGAAAAAACGCTACGGCTTCATTTATGTGGACCGGGACAATGAAGGACATGGAACATTTAACCGTATCAAGAAAAAAAGCTTCAACTGGTATCAGCAGGTTATCGCCACAAACGGAGAGAGTCTCTGACAATTTTTTGAAAACTCATGCGCTTCAATTGACAATAACGAAATGCAGGCGGACAATAAAAGAGAAAGATGAACCACCCACAGTCCGAAAGGCGGGAAGAGCATGTTTAACAAAATGTTAGTAGCGATTGACGGATCAGACATGAGTGCAAAAGCGCTTGATGCCGCAGTGCATTTGGCAAAAGAGCAGCAAGCGGAACTAAGCATTCTTCATGTGGGGAGAGAAGCCGTCGTCACGACTTCTTCTCTGACGGGAATTGTCTATGTGCCAGAACACTTTATTGATGAAATCAGGAACGAGGTTAAAAAAGAGGGCCTGAAAATCCTTGAAAATGCAAAAGAAAAAGCAGCCGAAAAAGGCGTTCAAGCTGAAACCATTTACGCGAATGGCGAGCCGGCGCATGAGATACTAAATCACGCAAAAGAGAAAGGCGTCAGCCTGATTGTAGTTGGCAGCCGGGGGATCAGCGGCCTGAAAGAAATGATGCTTGGAAGCGTCAGCCATAAAGTGTCTCAATTATCAACATGCCCGGTTTTGATTGTTCGATAGATTTGTAAAAAAAGCGCCCTTGGGCGCTTTTTTTTATTTAGAATAGAAGTGTTATAATATCTACATGTAAAAAAGAGGAATTCTATGTGTAGATTTCTGAATTCACAAAAAACAGTTTATGCTATGCAGTATTGGAGGTAGAATACGTTTGATGCAACAGGATCCTTCCATATCGTCAAAACAAAAATCAACAGCCGTAATCAAAATGGTCATCTCTATGGTGATTTTCGGCTCCATCGGCTTTTTCTCAGAGCATACCAATCTGCCGTCATTTGAATTGGTCTTTGTCCGCTGCCTTTGCGCGACGCTGTTTTTAGGCTTTTGCTGGCTGGCGTCCGGCCAGTATAAAACTGAAAAATGGAGCAAGAGAGACGTGCTGCAAACATTGGCGTGCGGTTTCTTTCTTGTATTCAACTGGGTGTTCTTATTTAAGTCTTTTGAAGAAACGTCCGTTACAATTGCCATCTCTGTTTATCATCTAGCGCCGGTGCTTGTTCTTCTTCTGGGGAGCTTCTTCTACAGAGAGAAATTAAATGTGATCTCCGTCAGCTCCATTATCATCTGCTTTCTTGGGACTGCGCTGATTTCCGGGATTAACGGCAGCACATCATTGACACAGCTGATGGGATCAGGGATCATATGGGCAGTTCTCGCCGCACTGTTTTATGCGTTCACCACTTTATTGGGAAAAGGCATTCACAATCTCAGTCCTTACATGACCACCTTCTTGCAGACAGGTTTAGGGGTTATCATCCTGATTCCGTTTATTCACTTTGGCGCTTTTGCGGACCTATCTCAGGGAAACTGGATTATGGTGGTATCTACCGGCATCATCCATACGGGTATTGTATATTTGCTGTTTTTTGACAGTTTACGATTTTTATCAACGAAATTTATTTCAATCATTGTATTTCTCGACCCCGCTGTCGCGATCGTGCTCGATACCGTCTTCACAGGCTTCCGCCCTGACCTCTATCAAACGCTTGGCATCGTAATGATCTTTGCGGGCATGGCCTTGACGCTTGTCAGGAGGCAGGGGAAGGCGAATGTGACAGCTGAGGGTACGGATATTGAACAAATACAATAAAAAATGTAAAAAGGCCTATGCGGCCTTTTTTTGTTTTAGGTCAATTGACTCTCGCTAATCCTTAAAATAAGATAAATTTTCTAGAAAAATATTGTAATGATATTTCAGTCTAGTTAAGATTATTGAGTAAATATTACTTTTATTACAAAAGGAGAGAGGAAATGAAAAAAAGAAAGAGGCGAAACTTTAAAAGGTTCATTGCAGCATTTTTAGTGTTGGCTTTAATGATTTCATTAGTGCCAGCCGATGTACTAGCAAAATCTACAGAAGAAGAGAATGGAAACCGTATTGCTGCCGATGATCCAGAAGAAACTCTTCAGAAAGAACAAACTGAGGAAGCTGTACCTTTTGATCCAAAAGATATAAACAAAGAGGGTGAGATCACCTCTGAAAGAACAGAAAATACAAAACTCTATTATGAAGGTGACGGTGTCTATAAACAGGAAGTATACCTTGATCCTATTCATACAAAGGAAACACCGGATGCCGACTGGGAAGACATTTCTCCTGAGTTAAAAGAGTCGACAAGCAAACAAGTCGAGACAGAGAACGCTATTTTGAATTCAGATTTTCAAAAGCAAATGAAGAACGGGCTTTATGCGACTTTTGAGCATAATGACCATAAGGTTACATATTCACTAGCAGAAGCGAAAGGCCCGAATAAAACTTCACTTACTCCGAAAGATACCTCAGCAGATTATAAGACTGACAGTAATGAGATTGTGTATCCGGATGTGTTTCCGAATATTGATCTTCAGACTTTCACATTCAATGAAAACATAAAAGAAGATTTAGTCCTTCATCAGTATAATGGATACAACACATTTACATTTCAGTTAAAAACCGATTTGCAGGCTAAAGAACAAGAGGATGGATCCATTGATTTTTCTGATGAAAAAGGAAAAGTTGTTTTTTCTGTGCCTAAGCCTTTTATGACGGATTCAAAACTAGATGAGCTTTCCGGCGAGGTTGAACGGTCAGACAAAGTCAGCTATAAGCTGGAAAAGAATGAAGAAGGGTATTTGCTTCATCTTACGGCAGACGAGAACTGGCTGAAAGACCCAGAACGCGTATATCCAGTATCTATCGACCCGTCAACTTCTTTATCTGTTTCATCGGATACGTTTGTCATGAGTGCCTACCCGACGACGAACTATTCGGCCTCCTCACAAAAATGGGATGCTAATTTAAAGGCCTATGTACTGAAAACGGGCTATTATGACAAAACAACAGGCACAAACTATGCGTTCATGAAATTTAACAACCTAAAGCCAATTCAAAATATGACTGTCACTAAAGCTACATTAAAAACATACGTAGCCCATTCCTATTATGGAACAAAGGCAACCGGCCTTTGGCTGGATACGGTCAACAGCAATTATGATAATGCAAAAGTGACATGGAACACCAAACCGGCATCTAAAAATATCGGAAAAGCCGACGTCCATAAAGGACAGTGGGCGAGTTATGATGTGACCGCTGCTGTAAAGTCATGGAACTCCGGCGGGGCCAACTATGGATTTAAGCTTCATACAAACGGAAACGGCAAGGAATATTGGAAAAAACTAATTTCTTCAGCGAACTCCGCCAATAAACCATATATTGAAGTGACGTATACCATTCCAAAGGGAAACACACCTACAATCAAAGCCTATCACAACGGCGATTCCACTGGTTATTTCGATATCAGCTGGAAAAAGGTTGAAGGCGCAAAAGGATATAAGGTATGGATTTACAATGGTAAGGAATATCAAGCGATTTCTGCAGGCAACGTCACGTCGTGGAGCACAAAAGGTAAAAAAATCTGGCCTACGAGCGCAGAAATTGCCTCCAAGAGATATAAACTGCATCTGGACGGCAAGGATGGAGCTGAATTGGCATTAGATCCATCCCCGGTCTATAAGAATTCCGGCGGAAGCTATGCTACAAGCAAAAACTATTGGATTGGCGTCAGTGCGATATTTGACCAAGGTGAAGGAGCGATGTCCGCACCGGCAAAGCCCGTTATCCCTAATGTAGGAAAAGCACAAGCACCGTCAGCAAAGGGCTACAATAATGGGAATGCCACAGGATACTTCGACCTTTCTTGGAAAGCTGTATCCGGTGCAACCGGCTATAAGGTTCAGGTGTTCAATGGGAAAGGCTTTGAGACACTTGATCTCGGAAATCAGACGTCTTGGACCACAAAAGGGAAAAAGATCTGGCCGACAAGTGCAGAAATCAAGGCGGGAAAATATGCTCTTCACCTAAAGGACGGAAGCGGAGCAGAGCTGCCGATCAATCCCGGACCAACCTATAAAAACGCCGGGGGAGATGGAGCCAAAAGAAATTACTCGTTTAAAATTATCGCATACAACAAAGACGGCGAAGCCATTGCATCCCCGGCTGCTACCCCGGCACTTCCTGATATCGCTAGGCCAAAGAATGTAACTGGCTATTTGTATACAAATACAAAATCGAGTCAAACGGGTTATGTGAATTTGATATGGGAAAAGGTTCAAAATGCGAAGGGCTATAAAGTTAACATTTACAACGGTAAAGAATATCAGTCCTTTGATGTTGGTGATGCTGATCATTGGACAACCCAAAATAAAAACATCTGGCCGACTTCTGAGGAAATCAAAGCCGGAAGCTATAAGCTTCATACAGATGGAAAAGGCGGGGAATTAGCCCTCGATCCATCACCTGTCTATAACAATGCAAATGGGAATTACAAAGGGAAGAAGAATTATTCTTTCACGCTTGTCGCCTATGATGCGAATGGTGAAACGATTCCAACGGCGCCCTTTAACCCAACGTTCCATGAAGGCGCAGAATTCCTAGGTACAGAAGAGTACTGGTCTATCATTGATATCCCAAGCGGCCAGTTAAATGGTGCGACAGGCAATGTCATTGTGAATGAAGAAGATTTGTCAATTGATGGACGCGGTCCGGGACTTGGCTTATCGAGAACCTACAACAGTCTTGACAGCTCTGATCACTTATTTGGACAAGGCTGGTATGCTGATGCAGAAACATCTGTCATCTCAACGGATGGCGGGGCAATGTATATCGATGAAGACGCTACGACACATCGATTCACGAAAAAAGCCGATGGCACGTATCAGCCGCCGACCGGTGTATATCTTGAATTAACAGAAACAGCTGATCAGTTCATATTAAAAACAAAGGATCAAACCAACGCTTATTTCAATAAAAAAGGCGGCAAACTCCAAAAGGTAGTGGATGGCCATAACAATGCAACTGTCTATACTTACAATGACAAAAATCAACTGACCGCCATTACAGATGCATCAGGCCGCAAGCTTACATTTACCTATGATGAAAACGGCCATGTGACGTCCATCACAGGACCTAAGAATAAGAAAGTCACCTACTCATATGAGAATGATTTGCTGAAGAAGGTTACAGATACAGACGGGACTGTCACAAGCTATGACTACGATAGTGAAGGGCGCCTTGTCAAACAATATTCAGCTAACAGTACCGAAGCAAAGCCTGTCTTTACCGAATATCAGTATAGCGGTCACCGTCTCGAAAAAGCGATCAACGCTAAAAAAGAAACATATGTCTACAGCTATGATGCTGATAAAAAGACGCTTCTCATGACACAGCCAAATGGCCGGAAAGTACAGTATGGCTATAATGAAGCGGGAAATCCGATTCAGGTCATTGATGATGCGGAAGGGTTAAAAATTACAACGAATACAAAGTATGAAGGCAACAATGTTGTAGAAGATGTAGATCCAAATGACGTCGGCACCGGAAAAGCAACGGAAAGCTATCAATATGACAAAGATGGCAACGTTACGTCGGTTAAAGATGCATATGGAACTGAGACATACGAATACAACAAAAACAACGATGTCACAAAGATGAAGGATACCGAGGGCAATGTCACGGATATTGCTTATGACGGACTGGATGCTGTATCCGAAACCGATCAGAGCGGAAAATCATCGTCAGCAGCTGTTTATGATAAATATGGAAACCAGATTCAATCGAGCAAAGATTTATCAGCTTCAACTAATATTTTGAAAGATGGAAGCTTTGAAGCTCAAAAATCCGGCTGGAATCTGACTGCCTCTAAAGACAGCGGCAAAATTTCAGTCATCGCCGATAAAAGCGGAGTTCTTTCCGGATCAAAGGCATTGGAGGTCTTGAGCCAATCAACGTCTGCCGGAACAGATCATGGGTATTCGTCAGCAACACAAACAGTTGAGCTGGAGCCGAATACAACCTATACATTAAGCGGGAAAATCAAAACAGATCTTGCGAAATCAAGAGCCTATTTTAACATTGATTTGCGAGACAAAGATCAAAAACGAATTCAATGGATTCACAATGAATACAGTGCATTAGCCGGAAAAAATGACTGGACAAAACGGCAAATCACTTTTACGACTCCAGCGAATGCAGGCAAAGCTGTTGTGTATATGGAAGTCGATCATAAAGATAAAGATGGCAAAGGAAAAGCATGGTTTGATGAAGTCCAGCTGGAAAAAGGCGAAGTATCATCAAGCTATAACCCAGTTCAAAACAGCAGCTTCACATCAGCAACGGAAAACTGGAATGTAAGCGGAGCATCCGTTGATTCTGAAGAAGGCTTTAATGATGATGTATCATTAAAAGCTGCCCGGACCAGTGCGTCCCAAGCCGGATCAGTAACAAAACAAACCGTTGTCTTAGGGCAAAGCGCAAATGACAAACCGGTTTATCTCACACTGACAGGAATGTCGAAAGCAAGCAGCGTCAAATTTACAGATGAAAAAGACTATTCTCTGCAGGCGAATGTCACTTACGCTGACGGCAGCACAGGCATCTACAATGCGAAATTCCCTTCTGGAACACAGGAATGGAACCGAGCAGCTGTCGTCATCCCTAAAACAAAGCCGATCAATAAAGTCGATATCAGTATTCTGTTCCAAAAGAGTGCGACAGGCACAGTCTGGTTTGATGATATCCGTTTGATTGAAGGAAGCCTTCTGACTAAAAGCACGTATGACAGTAATGGCAACTATGTGACCAAGGAAGAGGACGAACTAGGTTACGCCACTTCAACTGATTACGATGAAACTGGTAAGAAAACGTCTGAAACAGATGCAAAAGGTGAAAAAACAACCTATACGTATGATCAGGCAGACCAATTGACAAACATGACGCTCTCTAACGGCACGTCTATCCTTCACAGCTATGATAAGGAAGGCAATGAGGTAAGCAAAACCATCCGGGCAGGAGCAGATCAAACCTATAAATTCGAATATGATGTCATGGGCAAGCTTGTCAAAACAACTGACCCTCTCGGCAATGTGTTAGCAAGCGAATATGATGCCAACAGCAACCTGACCAAAACCATTTCACCAAATGGCAACGAAGTGTCTCTTTCTTATGATGGAACAGACCGGGTGAAATCAAAGTCGTATAACGGTACAGAAAAGTACATTTTCACGTATGACAAAAATGGAAATGAAACGTCGGTCGTCAATAAAGAGCAGAACACCACAAAGAAACGGACATTTGACAACAAAAACCGTTTAACCGAACTGACAGACCGCGGCGGCAGCCAAACTTGGACATATCCTAGTGACTCCGATAAGCTGAAAACCTTCTCGTGGATTCATGGGGACCAAAAAGGAACGAATCAATTTACGTATAACAAGCTGGATCAAATGATTGAGATGAAAGACAGTACATCCTCATATTCATTTGATTATGATGAAAATGGAAACGTCCAAACCTTTATTACGGGCAACGGCGGCGGAACAAGTTTTTCATATGACGAAAGAAACCTTGTAAGCTCGCTGCATATCGGTGACAAAAACGGCGGAGACATTCTGACGGAAAGCTATGAATATGATGCCAACGGCAACCGCACAACGATAAACAGCTCAGCAAGCGGCAAGGTGCAATATGAGTATGGGAAGCTGAATCAGCTTGTCAAAGAAACCCATGAAGACGGTACTGTTATTGAATACACATATGATGGATTCGGAAACCGGAAAACCGTTACAACTATAAAAGACGGCTCAAGCAAAACGGTGAACGCTTCCTTCAACATCATGAACCAGCTGACAAAAGTCAATGATGAAAGCATCTCTTACGATAAAAACGGCAACCGCACATCCGACGGCAAATTCACATATACGTGGGATGCAGAAGATAACCTGACCGCCGTTACCAAAAAAGGCGAAGACAAGCCATTCGCAACATATAAGTATGACGAAAAAGGAAACAGAATCCAAAAAACCGTCAACGGAAAAGTCACGAACTACTTCTACGACGGAGACAGCTTGAACGTCTTGTATGAAACAGACGCGGACAACAACGTCACAAAATCATACACGTACGGAGACAGCGGCCAGCTGTTATCCTACACAGAAAATGGTAAGAAATATTTCTATCACTACAACGCTCACGGCGACATCATCGCGATCTCAGACAGCACTGGAAAAACCGTTGCCAAGTATCAATACGACGCATGGGGAAATCCAACAAAAACCGAAGCAAGCGACGAAGTAAAAGACAATCGCTACCGCTACGCAGGCTACCAATACGACGAAGAAACCGGCCTGTACTATCTCATGGCCCGCTACTACGAGCCAAGAAACGGCGTGTTCCTATCGCTCGACCCAGACCCGGGCAGCGACGGAGATTCATTGGATCAGAATGGGTATGCTTATGGAAATAATAACCCAGTGATGAATGTTGATCCGGACGGGCATTGGGTATGGCTTGTGGTAAATGCCGGATTTGCAGCCTATGATGGATATAAGGCATATAAATCAGGTAAAGGATGGAAAGGTGCTGCTTGGGCAGCTGCTTCTAATTTTGGTCCTGGGAAGATATTTAAGGGTGCTAGTCGCGCCTATAAGTTTACGAAGAAGGCAGTTAAAATCACAGGTCATACAAGACATGGACTTAATCAATCTATAGGAAGAAATGGAGGCCGTGGAGTCAATTTAAGGGCCAAACTGAATGCTGTGCGAAGCCCTAAAAAAGTAATAAAACAACCTAATGGGGCAACGAAATATGTTGGAAAAAAAGCTACAGTTGTTTTAAATAAAAGGGGTAAAGTAATCACAGCTTATGGAAGTTCAAGAGCTAAGGGTTCTAAACACGTATTCCATACACACGGAAAAGGAAATAAATCTAAGAGAAGGCGTTAATAAGGTTAAGCGAGGGGGGGATGACAACTACCCTCACTTAAACTTTAAATGAGGAGGAAATATGGCCAAAATAAAAGATGATTGTATAGAACTTGAATTAACACCGAGAAGGTATCAAGAGTTGGACGATGATCCATTTATTTTATCTGTATTTGAATTGTTGGAAAATAAGAAAGCCGTCGTTCGCGATTTTTCTGCTGTTTTATTAGAAAGTGAATATAAGGTGTTGATATCTGGGATCGAAACTATGATAAAAGGAAATCAAGACAGTATCAGTTTAGAGACTATTGAACCATTCTTATTTCTTAGTATTGATCAAGAAAACGGAAATTACAGAATTAAGATTAAAATTATATTTGATGATTATAAAGAAAGTAAGTCGAACTCCAACTTGTTCGAAATTAATTGTAATGAAGAAAAGCTAGAGTCTTTTGTGACCGCTTTAAAATTAAATCTTGAAAATACAAAAAATCCTTCTAAACTTCCTTAATTATAAATAATTTCTGCATTGGATAAAAATGGGGCATTTATTGATGGAACATTAAATAAGAGATGTTACCATCCTCTCTTATTTGTATGACAAAAGAATCTAAAAATATAGAATTGATTGGGATGAAGAGGATTTGCCAAAAAGGTTCCCAGCGTTTTGTGAAAAGCCCACTGGGTGAGTTTTAAGCAGTTGAAGATAAAGCTTGTATCGATAAGCGATACAAGCTTTTTTAGAACAAATCTAAACATGAACGACAACGAAAACAAGAGAATGATGAATCAATTTAAAAGAAGTTGAGAAATTGACAGCGGAGGGAATGCGGCTCATGCAAAAAAGATTGATCGAAAAACTCGCCGAGAATAAAAGACGTTTATTGATGAGCGAAATCAAAGAAAAACTAGTCCCTTGTGCAGAAAGAGGCTTCACTTATCGTTTTGCTGATCTGGCGCAAAGCAGGCAATTGCTTGAGCTGGTTTTATCAAATTCAATACCAGCCAACACCCGTGAGGTTGATGCCCTCGAAAAAACGGAAGCGAAACAGCTGATCTGGAAAATATCTCAGTCATATGTTGCTTACGATGACCGGGACGTTCTGCTGTTTCATCAATACAGCAGCGAAATTGGTGCGTTAGTTTGTTCTTTTGGAAAATGTCTCGAGCACCTTGACTGCTTATTGGAGTGTATTGAGTTCGATGAAGGGATTCTCAATCATAGTTTTATTTTGGTTGAGCCTAAGTGCCAGTTTGGTTTATGTATATTGCACACGGAATACGGATGTGAGCTTGTTTATTGGTAGATTGGAAACCTTTTGGAACATATCTTTTACGGAAAAAGCTTCAATATCTAAATATCAGTACGGTGCTTTGCATACTAATAAAAAATCATTTAGTACTTGAATACGTGGTGATCAAATTGAGCGAGACAAATCTAATAGAATGCATAAATAAAATCAAAAGTGTCTTAAATGGACAAACAACAAGAGAAGAAGTGTCGGATTGGGCTGGAACTTATGTTTATGCGGATGACCCCGAAGTAGAAGACGATAGAGTCTGGGATATGTTAATCCTTCTAAGTGGGATTGATTTGAAAGATTCATCAGAAACTTATTTGCATTCAACAGATGATTTAAATGATTGGATCAAACAATATACGGAGTAATTTGTTTTCTGCTTGGTGGCAAGGCGTTATTGTTTAAAAAGAGGCAGGGGATGACAATGTATCAAACGATTAATGAATGGGTTGATTATATAGATAAGGGGTGCAGTGTCCTTCATTTAGATTTTAATGTGTTTAAAAAAGAACTCTCACTTGATATTAAGGTTTTTGAAGATGAAGGTGAATATACGCATAAAATTTCATTTCAAAATGTGGCATCCGCTTATTATAGTGCAGATGTTGGCGACATGAGATTGGAAAAAATAGATCCGGAAGAATACAATTGGCAAGTATTTGAGATGAGTTATCATCCAGAAGGAATCGGGAATCTATCAAATTCTATAATTCCGGAGTATCAATCAAATGCTAACTTTCTTATTGACATGAACAGAATGCTGATTGCTATAGAAGCTGAAACAGTTCGCTTTGATGATCAATCGTTTTATGCATACCAATTAAACACTAAATGATTTAAGGCTGAATTGGAAAGTAGATTTATCCCAAAACGATTAATGAAACTAGGTTGTCCGTTACTAATAGCTAATAAATGGTTTATTCTTATCATTTCATTTCGAACCTAGGAGCATAACCAATGAAAAAATTAAAATTGAATAAAATCATCAACGAGAACACCCAAGATTGTTTTTTCCATGCTGATCCACAGGGGCGTGTCTACATTGGAAAAGGGTTGAAAGGTGGTATCACCATTACAATCTATGATCCTTCCGGTGATGTTCGGGATTTTAGAGTGAAAGAGCAGATTTCATACAGTGATATTCTGCTCTTTCAACAATGTGCAGATGGCTATGTCTTCGTTTATTACGAATCGTACGAGCCGAAGGTAAAGGTTTTTTCAGAAGAGGGAAGGGTGAAAAGTGTTTTTCACTTGCCTTCAGGGGTTTCCTGCTGTCTTTTGGATTAGAAACAACAGCTTTGGGTCGGTTTATGTGATGAAGGGATTTATCATGATGAGAATCCCAACGGCCATAGTGTGTGGTGTTTTACGTTAGATGGTCAGCAGAAGGAAATACACATTGATAGAAAGCTTGAAGAAATGGATGCGCCTGCTGTAGATGATTGTTATGGACTTGCAGAAAAAAACGGCTTGATTTATATGCTGTATTACGGAGATGCAGTCATTGCCGCATTTGATGAAACGGTCGTGAGACGGGTGTGGATTCTGTCGGATAAAGAGCCGGACTCAGAAGCATTTGATCAGCTCGCGATATCCGAAGAAGGTTTTTTGGTTGGGACGTTCAATTGTTACAGTGCAGACCTTAAGTCGTCTCTTTATTTGATTTCTGCCGATGTGAGTCAAGAGATGGAAGAGATAACATGCTGTGATTCGAACGGTGAAGGCCTAGATGTTCAACAGCTGAAACTGACAAGTTACGCTGTTTACGCAGTGGCCTCTTCTGGTGTTTATAAGCAGGATATCCAATAAGGTGTAGGGATGAGATTATGATGAATTGGCGCGCTTTAAGTCAGACAAAACAAGACCGCATCTGGTCAGAAGTGAACAAGATCATAAAATGGAAGCCCGGAAGCAGATGTCATCACATCATCCCGCCTGATCCATATCGAGTGTTTGATATCTCAAGCGCGATGAGCAGTAAAGCTGGTCATAATGATGTGAGCGGAGTGCTAAGTGATTTAGAGACTTCTATTTTAAAAGCATTTCAATTAGGTACTGGAAAGAACGATGTAATGTACGCACTAGATTGGCAGCATGACGGATATACCTTTAGTCCTCATCAGGCAATGCCTAAGGATGAATTTGGCGAATGGCCTGTTCCCGTATTTCCAAATGGAGACTATTATTTCTTTTTTCATCAGGACTTCTCCTGGGGACTTTTGGGAGACCCGTGGAAATGTGCAATCACTGTGTTTGGTGAAGAGCTGTTGGAGGCGATAGATAATGATCCGCCTATTCTGTTTCGAAATAAATGAGATTATTGCGGAAGGGAGAGGATCAACGTGCTTCAAAAACTGAGAAAAAGACAGCGAGAGCTTGAAGAAAAGCAGTACCCTGATGAATTGTACGGCTTTGAAGCGGAAATCTATGAGTTTTTTATGCTTGTTGCTGGCAGTTTGGATTATGTGCTGGCGAATAAAAGGATACCCCGGCATCAGCGGCGTTCGTTGGAGAAAAGCTTTTTTGAGCTGTATCCTGACATACTTCCGGATATGATCAAAAACGATAAGGATCTGTATCATCACATTCTCTTGTATGAACAAGTCAGACAAGAGATTTGCGTTGCGCTATCCAACTGATAAGGGGAAGATTTTATGGAAATAACCTCTATAAGCAGTATTGGCAATTTGGACATGATCGAGCTTAAGCCTGACCAAACCGTTATGGCATGCGAACTTGAAGATGCAGAGTCGTTTTATCGTTTTTGGGCAGGGCTTGCCTACGATCGAATCATGATACAGGTAATAACGACTGGTTCATTTATAGAAGACCTGTCCGAGTATTTTGAAGGTCATGCTTACAAGGTGACGAAGCTGGCCAAAAGGGAATTCCATTTCCAATCCATATTACAGGAAGCAGACCGGGATATTGCAGATTTTCTCTTTCTGCTAGCTTCCATCAATGATGATGTTTTTCTGATCACTGATCCTCAACCGGATAAAAGCTATTTTTCAGAAGGGAAGCTCCAATGCCTAACGGACTCAGGCGAACGGATCATATGGTTTGAATACGATGCTGTGGACATTTATATGATTGGCGGTGAATCATATAAATAGAGGGAATTCATTTGAATATCACACAATACGAGAAATTGAAACAGCATCTTTCTGATGAGGATACAGGTCCATTTACATTAAACGAGTTTTCTTTCTATATGAAAGAAGATGATCGTTATATTCATATTCCTGTGTTTGAATGAAAACGATCTGCTCAAACCTGTGACATTCAATTGCGGTTTGAAAACATTAGTGCATCAAAGCTGGATGACCTTGAATCCATCGATTCGGTTGCATTGGAGATTGTACCGACTGACGATCAATGGGAAAGACTCCGTTATTATGTGTATGACGAAGAAAACCAAATAAGCTTCTATTGCGGAGGTTGGGATGTGATCAAGTGTGACAAGAAGTCACACTGATTTTCCCCTTCTTGAGACTCTCCCCTCATTTTTATTCCTCAACGCAATTTTTTTCTTAATTCAGTCATCATAAAGAAACAATCACCGAGTATGCATTAATGTATTCGTTTTCATAGAGGGGGAGTCTTGATGAAAAAATGGATGGCAGCGGTTATTGTGATGATGTTGATGCTGGGTTTTGGAGGGATTGAGAAAGTGAAGGCGGCGGAGCCGAAGGTGTATCAATTTGACTTTGGAAGCGGTTCGGTGGAGCCTGGTTATATTGGTGTCAGGGCGTCTGATCGATATGATCGGTCAAAGGGCTACGGTTTTCAAACACCGGAGAATATGAGGGATGTGGCGGCATCCGGGGCTGGTGTGAAGAGTGATGCGGTTCAGTTTTTAGCGTATGGGACGAAAAGCAATAACACGTTTAATGTTGATCTCCCGAATGGCCTTTATGAGGTGAAGGTGACGCTTGGCAATACGGCAAGGGCCAGTGTGGCGGCGGAGGGCGTGTTTCAGGTTATTAATATGACAGGGGATGGCGCGGAGGATACGTTCCAAATTCCTGTCACCGACGGGCAGCTGAATCTGCTGGTGACAGAGGGAAAGGCAGGCACCGCTTTTACGCTCAGCGCCTTGAAAATAAAGAAATTGTCTGATCAGCCGGTGACGAACCGAACCATTTATGTCGGCGGCGACTCGACGGTGTGCAATTATTATCCGCTCAACAGCAGCAAGCAGGCGGGCTGGGGGCAGATGCTGCCTCACTATATCGATAAACACACCTTTCAAGTGAGAAACATGGCGTCTGGCGGGCAGATCGCGAGAGGGTTCAGAAATGATGGACAGCTTGAGGCGATCTTGAAGTACATCAAGCCGGGGGATTATTTTATGTTGCAGCTCGGCATTAATGACACAAATCCGAAGCATAATGAATCTGAAGCGGAATTTAAAGAGATGATGCGTGATATGATTCGTCAGGTGAAAGCGAAAGGAGCGGACGTCATCCTATCAACACCCCAGGGCCGGGCGACCGATTTTACTTCTGAAGGCATCCATTCGTCTGTCAACAGATGGTACAGGGCCTCTATTTTAGCTTTGGCCGAAGAGGAAAAAACACATCTCATTGACTTAAATGTCCTCAGCTCGGCATACTTTACATCGATCGGTCCGGAAAAAACACTCGCGCTTTATATGGACGGAGATACGCTTCATCCGAACCGCGCTGGGGCTGACGCACTGGCGCGATTGGCTGTTCAGGAGCTAAAACGCCAGGGAATCGATGGCTTTTAATACATCATTTTTCGTCAAAACACATATGCCTTCGTCAATTAGAGTATAATGAGAACATCTGCAAGAGACAGGAGTTTATACATGAGTCATTTTAAAAACTATCAAATCAGTCATGACATTTTACGAGCATTGGAAGGACTGGGATATACAGAACCGACCAAGGTGCAGCAGAGCGTGATCCCCGCTGCCCTTGAACGAAAGGATCTTGTCGTCAAATCACAGACGGGAAGCGGGAAAACGGCTTCGTTCGGGATTCCTCTCTGTGAGCTGGCGGATTGGGATGAAAACAAGCCGCAGGCGCTTATTTTAACTCCAACCCGTGAGCTTGCGGTGCAAGTAAAGGAAGATATCACGAACATCGGACGATTTAAACGGATCAAAGCGACAGCCGTATTTGGAAAATCCTCCTTTGATAAACAAAAAGCTGAGCTTAAGCAAAAAAGCCACATTGTTGTCGGCACGCCGGGACGTGTTCTGGATCATATCGAAAAAGGCACGCTGCCGTTGGATCGTCTCTCTTATTTGGTCATTGATGAAGCGGATGAGATGCTGAATATGGGCTTCATCGAGCAGGTGGAGGCGATTATCAAGCATCTGCCGACTGAGCGTACGACGATGCTGTTTTCGGCGACGCTTCCGCAGGATATCGAGAAGCTGAGCCGTCAATATATGCAAAACCCTGAGCATATCGAAATCAAAGCGGCCGGGCTTACCACAAGAAATATTGAACATGCGGTGATTCAAGTAAGAGAAGAGCATAAATTTTCATTGCTGAAAGATGTGCTGATGACGGAGAATCCCGACAGCTGCATCATTTTCTGCCGAACGAAGGAGCACGTCAATCAGCTGACCGATGAATTGGATGACTTAGGATATCCATGCGATAAAATTCACGGCGGAATGATTCAGGAAGACCGATTCGACGTCATGAATGAATTTAAACGTGGCGAGTACCGTTACTTAGTCGCGACGGATGTCGCCGCGCGCGGGATTGATATTGAAAATATCTCCCTTGTCATCAACTATGATCTGCCGCTTGAAAAGGAAAGCTATGTCCACCGCACGGGCCGAACGGGACGCGCAGGGAACAAAGGAAAGGCCATTTCGTTTGTCACGGCCTTCGAAAAACGGTTTTTAGCCGACATTGAAGAATATATCGGATTTGAGATTCAAAAAATAGAAGCCCCTTCTCAAGAGGAAGTGGCAAGGAAGAAACCAGAATTTCTAGCTAAAATGAATGACCGTCCGGAAAGCAAAAAAGACAAAAGCGAAGAGCTGAATAAAGACATTATGAAGCTGTATTTTAACGGCGGAAAGAAAAAGAAAATCAGAGCCGTTGATTTTGTAGGAACGATTGCCAAAATTGACGGTGTGTCAGCTGACGACATCGGCATCATTACGATCATGGATAACGCCTCATACGTTGAGATTTTAAATGGTAAAGGCCCTCATGTTCTCAAAGTGATGAAGAACACAACCGTCAAAGGGAAACAGCTGAAGGTGAATAAAGCGAATAAATGATGAATGACCTGCTCCCAGTTAAAGGGGCAGGTCATTTTGCTGCTGGCTGACATCGGCGCTGGTCTCCTCCGGAACAAAGGCAAGAATCACAATACCAATTACAAACAAAATGATCAGACTGAACACCGCAGTCGAGGATTTCCCGGTCAGCTGGGCTGTCACGGCAATGAGCAGCGGCCCCATAATTGAGGCGAATTTTCCGAAAATGTTGTAAAAACCGAAGAATTCATTGGCGTGGCGCTTTGGCACAAGCTTGGCGAAATAGGAACGGCTTAGGGCTTGAATACCGCCCTGCGAGGTGGCGACAAGCATAGCCAGTATCCAGAAATCAAGCGTTGTCTCCATAAAATAGGCATACACGCAGACGATCATATAAATGACGATCCCGACGTACAGCATTGTCTTCCCCGTTAAGCGTTCTGCCAGTTTTCCGTATATAATCGAAAACGGCGCGGCGACTACCTGGGTGACAAATAGGATGATCAGAAGGCTTGAGGAGCCGATCCCTAAATCTGATCCATAGGATGTCGACATCGTAATAATCGTGCCGACTCCGTCGATATAAAAGAAATAAGCGAGCAAGAAGAGGAAAAGTGCCCGGTATTGCCTGATCCGTTTCATCGTTTGGCCGAGCCGCTTAAAGCTGTTGATGACAATATGAGGTTCTTTTTTGATGTAATAGCGTTGATGGACATGTTTAATCATTGGGATGGTGAACAGCCCCCACCAGGCAGCCGTTATGAAGAAGGACAGCTGGCTTGCGGCCGATACAGACACTGGAATCGTCTCTGCTTGTGCGAGCAGGATGACAGCAATACTGATGATAAATGGAATCGTGCTTCCAATGTATCCTAAGCCAAAACCCCGTGCTGAGACGAGATTCATCCGCTTCTCAGGCGTGACGTCCACGAGAAAGGCATCATAAAACACATTGGCGCCGGAAAAACCGATAGCCGATATCGTATAAAACAGCAACAATAGCAGCCAATGTTCACTAGGGATAAAGGCGAGCATCGCGGTGCTGGCGACACCGGCTGACACAAAGAAACCGAAGAACTTTTTCTTGCACCCTTCATAGTCGGCGATTGTGCCTAAAATAGGGCCGAGCATCGCAAGAATAAACGTTGAAATCGCAATGGTATAGCCCAGATAGGCAGTCGATTGAGCGGCGCTGACACCGCTTTCCGCAGCTGCTGATTTATAAAATAACGGAAAAACCGCGGTGGTCACGACAATTGAGTAAGCAGAATTTGCCCAGTCATATAACACCCAGCTGTTTTCTTGTTTCGTAAAACGTTTCATCATCAGAGCCCCTCTCCGGTAACGATACTTCTATTGTACGAGAAATGGGCCTGAAAAGAATGGAATGCACGACAATTTTTACAAAATATTTATGTTTTTTCGCTTCAAATCATACTTTTGATTTATTGCTGGGGTTAGGTACATCTGGTACCATTTAACTATATTTTATGGTATTTTCCAGAAAGGATTCAGCAGAGAGGAGACAGAGCATGAGGCAAATAGGCTTGTGTATAAGCCTGCTGGTCACAGTTCTTGTGATGAGCGCATGCGAAAGTGAAGGTGAGGCTCAGATGTTCGCAGACTGTGATCAAAAGACAGTAAAACAAACCGCAGCCAAACCGATGAGCAGTAAGAAAAAGCAGGATTTCCAAGCCCTCGCAAGCGACAGGCAGCTGGCCATTGTGTTCAGTTCCATTATACAAGTGAGCGAAGCATTTGATTATGGAATCGGCAATCCAGAATACTTCGTGCAAATCAGCATGACTGAAGAAGAAGCAGACATTGCGAAGGAGAATCTCGAATCGATTAAGCTTGAGAACAAATCGCTCAAAAAACAAAACAGCGAGGCGGTTGCCTTGCTACAAAAAACGCGTAATCAAGACATGAGCCGCATCGAAATTCAGCAGCTGACAGAAAATAGAGCCGCTTTTTTTGAGGCCGCAGACAGTATGATCAAACTCATCGGCCAAGTCACACCGAAAAACGCGAAGAAGACAAGACAGCAGCTGGATCAGCTGAAAAAACAATATACACAATACAGCGCTGAAAGCATTAAAATCATGAACAGCATTGTCAAAAAGCAGAAAGCTGACAAGGCATCATTTGAACGCCATCTGGAGGCGCTGCTTCAAAAACAGCCCGGGCAGCAGGTACGGAGTGAATTGTACTGACCAGCTTCCGTCTTTCCCTGATGATATTGACCTAGTACAAAAAGAATGTACAATCAAGATATAGTCTGTTCTTAGTTGATTGGAGGGACATGTCATGAAAATTGCGAAGGTGATCAACAATAATGTGATCAGCGTGGTCAATGAACAGGGGAAAGAATTGGTCGTCATGGGCAGGGGGCTCGCGTTTCAGAAAAAGTCCGGCGATGATGTCGATGAAGCCCGCATTGAGAAAGTGTTCACGCTCGATAACAAGGATGTATCAGAAAAGTTCAAAACCCTTTTGTATGATATACCGATCGAGTGTATGGAAGTATCCGAAGAGATTATCAGCTACGCAAAATTACAGCTCGGCAAAAAGCTCAACGACAGCATCTATGTGTCGCTGACCGACCATATTAACTTTGCCATCCAGCGCAACCAGAAAGGGCTTGATATCAAAAACGCCTTGCTGTGGGAAACAAAACGGCTGTACAAAGACGAATTTGCGATCGGCAAAGAAGCGTTGGTTATGGTAAAAAACAAGACAGGTGTGTCTCTGCCAGAGGATGAAGCAGGCTTTATTGCTCTGCATATTGTAAATGCCGAGCTGAATGAAGAGATGCCCAATATTATCAACATTACAAAAGTCATGCAAGAGATTTTGAGTATTGTAAAATACCATTTTAAGATTGAATTCAACGAAGAATCGCTTCACTATTATCGGTTCGTCACCCACTTAAAATTTTTCGCGCAACGTCTATTTAACGGCACTCACATGGAAAGCCAGGACGATTTTTTGCTGGATACAGTGAAAGAAAAGTATCATCGCGCGTATGAATGCACGAAGAAAATCCAAACCTACATTGAGCGGGAGTATGAGCACAAGCTCACAAGTGACGAGCTGCTGTATTTAACCATTCACATAGAAAGGGTAGTTAAACAAGCATAATGAGAGCGCTGACATTTGTGTTTCCTTGTGTTCACTTTTTCTTACATTCACATATGAAAATGGCAGGATTGTTACTGATAAAGCAGGCAAAACCTAAATTACAATGAGTGCGGATCATCTCTGTCTGTGCTGATGGTAATTTAGGTTTTTATTTTTTTCAGAGGGAAGATGATGATAGTTACAGGATTCAAGTCAGTAAGATTCGATATTATCATTATTTTGACCGATGTTCCCTTTTAGAAGAATCATGTAAGATCAACATAGAAAACGCTTTCGATGAAAGGGGAATGCCAATATGCCTTATCTGAAACGAGTGTTGCTGCTTCTTGTCACTGGATTGTTTATGAGTTTGTTTGCAGTCACTTCTACTGCCTCGGCTCAAACAGGTGGATCGTTTTTTGACCCTTTTAACGGCTATAACTCCGGTTTTTGGCAAAAAGCAGATGGTTATTCGAATGGAAATATGTTCAACTGCACGTGGCGGGCTAATAACGTATCAATGACGTCATTGGGTGAAATGCGTTTAGCGCTAACAAGCCCATCTTATAACAAGTTTGACTGCGGGGAAAACCGTTCTGTTCAAACATATGGCTATGGACTTTATGAAGTCAGAATGAAACCAGCTAAAAACACAGGGATCGTTTCATCGTTCTTCACTTACACAGGTCCAACAGATGGAACTCCTTGGGATGAGATTGATATCGAATTTTTAGGAAAAGACACAACGAAGGTTCAATTTAACTATTATACAAATGGTGCAGGAAACCATGAGAAGATTGTTGATCTCGGGTTTGATGCAGCCAATGCCTATCATACGTATGCATTCGATTGGCAGCAAAACTCTATTAAATGGTATGTCGACGGGCAATTAAAACATACTGCAACAAACCAAATTCCGACAACACCTGGAAAGATCATGATGAACTTGTGGAATGGCACGGGTGTCGATGAATGGCTTGGCTCCTACAATGGTGTAAATCCGCTATACGCTCATTATGACTGGGTGCGCTATACAAAAAAATAATGCCAAATGTGAAAGAGCCTGCTGCAATATAGCAGGCTCTTATGATTGTAATGAGAAGTTGTTGGCGTGAATCTTCTATTCACTCATAATATCCTATTTGATCTTCTCCCCTCTGTAAATCACGTACTCACTCAATGCTACGATCAAGCTCATACATTTAGAAAGAAATAATCCCAATCAAAAGTGCGGCAATCGTCATCACAATCGTTGTTCCTACGGCCCATTTAATAGTGAATTTTTGATGGTCGCCAAAGCTGACGCCTGCCATTCCTACCAATAGATAGGTGGAAGGCACAAGCGGGCTGAGCAGATGCACAGGCTGCCCCAGCAAGGAGGCCCTTCCGATTTCAGCGGCGTCTATTCCGTAAGCGGAAGCGGCTTCGGCGATGATGGGAAGGACACCGAAGTAAAAGGCGTCATTCGACATGAAAAAGGTGAAGGGCATGCTGACGATCGCAGTGATCAACGGCAGGTGCGGGCCCATGGCATCAGGGATGAGTGAAACGAGAGAATGCGCCATGGCATCCACCATTTTTGTGCCGGAGAGAATGCCTGTGAATATGCCCGCAGCAAACACCATCGAGACAACGTTTAACGCATTACCCGCATGCGCCGAGATTCGTTTCTGCTGCTCTTTGACATTTGGATAGTTAACCATCAAGGCAACGGCGAACGCAGTCATAAAAAGAACAGGAAGCGGCAGCAGGCTGGTGATCAGTGCGGCCATCAGAGCGACAGTCAGCAGCAGGTTAAACCATTGAAGAGCGGGACGCTTGAGCGGTGCGGCCTCCGGATCGGAAGACGGTGCGTGATCAATCGAAATGACGCCGAGCCGCTTCCGCTCTTTCTTTCCGAGGATATAAGCAACGGCGATCACCCAGAGAATGCCGGCGATCATAGCGGGAATCAGCGGCGTGAAAACCTCTGACGTGTCCAATTTTAAGGAGGCCAAAACCCTCGCAGTCGGCCCGCCCCACGGGATAATATTCATAACCCCCGAACCGAGCATCGCTATTCCCGCTAACACCAAACGGTTCATGCCGAGCCGTTTGTAGAGAGGCAGCATTGCTGCAATGGTAATCATATAGGTTGTTGTCCCATCTCCGTCCAGCGAAATGGTCATGGTCAGAACCGCTGTGCCTACGGCGATTTTTAACGGATCTCCTTTGACAAACGATAAGATTTTGGCAATGAGAGGATCAAACAGGCCTGAGTCAATCATAATGCCGAAATACAGGATGGCGAATAACAGCATGATACCGGTAGGGGCGAGGTCTGTAACGCCCTGAATCATCATCTCGCCGAGATCTTTGCCAAATCCGCTGATCAGGGCGAACACAATAGGAACGACAATCAAAGCAATAAGAGCGGAAAGCCGGTTAGACATAATAAGGTACATAAAGACAATCATCATCACAAAACCGAGTATGGCAAGCATGATATGACCTCCCCTATTCAACAGCTTTTTTAGTAAGCGCTTCCATCCTTTCTTTCTGTGAAGAAGGCTTATTTCAAATGTGTATGACCGCATATTTATATGTAGACCAAAAATCCTAATGAGCGGATTAGCAGTTTATATGAAGAACGCCACGGGTAAATGTGCTGTAGAATGTTTCGTTTTAAAAAGGGGGAGCAGACATGAGTGATGACCAAAACAAACGTGTAAATGAACACTCAAAGGACGAGCAGCTTGAGCAGTACAGGACCGATAACAGCGGGAAGAAAATGACGACAAACCAAGGCTTGCGAGTGTCAGAGGATGAGCATTCGTTAAAAGCCGGGGTTCGCGGTCCGACGCTGATGGAGGATTTTCACTTTCGGGAGAAAATGACGCACTTTGACCATGAGAGGATTCCGGAGCGCGTTGTGCATGCGCGCGGGTATGGCGTGCATGGCTTTTTTCAGGTTTACGAACCAATGACGGAATATACACGGGCCAAATTTCTTCAGGACCCTTCGGTGAAGACACCGGTATTTGTCCGTTTTTCTACGGTCGCGGGTTCTAAAGGCTCCGCAGACACGGTGCGGGATGCCAGAGGCTTTGCGACAAAATTTTATACTGAAGAAGGAAACTATGACCTTGTGGGAAATAACATTCCGGTGTTTTTCATTCAGGATGCGATCAAATTTCCGGATTTGGTTCATGCGTTTAAGCCTGAGCCACACAATGAAATGCCTCAGGCCGCGACTGCTCACGATACGTTTTGGGATTTTGTCGCCAATAACCCTGAGTCGGCTCACATGGTGATGTGGACGATGTCAGACAGAGGCATCCCGCGCAGCTACAGAATGATGGAAGGCTTCGGCGTTCACACGTTCCGTTTTGTCAATGAACAAGGAAAGGCACGTTTCGTGAAATTTCACTGGAAGCCGGTGCTCGGCGTGCATTCTCTCGTATGGGATGAAGCGCAAAAAATTGCCGGGAAAGATCCAGATTTCCACCGCCGTGACCTGTGGGAAACAATTGAAAACGGCGGCAAGGTTGAATACGAGCTCGGCGTGCAGATGATTGATGAGGAAGATGAATTCAAGTTTGATTTTGATATTCTTGACCCAACTAAGCTGTGGCCGGAAGAGCTTGTGCCGGTGAAGATCATTGGAAAAATGACGCTGAACCGCAATCAGGATAATGTGTTTGCGGAAACAGAACAAGTCGCATTCCACCCGGGAAATGTCGTGCCGGGCATCGATTTTACCAATGACCCGCTATTGCAGGGGCGGCTTTTCTCTTATACGGATACACAGCTCATCCGTCTTGGCGGCCCGAACTTCCATGAGATTCCGATTAACCGGCCGGTCTGTCCATTCCATAACAACCAATACGACGGCTATCACCGGATGACGATCAATAAGGGACCTGTCGCTTATCATAAAAACTCACTGCAAAACAATGATCCGTCGCCTGCGACAGCTGAAGAAGGCGGCTACGTCCACTATCAGGAAAAAGTCGAGGGCAAAAAAATCCGCCAGCGAAGCGACAGCTTCAACGATTATTACTCACAGGCGAAGCTTTTCTGGAACAGCATGTCTCCTGTGGAGAAACAGCACATCATTTCTGCTTTCTGCTTCGAGGTCGGGAAGGTCAAAAGCAAAGACGTACAGCGGCAGGTCGTTGATGTCTTCAGCAATGTCGATGCAGATTTAGCAGAAGAAATCGCCAAAGGAGTAGGCGTGGCGGCGCCCGCGAAGCGTAAAGCATCTAAAGAAATTCTTACTTCGCCTGCGTTAAGCCAAGCCCGTACAGTGAAAACCGCGTCAACAAGAAAAGTCGCTGTACTCGCCGGAAACGGATTTCATGAAAAAGAGCTGCAAACAGTGCTGGAAGCCTTAAAGCAAGAAGGAGTCACAGTAGATATCATCAGTCAAAATCTGGGGTATATGACAAGCGGCAGCGGACAGCAGCTTGAGGCCAGCGGCACGTTCCTGACGGTTGATTCTGTTCTGTATGATGCCGTCTATGCCGCAGGAGGGCTGGAGTTAAAAGACAACAAACAAGCGATGGCGTTTATCAGAGAAGCTTACAATCACTACAAGGCGATCGGTGCGGCAAATGAAGGAATTGACCTTCTTCAATCCTCTGTCGGGACAACAGAGGGACCAGGCATCGTAACGGCTAAAGAAGAACCTGACTACACCGCATTCAGCAAGGCATTTATCGATGCGGTTGCCGCTCATCGCCATTGGGATAGACGAATTTGATCGGCTCCTGTATCTTTAAGGAAGATACTTTTCATAAGGAGCATGACAAATGAACGAAAAACAGCTCGCTGAAGCTTACGAACGCGATGAAAATATGATGATTTTGGTGTTTGCCCAATGGTGCGTGAACCATGATCTTGATCCGATGGAGCTGTACGCCAAAGCGTATCCGCAGCAAAAGCTGAATGAAAGCTTGAAAAAAACCATGGACGATCTTGTCGTGCCAAAACACGAAGCAGAGCACATTCCGGACCAGACTGTCATTGCGGTATTAGAGATGTTCGGAAATACAGATTTGGCACAGGCCGTTCATGAAGCGATTTCTGGGCGCAAACAGTAAAAAAAGAGACATCCTGTGTCTCTTTTTTTATTGGAAAAATCATGCTGTTAGACCTAGAAACTTCTTTCAATTTAATCAGTCTATAAAAGTGTGTATTGCTTAAATAAGAGAATGTTAAACAACGACATCAAAGGAGGAGATCGTATGAAATGGAATAACATGCTGAAAGCAGCGGGGATTGCAGTCTTGCTTTTTTCCATAGTTGCATATGCGGCCCCATCTCTAAAAGCAGTTCAAACGAAAACACCGACTGTCAGCACCCATACGTACAAAAAGATCAAGGAGTTAACGTATCCACAAGTGCATCACGTCGGGAATGCCGCGTTTGAAAAGAAAATCAATCAAGAGCTGAAAGCCTACATTGAACAATCGTATCAGGAATACCTGAAAAACAAAAAAGCAGGCGAACAGCAGGGCTTTAAAACGGAATATCAAACATCCTTCAGCGTCAAATACAATGCGGCAGGCAAGCTCAGCATTCAAACACTCAATTATATCTATTCAGGGGGCGCCCACGGTCTAACGTCTGTCCAGTCCTTCAACTATGACTTGAAAGCACAAAAGCGGGTGACGCTGGATCAGATTCTGAACACCAAAACAAAAGTCAGCAAAACGAGAGATTATCTATATAGCTATATCAAAAAACACGATGAGCTGTTTTTCCCTGATGTTAAGAAAGAGGATATAACCCTAAACAAAGACACAATGTTTTACTTTACGGCAAACGGGATCGCCATCGTCTTTGGCCAGTATGACTTGGGGCCTTATGCAGCGGGAATCCGGAATGTGCAGGTGCCAGCCTCTATTTATCAATAATGAAAAGAGCCATATCCGAAAAGGGATATGGCTCAATGTTTCTACCACACAAACAGGCCGACAATCGCAGCACTTAATAAAGATACCGCAATTCCGCTGACGAGCAGCTTCCACACGTTTTTCCCGATGACCGTTGACTTTTCTCCGTCAAGGATCGAATTGTACGTGCCGTAAATCATGCCGACAGTACTGAAGTTTGCAAAGGACGTCAGGAATGTCGTCGCCACCGCAACGGTGTGAGGCGGAAGGGATTTGAGATTGTTTTTCAAGTCAAGCATCGCAACAAACTCGTTCGTTGCTAATTTCATGCCCATCAGCTGAGCAACATACATCGCATCGTGCACTGGCAATCCAAGCAGGAATGCGAACGGACTGAACAGGTAAGCAAAAATCGTCTGGATGGTCAGGCCGTGTACGAAAACGCCAAGAATGCCATTAACTGCTGACGTTAATGCGACATATCCGATCACCATTGCCAAAATAACGATAACCATGTTCATGCCGACAAGCATACTGTTAGAAATCGTAGAGAAAAAGTCTTTCTTCTCTTCTTTAGGCGGTGTATAGATGATATCTTCATCCTCCGGCACGTGAACAGGATTCAGCAGGTTTGCGATAATCAGCGCGTTTAAGCAGTTCAAAGGAATCGCTGTAAACACGTATGTCGCAGGCACCATTGACAGATAAGATCCGATAATGGAGCCGCTGATGCTGCTCATGCTCATTAAGCCGAATGTGAGCAGGCGGTTGTTGCTTAAAACCGTTAGCTGCTGGCGGATAACCGCAAGTGCTTCGGTATTTCCCAGGAACATCATTTGAATAGAGAAAAAGCTTTCTAATTTCGGCAAGCGGGAAGCCTTAGAAATCACCCATCCGATTTTATCAATCAGCCAAGGCAAAATGCCGAAATACGTTAAAATATCAAAGAATGTGACGATAAAGATAATTGGAAGAAGCGCACTAAAGAAAAAGTCTACTGTTTCATTCGCCATCACTGACGGAAAGGCAAACGCGATACCGTCACTGGCGCAAGCAATCAGCCAAGTGAAGAAATCACCGATTTTACCGATGGCCCAGCTTCCGACTTTTGTTCCCAGCATAAACCAAGTAATCAGCAATTCCAGAACAATTAACGTAATGATCGGGCGCCACTTGATTTTCTTTTTCTGCGGAGAACATAGGAATACAACTGCCATAATCACAATGAGACCGACAAGGTTTAGTAAAAAGTACATGATAGCAACTCCTATGAGGGTTATTATGGAAACAAAAAAAGCTCTTATCCTTCACAAATTCTGGAAGTGCAGAAAGTGTGAAAAATAAGAGCAAACAGAAAAGAACTTGTCCTTTTCAACTCGTTCAAATTTATTCAAACTTTCTTGTAGTCTAGTTTTTTACGGTTACTAGGTAGAAACAATCAGACCATATTACTGATCATATACAAGAATGTCTTTTTCTAAGATGATAGCAGTATTTTATCCTTTCACTTTTTGAAAATCAACCTTTTTAACTATTTTCACAATAATAAAATTTATATTCTGAAATGAGAAAATAAAGGAAAAACATGC
Organism: Bacillus sp. LM 4-2; assembly: GCF_000978495.1. Taxonomy (NCBI): domain Bacteria; kingdom Bacillati; phylum Bacillota; class Bacilli; order Caryophanales; family Bacillaceae; genus Bacillus; species Bacillus sp. LM 4-2. Next base: position 3,860,617 of record NZ_CP011101.1, on the reverse strand, counting down.
TGGATTGCTATGCTGATATGATGTTGGCGGGATACCAGCATGACAGTACTGATTTTTCTTCACTATAAGGTTCTAGCTCCTGGAGATTTGTTGTATAATGGAAATGGGGAAACCCATACAGCAGAAAGGGAGTTTTTTTCATGATTATCCAATTCATTCGTTATAGATAATGACAGGTGTAGACAAACTGCCAGACCTGGCCAATTTTTGAGATAGGCCTAGGTTTATTTGTCTATGCCTTTTTCATTTATCTAAAAATGAATGAATGGGGTGTTTTTTATCATGAAGCGAACAGTTGATTTCAGCATGTTTCGATGCCCGCTCTGCGATTCTTCTATGGATGCGGCATCAGGGAAAAGCTTGATTTGTACAGAACGAAGACATACATTTGATCTATCTCGGCACGGCTACGTGAACTTTCTGACGAAGCCGGTCAAAACCAGTTACAGTGCCGAGCTTTTTGAAGCGAGGAGCAGGCTGATTGGAGAATGTGGTTTTTTTGACCCGCTCCATGATGCGATTGCAGAACTCATCAGTCATCCCAAATCTGGTCATGAGGCATTCACCATCCTGGACAGCGGTTGCGGTGAGGGTTCTCATTTGAATGCGCTTTGCGGGTTTGATTATGCAGGGAAAGCAGCGATAGGAACCGGCATAGATCTTTCGAAGGATGGGATCTTAAAAGCTTCTAAGGCATTCAAAGATCAGATGTGGGCGGTTGCCGATGTGGCGCGTGCTCCTTTTCATGATCGCCAATTTGATGTTGTTCTGTCTATTTTTTCGCCGTCCAATTATGCAGAGTTTCATAGACTGCTGAAGAATGATGGCATGCTCGTAAAAGTAGTGCCGCGAAGCGACTATTTAATAGAATTAAGGCAATTTTTATATACTGATTCACCAAGGCGCACGTATTCCAATGCGGCAGCTGTTGAGCGTTTTACAGCAAATGCAGCACACAGCCGTCCTGTCAGGCTGCGCTATGTTAAAACGCTTGACCAGCAGGCGATCCACTGGCTTCTCAAGATGACGCCGCTTGCCTGGTCGGCGCCGAAAGATCGAGTCAGCCTCCTGAAAGAGATGAAATCAGCCGATATTACGGTTGATGTTGATATCCTAATAGGAATGAAATGAATGGCAGAGGAAAGCTCCGAAAAAAGGAGCTTTCCTTTTTTAATCGGAATAGTTGGCCCACGCTTCTCGTACATATGGAAAGGGGACGGAAACAGCCGATGCGGACAGGTTTATGTAAACGCTTTCTAGTTCGCAGAAACGGGGGATGTGTGTGGAACTGATCATCATTCTATTGGCGTTAGGTTTGCTGATGTTTACGGCGTATCGGGGATTTTCTGTCATATTGTTTGCGCCGATTTGCGCGTTATTCGCGGTGCTGCTGACAGATCCAAGCCATGTGCTTCCTTTTTTTTCATCAATTTTTATGGAGAAGATGGCGGGTTTTATTAAGCTGTATTTCCCAGTGTTTTTGCTCGGTGCTATTTTTGGAAAGGTCGTTGAAATGGCCGGGCTTGCGGCATCAATCGCGAAAACAATTGTCCGGCTTGTCGGGGCAAAAAGAGCGATACTTGCCATTGTGCTGATGGGTGCTGTCTTGACGTACAGCGGTGTCAGCCTGTTTGTTGTCGTATTTGCTGTATATCCTTTTGCGAAAAACATGTTCCAAGAAGCAAACATACCAAAACGCCTCATCCCGGGTACGATTGCTTTAGGAGCTTTTACGTTTACGATGGACGCACTTCCGGGAACGCCGCAAATCCAAAATGTCATCCCGACGTCGTTTTTCAAAACAGACATTTATGCCGCCCCTTGGCTGGGTTTGATGGGCGCAGTGATTGTGCTGGCAGCTGGGATGCTCTATTTGGAATCAAGGCGGAAGAAAGCGCAGGCATCTGGCGAAGGCTATGGCGGTTTTGATTCGCAGAATGCTCCTGCTCCTGAATCGATTGAGTCCGCGGCTGAACCGGACAAAAGCCCGATTCGGCACGCGCTTGCCTTTGTCCCGCTTATTCTCGTCGGTGCAGTGAATAAATATTTCACCATTTACCTGCCAAAGTGGTATCCGAATGGATTTGATTTTTCTTCCATAGGATTAAAGGAGTTCGGCAGGCTTGATATTTCTTCAGCGGCTGCTATTTGGTCGGTGGAGATTGCTTTAGTGATTGGCATCATCACAACGATATTATTTGATTGGAGAAGTGTGTTTGCCCAATTGAAGGAAGGGCTGAATGAAGGAATTGGCGGCGCCTTGCTGGCATCTATGAATACGGGTGCTGAGTACGGGTTCGGCGGCATTATCGCCGCGCTGCCGGGGTTTCATAAGCTGAGCAGCGGAATTTCACATACTTTTACCGATCCGCTTGTAAATGGCGCCGTTACGACAACTGCGCTGGCGGGAATCACCGGCTCGGCTTCGGGAGGAATGGGCATTGCGTTAAGCGCGATGTCAGAACAATACTTACAGGCGATTCAGGCTTACAATATTCCGCCAGAGGTGATGCATCGGGTCATTTCAATGGCATCAGGCGGGATGGATACACTGCCGCATAATGGCGCCGTTATCACGCTTCTGGCCGTGACGGGTTTGACCCACCGGCAATCCTATCGCGATATTTTTGCGATCACGCTCATTAAAACGGCTGCCGTATTTGCTGTGATCGCGATTTACAGCCTGACTGGTCTAGTGTAGAAGAAAACGAAAGGGGCATCAATATGGGAAAAGTGCTGTCATCAAGCAAGGAAGCTGCGAAACTGATTCATGATGGGGATACGCTGATCGCGGGAGGGTTTGGGCTGTGCGGCATCCCTGAACAGCTCATTTTGTCTATAAGAGATCAGGGAGTAAAGGATTTAACCGTTGTCAGCAATAACTGCGGAGTCGATGACTGGGGGCTTGGTTTGCTTCTGGCTAACAAGCAAATCAAGAAAATGATCGCTTCCTATGTCGGTGAAAATAAAATTTTTGAGCGGCAGTTTTTAAGCGGAGAGCTTGAGGTAGAGCTTGTTCCCCAAGGAACGCTCGCTGAGAGAATTCGTGCAGGCGGTGCAGGCATACCGGGATTTTATACGGCGACAGGCGTCGGCACCTCCATAGCCGAGGGAAAAGAACATAAAACATTCGGCGGCCGGACTTATGTGCTGGAGCGAGGCATTACCGGCGATGTGGCGATCGTCAAAGCGTGGAAAGCGGACACCATGGGCAATTTGATTTTTAGGAAAACGGCGAGAAATTTCAATCCCATTGCCGCCATGGCAGGCAAGATCACGATTGCCGAGGCGGAAGAAATCGTGGAAGCAGGAGAGCTCGATCCAGATCACATCCATACGCCGGGAATTTACGTACAGCATGTCGTGCTTGGCGCGAGCCAAGAAAAACGGATTGAAAAACGAACAGTTCAGCAAGCATCGGGAAAGGGTGAGGCCAAGTGAAGGAAGCGAGAAAACGAATGGTCAAACGGGCTGTACAAGAAATCAAGGACGGCATGAATGTGAATCTCGGGATTGGAATGCCGACGCTTGTCGCAAATGAGATACCCGATGGCGTTCACGTCATGCTTCAGTCGGAAAACGGCTTGCTCGGAATTGGCCCCTATCCTCTGGAAGGAACGGAAGACGCGGATTTGATCAATGCGGGAAAGGAAACGATCACTGAAGTGACAGGCGCCTCTTATTTTGACAGCGCTGAGTCATTCGCGATGATAAGAGGCGGGCATATCGATTTAGCTATTCTCGGCGGAATGGAGGTTTCGGAGCAGGGGGATTTGGCCAATTGGATGATCCCGGGCAAAATGGTAAAAGGGATGGGCGGCGCCATGGATCTCGTCAACGGGGCGAAACGAATCGTTGTCATCATGGAGCACGTCAATAAGCATGATGAATCAAAGGTGAAAAAAACATGCTCCCTTCCGCTGACAGGCCAGAAAGTCGTACACAGGCTGATTACGGATTTGGCTGTATTTGATTTTGTGAACGGCCGCATGACACTGACGGAGCTTCAGGATGGTGTCACAATTGAAGAGGTTTATGAAAAAACAGAAGCTGATTTCGCTGTAAGCCAGTCTGTACTCAATTCTTAATGGGAAGGTGTTTGACATGAGAAAACAAGTCGCTTTGGTGACAGGGGCTGCCGGCGGAATCGGATTCGAAATCGCAAGAGAATTCGCCCGGGAAGGTGCCAGCGTCATCGTTTCAGACCTCCGTCCGGAAGCATGTGAAAAAGCAGCCTCCAAGCTTGCAGAAGAAGGCTTTGACGCGGCGGCCATTCCGTATGATGTGACAAAGGAAGCGCAAGTTGCTGATACGGTGAACGTCATCCAAAAACAATACGGCCGCTTGGATATTCTGGTGAACAATGCCGGTATTCAGCACGTCGCTCCGATTGAAGAGTTTCCGACAGACACCTTTGAACAGCTGATCAAGGTCATGCTGACGGCTCCCTTTATTGCAATGAAGCATGTTTTTCCGATCATGAAAAAACAGCAGTTTGGCAGAATCATTAATATTGCGTCTGTTAATGGATTAGTGGGCTTTGCAGGGAAATCCGCTTATAATAGCGCCAAGCACGGCGTCATTGGACTCACAAAAGTAGGGGCGCTGGAAGGCGCGCCCCACGGCATAACAGTCAATGCGCTCTGTCCGGGTTATGTCGATACCCAGCTTGTACGCAATCAGCTTAGCGATCTATCGAAAACTAGAAATGTCCCTTACGACTCTGTACTTGAACAAGTCATTTTTCCGCTTGTGCCGCAAAAGCGACTGCTTTCCGTCAAGGAAATTGCGGATTATGCCGTGTTTTTGGCAAGCGAGAAGGCGAAGGGCGTCACTGGGCAGGCTGTCGTCCTTGATGGGGGCTACACCGCACAATGACATAAAAAACACACTTGCTCCGCTAGGGAATCAAGTGTGTTTTTTTCTTTGCTTATTTCCAAACATCATTAGCGATCTCAACCACATGGCGGAGCTTCGCCCATTGCTGTTCTTCAGTCAGCTTGTTGCCTTCCTCAGTTGAAGCGAATCCGCATTGAGGGCTGAGGCAAAGCTGGTCTAAGCTTACATAACGGGACGCTTCTTCGATACGGCGTTTCACGTCATCCGGATTTTCAAGCTCACCGAATTTAGATGTCACTAAGCCAAGAACAAGCTGAAGATCAGACCGTTTTACGTAACGGAGCGGCTCAAATCCGCCTGAGCGTGAATCATCATACTCTAAGAAAAGTCCGTCAAGATTCAAGCCGTCAAAAATGGTTTCGGCTGCTGCGTCATAGCCGCCTTCCGCTGTCCAAGTGGACTGGAAGTTGCCGCGGCAAATATGCATGGTTACCGTCAAGTCATCCGGGCGGTCTGCAATCGCGTCGTTAATGGATTTCGCAAACAGCTGGCGAAGCTCGTCAGGCGTTGTTCCGAACGCTTCGATTTGTTTTAAGCCTTTTTCTGATAAGAAAACGGCCCACGCTGTATCATCAAGCTGGAGGTAGCGGCAGCCTCTGTCATAAAACGCTTGAATCGCTTTTTTATATGCTTTGGATACATCGTGCTGGAAAAGTTGATAATCGTTTTTGTATTCATCCTTTTCCAGTTTTCCGCGGAAAAACAGCATATTCGGACTTGGAATCGTCATCTTTGGCGTCGCGTCACCGGCAATGCTATGGAGAAATGAGTAATCTTCAAGCATTGGGTGAGTTGAAAAGTCGATATCGCCTGTGACTTTAATGCCGCGTGCTTTTGTCTGTACGTTATGGAATTGAATGCCTTGCTCAGGAGTAAACGGCTCAACGCCATCTAAGTTTTCCAGGAAATCAAAGTGCCACCATGCTCTGCGGAATTCACCGTCTGTCACGACGTTCAGGCCGGTTTCCTTCTGTTTTTCCACAATGCGGATGATTTCGTCGTTTTCAATTTGGCGAAGCTGCTCAGCGGTCATTTCGCCGGCCGCTTTTTGCAGCCGCGCTTTTTTGACGGGCTCAGATCTTAGCAGGCTTCCGACTTGATCCGCGCGAAACGGCGGTTTTTTTCTTTGAAGTGATTTTTGTTCTGCGGGTGTTGTTTGTTGTGACATGTTGTCCATTCCTTCTTTCCATTCAAATATAAAAAAGCTCTTCCTTTGGATAAGGAAGAGCTTGCGTGACAATCTCAACCTTATCTTCAAGAGCAATCATTGCTCTAAAGGATTTAGCACCATTCTGTTAAACAGCGGTTGCCGGGTATCGCAGGGCCAGTCCCTCCACCTCTCTTGATAAGGAAAACCTTTTTATTAAATTTTCTGATAGTATCTATTATTCACACATTTTCTATTTCTGTCAATGATAGATTATCTCCACACATCGTTGGCAATGTCGATGACATGGCGCAGCTTTGCCCATTGCTGCTCCTCTGTCAGAAGGTTGCCTTCTTCTGTAGAGGCGAAACCGCACTGCGGGCTCAGGCATAGCTGGTCCAAGCTGACAAAACGCGCGGCTTCATTGATACGGCGTTTCACATCCTCAGGATTTTCAAGCTCGCCGTATTTCGATGTGATCAAGCCGAGCACAATTTGCAGATCCTTGCGCTTCACAAAACGGAGCGGATCAAAGTTTCCGGAGCGGTCATCATCGTATTCCAAGAAAAGGCCGTCAAGGTTTAAGCCGTCCAAAATCGTTTCCGCTACAGCGTCGTACCCTCCTGATGCCGCCCAGGTTGAGCGGAAGTTGCCGCGGCAAATGTGCATTGTGATCGTTAAATCGTCAGGCCGGTCTGCGACGGCATCGTTAATTGTTTTGGCAAATATGGCTGGCAATGTTTCTGGATCACCGCCGAGCGCCCGGACAACCTCTCTGCCTTTGTCCTCAAAGAAGAGAGACCATGACGTATCATCAAGCTGGAGATAACGGCAGCCAGCATCATAGAAGGCTTTGATTGCTTTTTTGTACGCTTGGGCCATATCATGAAAGTAGTCCTCTTGATCGTCATAAATCCCTTTATCCGCCTTTTCGCCAAAAAACAGCATATTTGGACTGGGAATGGTCAATTTTGGCGTCGCGTTACCGGCAATCTCATGTAAAAATTGATAATCACCGAGCGCTGGGTGGCTCGTAAAATCGAGTTTTCCCGTCACTTTGATGCTGCGCGCTTTCGTTTTTGTGTTATGGAACTGAATCCCCTCAGCCGGGATGAACGGTTCCACACCGTCAAGCCCTTCCAGGAAGTCATAATGCCACCAGGAACGCCGGAATTCCCCGTCTGTTACCACATCGAGACCGATTTCTTTTTGTTTTTCCACGATGCGGGTGATCTCTTGATTTTCGATATCACGAAGCTGTTCCGCTGTCATCTCACCAGCCGCTTTTTTTTGCCGGGCTTCCTTTACCGGAACGGAACGAAGCAAGCTGCCGACATGATCGGCGCGGAAAGGTGCTTTGCGTTGTTTTTCTGTTTTTTGTCCTGCAACATTCGTTTGTTGAGCCATGTTATTCGCCTCTTTTCTGAAATATTAAGCATGTAAAAAGCTCTTCCTTTGTGTAAGGAAGAGCTTGAACGATCAAATCTCCGCCTCATCTGCAAGAACGCAATGTTCTTAAGGATTTAGCACCATTCTGTTTGAAACAGCGGTTGCCGGGTATCATAGGGCCAGTCCCTCCACCTCTCTTGATAAGGTACAACTTCATATTCAGATTTCAATTATCTTAATATTATTACTTTTGGATCAATTGTCAATGCTTTTTAGAAAATACTTTCATCTTCATCGTTATATAAAACCATATCAAGCACGATAGCGATGGCAGTGCAAATCAGAACATCTTCCTCGTATGCAATCTGCAAGTGATAGGAATCACCCCAACTGAGCCACTTTTTGCTCACTGACATCCGGACATTTTCCCCGTCCGTCAGCTGGAATTCATCCCTCCATAAATCACCATCGATTTCCCAGTTAAGCCCGGAAATCACAAATTTCGGTTTGAAAAACGTTACTTTCTTCGTTACCTCACAAACTGTTTTCCCGCCAATTGAAATCTCATAGCGCGGCAATAAAGACATTAGTTTTTGTTCTATGGAAACGAGCGTTTTCCCGGATGAGTCTGTCATTTGTAATGAGTCTCCTAACGAAAAAAAACGCCCCTCCACCTTGAATGTTTCTTGTTCATCCCGGTTATAAATGTGAAATGCATCTTTAAATGAGAACATTTTTTGTTTCATAAATAACTCGATCATTGCTGAAGTCTCCTTTGGATTTGCCTTGTATGAAATTACGGATAGGTGGCGAAAAGGTTTCAGGCTCTAAATCAAAACAATTTTAAAAGGCTGCGTGATTCAGCAGCCTTTTCGTTTGAAATATAGAATTAGGAAAGGTGCATCCGACGTTTTTGGCGGATGGCGTCAAGGTCGATTAGGTTGTTGTGATGAGGTGCGGCTGCTGGCAGAGGGCTTGTCTTTTGCGGTTTGCGGCGATTGTCCTTGCTGAAAGAAAAAAGAAGATAGCCGCATAATGCGATGATAATAAATAGGATCATATTACATACCTCCCAAAAAAAGTTTTGGTACTCTCTATTGTACGGATAAAAAGTCAAAAAGTATTCAAAAAATTCTAAATCAATAAATAACAAGAAACTGTCCCTCTAAAACAGTATAACCTGATGACCTGAAAATAGTCTTGAATCACGCTGTTTGCTCTTGTTGATGATTGGTTCTATAGTTACTATCGACGATAAAATAATTTCCTTTATATAACTTTTAACCTAAGTTTACGTAATTCGAATTACCTGTTTTTGGGTGCTGTTTTCTTGCTTGTTTGGTTTATACCCTATTTTGCGGAATTGAACACAAAAAACCCAAATTACGGAGCATTTGGGCGGTACGGGTGAATACGGATTGTATTTAGGGGATTTGAATGTTTTATTTGAAGAAGCGCTTGAACATTTTTCTGATTTTTTGAAATGGGCTGGATTTCTTTTGCATGTTAAGCGGCCTGGAAATGATCCATTTTTTCAAGAGACTCTTGGCAGCGATTGCATGTTTTGTCATTGTTTTTCCTCCTCATTTGTTAATACTTGTTTTACGGAGGACGTGTTTAAAATGTTTCATTTTCACACAAAAAAGCCAGTCCTTTTTTGGACTGGTTTTTTGGCACTATGCTTGCGCTTCAAACTGCTTTGCAATCTCAACGATGACATTTACGGCTTTGACCATGTTGTCAACTGAGATGTATTCAAATTTGCCGTGGAAATTTTCCCCGCCTGTAAAGATGTTTGGCGTCGGAAGCCCCATGTAGGACAGCTGCGATCCGTCGGTGCCGCCGCGGATGGGAGAAATCTTCGGTTCGATGCCGAGGTTTTCCATCGCTTGCTTGGCAATGTTGACGATTTCGATGACAGGTTCAATTTTCTCTCTCATGTTGTAGTATTGGTCGTTCATATCCAGCAGAATCCTGTCTTGCCCGTATTCGTTTTGAAGTTCTTCAACGACACGCTTCATTGTTTCTTTTCTGTTTTGGAAATTCTCTTTGTCAAAGTCTCTAATAATGTAGTGGAGCTTTGTTTCCTCTACGTCTCCTTGAATCGACAGCAGGTGGTAGAAGCCTTCATAGCCTTCCGTATATTCAGGCGCTTCGTCTGCCGGCAGCAGGCTGTTCAGCTTCATCGCGATTTTCGCAGAGTTGATCATTTTTCCTTTAGCTGTTCCGGGATGTACGTTGTTGCCTTTAATCGTAATTTTTGCGGCAGCGGCATTGAAGCTTTCATATTCAAGCTCGCCGAGCGGCCCGCCGTCAACCGTGTAGGCAAAGGAAGCATTGAACCGTTTCACATCAAATTTGTGCGGCCCTCTTCCGATTTCTTCATCAGGCGTAAAGGCGACTCTGATTGTGCCGTGCTTGATTTCAGGGTGTTTGATGAGGTAATCCATGGCTGTCATAATTTCAGCGATACCGGCCTTATTGTCTGCGCCGAGAAGGGTGGTGCCGTCTGTGGTGATGAGTGTATGGCCCTTATAGCCAGACAGCTCAGGGAATTGATCAGGTGACAGGGTGACCTGCAGCTTTTCGTTAAGAACGATGTCTTTTCCATCATAGCTTTCGATGATTTGCGGATTCACGTTTTTGCCGGTAAAGTCTGTAGCGGTGTCGACGTGAGCGAGAAAGCCGATTGTCGGCACGTCTTTTTCAGTATTGGAGGGAAGAGTTGCCATGACATAGCCGTTTTCATCAATGGCTGCATCCTGCATGCCGATGGACTTCAATTCATCAACGAGCATGTTTCCTAATGTCAATTGGCCGGGTGTGGAAGGACACGTGTCAACGGATTCATCGGACTGTGTGTCGACTTTTACATATGTAGTAAACCGTTCAATGATTTCTTCTTTCATTTCCAATCATCTCCTTTGTCTTATTTTAGCATGGCGGGATGAGAGATTTCTATTGCACAATACCGTTTCGAATGGCAAATACGACTGCCTGTGTCCGGTCTTGGGCATTGCATTTTTGCAGGATGCGGTGCACGTGGGTTTTCACAGTGCTTTCACTGACGAAAAGCTTTTCAGCAATATCCTCATTTCTCAGTCCGTAGGCCATTTGCTGAAGAACCTCAAGCTCTCTTTTGGTGAACGGCTCTGCCAGTTCTTCTGCATGAGGCTGTTGCTTCGCTCGAAATGTCTCACTGATAATTTTAGCAGCTGTGACTGTACGGAAAATCGCCTCGCCTCTCGCCGCAGCGCGAATCGCATCTATCAACTCCTCAGGAAGTGTATCCTTCAGCAGATAGCCGACTGCGCCCGCACGGATGCCTTCAAATACGTATTCTTCCGTGTCAAAGGTGGTTAAAATGACTATCTTTGTATTTGGAAGTGCGGACATAATGTCTTTCGCCGCTTCGATGCCTGAGCAACGCGGCATCTGGACATCCATGAGGATGACATCGGGTTTTGTTTGTTTTGCGAGTGCTATAATATCGTGACCGTCGCCGGCCTCGCCAGAAACCGTCATATCCGTCTGTGCGTTGATGACGTAGCGGAAGCCTTCACGCACAAGCGGCTGATCATCGGCAAGCGCGACGCGTATGTTATCTTTGTTCATCTTTTTGCTCCTTATTCGTTGTCATGAGCGGCAATGACAGCTCAATTTTCAGGCCGCTCGGCTGTACGGCACTGAAAGTAAGGGAACCGCCTGCTTTTTCTGCGCGCTCTTTCATTCCTGTCAGGCCAAATCCATAAGTAAGGATGCCGGTGAATTGTCCGTCGTCGGTGATTGTGACATAGAGATGGGACTTGTCATTAGAAATGACGGCCGCCGCATGAGAAGCGTCAGCGTGACGAATGATATTGGTCAGCGCTTCCTGCAAGATGCGGTAGATCGTTTCGCTCACGTTTGGAGGCCAAGACTCTTCTGACAGTCCGGCAGTATCTAAAGAAACGTGCAAGCCGCTCCGTTCCTCCACTTGATGAATGAGCCCCCGCAAAGCGGTAAGCCCCACCATCGATTCACTACGGCCCATTTGGTGAACGACAGACCGCACTTCTTGAAGACACTCCCTGGCGACACTCAGTACATTTTGAATGACTTTTTCTGAATCCTCCTTGCTGCTTTTAAGGATATAGGGAAGGGATTGAAGCTGAACAATAACAGAAGTCAGCTCGTGACCGATGCTGTCATGAATGTCGCGGGCAATTCTTGTACGTTCCTCAAGGACCGCGTACCTTAATGAAAGAACAGAAGCCTCCTGCAGCTCTGCATGCGCTTTCTGGAGTTCTTTATGAGCATGCTCCAGCTGCACATGCATTTTTGCCAATTCAGCATGATTCCGTTCAGCCTCCCTTCTCGCTTCTCGTCTGAAACGCATGGAGGAGAAGAGGACGTACAGCCCGAGCATGATCGAGATGTTGCTGATGATGGTATTCAAGCTTCCCCCTTGTGAGGATAGGAGTAATATGTTGCCTCCAATTAAACATGCTGTGAAGATCAAGGATAGCCGTGAAGGGAGTCTAAAGGCGGCATATATCATTAAAAATACAATCAAAAAATAGGCGGCACCCTGCTCTTGGCCGGAAACAGCCCAAAGAAAAACGGTCAGGATCCAAAGCCCGACGAATATGCTCAAATGAACAGCGGTGGATGCCACATAGGGAATGATCCAAATGAATGCTAAGTATACCGCAAATACAAATGCTAACAAAATGGGATCAGCCTTAGTTGGATGAGATAAAAATTGTATGCAATTCAAAATGAGAATAAGGCTCGGCACAAGCTTCTTGTAGTAGTGCCGAGCCGGAGTTTGTCCGTTCATGCTGGTCCTTCTTTCGGTTATGGAATGGATACTTTGCCGGCGGTCAGCCGTCTGTATGCTTTGTAAAGCATGATGTTGCGGGCTGTGATGGTGCCGAGGGGAACGAAGAACATAGAATGAATAATGGCAATAAACATCTCGTTGCTCTCAGGCAGCCATGTTCTCGCGGCCATGCGCAAAGAAAGTATCACTAGAATGAGGATAACACTCCCAAGTGAGCCGCGTGAAGTGACCTTTCCGGTTTCCGGGTGAATCCGCACATTTACCATCTTCCCAATGCCAAACCCGCAGGCCAGCCCGATTAATAATAAAATGCCGCTGATCGCCACATGTAATACGGAATGAAAATACGCCGGCTGAAACGATGCTGATACGCCCCATAAGAGCAGCAGCGGAATGATCAGCAACTTCCCGGGTCTGACAGCTCTCTCTCGGTACATCGATAAAATAATAAGAATCAATACAATAAAAATATATGGGCTCATCGCCATGTCATCAAATCCTTTCTGCATTAAGCATAGCGAAAAAGGGAAAGAAAAACGTCAACCGGCAGATTGATTTTTCAGCTGCTATACTTGTTCGCGCTGCATAAAGGTATGAAAATGCTGATAATATATGAAAAAACTATTAATAAACGATTAAACTTCTTAAAAATGGATGTGGACCGGTTCTAAACACTATATAATGAAAACAGGTCATTTTTTAGGAGGGTTACATCATGGCAATACTTGTTACTGGCGGTGCCGGGTACATTGGCAGCCACACATGTGTTGAACTATTGAACAGCGGCTACGAGATTGTTGTTCTTGATAATCTGTCCAACAGTTCAGCTGAAGCGCTGAACCGTGTCAAGGAGATTACAGGAAAAGATTTAACGTTCTACGAAGCGGATTTATTGGACCGGGAAGCGGTAGATTCCGTTTTTGCTGAAAATGAAATCGAAGCTGTGATTCATTTTGCAGGGTTAAAAGCAGTCGGCGAATCTGTGGCGATTCCCCTCAAATATTATCATAACAATTTGACAGGAACGTTTATTTTATGCGAGGCCATGGAGAAATACGGCGTCAAGAAAATCGTATTCAGTTCATCTGCGACAGTATACGGCGTTCCGGAAACATCGCCGATTACGGAAGACTTTCCATTAGGCGCGACAAATCCTTATGGGCAGACGAAGCTCATGCTTGAACAAATATTGCGTGATTTGCATACAGCCGACAATGAGTGGAGCGTTGCGCTGCTTCGTTACTTTAACCCGTTCGGCGCGCATCCAAGCGGACGGATCGGTGAAGACCCGAACGGAATCCCAAATAACCTTATGCCGTATGTGGCACAGGTAGCAGTCGGGAAGCTCGAGCAATTAAGCGTATTCGGAAATGACTATCCGACAAAAGACGGGACAGGCGTACGCGATTATATTCACGTCGTTGATCTCGCAGAAGGCCACGTCAAGGCGCTGGAAAAAGTATTGAACTCTACAGGAGCCGATGCATACAACCTTGGAACAGGCACAGGCTACAGCGTGCTGGAAATGGTCAAAGCCTTTGAAAAAGTGTCAGGGAAAGAGGTTCCATACCGTTTTGCGGACCGCCGTCCGGGAGACATCGCCACATGCTTTGCAGATCCTGCGAAAGCCAAGCGGGAACTGGGCTGGGAAGCGAAACGCGGCCTTGAGGAAATGTGTGCTGATTCCTGGAGATGGCAGTCTTCAAATGTGAATGGGTATAAGAGTGCGGAATAAGAATGGAGGCCTTCTCAATAGAGAAGGCCTTTAAAGAACAAGGGTGCCTGAACAGGCACCCTTGTTAGCTGTTATTTGATTTTCACAATAACATCATTACTGAATTTTAGTTTCCAAGTGCCTTTTGCATAAGCTTCCTTGTCAACTTCAAATGCTTTTACACCTGTTACTTTAATATTAGGATTTAGATCACTCAAAATTTTAGAGTTATCAACTTTTGTCTCAGTTGCATAGTTTACAGAAGCATCAATATCAGAATCATAAGAAGTACCATCAGCATCAACTAATTTAACAGTTGGAATTGAAAAAGAGCTAATCGGTTTTTTAGATACGTTTTTAATTGTATATTGAACAGCTACAATAGTACCTCCCTCAGATGCTTTCTTTTCAACATATTGAGTACCGACAGTATCTCTGTCCTCTACCTTCGTAACTGTCACTTCAGTTTTTTCAGTTTTTACAGTATCACCGATATTGTATGTTTTTTCAGTTTCTGCTTTGCTGCTGCTTGATGTTTTGGAAGTGGCTTCTGAACCGCCTCCGCCAATCATATTACCGATAATAATGATGACAACAACTGCGAGAATAAACGTAATGATTTTATGTCGCATAAAAAAGTTACGTTGATCCTTACCGCAGTTAGGACATTTTTTTACACCCTTTGCAATTTCTTGACCGCAAGCTTTACAGGGTACTAGTTTTCCTGCCATTATATTTCCTCCTATGTAATAAAATGTACGAAACATATGTACTATAATGCCTATATTATTTCACTTAGTCAATATAAAATTATGAATTTCTCATAATTGTTATCATTTATAGTTAAATTTACTTGTAAAATATATGCTTTTTTTCTTATCGGCTATATCTGTTCTTTTTTAATAGATAAATCGTTTTTTTCTTCCAGCTTATCTGATGAAAACTCCGTAAATACCCCTTGAACCAATTCGAACCGTCCCTTATAATGCTAATATTGGAAAGTGAAAAGGATATGATAAAAACAGTGGTTTTCTAGGGTTCCGCAATGCAAATTGGACTGTGACCGAGAGAAAACACATAGCAGCTTGGCTGTTATGACACGGTGGGATAAAAGCCCAGGAGTTTCTGCTCTTTTTCGAGAGCGTTCTCCTGGGTTTTTTTATTTGCTAGAACAGAACAATGAGAAGGAGTGTTTTCGTGATGAAAAAGAGAATGTTGGATGTACTTATGCTTGTGATTGGCGCTTTTTTCTTCGCGCTTGCGGTTAATTTATTTGCGATTCCCAATGATCTTGGGGAAGGCGGAGTCACTGGGATTACGCTGATTTTGTATTATCTGTTTCAATGGTCTCCTGGTGTCACGAACTTTATCTTAAATGCGTTTTTGCTTTTAATCGGCTACAAGTTTCTGGATGGAAAAACAACGGTTTATACGATCATTGCGGTTGCGGCAAATTCGCTTTTTCTTCATCTGACACATGGGTGGAGCATTCCGTCTGATGAATTGATCATTAATACGATTTTCGCAGGTGTATTTGCGGGAGTCGGGATCGGCATGATTATCCGGGTCGGCGGGACGACAGCCGGTTCCGCGATTTTGGCCAGAATTGCTAATAAATATTTAGACTGGAATATCAGCTATGCACTCTTGTTTTTTGATTTAATCGTAGTATTTAGCTCTTATTTTATTATTGGTGCAGAAAAAATGATGTTTACGATCGTGATGCTGTATATCGGTACCAAAGTGATGGACTTCATTATTGAAGGTTTGAATACGAAAAAAGCCATTACGGTCATTTCAGAAAATAAGAGTGAGATTGCAGAGCAGGTAAATACCTTGATGGATCGGGGCGTGACGATTTTATCAGGGAAGGGAAATTATACGGGCCAGTCAAAAGAGATTTTGTATATCGTCATTAACAAACAGGAGCTGTCTATGCTGAAAAAAATCATTAGAAGCTGCGACAAAAAAGCGTTTGTGATCGTACATGACGTACGCGATGTGTTTGGCGAAGGGTTTGTGGATATATCTAAATAAAGAAAAATCCCTCTGTACTTGAAACAGAGGGATTTTTTCATTTAGAACGGATATTTGCGGTATTGCTTCTGTATCGAAATCCATTTTGTCACGGTAAATTCCTCGACGACCCACGGATTGCCGAAGCGGCCGACACCGCTTGCTTTGTTGCCGCCAAAGGCAATATTCGGCGAATCATTGACGGACTGGTCGTTGACATGGGTCATGCCGCTGTCAATTTGCAGGGCGAACTTTTCGCCTTTTTCTAAATCAGAAGTGAAAACCGCAGAGCTGAGGCCGTATTCAGTATCATTTGCCATGTCAATCGCTTCCTGGTCGCTGCCAGCTTTAATAATGGTTGCGATTGGGGCAAACAGCTCCGTTTGGGCAATTTTGCTGTTGTTGTCCGCACCGACAAAGACGTACGGCGTCAGTACGTTTCCGACGCGTTTTCCTTCAACCGCAAGCTCTATGCCGTCTGCCTTTGCCTGCTCAATGATCTCCAGCGCTTTCTCGATTTGGCGCTCGTTGATCAGCGGGCCGACAACGGTTTTCGGATCGGTTTGATCGCCGTACGGAAGCTGTTTGACACGGGAGGTGAATTTTTCTACAAACTCATCGTATACATCTTGATGAACGATGATCCTGTTGATAATCATACAGATTTGTCCCTGGTGAATAAATTTTCCGAAAATCGCGGCATCCACAGCACGATCGACATCCGCATCTGAAAGAACGGCAAATGGATTGTTGCCGCCGAGCTCAAGTGCCATTCGTTTGAAGGCACGCCCGGCGATTTCACCGATGTGGCGCCCGACTGCTGTTGATCCTGTAAAGCTGATTAATCTCGGGATTGGATTGGTGAGCATGCCGTCCCCGATTTCCTTTACATCCGTCAGCATGACGTTAAGGACACCGGCAGGAAGACCGGCGTGTTCAAACGCTTTCGCAATGATGGTCCCGCCGGAAATAGCAGTTTGGATATCAGGCTTGTGAACAACACTGTTACCCAGCGCAATTGCGGGCGCAATGGATCTCATAGATAAATTCATTGGAAAATTAAATGGAGAAATCGATGAAATGACACCTAGCGGAAGGCGGTAAATCTTATTGGTTTTCCCTTCAATGTCGGATGGCACCTCTTTGACGCCGCCTAATTCACCAGTATACGTCATGGCTTCATCTAAAATCGCAATCGTTTGTTCCAGCTCGATCGTTGATTTAATAATCGTTCCGCCAGTTTCGCGGGCGATCATCATAATGATGTCTTCACGGTTTTCCTGTAAATAGCCGCGCGCTTTTTGCAGGACGGCTTTTCGGTCTTCCGTTGTGCTCTTGGTCCACTCTTTTTGGGCTTTCTGTGCAATGTCAAACGCATCCTCCAGCTGTTTGCCCGTTGCCAAAGATGCTGCTGTGATCACAGACTGGTCATACGGATTCAAAATGTCCTCCGTACGTCCGCTTTCTCCCTCAGTCCATTTTCCGTTGATAAAACTTTTGTTTAACGTTTCGAAACTCATAAGATGGCCCTCCTTTGGTCCTGCATATCCTCTTCTATTTCCGCTGAAGCCAATATGTAAACGAATGAGGTTTCCCTTTCAGTTTCTCGTCTATCTATACCGGATATACTCTTTTTTAGTGGAGAACATGTGTGTTTCGCCTTATACTGAATATACAGATCCTTACATAAGAGAGGAGACTCTATGAAATCGCTGCTGGCTATTTATCCCGGTTCGATTGTGTCTGAGGAGCTTTGCATAAGGGAAGGCTGTCTATGTTTTTTTGATGAGAGCAATCAGAGATATATCTCCATTCCGAAAACAGAGATCAGTGAAAAAGAAGTATTGGTGCTGCAGGCATTTTTGACGCCTGCGGATGAGGGCAATCAAATGTCTATGAAATCACCTGAGGAAAACAAGTGGTTTTCGTTCCTTTTTTCCAGAGGGGAATTGCCGGCGTACATAAAGAAACGGACGAGATTTGTTCACTTTCATTTATTCGGCAAAATAGAAAGGACGTCCTTTACGGAAGCGGTTCGCCATTTTTGGCCGGTGTCTTTTGTGATTGTGTGGATCCATGAGGACAGAGGCGTGATTGTCGAGCAGGAAAGTGAAGCGGCGGCGGAGAAGGGCGAACTGGAATCGCTCGCAAAGGTTCTTGAAAGTGATTTCTACTTCAGTGTCCGTTTTTACGCCGGAAGATTTTACGAGCCGGATGAGTGTCTGCGAAAACATTATGCTCGTGAACAGGCGTATTTCCTGTTTGCTGAAAAACGGCTGCCTCAGGTGCAGAGTGTGACCTTTGAGATGATCTTTCCTTTTCTATTATTAGAAACAGAAAAAGAAAAACTGGAAACGCTGCTCTCTGAAGAAGCTGAGCTTTTATTTGGAAGTGAAGCTGAGCTAAGGAAGACCATTAAGCTGTTTATTGAAAACAACTCAAACGTCACATTAACAGCGAAAAAGCTGCATCTGCATCGCAACAGCCTGCAATATCGGATTGATAAATTTATTGAGCGGTCAGGGATAGATATCAAATCGTACAAAGGCGCGCTTCTTGCCTATTTTATCTGCCTGCAAAATGAAAGTTCAGAATAAATTGGAAATATGCACGAAAAATGGCTGGGTGATTTTATGAACGCTGCCCATTTTAGCGAGAGGGAATTGCTGTTACACTCAATATAAGAAAGCGTTTACAATAACAAAGGAGGATGTTAGATGGCTGAATTGCGGATGGAGCACATTTATAAATTTTATGATCAAAAGGAACCGGCGGTTGATGACTTTAACCTTCATATTGCCGATAAGGAATTTATCGTATTCGTCGGCCCGTCCGGCTGCGGGAAATCAACGACGCTGCGAATGGTCGCAGGACTTGAAGAAATTTCGAAAGGCGATTTTTATATTGAAGGAAAACGGGTCAATGATGTAGCGCCAAAGGACAGGGATATCGCGATGGTATTTCAGAACTACGCGCTCTATCCGCATATGACGGTCTACGATAATATCGCGTTCGGGCTCAAACTTCGGAAAATGCCGAAGCCTGAAATCAAAAAAAGAGTAGAAGAAGCCGCTAAAATTCTCGGGCTTGAGGAATATTTGCACCGTAAACCGAAAGCGCTGTCAGGCGGTCAGAGACAGCGTGTTGCGCTGGGCCGGGCAATCGTGCGGGATGCAAAGGTGTTCCTGATGGATGAGCCTTTGTCAAACCTG
This sequence comes from Bacillus sp. LM 4-2, assembly GCF_000978495.1. NCBI lineage: Bacteria > Bacillati > Bacillota > Bacilli > Caryophanales > Bacillaceae > Bacillus > Bacillus sp. LM 4-2. Next base: position 3,841,415 of record NZ_CP011101.1, on the reverse strand, counting down.
GACGCGAAGCTGAGGGTGCAAATGCGGGCGGAAATCATTAAGCTCCACCAGAGACTGCAAACTACAACGATTTATGTGACACATGACCAGACAGAAGCGCTGACGATGGCGACACGGATCGTAGTCATGAAAGATGGGAAAATTCAGCAGATCGGGACGCCGAAGGATGTTTATGAATTCCCTGAAAACGTCTTTGTCGGCGGGTTTATCGGATCACCGGCGATGAACTTTTTCAAAGGGAAGCTCACGGATGGCTTAATCAAAATCGGTTCTGCGGCATTAACCGTCCCGGAAGGAAAAATGAAAGTGCTGCGTGAAAAAGGCTACATCGGCAAAGAGGTCATCTTTGGCATCCGTCCTGAGGATATACATGATGAATTGATTGTCGTGGAATCATATAAGAACTCTTCGATTAAGGCGAAGATCAATGTTGCAGAGCTGCTCGGTTCTGAAATCATGATTTATTCGCAGATCGACAACCAAGACTTTATTGCGCGGATCGACGCCCGCCTCGATATTCAATCGGGCGATGAACTGACGGTTGCATTTGATATGAATAAAGGCCATTTCTTTGACAGTGAGACAGAAGTGAGAATCCGATAAGATCAAAAAAACCGGACATGGGGATGTCCGGTTTTTTGCTATTGAAAATTTCAGAATCAAACCGATGAAAAAGGAGGAAGAAATAGACAGAAAGCAGGAGAACGATGAAACGATTGTTTTTAAGCATCTTTCTTTTGGGCAGCTGTTTGGCTCTTGCGGCTTGCGCTGATCAAGAGGCGAATGCAGAGCAGCCGATGCCAAAAGCGGAACAAATGAAACCGGAAAAAAAGGCAGTACAAGTTCAGAAAAAAGAAAACGATACATCAGCATGGATCAAAACAGAGAAACCGGCAAAGCTACCGATTTTGATGTACCACAGCATTTCTTCAGGAAACAGCCTCCGTGTGCCAAAGAAAGAATTCGAGGCGCATATGAAGTGGCTTCATGATAACGGCTATCAGACATTAACACCGAAAGAGGCATATCTCATGCTGACTCAGGATAAAAAACCGAGTGAGAAATGCGTGCTGATCACATTTGATGACGGGTACACCGACAATTATCAAGATGCGTATCCGGTGCTGAAAAAGTACGGGATGAAGGCAACGATTTTTATGATCGGCAAATCGATCGGACATAGGCACCATCTGACAGAGGAACAAATGAAGGAAATGGCACAGCATGGCATATCGATTGAAAGCCATACGATTGACCACGTTGAGCTGAACGGATTAACGCCTCAACAGCAGCAAAGCGAGATGGCTGATTCGAAAAAGCTGTTCGACAACATGTTTCGTCAGCAAACCTCCCTCATCAGCTATCCGGTAGGGCGCTACAATGAGGAGACGCTGAAGACCGCTGAAAAAACAGGCTATCAAATGGGCGTGACGACAGAACCGGGCGCGGCTTCAAGAGACCAGGGAATGTATGCCCTCCATCGTGTGCGCGTGTCCCCAGGCATGTCAGGCTCGGCTTTTGGTGCGTACATCGAATCAATGAAATAAAAAAAGGCGGCGTTTAATCGCCGCCCCCTCCGCCGCCACAGCCGGAATCGCCGCCCCCTCCGCCGCCACAGCCGGAATCGCTGAAACCTCCGTCACTGCTGCATCCATCATGGTGTGAGCCGTTGTCTGAATAACCGAAATACCCGCTGTCCGCCTGCTGGCGGCTTTTATTTTCCGATGGCTGCGGCTGAATGACTGAAAGAAAAACAATAATAGATATAAACAATAAGATGATCACAATCACTTCGCGTCACTCCCTTTTTTCACCATATCTGTTATGCGGATGAAACGCTGACCGGTTTCATTTCAAAGTGATCGATTCTTTCAGGCGGTCTCTGAGCCAGCGCTTCAGCACCCCATGTCCTTTGTTTGACAATAAAGTGCCGACACGCCAATACATAGGGGGATGAGGAGCGAACTGAAAATCAATCAATCTGAAAAACCAGCTTTTATCACGGGTGAGAGAATCAATTTGAAGCTCGTCTTCACCTGCTTCAGAGCTGTAGGCACTTTGTTTCTGTATGTCCTCATCCTGCCGAACCGCCAAGATTCTCAAGGCTTCAGCCATTTGTTTGTAACCGCCCCCCAGCAATGATGCGCCAAGGTTGTCAGCACGCACCTCCATCCATTGTGAACAAAAGGATTGATAGAGCTGGAACAGGATAATGATTGCCATAATGAAAGCCCAAAGCGCAATTTTGTGGGCCTCGGGATGGGTGATATGCTGCTCAAATAAGAGGAAAATCCCAACGACAGCTCCAAGATATAGAAAACGCAAAAGCTGTGATGACAGAACGTCACGTTTTTTGATATGAATCGCCTCATGGGCCAGAATGCCTTCAATGACACGCTGTGGAAGTGTTAGTGTGGCGCTTGTTAGGATGACCATTGACCTCCCGACATTCATGCCTACTGCCATTCCGTTGTAATCATCACTCTCCGTTTCGTATATGCGGACATGGGAAATGCCGGCCGATCGGAAAATCTTATCGGCCGCTGCCTGTACATGCGGATGATGACAAGGCTTGGCGTCCATTGCCGCCCGTAACACACGGTCTGACATATACATGTTGAATACCCAATATAGGATTACGGCAACAGCCATGACCCATGGAGAGGCGTGTAATGCGTATAACGCGAGCACCAATAAGGCGTAAGCGGATACCCCTTTTACGCTGGCGGCAAAATAAAGCTTCCCGAGCAGCCGCTTCACATTTTTTCTATGATAAAACGGCAAAACAGAAATCACATTGTCCACATTGTTTTCTGCATCTGTGTATTCCTGGAGAATTGTTTTCCATTTTTGCGGTTCCTTCACCGTCAGAAACAGTGTTTCGCCGGGAAGAGACAGTTTAATGACTTGCTGAAAGCTTGTTGTCAAATCTAAACGGGATGAATACATCGTCAGAAGCGGATGGAGCTTTAAGAGATCTGCCGTTGATTCAAGCTGAATATCCTTCAAATCGGAAAGCGGGTATGTACGGGTTTCATAGTGTGAGCTGATATGCAATTTTTCTAAGGCAGCTGAATAAAAAACCTTTACGCTGAAAACATTCAGTATACGCTTCACCAGTGCCCCTCCGCCGGAGATCATGCCGAAAAGGATTACATATTTGAGGGGGCTTGGGTCAGGTCCATAGATGAAAAAAATGACAGCGCCCGCAAACACAACGGCGGTCAGTGCAATGTCTGACAGGAGGCGTGTTTTGTTTCTGGCCAGCTCGATCTCCTGCCAGTCTCCCGAAGGTTTTTCCGCACGCTCTGAAACAATGAGATCCATTGCGGTCCAATAGCAGTAGAACATTGTCGCGATTGAGACAATGCCGTCCATGAATGAGAGGTGAGAGAAGATGTAAACTGCAGCGCCGACCCATAGAACAATATCAATCCAGAAGTCTATGGCCGGAATGAGTTTTGCAGCCAGGGCTGATATCAAATAAAATCCAAGCCCGAGAAGCATAAAGAGAAATAGATGAGTTCCCATAGGCATGCCAGATTCCTTTCTATCTAGTATTTCCAACTATTACTATAGCATGGGATGGGAACTTGCAAAAACACGGACATGCAAAAAAGCAAGCTCTTTCGTTTTCCGAAGAACTTGCTCCGAGGTGTATCAATAAAATTGGTGCAGCAGCAATAAGGTTAAGGATACTGTAATCGCGCCCCCGATGCGGGTAGACACCTGGGCGAACGGCATCAGCTCAAGCCTTTCAGCGGCGCTTAAAATGGCAACGTCACCCGTGCCGCCTTGTCCAGAATGGCACGCATTGATAATGGCGGTTTCAATCGGATACATGTTCAGCCATTTTCCAGTGAAGAAGCCAACGGCCATCATGGTCACAACGACAGACAGAATCGTAATAATATTACTGAGGTTAAAAGCGGCGACAAGCTTGTCCCACGGCGTCATGGATACCCCAATCGCAAAGAGAAGCGGGTAGGTCACAGCTGTTGAAAAGAAGCGGGACACTCCAAACGCGCCATTTTCAATTGAGGCAGGCACCAATCTGAACAGCTTGATTAGAACAGCCAGTAACAGCATGGCAACGGGTGCCGGAAAACCGAAAAAATCGTGAGCGAGCATGCCGACTAAGTATAAAGAAACAGCAAGGATACCGCCTGACGCAAATAAAGAAAGGTTGAACATTTGTTGTCCGCTTTGTGATTCCTCCAGCGCAGGGGACTCTTCTTCGGAGCGGTCCACTTTGCCGTTGCCTGTCCATTCCGGTTTTTTCTTTCCGATTCGGTTCAGCAATCCCGCTAGAATAATCGCGCATAAGCTGCCCAGCATAATCGATGGCAGAACAAGTGCGAACGCTTCCCCTTGAGAAATGGGCATGATGTCAGAATATCCGATGGACAGCGGGATAGCGCCTTCTCCGACTCCTCCAGCCATGATCGGAATGACAATGTACAGCAGGGTATGCTGAAATCCGAGTCCGAGCAATGTCCCGACAGCCAGTCCGACAATAGCGGCTGTGACAGAACCGACAATAAGCGGAATAAAGATTTTCATGAATGCTTTTACGAGTGTTTCTCTTTTCATGCCGAGAATGCTTCCGACGACAATACCGGCGATAAACAAATATAGAAAGTTTGAGTTTTCTGTAAATTCTGTGGTGGATTTTACGATATCATTAGGCAGCAGGTGATAGTACACGACAGCGGACGGAATAAAAGTAGCTAGGATGGCCGGGCCGCCGATAGAACGAACAATCGGTATCGATTTGCCGATTTGGGCAAAGGTAAATCCGAAAAACGCCATGACGGCAATGGATGTCAAAATGTCACTTTTTACATCGTGATGCATAACAAAAACAGTGATTAATATAAACAGCAAGGCATACACAGGAAGCGGTATGATGCCTACTTTTATATTCATGGCTTTCGCAAACCAATTCTCTTTTCGAACCCCTTCGTGAATTGTATCCGTTTGCAATTGCATGTGTGTTTGAAGCTCTCCCATTGAAAAACCTCCCCTATTCTTGATGCAGTGAAATTGTTCACTATGTTAAGTATACTAAAAAATTGAAATTATTAATATATTAAAAATTTACTATTCAACTTTTCTCCACTTGCCGGTTCAAATGAAAAGAGGCATCCTGCCTAAAATCTGTTTATGACGGAGTGCGGAGAAACGAGTGCTGGTGCAGGGCAAGCATTTTGTTCGCAAGGAACGATGTGTTGATGTACGATAATAAAGGGTCATTTATCCTAGCAGCCGACATAAATAAGCAACAAAATAGACAAAAATCCGTCACATAGTGCGGGACTTTTTAGGTATTTTAGGCTTTATTTTTGAAATGAATCGTTGTAAAGTACTTAATATGAACCAGTCAGAGATTGTGTCATTTGGTCAGTCTGGCAATCTTGCCTCATATTGGACGACTTTTTGACACATTTGTGAAATATTGAACAATATTTTTTTCGTCTATTTTGTGAATTACTGATCAAAGTCTCGGTTCTATTTGTGAAGTAGTGAGCAAATTAACAGTTTTAACCGGAAATGGAGGAGAAAGCATGAGTGAATTGGTATTAGCCCGCATACAATTTGCATCAACAACGTTGTTTCACTTCTTGTTTGTGCCGATGTCTATCGGGCTTGTGTTTATGGTTGCGTTGATGGAGACTCTTTATCTTGTAAAGAAAAATGAGCTGTATCTCAAAATGGCAAAGTTTTGGGGACACTTATTCTTAATAAATTTTGCAGTCGGTGTTGTAACGGGGATTTTGCAAGAATTCCAGTTTGGACTGAACTGGTCAGATTACTCCCGTTTTGTCGGAGATGTATTTGGCGCTCCGCTTGCGATTGAAGCATTATTGGCGTTTTTCATGGAATCTATTTTTATCGGATTATGGATTTTTGGCTGGGACCGCCTGCCGAAGAAAATTCACGCTCTCTGCATATGGCTCGTATCATTCGGAACGATCATGTCATCTTTCTGGATTTTAACAGCAAACTCCTTTATGCAGGAGCCGGTCGGCTTTACGATCAAAAACGGCCGCGCGGAAATGAATGATTTTGGCGCGTTGATTACAAACCCTCAGCTTTGGGTTGAATTCCCGCACGTTATTTTCGGTGCGCTTGCCACTGGAGCTTTCTTTATTGCCGGAGTGAGTGCTTTTAAACTGCTGAAGAAAAAAGAAGTGCCGTTCTTTAAGCAATCTTTTAAACTCGCAATGATCGTCGGCCTTTGTGCCGGTCTTGGCGTCGGCCTTAGCGGACACATGCAGGCTGAGCACTTGATGGAATCACAGCCGATGAAAATGGCTGCCAGTGAAGGCCTATGGGAAGACAGCGGTGACCCTGCTGCTTGGACCGCTTTTGCGACGATCGATACAAAAAATGAAAAAAGCTCAAATGAAATCAAAGTTCCTTATGCCTTGAGCTACTTGGCGTATCAGAAATTCAGCGGAAGTGTCAAAGGGATGAAAACCCTTCAGGCTGAGTACGAAAAAATATACGGAAAAGGCGACTACATTCCGCCAGTGAAAACGACATTCTGGAGCTTCCGCATCATGGTAGGAGCAGGTGTTGTCATGATTCTTGCTGCGTTAGGCGGCCTTTGGTTAAACCGCCGCAAAAAGCTTGAAAACAGCAAATGGTATTTGCGCATCATGATCGCGTTGATTTCCTTCCCGTTTCTTGCGAACTCCGCGGGCTGGATTATGACAGAAATCGGACGTCAGCCTTGGACGGTTATGGGGTTAATGACAACCGCTCAATCTGTGTCACCTAACGTAACAGCGGGCTCCTTGTTATTCTCAATCATCGCATTCGGTGTGATGTACATGATTCTTGGTGCACTGCTTGTCTTCTTGTTTATCCGTGAGATTAAAAAAGGTGCGGAGCATAGTGATCATCATGATGTTCCTGTATCAACAGATCCATTTAGTCAGGAGGTATACCATGGCATCTCTTCATGATCTTTGGTTTATACTCGTTGCTGTATTGTTTGTAGGATTCTTCTTTTTGGAGGGCTTTGATTTCGGGGTCGGCATGGCGACCCGTTTTCTTGGCCATAATGAATTAGAACGCAGAGTGCTGATCAACACGATCGGGCCGTTCTGGGACGCGAATGAAGTGTGGCTTTTGACTGGTGCAGGCGCCATTTTCGCGGCATTCCCAAACTGGTATGCAACGATGCTGAGCGGTTATTACATTCCGTTTGTCATAGTGCTGCTTGCGTTAATGGGCCGCGGGGTCGCGTTTGAGTTCCGCGGCAAGGTGGATCATTTAAAATGGGTAAAGGTTTGGGACTGGGTCGTTTTCTTCGGCAGTCTGATTCCTCCGTTTGTGCTTGGTGTGCTGTTCACGACATTATTCCGCGGGATGCCGATTGATGCCGACATGAACATTCACGCACATGTATCTGATTATATCAATGTATATTCTATACTTGGCGGTGTGACGGTAACACTTCTTTGCTTCCAGCATGGATTAATGTTTATCACGCTGCGTACGATTGGTGATTTGCAAAACCGCGCCCGGAAAATGGCGCAAAAGATAATGGGTGTTGTTTTTGTAGCGGTTCTTGCCTTCGCGGCCCTTTCTGCGTATCAGACAGACATGTTTACACGCCGCGGCGAGATTACCATTCCGCTCACTGTTTTGATTGTCATCTGCTTTATGCTCGCGGCTGTATTTATTCGTAAGAAAAAAGACGGCTGGACATTTGGGATGACAGGCGCTGGTCTGGCGCTGACCGTGGGAATGATCTTTATTTCCCTATTCCCTCGCGTAATGGTCAGCTCGCTTCATAGCGCATACGATTTAACAGTAGCTAACGCTTCTTCCGGAGATTATTCGCTTAAAGTCATGTCAATTGCAGCATTAACGCTATTGCCGTTCGTCATCGGCAGCCAGATCTGGAGCTATTATGTCTTCCGGAAGCGCGTCAGCCATAAGGAGCCTATGACTTATTAATGGGAAAAGACCTGTTTCGATATAAAGGAATGAAGCGGATTCTCACCGTGATTACTTGTTTAACGCTGATTCAGACAGCCGCCATTATTATGCAGGCAGAGTGGCTGAGTGAGGCCGTAACCGGACTGTTCAACGGGAAGGGCATTACCTCTCTTTTTCCGGTGATCGGCTTTTTCCTCATCGCTTTTATCGCCCGGCACGGGGTGACGGTGGCGCGACAGAAAATCGTCTATCAATACGCCGCCCGGACAGGAGCAGATTTGAGAAAAAGTTTTCTTGATCAGCTGTTCCGATTAGGCCCCCGCTTTGCAAAGAAAGAGGGGACGGGGCAAATGGTGACGCTGGCGATGGAAGGCATCAGCCAGTTCCGCCGCTACCTGGAGCTGTTTCTGCCGAAAATGGTCAGCATGGCGATTGTGCCTGCGGCAGTTGTCATTTATGTGTTTTTTCAGGATCGGACATCAGCCATCATTTTAGTCGCTGCTATGCCGATTCTGATCATCTTTATGATTCTCCTCGGGCTTGTCGCGCAGAGAAAAGCGGATCGTCAGTGGAAATCCTATCAGAGACTTTCCAATCATTTTGTTGATTCTCTTCGCGGGCTGGAGACATTGCGTTTCCTAGGTTTGAGCAAGTCACACAGCAAAAATATTTTCTATGTGAGTGAGCGGTATCGCAAGGCAACGATGAGCACACTCCGGGTGGCGTTTTTGTCATCATTCGCCCTCGATTTTTTCACGATGCTGTCGGTGGCGACAGTCGCAGTATTTCTGGGCCTGCGCCTTATTGACGGCGATATTTTGCTTGGCCCTGCTTTAACGGCGCTTATTCTGGCGCCTGAGTATTTTTTGCCGGTGCGGGAAGTGGGGAATGATTATCATGCAACGCTGAACGGCCAGGAAGCAGGAAAAACTATTCAAGAGATTTTGTCACAGCCTGGTTTTAAAGAAGAGACACCGCTTCAGCTTGAGGCTTGGTCCGATCAGGATGAACTGAAGCTGTCAGGCGTATCAGTCGGCCGTTCGGTGTCTGATATTGATCTCTCATTCAAGGGCAAGAAAAAAATTGGCATTATCGGTGCAAGCGGAGCCGGAAAATCAACATTAATTGATATTCTCGGCGGATTTTTAGAGCCGGATGGCGGAATGATTGAGGTTAATGGTACAAGCCGGTCCCATTTGCAGGTCGGCAGCTGGCAGAAGAACCTTCTGTACATCCCTCAGCATCCGTACATTTTTGATGATACGTTGGGGAACAACATTCGCTTCTACCATCCAAGCGCTTCGGCAGAGGATACAGCCCGTGCTGCTGCTGCGGCGGGACTGGCGGAGCTGGTGGATAACCTTCCTGAAGGATTAGAGGGGCGGATCGGGGAAGGCGGCCGGGCGCTCAGCGGCGGCCAGGCACAGCGTGTCGCGCTGGCCCGCGCCTTTTTGGGAAACCGTCCGATCCTGCTGCTGGATGAGCCGACCGCCCATCTTGATATCGAAACAGAATATGAAATAAAAGAAACGATGCTGGATTTATTTGAGGATAAGCTCGTCTTTCTCGCGACTCACCGCCTTCACTGGATGCTCGATATGGACGAAATTATCGTGCTGGACAGAGGCAGGGTTGCGGAAATCGGGACTCACAATGAACTGCTGGAGAAAAACGGTGTGTATACCAAACTCGTGAAGGCACAACTGGGGGAAAGAGCATGAAGAAAGAAGAATGGATTTTGCCGTATATCAAGCAAAATGCCCGCCTGTTTGTTCTGGTTATCTTTTTGGGCGCGGTGACGATTTTTTCTGCTGCTTTTCTCATGTTCACCTCAGGTTTTTTGATTTCTAAAGCGGCGACAAGGCCGGAAAACATTCTGCTCATTTATGTGCCGATTGTCGCTGTGCGCACCTTTGGGATTGCGCGGTCTGTGTCGCGATATGTGGAACGGCTCGTCGGGCATCACATCATTTTGAAAATCGTATCCGACATGCGCGTCCGCCTTTACAATATGCTTGAGCCGGGTGCTTTGATGCTGCGTTCCCGTTTTCGCACGGGGGATATGCTCGGCATTTTGTCTGAGGATATTGAGCATTTGCAGGATGCATTCTTAAAAACGATTTTTCCTGCGATCTCAGCCTTGCTCCTGTATGCTGTGTCAGTGATAGCGCTCGGCTTCTTCTCTTGGCCGTTTGCCATATTGCTTGCGCTGTATTTGTTTGTTCTTGTTGTATTGTTTCCGGTTGTGTCTTTGCTCGTGACGAGAGCGAAGAATGCGAAGCTGAAAAGCGGACGGAATGTGCTGTACAGCCGTCTGACAGATGCTGTGATGGGTGTCAGCGACTGGATGTTCAGCGGACGCCGGCATGCTTTTATTGATGCTTATGAAAAAGAGGAACGTGATTGGTTTGAGCTTGAACGGAAAAAACAACGCTTTACAAGATGGCGGGACTTTGCTGCGCAATGCCTTGTCGCTGGCCTTATTTTGCTGATGCTGTTTTGGACAGCGGGACAGCAAGCGGACGGCGAGCTCGCTAAAACGATGATTGCCGCTTTTGTGCTAGTGGTGTTTCCGTTGACGGAAGCCTTTTTGCCGCTTTCGGATGCCTTAGGCGAAGTGCCGGGCTATCAGGATTCTATCAGACGCATGAACAAGGTGGCTCCTCAGCCGGAGGCGTCACAAACTGAATCAGGGGATCAAATTCTCGATCTTCAAGATGTCACCTTGGCCTTTCGTGATGTGACGTTTTCTTATGACAACAGCAGCCAAGTGCTGCACAACTTTTCCTTTACGCTGCGCCAAGGAGAAAAAATGGCGCTGCTCGGCCGAAGCGGCTCTGGGAAATCAACATCGCTTGCATTAATCGAAGGCGCCTTGAAACCGGACTCCGGTTCTGTGACGTTAAACGGAGTGGAGACAGCGCTGTTAAAGGATCAGATTGCGGATGCGGTGGCCGTGTTAAATCAAAAACCGCACCTGTTTGATACAAGTATTTTGAACAACATCAGGCTCGGAAACGGAGAAGCAAGCGACGAGGATGTGCGCCGCGCCGCAAAGCAGGTCAAGCTGCATGACTACATTGAGTCATTGCCTGATGGATATCATACCTCTGTACAAGAAACCGGCATCCGTTTTTCCGGTGGAGAGCGCCAGCGGATCGCACTTGCGAGGATTTTGCTGCAGGATACACCGATCATCATCCTCGATGAGCCAACAGTCGGCCTCGATCCTATTACCGAACGTGAATTGATGGAAACGGTGTTTGAGGTGCTGAAAGGAAAAACGATTTTATGGATTACCCACCATCTCGCGGGAGTGGAAGCGGCTGATAAAATCGTATTTCTCGAAAACGGCAAAACAGAAATGGAAGGAACCCATGAGGAGCTTCTGGCGGCAAACGAACGGTACAGCCGCCTGTATCACCTTGATGTTCCTGTAAAATAGAAGACAGCCCTAAAAGGCTGTCTTTTTTGTTTGAAAAAGAAAAGGGACAGGAAAAATAGGAAAAGAAAGCAGAGGAGGGATAGAGATGAATGTTCCATATTGGACGGAAGAGCATGTAAGGGCCACGCTTCCTGAAAGAGATGCGGAGAGCCATAAAGGCACGTACGGTACGGCTTTGCTGCTGGCTGGAAGTGACGACATGCCGGGGGCAGCGCTGCTTGCAGGGCTTGGGGCCATGCGGAGCGGTCTCGGCAAGCTTGTCATCGGTACATCAGAAAGCGTAATCCCGCTAATTGTTCCTGTTTTGCCCGAGGCGACCTATTGGCGTGACGGCTGGAAAAAGGCGGCGGATGCTCAGCTTGAAGAGACGTACCGGGCCATTGCCATCGGACCGGGCCTTCCGCAAACGGAAAGCGTACAGCAGGCAGTCGATCATGTGCTTGCGGCTGATTGTCCTGTTATTTTGGATGCCGGAGCGCTGGCGAAGCGCACATATCCGAAACGGGAGGCCCCCGTCATCCTCACGCCGCACCCGGGCGAGTTTTCCCGAATGACAGGGGTGCCCGTGAACGAATTGCAGAAAAAAAGAGCGGAATATGCAAAGGAATGGGCGGCTCAGCTGCAGACTGTCATTGTGTTAAAAGGAAACCAAACCGTCATCGCGTTTCCTGATGGAGACTGCTGGCTCAATCCAACCGGAAACGGGGCGCTCGCCAAGGGCGGAACCGGTGACACGCTGACGGGCATGATATTGGGGATGCTCTGCTGCCATGAAGATCCAAAGCACGCCATATTAAACGCGGTCTATTTGCATGGTGCGTGCGCCGAGCTCTGGATGGACGAGCACTCCGCTCATACGTTGCTCGCTCATGAGCTATCTGACATCCTGCCCCGCGTGTGGAAACGATTTGAATGATAAAAAAGCTGTCTTCAGAGAGAAGACAGCTTTTCTTGATACCCCGCCCGTTTTTTCAGACGCGGTTTCATTAATACATAGTAAAGCACAGAAGGCACGGCCAAGCCGATAATCCATGCGATGTCTCCGCCGCCAAACATTTTGGCAAGCGGTCCGATGTAAAAGCTTGTGTTGATAAACGGAATTTCCAGCAAGATAGACAGAACGAACGCAATTGTGGTGATCCAATTGACCTTTCCATAAGGCCCGTTTACGTCGAACATGGCTTTGACTTGATACTTTCCGTGGCGAACGAAGTAGTAATCGACTAAATTGATTGCCGTCCACGGAATTAAGAAATAACTGATGAAAAAGATAAAATTCAAAAACAGCTCCATAAAATTGCTCTGTCCCAGTAGGCTTAAGACTGTGCCGACAAGCGTGACACCCAGGATCATGATGATTCTGACTTTGGGCGTGACTTTTAATTTCAGAAACGGCTCCAGCGTTGTTGTCGTGGACATGAAGGCCCCATACAGGTTAAAAACATTGATTGCCATTTGCCCAAATAACACAATGATCAGCATAATAAACGAGAAGGGACCGAACAATTGGACAATCTGGCTGCCTGAGTTTGCCGTAAAGTCAGGAAGTGAGGTTGTCAGCAATGCGCCGAGCAGCATCATCCAGATGGAGCTGACAGATGTACCTGCATAGCTGTACCAAAATGTTTTTGAAGCCGGTGTTTTAACTGGCAGATATCTTGAATAATCGGCAACGTACGGCGCGTAGGCAAGCTGCCACGTCGCAACTGCGCTGACTGCCACCAAGAAAATTGGCAGATCAATCGCTCCGGGAATCCAGCTGCCTGCTGGAATCGGCAATTGAAAAATGAGAATCGTTGCAGCAAAAAATACAGCAAAAGAGGTCCAAGAAAGGATTTTTTGCATTTTGTGAATCAAATCATGGCCGAAAATGGTGAGTAAAAAACATACGGCGCTTAAGCCTATAATGCTCCATGATCCCGGGATGGGAACAAAGCTGCTTAAGGTTCCGGCCGCCAGAATCGTGCTGCTTGCGAAGAAACCAAGGTAGATAAACATGACTAAGAAGAGGGGAAGAATCGCTCCGATTACGCCGAATTGGGCACGGCTTTGAATCATTTGCGGGATGCCTAGCTGAGGGCCTTGCGCGGAATGAGACGCCATAAATATGGCACCGATTAAGGTTCCGCAAATAATAGCGGCAACACTCCAAAACAGATTAAGTCCCATTGCAACGGGAATCGTGCCGGTCACTAACGTGGTGATATGCATATTAGCCCCGAACCATACGGGAAATAAATCTTTCGCTTTACCATGTCTTTCTTCATTCGGAATATATTCAATCGTTCGCCTTTCTACTTTCAATGCATCGTCCTCCATATTGGATGTTTTTTTGAAATCGACATAAAGTCATAGCTTAACAGACTATAAGGGGGTTTACAAATAAGGATATGCAGCCAAACGGCCGGGAAGCCTGATCTGTCAATGGCTGAAAAGAATTGTAAAAAAGATGAACGCTTTTGAATCCGGTGTCGTCTCATAAGGCAGAAAAACAAAAAAGGGGGGATCACGGTCATTGGATACACATGAAGAACAGCGGCTGATCCAGCAGGCGAAAGAGGGAAACGACGAGGCGTTTACAGCCCTTTTCCACTATCACTATTCTTTCTTATATAAATACTTGTTAAAGCTTTCCCTTCACCCCGATCTCAGCGAGGAACTTGTTCAGGAAACCTTTCTGAAAGGGTACATCCATTTAAGAAGCTTTCAGGGCCGTTCAAAATTCTCCACATGGCTGATCTCCATTGCATCGCGGCTCTATCTCGATCACCAGAAAAAGAGAAAGAGAGAATGGAAACGGAATCAGACAGTTACGGAGGAAACAATCCGCAAGATCAAGTGGGACGTGTCGGCGAAAGGGGCAGAGTGGAGCGAAACGCTCGATCTGTTTTCAAAGCTGGACCCTAAACTGCGCACACCGGTTTTATTAAGGCATTACTACGGCTATACCTACGCTGAAATCGGGGTGATGCTTCAAATCAAAGAAGGCACTGTAAAGTCCAGAGTTCATAAAGGGCTCCAGCAAATCAGAAAGGAGTGGGACGATGAATAAAGAAAAGCTTTCTGATCATTTAAAGTCAGAATGGAAAAAAATTGATCAAACAGCCAATCCCTCTATACCGAATCAAAAAGAACTGCTTCACCAGCTGTCACAAATGAAAGCTGAATGCAGAAAAAAACTTCTTCAAGAGATCATTTTATTTGTATTCTGCGCGCTGATGGTTGTGAGTGCTGCAATCTTAGCTTTCACTCAAGTTCCTGCTGTGTTTATTGTGCTTCAGGTTTGTGTGCTTGCGGTGCTGCCGATTTTGATTGCGGCTGAGAAAAAAAGGCATCTCGGCGAATGCGAGGTGAAACGCGGATGACACAAACAGAAATTATCATAACGGTTGCGGCTTGTCTCATCGTATTGGCGCAGGGAATCTTTTTATTTATTGATGCGAAAAAACGTAATCGCATGGCATGGGTTTGGGGGATTGTCGGATTGATTCAAGCACCGATGCCTCTGATTTGTTATTACTTTTTTGTCATTAGGCCGGATCGGAAGAAAAGGGGGATCAAGCAATGAATATTTCTTGGGAAATGATTTTGCCGCTGATTGTATTACAGCTGGCTTTGGCGGTGTTTGCCCTTATCAGCTGTATAAAAGAAGAGCGGACAAACGGTCCAAAGTGGATGTGGGCTGCAATCATTGTATGTATCAATATTATTGGGCCGATTTTGTTTTTTACCGTCGGCAGAAAGCAAAGGTAAGCCGATATGCTGTCTATTGAATCATTATGCAAATCGTACAGGCATCATGAAGCTGTAAAGAATGTCAGTTTTCACGTGAATGAAAATGAGTGTGTCGCACTATTAGGACCTAATGGAGCCGGCAAAACCACGACTCTGCAAATGCTGGCCGGACTGCTTTCGCCAACCTCCGGAAACATTAAGCTGTTAGGAGAAAAAAAGCCGGATCGGCGTTTGATTGGGTACCTCCCGCAGTATCCAGCTTTTTATTCCTGGATGACCGCAAATGAATTTTTGACATTTGCGGGGAGACTGTCCGGCCTTTCGAAGAGAAAATGCCAAGAGGAAATCGGCGAGATGCTGGAATTTGTGGGTTTGCATGAAGCGGAGCACAAAAGGATCGGGGGCTATTCAGGAGGAATGAAACAAAGACTCGGTCTGGCACAGGCACTGCTCCATAAACCGAAGTTTTTGATATTGGATGAACCGGTGTCTGCACTTGATCCGACAGGACGGTTCGAGGTGCTGGACATGATGCGTGAGCTGAAAAAGCATATGGCCGTTCTGTTTTCTACACATGTTTTGCACGATGCAGAGCAGGTGTGTGATCAAGTGGTGATTATGAAAAACGGTGAAATTTCATGGAAAGGCGAGTTACAGGAGCTGAAACAACAGCAGCAAACGAACGTTTTTACCCTTTCAGTGAAAGAGAAGCTGGAAGGCTGGCTTGAAGAGAAGCCTTACGTCTCAGCTATTGTCTATAAGAATCCGTCCCAAGCTGTTTTCGAGCTGCCTGATATACACGCTGGCCGGTCATTATTAAGTGACTGTATCCGAAAGGGATTGACCGTCACCCGATTTGAACAGAAAACGGAGTCTCTAGAAGACGTCTATCTAAAGGTGGTGCACGCATGAAGGTGATGATGGCGCTTTTGCAGAAGGAGTGGCTGGAAGGATGGAAAAGCGGCAAGCTGATTTGGCTGCCGATTGCGATGATGATCGTCGGGCTGACACAGCCGCTGACCATTTATTATATGCCGGAAATCATCGCACATGGAGGGAACCTTCCTGACGGCATGAAAATCAGTTTTACGATGCCCTCCGGGTCTGAAGTGATGGTCAGCACGCTTTCTCAATTCAACACGCTTGGCATGGCTCTGGTCATCTTTAGCGTGATGGGCAGTGTAGCCAATGAAAGAAATCAAGGGGTAACAGCGCTGATTATGTCGCGGCCTGTGACGGCAGCCCATTATATCGTGAGTAAATGGCTCATCCAAAGCGTGATCGGCATTATGTCGTTTGCAGCTGGATACGGGCTTGCTTATTATTACGTTCGGCTGCTGTTTGAGGACGCATCATTCAGCCGCTTTGCTGCAAGCCTTGGCCTTTACGCGCTTTGGGTGATATTTATTGTGACCGCCGGCCTTGCCGGAAGTACGATATTCCGGTCTGTCGGAGCAGCTGCGGCTTGCGGGATCGGGTTCACAGCAGCCGTTTCCTTTACTGTTTCACTATTTCCAGATGGTGCGAAGTGGCTTCCAGCTGAGATTTGCAAGCAGGCGGAGCATATCCTTCTTCATGGAGAGCAGGCAGATTTTTTCGGATGGTCACTCACTTTCTCCATTCTGTGCATCATGCTTCTGGCCGTGTTTTCTGTGTGGCGCTTCCGGCGGTATGAAAGCTATTAATTGATCATGTTACGTTTTTGCGCGAGCATCACAAAAAAGGCGGCAAATGCCAGAGACCCGGCTCCATAAAAAACTCCCGCAAGCCCGACAAGCTGTGCGATTTTTCCGGCAAGAAGGGGCCCGAGGAAGATGCCTAGCGCATAAAATGATTGATAAAACCCCATCACTGACATTTTTAAACGGGCAGAACTGATTTCGACGACATGGCTTAGCAGCAGAGGAAAAACGATGCCGAGCGCCAGTCCGATACAGGCGTGTGTGATGCAAACCGTGAACAATGCAGCTGAAAAAGGAACATATAGCAAACAGACCCCGGTGACAGCGAAACTAATGAGCATCACGGAGTAAGCGATACGGCTTGTAAAGCGCAGAAACACAAAGCTTAATGTGGCGGCTGCGTGTGGGAGGAAAAATGCGCTCATCACCCAAAGCAGCTCCGCGTCGCCCATTCCGAGCTGATCCATGTAAAGCGGCGTAAAACCAAACACTGTCATAAATAATACGGCATGGGCCGTCATAGACAGGATGGTGAAAAGCTTCAGCTTTGGCAGCCGCAATGTATCTTTGATGTACTGATTGACACGAATGGTGTCACGGTTTGCGGGAGGAGCAGACGGATCCTTAATAAAGCAGCAGATCACCAGACCTGCGGCAGAAGCTGCCAGCGCCATCCAAAAAGGAACCTGCCTCCCTAAATGGGCTGCGGCGAGCCCGCAGAACACAATGCTGGCAAACTGAGGCATGACGGTAAAAAACTGCATGATGCCCATTGCTTTTGATGCATTGCCATTGTTGAAATAATGTGCGTATAAAATGGTCGCCATCACCCACATAGAAGCAGTGATTCCCGCGAACAGCCGGGCGGCCAGCACGAAGAAGAAAGAATCAAACATCAGAAAAAGCAGGCTGCTGAAGACGGAAAAGCCGAACCCGGCAATTAACAATTGCTTGCGCAAGGAAAACAGGATGTCTGACAAAAGGCCGAGCGGGAATCGCAGAAGGATTTGCGTGACCCCGTAGCTGCCGAGAATGATGCCGATTGCGCCATATGAAAAGTGCAGATCCTCCAAATACAGGCTGAATACAGGAACGTAAATATAGCCTGAAAACCAGAAACAAAATACCATGCATAAAAAAACGGCGTGATCTAAAGCGCCGATTGTTTTTTTCTGAGGAATCAAGTCCTGCTGTAATTCCATCGTATCTCTCCACCCCTTTCCTTCCAGTACAACACAATTGTTGAAAGCGTTTCAATAGAAAAATAAAAAAACAGGGCTTCAAAAAAGCCCTGTTCGCTGTTGTTAATACGGATCAGATGGATGGCTCTCCTGTTCAGCCTGCTTTGCAGCCTGTTCCGTTTCAGTTGTGCCGATCGGCCCGTTGCTGTTGTTTTCGGAAACCTTTTTTATCCCTTCTGCTACGCGTTTTCCGTAGTCAGGATCAGCTTTTGTGAAATTCTCAATCATTTGATCCTGAATTTCTTTTCGGCACGTAGAAAGCGCATTCACCAAATTCGTAATCAGTTCGTTCCGCTCAAATTCAGTAAATCTCCGGTACGTTTCTCCAGCCTGTCCGAAGTTGTTTGTTCTGTCAATCGCTTCACGCTTTACATCACCTTCGACATGCGGCGTATGGTCTTTTCCGTCCTGCTTCGCTTCCTTCAGCCCGCCCATAATGGATGGCTCATAGTTGACGTGCGGGTTTTGTCCTTCTGCTCTATCGACCCGATATTGCATTTGCCCGCCTTCCTGGTTGGTGGCGACATGCTTTTTCGGCGAGTTGATCGGAAGCTGCAGGTAATTTGCGCCTACACGGTAGCGCTGCGTATCAGAATAAGCAAACGTACGCCCCTGGAGCAATTTGTCGTCTGAAAAATCAAGCCCGTCGACAAGCACTCCCGTTCCAAATGAAGCTTGCTCCACTTCCGCATGGTAGTTTTCCGGATTTTTGTTCAGCACCAATTTGCCGATCGGTTTCCATGGGAAATCGTCTTTATACCACAGTTTTGTCGGATCAAGAGGATCAAAGTCCAGTTCAGGATGCTCATCATCGCTCATGATTTGAGCATACACTTCCCACTCTGGATAATCGCCATTTTCAATCGCGTCATATAGATCCTGTGTGGCATGGTTAAAGTTTCTCCCTTGAATCTCTTCTGCTTCCTTCTGTGTCAGGTTGCGGATGCCCTGCTTCGGTTCAAAATGGTATTTCACGAGAACGGCCTTGCCCTCCTCATTCACCCATTTATAGGCATGTACGCCTGAACCCTGCATTTGCCGGTAGTTGGCCGGAATGCCCCAAGGCGAAAACAAGAAGGTGATCATGTGTGTCGCTTCAGGAGATTGAGAAATGAAATCGAAAATACGTTCACCATCCTGGATGTTGGTCACTGGATCAGGCTGAAATGCATGTACAAGATCCGGAAATTTCAGCGGGTCGCGGATAAAAAAGATTTTCAGGTTGTTCCCGACCAAATCCCAGTTTCCGTCTTCTGTATATAGCTTTACAGCAAAACCGCGCGGGTCTCTCAATGTTTCAGGCGAGTGTTTTCCATGATTCACAGTTGAAAAACGGACAAATGCCGGTGTTTTCTTGCCTTTTTCCTGAAAGAGTTTGGCCCGTGTGTATGTTGAAATCGGTTCATCTCCGAAGCTTCCGTACGCTTCAAAATACCCGTGTGCACCTGCTCCCCTGGCATGAACAACCCGCTCAGGGATGCGTTCCCGGTCGAAGTGGCTGATCTTTTCGAGAAAATCATAGTTCTCAAGTGTTGTAGGCCCTCTATTCCCGACGGTTCTCGCATTCTGGTTGTCAGTAACAGGATGCCCCTGCCTATTCGTTAAGGTATCCTCTGACTCGTTTTTCCCGGATGTCTTATGGGAAAGCGCTTCCTCGCTCCCTTGGGCATTTGATTGGTGCTGCTTGTTTTGATGATCATCTTTCAATGGTTGGCCCTCCTTTTTTGAACGGTAACAATATTCCCTGAATGGAAAGATTTTAAAACAGCCGTTTTTTTTGATCTGCTTCGGGAATGGTACAATGTACAAAAATCGGTAAAAGGAGAGGTCGATTCGTGACGAGAGAAAAAAATCCGCTGCCCATCACGTTTTATCAAAAAACCGCTCTTGAGCTTGCCCCATCGCTTCTGGGCTGCCTTCTTGTAAAAGAAACAGACGAAGGCACAGCGTCAGGCTATATTGTGGAAACAGAGGCCTATATGGGGGCTGGAGACAGAGCGGCCCACAGCTTTAACAACCGCCGGACGAAGCGGACTGAGATCATGTTTGCAGAAGCTGGGCGGGTATATACATACGTGATGCACACCCATACATTGCTGAATGTCGTTGCCGCGGAAGAGGATGTCCCGCAAGCGGTATTA
Organism: Bacillus sp. LM 4-2; assembly: GCF_000978495.1. Classification (NCBI taxonomy): domain Bacteria; kingdom Bacillati; phylum Bacillota; class Bacilli; order Caryophanales; family Bacillaceae; genus Bacillus; species Bacillus sp. LM 4-2. The sequence continues at coordinate 3,821,215 of NZ_CP011101.1, read as the reverse complement.
ATCAGGGCGATTGAGCCGCATGAAGGCCAGCTGTTAATGGAGGAGAGAAGGCCGGGCAGGAGTCCGAGGGAATGGACAAACGGACCAGGAAAGCTGACGAAAGCGCTTGGCGTCACGATGAATGACTACGGACGCTGGATCACGGAACAGCCGCTTTACATCGAAAGCGGGTACACACCGGAAGCAATTTCAACCGGCCCGCGCATCGGCATTGACAACAGCGGGGAGGCACGCGATTATCCATGGCGTTTCTGGGTGACGGGAAACAGGTACGTGTCGCGTTAGCATGTTTAAGGAAGAGGCAATCAGGGGAATGGTTGAGAAAAAAGAAGGGAGAATCGGAGCTTTGAAAAAGATGATCAAAACCGTTATCAAATGGGCGCCGGTCATTTACCCGATTGTTCGAAAAATCATGAAGGATCGCAAGGCGTCTAAACAAAAGAATATGTCCGCATCTAGAACAGCCGGCTGATCCCGGCTGTTTTTTTATAGGTCAGTTTTCCCTCTAGTCCTCCGGATGTTCATTGACTTGCCATTCTCTCCATTATAGAATTTATATACATTTCGCATCCCTTCATCATCCTTTCTGCCTATTCACTGAATCCCTGCATCTACTAGTTAGGAGGTTTTTCTCATGCTTCATGGGCGACTACGTGATATTCTGCGCTTGCTGATGGCGGCTGAAGCCCCGGTGACAAGTTCGTTTTTTGCCGCGCAATTAAACGTAACGACGCGGACAGTCCGCAATGATATAAAGGAACTTCAAGGTGTGCTAAGCGGTCACGGTGCCTTTGTACAATCTGTAAGAGGCTCCGGCTACAAGCTCCGCATTGATGACGAGCAAGTATTCAGAACACTGCTGCAAGATGAATTTCAGCAAAAAAAGGGCCTGCCGGTATTGCCGGAGGAGAGAATGGCCTATCTTATGAAACGTCTGCTGCTGGCGGACCATTATCTCAAGCTCGATGAACTTGCTGAAGAACTATTTATCTCAAAATCTACACTCCAAACGGATTTAAAGGAAGTAAAGAAACGTCTGCTGCCTTACCGCATCGTCATGGAAACACGTCCGAATTACGGCTTCAAGCTGCGCGGGGACGAGGTGCAGATGAGGTACTGCATGGCGGAGTACATTGTCGATGAAAGAGAAACGGAGATAGATGTTTTAAATGAAAAGGCTGATATTTTGCCAAAAGAAGAAATTGAGATCATCCGTTCCGCCATCTTGAAAAAAATGAAAAACGACCGCATCCCTCTGTCCAACATGGGACTGAATAACCTCATTATCCATATCGCTATCGCCTGTAAACGGATCAGAACGGAAAACTATGTATCTCTTTTCCCGAAAGATATGGATCATATCCTGCATCAAAAGGAGTACCAGGCTGCAGAAGCCATCGTAAAAGAGCTGGAATCAGCGCTTGCCGTTACGTTTCCGAAAGACGAGACGGCCTACATCACCATGCATCTCCTTGGCACAAAACGAATGACACAATCACAATGCGGAGAGGGCACATTCTCAATAGAAGAAGAAACCGATCAGCTGACACTTGCCATGATCGAAGCTGTTGATCGTGAACTGAAGCTTGGCATCCTGCATGACAAAGAGCTGAAAATCGGCTTGGCCCTGCATATGAAGCCGGCGATCAGCCGCAACCGATACGGCATGAATCTTCGAAATCCGATGCTGGCAGCGATCAAGGAACATTATCCACTCGCTTTTGAAGCCGGGATCATTGCCGGAATCGTGATAAAGGAACAAACGGGTATTGAGATTCATGAAAACGAAATTGGATATTTGGCTCTCCACTTTGGCGCCGCGATTGAACGAAAAAAAACAGAAAGCCCGCCGAAACGCTGTATCATTGTATGCGCATCGGGAGCCGGAAGCGCCCAGCTTCTGCGCGAAAAACTGCGTTCCCATTTCGGCAAGCGGCTCGATATTCTTGGAACGGCTGAGTATTATAGTCTTGATCAAATGTCCTACGAATCAATTGATTTTGTCATCAGCACCATTCCGATTAAAAAAGAGCTCCCTGTACCAGTACTGAAGGTTAACACAATCTTAGGCGGAACTGACTTTACAAAAATAGAATCTATTCTGAGTGATGAAAAGGAAAAAGCCAATCGCTACCTAAAAAAAGAACTCGTTTTTTTTCAGGAGGATCTGCGCTCAAAAGAAGAAGTGATTCAATTTTTAGGGCAGAAAGCGGTCGAATGCGGCTTTGCCGATGAAGAAATCATAGATTCCATTTTTGAAAGAGAAGACATGTCGCCAACGTGTTTTGGCAATCTAGTTGCCATCCCGCACCCGCTTGTTCCGCAGACGAAAACAACGTTTTGGGCTGTTTGTACGCTCAAAAAACCGATCGATTGGGAGAGTCAGCGAGTTCAATTTGTCTGTCTGCTTTGTGTCGAAAAGGAGAACAAAGCGGATTTGCAAAGCATGTATAAACTGCTTGGCAGCATTTTGGATGACCCGGCGGCGGTGAACCAGCTGGTCAAATGCCGTTCGTATCAAGAGCTTTCGGATGTGTTTGACCAAAAAATGCTGAGCTGACAGCCTGTATATACCTTTTTTCCGTTGCCTGCGGAAAAACCCTGAGTGTTTATGAAAGCGATTTCATAATATGATGATAGCAACAGCAGGACATTACAAAATTGATCAAACTCTAGGGGGTCTTTTACATGAATATATTACTCGTTTGTGCAGCAGGCATGTCTACTAGTTTACTGGTGAGCAAGATGGAAAAAAGTGCGCAGGAACAGGGAAAAGACTATACCATTTGGGCAGTTTCAGGCGATTCTGTACAAAATCATATCGATAAAGCGGATGTATTGCTTCTCGGTCCGCAAGTCCGTTACATGCTTCCACAGCTCAAAAAATTAGGAGAGTCAAAGGGGGTTCCGGTAGACGTCATTAATACCGTCCATTATGGCACGTGCAACGGGGCGGAAGTGCTGAAATCAGCTGAACAGCTTGGACATGTGTCATAGAGAGGGGCGGGCTATGTGAATAAAGTCAATCAGATCTTAGAAGAAAAGGTCATGCCTATAGCGGGAAGAATTGCGGGACAGCGTCATTTGCAGGCGCTGCGTGATGGTATCATCCTCACGATGCCCCTGATTATCATCGGTTCCTTTTTCCTCATCATTGGCAACCTCCCGATCCCGGGATACGCTGAGTTTATGGCAAAAACGTTTGGCAGCTCCTGGTCTGAAAAACTGGCCTACCCAGTCGACGCGACCTTTGAAATTATGGGTCTTGTCGCCGCGTTCGGCATCGCCTACCGGCTCGCCGAGAAATACGGCGTTGATGCCTTGTCGGCCGGAGCCATTTCCCTTGCGGCATTTTTATTAGCAACACCTTATCAAGTGCCGTTTATGCCGGATGGCGCGACGAAAGAAATCATGGTTGGCGGCGGGATTCCGCTTTCGCTCATGGGAAGCAAAGGCTTATTTGTCGCCATGATTATCGCAATGGTGTCCACAGAGATTTACCGCCTTATTATCCAGCGCAATTTAGTCTTCAAAATGCCGGACGGTGTTCCGCCGGCGGTAAGCAAGTCATTTGTCGCGTTAATCCCCGGCTTTGCCGTTATCTTCCTGATTTGGGCAGCCCGGCTGATTGTTGAAGCGACACCGTTTGAAAGCCTTCATAATATTGTAAGCGTTTTATTGGGGACTCCGCTTTCCATTCTGGGAGGAAGCCTTGGAGGAAGCCTTGTCGCCGAAGCCGTCAAAATGCTTTTATGGGCCTGCGGCCTTCACGGTGCAAACATTGTCGGCGGTGTCATGGCACCGATTTGGTACGGCGCAATGGATGCCAACCGGATCGCATTCCAAGCCGGTGAGGAGCTTCCTAAGATTTTCACCCAGCAATTTTTCGATATCTGGGTCAATATCGGCGGAAGCGGCGCCACATTGGCACTGGTTGTCACGATGTTCCTGCGCGCCCGAAGCAAACAAATGAAGCAGCTCGGGAAGCTTGCGGTCGGCCCGGCCATCTTCAATATTAACGAACCGATTATATTCGGAATGCCGATCGTCATGAACCCAATGCTCTTACTTCCGTTTATCATCACGCCGCTTGTCACAGTGACACTTACGTACATCGGAATGAGCACCGGCCTTGTCGCCAAACCGGCGGGTATCGCAGTGCCGTGGACCATGCCGCCGATCTTTTCAGGCTACTTGGCGACAGGAGGAAAAGTCTCAGGCGCGGTCATGCAAGCCATTAATATCGTCGTATCCTTTGTTGTCTACTATCCATTCTTCAGAATGTGGGATAAGCAGAAGCTGAAAGAAGAAAACGATCTGGAGCCGGTCCAAACGCCTGCAGCATCAGATGACAAAGAAGCGGCTCTGTAGAGAAAGGAAGTGAATCGCGTGAATGAGGAAATGGAACAAATCATTTTTCAAATCATCCTTCACGGAGGAAACGGTAGGAGCTCCGCAATGGAGGCCATTGCCGCTGCGAAAAGCGGTGACGCAGAAGAAGCGCGGAAAAAGCTTCAAGACGCTGCTGAAGAATTGTCAAAAGCCCATCATTATCAGACAGAGCTGATCCAAAATGAAGCGGGCGGAGAAAAGACGGAAATGACGCTTCTGATGGTTCATGCACAGGATCATTTAATGAATGCAATGACAGTGAAGGATATGGCTGCAGAGATCATTGAGTTATATGAAAAAATCACCGAGCAAAGGGGTGCAAGCATATGACAAAAGGATTGAAGATTGTAACGATTGGCGGAGGTTCAAGCTATACGCCCGAGCTAGTGGAGGGGTTCATTAAACGGTATGATGAGCTGCCTGTCCGTGAATTATGGCTTGTCGATATCCCCGAGGGCGAAGAAAAGCTGAATATTGTCGGCACACTCGCCAAACGGATGGTTGAAAAAGCTGGCGTCCCGATTGACATTCATCTTACGCTCGACCGGAGAAAAGCGCTGAAAGACGCAGACTTTGTCACGACCCAATTCCGCGTCGGACTTTTGCAGGCAAGAGCAAAGGATGAGCGAATTCCGCTAAAATACGGTGTAATAGGCCAGGAAACAAACGGCCCGGGAGGCCTGTTTAAAGGATTGCGCACAATTCCGGTCATCCTTGAGATCGCAAAGGACATAGAAGAGCTTTGCCCGAACGCTTGGCTTGTTAACTTCACAAACCCTGCCGGCATGGTAACAGAAGCCTTGCTTCGCTACTCCAACCTGAAGAAAGTCGTCGGTCTCTGTAATGTTCCAATCGGCATCAAAATGGGCGTAGCCAAAGCGCTTGATGTAGATGTGGACCGCGTAGAAGTCCAATTCGCCGGACTGAACCATATGGTATTTGGGCTGGATGTTTTCTTGGACGGCGTAAGTGTGAAGGAGCAAGTCATCGAGGCGATGGGCGACCCGAAAAACGCGATGACAATGAAAAATATCTCAGGCGCCGAATGGGAACCGGATTTCTTAAAAGCGCTCAATGTCATCCCTTGCGGCTATCACCGTTACTATTTCAAAACAAAAGAGATGCTGGAGCACGAACTGGAAGCATCACAAACGGAGGGCACCCGCGCTGAAGTCGTACAGAAGGTCGAAAAAGAGCTGTTCGAGCTTTATAAAGATCCGAACCTTGCGATCAAACCGCCGCAGCTGGAAAAACGGGGCGGAGCTTACTACAGTGATGCAGCATGTAACTTAATCAGCTCCATTTATAATGATAAACATGACATTCAGCCGGTGAACACGATCAATAATGGTGCAATAGCGAGTATTCCAGACGATTCCGCAGTTGAAGTGAACTGTGTGATGACGAAAACTGGCCCTAAGCCAATTGCTGTCGGCGACTTGCCGGTGTCTGTCCGTGGCCTCGTCCAGCAAATCAAATCCTTTGAACGTGTCGCGGCAGAAGCGGCAGTTACAGGTGACTACCAAACTGCACTCCTTGCCATGACGATTAACCCGCTTGTCCCGTCCGATACTGTGGCCAAACAGATTTTAGACGAAATGCTGGAGGCGCACAAAGCGTATCTGCCGCAGTTTTTCAACAAAATTGAAGCGTAAAAAAAGCCGGCCTGTAATGGGCCGGCTTTTTTCTTATTTGCTTTCAGTCAGCGCTGCGACTTCGGTCGTCCATCCGAATTCGTCTGCGACAGCGCCTTTTTGAATGCCTGTAATCGTGTCATATAGTTTTTTTGCGATTTCCCCTGTTTCACCGTTGTTGATCGAAAGTGTTTCATCCTGCCAAATCAGCTCGCCGACTGGGGAAATAACAGCTGCTGTACCAGTTCCGAAGGCTTCTTCAAGGATGCCGTCTTTATGGGCTTGGATGACCTCATCGATCGCAATTTTTCGTTCTGAAACTTGAAGGCCCCAATGCTTAAGCAAGGCGATGACTGAATTGCGCGTAATGCCTTCCAGGATGCTTCCGTTCAGCATCGGCGTTACGATTTCACCGTTGATTTTGAAGAAGATGTTCATGCTTCCTACTTCTTCGATGTATTTCTTCTCAATGCCGTCCAGCCAAAGCACTTGGGAAAATCCTTTCTCTTCGGCCACCTGCTGCGCTTTTAAGCTTGAAGCATAGTTCCCTGCGGTTTTGGCATTTCCTGTTCCGCCTTTTACCGCACGGACAAATTCACTTTCAACAGCGATTTTGACCGGCTTAATGCCTTCTTTGTAATAAGAGCCGACCGGAGAAAGAATGATCAAGAGCTTATACGTATGAGATGCCGCAACACCAAGGAAAGGCTCGGTTGCGATGATGAACGGACGGATGTAAAGGGACGTGCCCTCCGCATTTGGAATCCAGTCTTTATCAATTGCGACAAGCTGCTTTAAGCCTTCAAGAACCTGTTCTTCATCAATTTGCGGGATGCAGAGGCGGTCGTTTGATTGATTCAGGCGTTCCATATTTTTTTCCGGTCTGAAAAGCAGAACATGGTCATCCTCTGACACGTAAGCCTTTAACCCTTCAAACACGGTTTGGCCGTAGTGATAGACCATTGCAGCCGGATCCATTGATAAGGGTTGATAAGGAATGATTCTTGGATCGTACCAACCTTTATCTGCCGCATAGTCCATTACAAACATGTGGTCTGTAAACACTCTTCCGAACGAAAGCTGATTTGGGTCTGGTTTCGGTTTTTTTGTTGATGTCAATTCAACGCGAATCGTTTGTTTAGTCATGGTCAATCTCCCTGCTGTTAAATTGTTTATATTATCAAACTTATTTGAAAATAATTATATTCTATTGTATACCTTCAACAAATAATCGCAATAGGTTTGCTCAAATTTGTAAGAAATTCATATGAAAAAAGCAGGAGAAATTAATTCTCCTGCGTGTTCATTTGCTCGAATAATCTGTCATAATCGGCGCGAGTGGCATCCCGAAGACCTTCAACACGTTCATTTGTAATCTCCTGTTTGCCTTCCTTCAAGCCGTCCAAGAAATATTGAACATATTCTTCAGATGAAATGCCCCGGTACGTCTGGCCTTGTTTATCGCGTGATTTTTGGTTTAAGCCCGTGTCCACCATAGGCGGTGCCATTTCAATCACTTCCACGCTCGTGTCGCGGAGCTGGTGTCTGAGCGTAAGCGAGAACGAGTGAAGTGCTGCTTTTGTTGCGCAGTACACCGGATAAACAGCTAACGGGTTAAACGCAAGCCCGGATGTGACCTGAACGATTGCCGCTTCAGGCTGCTTCATCAAATGAGGTGTGAAAAGGGCGGATAAATGGACAGGCGCTTGGAAATTAAGTTCAATTTCATCACCGTCCACAAAAAGATCCTCTGTCCCTTTTTTAAAGTCAATTTCCTTTTGAATGCCGGCGTTGTTGACGAGAACATTCAAGTTCGGATATTCCTTTAAAGCCCATTCATACAATGCTTCCCGCTGCGAACGGTCTGCAACATCACATTGCTTTGTATGGATGTTTGGGAGCTGCTGCTTCGCTTCTGCAAGACGTGCTTCGCTGCGTCCGCAAATGATAACTTCATTGCCGAGCTCCAGCAGGCGCTTGGCCAGTTCAAGCCCGATGCCAGCAGAACCCCCTGTGATTAAAACCGTATTGCCTGTCATCTTCATTGGATGTAACACCTCTTAATTAAGTTGGCTGTGATTCCTTTACTATTTCAAATCTTAGCAGGAAATATGCAGCCGCGTCCTATGAGATGCTCAGGATGAAGTGACTTTTCCGGTTTTATAAAATTCGTCAATTGCTTTATCGACATACACCCAGCCTTTCCAGCCGATGTGAATGGTGTCTTTCATGAAATACGGGTCATATTCATGCCCTGAGAAATCAGCAACCTGGAAGCCCTTCGCTCTGATTTGTTTATTTACCTTTTTGTAATAGTCAGTGCGTCCTTTTTTCGGGAAGCCCGTGTAATCGTACCATTTCCCGTTAACAGGAATGGTGACAAACATAGGCTCTGCGCCCGCATCCTTCAGGATATCGAGCATCATTTCAAAGTCGCCATATTCCGGTGACACCGCATACGATCTTCCTTTGTTTTTCCCTTTCAGCTTAGGCACTTTCGGCTTCAGCTTTTTATAGACAGGGTTGTCGATGTGAAAATCGTTAGAACCGGAGTGGCGTTTGCCTGATTGATCCGCTAGTTTATTCAATTCAGACCATGACTTATCCTTTACTGACTGCGAGATATAGCGCTTTGGCCCGGATGATTCTGTCGTTGAATAATACAGATCTTTCTTTTCCAGCATGCTGTAATACACTTTCGCCGCCGGCTTCAGCGCGTTCACTTTCCACGTCTGACCGTTTACCATTGCTTTGTACAGCTCAGAAAGAATGGCATCGTTTTGCACAGCCTTAAAGCGAAGCATGCGTTTCATCATTTTCTTTTTAATTTCAGGATCGATCTGATCGTTAAATGCCAAATCAAGCCCTTGCAGCGCAGAATAGTTCGGCGCGAAATGCTGTTCATCAGACCCGCGCTTAATAAACCATTGCGGAGACACGATGAATACGATTTTTTTGCCCTTCAGCTGATCCATATGGGCAGCGAAGTTTAAAGAATGAATCAATGACTGGGATCCGCCTTTGCCGACAAGGTATGGCGTGAATCCCTCATTGTTTACCTGAAAATAATTAGATGGGTGGAACTCGTCCAGCCGAGAAAGCTCAGAAGACCCGTAAATCGGAAGATATGTCGGATCTTTGAGCATCTGATCTTGTAAATATAGCCCTTGAAACATACTCGGATTCAAGGCTGTTGCTGACTCTTTCACACGCTTATCGGTGATGAAGCCTGTCAGCCATGAAGATGGAATTGCGATGGCGCCTGCGAATAGAATAAACGCCAAAATAATTGGACCGAAAAAACGCTTTTTCATTATTTCAACTCAGACAGCTGATTTACAATGTTGTTAGGTGTATTCCAAACGTCCCGGTCAAATTCAGTGATCGGCACTAAAATATCAAAACGGTTTTCAATCGCAAGCAGCAATTCTACTGTTCCAAAAGAATCAAGCAAACCTTCTTCAAAAATTTCAATATCAGGATTTTCCTTTACGATGTCATCCTGGCAAACCTCTGCTAAAACGTCTAATACCTCTTGTTTAAAATCCATAGCTTTCTAATCTCCTTTAATGGTGGTGATGAAATGGTTTTCCTGAGAAAATGTAAAACCCGAGGCAAACGAAATGGAATGTGATCACAATAGCGAGAATGGTTGTCCAGCGGTTGGACGGCAGCCATTTATATTTCTTATTCCACTTCTCGAAAAAGTTGTAACACGTCATCAGCACGGCGTGATAGAGGCCGTAAATGATATATTGCGGCGCGAGCCCGTGCCAAACCCCCATCAGCATAAACAGCAGGAAATACCCGATGTTTGAGACGGCCATACGGTTTTTGATCCACTTTTTCTTAGTCATCCAAAATACGAATCTCATAAACACATAATCTCTGAACCAAAATGACAGAGACATATGCCAGCGATTCCAGAAATCTTTAATATTTTTACTGATAAATGGTTTATTAAAGTTTTCTGGTGATTTAATGCCCATAATGTAGCTGACCCCGACGGCAAACATCGTGTAGCCGGCGAAATCAAAGAATAAATACATGCTGTAGCCGTACATGTACAGCAGGTTCCCAAGAATCTTATTGTGCGTGATTGCGGGAAGATTCATGATGAAGTACGTATTGATCGCGTAGCCGATAATAAATTTATACAGGAAACCGATGAAGATTTTATGGATTCCCGTATACAACAGGTCGGCGTATTCTTCTTTCGTCCAAGCCTTCTGTTCATCCTTGACGAACCGGCGGTATCTGTCGATCGGGCCGGAGGAAATCGTCGGGAAAAACAGGATGAAATACAGCAGGCGGTGCAATGGCAGCTGTTCTTTCAGCAGTCCGTCTCTTGCTTCCATAATCAGCTGAACGCCTTTAAAGGTTAAATATGAAATCCCTAAAAAGCTGATCAGGTTATGCGGCGGATGATGCGGCTGCGGGTGTGAAAGAAACGGCCATATTTTTGACAGAAATAAAGGCAGAATAGACGCGATAACAGCCCCGCAAAAGACAAAGCCACTGTTCGCTTTCTGCCGGTATGCCAGATAGCCGCTGATCAGGAGCACCTGCCATATTGTAAACAGGCACAGCGCGATGACCCCGTGTAAGTCGTGCGAAAAAATTAAAGCCAATATAATGATAGATATGAACATGTTGTATGCTTGAAATCTTTTTCCGTTTAAGCCGAGAATGATCGTCGGCAGAAGAAGAATGCCAAGCAGTATAAAGAATAAAAACGAGCTGTAAGGCGTCATACAAGAACCTCTTCGCCAATGCGTTTTCGGTCAATTTTGCCGTTAGCCGTCATTTGAATGTGATCCTGATAGATAAATTTTCTCGGGATCATATATGCCGGAAGAGAAGCGGCAAGCTCTTTTTTAATAGCGCTTGTCAGCTGGAATTCCTTCTCGAACTCATGCTCCTCAGGCACAATAGCAGCGATCAGGTACTCAACTGTTCCGTTTGGCTGATAAGGAATCACGACAGCAGAGCGAACGTACTGTGACTGTCTGACATGGAACTCGATTTCCTCCAGCTCCATTCGATAGCCGTGAAGTTTAATCTGAAAATCCAAACGTCCTTGGCAGAAAATCTGACCGTCTTGAATAAAGCCGGCATCGCCAGTTCGGTATGCCCACTGGCCTTCATGAGAGAAAAACGCTTTTTCCGTCAGCTCTGGCTCACCAAGGTAGCCTCGGCTTACACTCGGCCCTGCAATGACGATTTCTCCTTTTTCTCCATCAGGAAGCGGCTGTCCCTGTTCATCCATAATGAAAATGTTCATATCTGGTTTGGCGAAGCCCACTGGAAGCGATTCGCTGCGGCTGATGACGTCAGCCGTAATTTCAACCGATGTGACAGCCACTGTCGCTTCAGTCGGGCCGTACGTATTAAAAATCTTCGCTTTCGGAAAACGCTCAAGCAGCGCTTTTGCCACAGAAACCGGAAGAACCTCTCCGCAAAACATAAATGTGTCCGCATGAGGCAGCAGATCCTGTGAAAAACCCGGATCCATCAGGCACATTTGCACAAAGGAAGGTGTTGATGTCCACACATTCAGTCCGGACTTCTTCAGCTCTTCAAATAAGACTTTCGGCTTGTTCACAGCATCCTTTGTCACGCAATGTAAAGTCCCGCCTGATTGAAGGCACGGATATAGGTCCATGACAGACAAATCAAATGAGAACGGCGCTTGGTTTAAAAATATTTTTCCTCCGCTGACTGGAAAGTCTGCACAAATCCAGTCTGTGAAGCTTTGAAGGTTCGCAGCGGAAATCTGCACGCCTTTCGGATTTCCTGTGCTTCCGGAAGTGTAAATGATATAAAACGTTTCGTGTTCTTTGACCCATTGATCTTGGCTGACAGAGCCGCCTTCGTTTTCCAGCAGTTCTTCCGCAGAAACTGTCTGAATCTGCTGGCCGACTGCATCAATTGAGAGTCCTGCTGCATGGATCAGCAATTCTGCTCCAGAGCTTTCGATAATTTTCGCAATCCGTTCGGACGGAATAGACAGGTCAACCGGAATATAAGGATGTCCCGCTTTGACACTTCCCAAGAAGGAAACAAGCATGTGCGGCTCCATGTGGCCGTACACAAGGATAGGAGATTTCTTTTCCCCAGAAATGCGTTTTTGGATCGCGGCAGCCGCGCGGTCAGACTGCTCCCATAATTCCTGATACGTGAGCGACTGGCCTTGAGAGCGGAAGGCATCGGTTTGCGGATAAGTTTCCGCATGTGTTTGAATAGCATGTAAAAGTTTCATAGTTATTCTCTCTCCAATTAGAAATCGTTATAAATATATGAACCGGTATTCGCGGTGTGAAAACCATACATAAAAAACAAAACAAGCAGTATCATCAAATAAAAGCCTGTATGACATGTCCACTTGACAGCGGGTTTTTCATACAGCTGTTTCATTAATTGCAGCATATCAAAAATTCCCTTCCCGTTTTTTCGACAATCACATGATTATTTGACGATCAGATGCTCAAAAAGTTTCATTTTTTCCCTAATCTCCCTCAAATTAATATATCGGCGTATGTTTTTGAAAATGAATCTTTATACCTGCAAGGGCAAGAATGGAATGTTTCGAGCTGATTCATAATAAAGGAAAAGATACCTGGAGTCAAAAGATCTTTTTAACTTTTAAAAAGTGTAATGTACTTAAAAAAATTTTTCTGTACCTGTTCGTTCAAGTGAAAGCAGAAACCTAATGAAATCAGGGCGAGAAGCGTATAATAAGAAAGAAAACGCCTTCTTGCGGTATCTTGTGAAATAAGGGAGAAGTCATTATGATAGATAAGGAAGCAAAAGGAGTTTTTTATTAAGCTGCCGGCTGAAAAAAAGTAAGCCTTTTAATAGAAAGGAAGAGGAAGATGAACCAAACAAATAAGGGTGAGGGTCAGACAGCGCCGCAAAAAGAAAGCATGGGGCAGATCCTTTGGCAGTTAACCCGTCCTCATACGTTAACCGCATCGTTTGTGCCTGTGCTGCTCGGAACCGTTTTGGCGATGTTTTATGTGAAGGTTGATCTGCTGCTGTTTTTGGCTATGCTGTTTTCTTGCCTATGGATCCAGATCGCGACGAACTTATTTAATGAATATTATGATTTTAAACGCGGATTAGATACAGCAGAATCAGTCGGAATCGGAGGGGCCATTGTACGCCACGGAATGAAGCCTAAAACGATTTTGCAATTAGCTCTTGCCTCATACGGGATTGCCATTTTGCTCGGTGTCTATATTTGTGCCAGCAGCAGCTGGTGGCTTGCGCTGATCGGCCTTGTCGGCATGGCGATCGGCTACCTGTATACAGGCGGGCCGCTGCCGATTGCGTACACGCCGTTCGGTGAATTATTCTCAGGCATTTGCATGGGTTCGGTGTTTGTGCTGATTTCGTTTTTCATTCAGACAGATATGATCAACACGCAAAGCATTTTGATTTCCATCCCGATTGCGATTCTTGTCGGCGCGATTAACCTGTCGAACAACATTCGTGATATTGAAGAGGACAAAAAAGGCGGACGCAAAACATTGGCGATTTTGATGGGGCATAAGGGAGCTGTTACTCTGTTAGCTGCGTCGTTTGCCGTCGCTTATATCTGGGTTGTCGGCTTGGTTATTACCGGTGCCGCAAGCCCATGGCTGTTTGTCGTCTTTTTGAGCGTGCCTAAGCCGGTTCAGGCAGTGAAGGGCTTCGTCCAGAACGAAATGCCGATGAATATGATTGTCGCAATGAAATCAACAGCCCAAACAAATACATTTTTCGGATTCCTGCTCTCGATCGGATTATTGATCAGCTACTTCCGATAATAAAAAAGACCGCTCGTTTCGTGCGGTCTTTTTTTGTTACAATCGACCGCATTTTGTAAAAAAATTCATAGAACCTTGCAGCAGACAGGGACGTCTAGTACATGGACAGCGGATAAAGTTCCGTTAAAGGAGATGACGAACATGGATTTATCTGTAACACATATGGACGATTTAAAAACAGTAATGGAAGATTGGAAAAATGAATTATTAGTTTATAAATTTGCGCTAGATGCACTCGATACAAAGTTCTCAATTATCAGCCAGGAATATAACCTCATTCACGGACACAACCCGATTGAACATACAAAATCCCGTGTCAAAAGCTTTGAAAGCATCGTGAATAAGTTAATGAGAAAGGGCTGTGAGATTACGACGAAGGAAATGAAGGAGCATATTCACGACATTGCCGGCGTGCGCATCATCTGTTCCTTTATTTCTGACATTTATAACGTCGTGAATGTGTTGAAGCAGCATGAAGATTTGAGAATCGTAAAGGTAAAGGATTATATCCAGACACCCAAACCGAATGGCTATCGAAGCCTGCATTTAATCATTGAGATGCCTGTGAATTTAACGAACCGTGTGGAATACGTCAAAGCAGAAATTCAAATCCGGACAATCGCGATGGATTTCTGGGCGAGCCTTGAACATAAAATTTATTATAAATTGAACAATGACGTTCCTAAGCAATTAACAGATGAGCTGAAAGAAGCCGCGGAGATTGCCCATTACCTAGATGAGAAAATGCTGGGGATTAAGAAAGAAGTGGATTGATAACAAAAGCGAAGCCTGACAGGGTTTCGCTTTTTTGCTTTGCTTGCTAGTACTTTTTATACCATTATAAACTCACTTCTGTTTCCAGGATTGAACCTGCTTTATCATGCATGAAGAAAGGGGGTAAACATGAACCATTCCATTTCATTATCGAGAGGTTTGATTTTTCTTATCGCGGTGACTAGCGGGTTTACGGTAGCTAATGTCTATATCAATCAAACATTGCTCGTCAGCATGGCAGGCACGTTTCATGTGACGCCGGCACAAGCTGGGATGATTGCTACATTGGCGCAGATTGGCTATGCGGCGGGGAACCTTCTGCTTGTTCCATTGGGAGATCTTTTTGAACGCCGCCGCTTAATTGTGAGCCTGCTATTCTTAGTGGGGGTTTGTTCGGTCGCTTCAGCGTTAGCTGTAAGCTTTCCATGGCTAGTCATCACAAATTTATTATTGGGATTCTTCACGATTATTCCTCAAATCCTTGTGCCGTTTGCGGCAGGTTTAGCAAATGACAGGAACAGAGGAAAAGTACTCGGAAACGTAGCCATCGGCTTGGTTTGCGGAATTTTAGGGGCGAGAGTGGTCAGCGGGGCGATAGATGCCCATTATGGCTGGCGCGTGATGTATTGGATTGCCTGTGCAGCAGCCGTCATCATTATGTTGATCATTCACTTCTGCTTTCCGAAAAGCAAAGGGACACATGCATTTCATTACGGAAAACTCATTTCTTCATTATTTCCGCTTTTGATCAAGGAGAAAGTGTTAAGAAAAGCATGTGTAAACCAAGGCTTCATGTTCGGCGCCTTCAGTTTATTTTGGACGACGTTAGTGTTTATGGTGAGTGAACCTCCATTCTCGTTTGGCAGCCAGACTGCCGGAACAATCGGTTTGGTGGGAATTGGCGGGGCTTTTGCAACTCCGCTGATCGGCCGGATTATTGATCAAAAAGGAGTTGCTTTTTCCAACAAGCTTTGTATGTCTTTTACCTTATTGTCATTTGTTTTATTAATGGCAGGCCAGACTTCATTGATTGTGATTGTATTGGGCGCTTTATTCATCACCATGGGCATTCAGGCGAATCAGGTGGCGTGTCAGGCGGAGATTTTCCAATTGTCGGCTGAAATGAGAAGCAGATTGAATGGCATCTTTATGGTCAGCACGTTTTTAGGCGGCGCCTTGGGATCGTATGCAGGGGGTGCAGTCTGGATGCTGTTTCATTGGAACGGTGTTTGTATTCTGGGGATGATCATGGTCGGTATTGCCTTCAGTTCAAGGATTACCATAAATCGTACTACTAAAAAAGCGATATTGGAAGGGAGATAGAAGCTGGTGCGAACAAGTGAACATTATAAAAAAGGGTTAGATATTCTGAAACAAATTGATGAGGAGAACTATGAAGCGATCGTGGGCAATTTTAAACATTCCATCGCTCCGGACCTTGGTGTGCTTGCCGTGGAGTTTAACTACGGTCAGATTTTTTCAAGACCAGGTCTTGATCTGAAATCCAGATTATTAGCAACCGTTGCTGGATTGACTGCATTGGGCAATACCCAGCAGCTAAAATTCTATATTAACGGAGCCCTGAATGTCGGATGGACACAAGAAGAACTCATAGAAGTCATGATGCAGATGATTATTTACTCAGGTTTCCCGAATGCACTGAATACCATTCTTCCTGTGGCCGCGGAAGTATTTGCAGAACGAAACAAATAATATAAAAACCTTCTCCTTTTTATGTAGAATACTAATAGGAAATTCTATGCAGAAGGAGAGTGTGTATGTGGACAGTATGGCAGAAAAACGGAAAGAGCTAGGGGAGTTTTTAAAACTGAAAAGGGCACAGCTTTCTCCGCAAGAGTTTGGATTGCCTATGGGCACCAGAAGGAAAACAACAGGCTTGAGAAGAGAGGAATTGGCCCAGCTGTCCGGTATAGGTGTCACATGGTACACATGGCTGGAGCAGGGAAGGGATATTCGGGTATCGACACAGGTACTGGAAAGCATATCGAGAGTGCTCAAATTGAATTATGAGGAAAAACGTCATGTCTTTCTGTTGGCTGGCCATCATGTTCCTTTAGATGATCAGGATGAAGATAATAAGAGCCTTCCTCTGGCTGTGCGGCACTTTATTGATCATTTAACCAATTGCCCTGTTTATGTGACTGACGAAAAGTGGGACGTTATTGCTTGGAACACACCAGCTTGTGCTGTGTTCGGCAATTTTGGCCAAATGGGCAGTAAGGAAAGGAATGCCATATGGCGATGTTTCACCTCGAAGGAGTATCGGGATCTGCTTGACGACTGGGAAAGCCACGCCAAAAAACTTATCGCACAGTTTCGATCGACAGCCAGCCGGTTTCTTGGGGAAGCATGGATAAAAGAGCTGATCGATGAGTTAACTGAAAGAAGCCCGGAATTTAAAAAGTGGTGGAACCACCACGAAGTATTAGGCACACACGCAGGAGAAAAAGTACTTCATCACCCGGCAGCCGGAACAATGGTGATGGAGCATATGACATTACAAATATATGACTCTCCTGATTTGAAACTGACCATTTATCGCCCGTTAGAAAAAGAAAATACAGTTGATAAACTGAAAGCTTTACTTATAGACGGCTAAACAGCTGATTATTATAAAAAAAGACGGCAACCAAGTGCCGTCTTTTTTTATTTGATATTTTCAAAAATGTCAGATGCTTTGGCTTTCATTTGTTTCTTAATGGTTTTTGGTTTCTTCTCTCTTTTCACAGCCTCATAGACTGCGGCTGTCACAAGATCGCCTGCTTGCTGGAGGCGTTCTTTGCTGATATGTTCGATCGAGTCTTCAGGGGTATGATACCACGGCTCAACTTCTTCTGTTTCCGGGTCTCCCCAAATAAAGTTGGCGGAATCAATGCCGGCTTCGTGGAATGGCACATGATCAGATGATCCTCCCTGTGTCAGAGACAGGCTGTCAAATCCAATTTTTTCAGCAGCCGTATGACTGGATTCCCAAACATAGTTAGATTGGCCATCCAATGTGTTGACATACAGCTCAGACGCTTTTTCCCAGCTTGTGCCTACCATGTCTAAGTTGAAGTTCACTTCACTTCGTTTCAGCTCTTTTTCCGATAGATGATCTACATAGTGAGAGGAGCCGAGCAGGCCGAGCTCTTCGGCGCCGAAAGCGATAAAGCGGATTTCTTTATCAGATGGAACGCTTTTTAAGACACGCGCCATCTCCAGCATAACAGAGGTTCCTGAGCCGTTGTCATTTGCCCCGGGTGAAAAAGGAACACTGTCGTAATGGGCCGTCACGTACACAATGTCTGGATGTTTGATGTTCTTTGGTTTTTTGATTCCGATGATATTCTGGGAGGTTTGGTTTGTGAATGCTTTTAGTTTTAAGGTGGCTTCTTTTTGCTGGGTAAGTGCTTCGCCGTCTTCTTTCTTAATGCCGACGACCGGAATGCCGACTTTATTTCCCGACAGGTTTGGCGTCATAGGCACGAGGCTTTCTTTGTTGTTATAAATGATGACAGCTTTTGCTCCGGCGGCTTCGGCATTTTTGGCTTTCTCGTAATAAGTCAGGTCTCCTCTGGAAATTAAGGCAATTTTGCCCTTGGCGTCAGCGGTAAAGTCCTTTTGATTGCCCAATCCCGCATTGTAAAGCGGGGCCGTCAGTCCTTGTTCCTCAGTCGGAGCTGAGCCGGACGCCGCTTGGAGGAGAATATCGCGTCCTGCTGAAGACAGTGTTCCCTCAAGCCGGTCAGGAATGTTGAATCGTTGAACCTTCACATCAAGCTTTAATTTTCTCATTGATGAGGCGATCAATAGGGCACTCTTTTTTTCAGCTGCAGTTCCGGCTATTCTGGGGCCGATTGCTTCACTTAGCTGAGAAATGGTAGAGTACGCATGTTTTGCTTTGAATGGAAGCTCGCGCTCGCTATTTGATATTTGTACAGCGTGCGCGGCAGGGGTGACACTCTGTGCCGGCAAGAGCAGTGTGCCGGCAGTTAAAACAGCCATCGTCATGACAGTCAAAAGCTTTTTCATCAAAAATAAACCTCCCCTAAATGTATGGTTGGGGAATATTTCGGGATGCTAAAGGAGTTTCCTGCAAGATGGAGAGCGTTTTTGAAAAGACAGTGCTTTATACCTGCAAAAAAACGCTTATGAATGAAGGGTCATAAGCGTTTCGGAATATCAGACTATTGGAGCTTTAAAAACTTGCGTTTGCCGACTTGGATGATCATATTCTCTCTTATCTCTGCTTTGGTCTGAACATCTGTTATTTTCTCTCCGTCGATGCGTACACCTCCGTTTTGAATCATGCGGCGCGCCTCGCTCTTCGAAGAAAGGAGCTTTAGCTTGACGAGCAGATCAATCATCGCTATCGTTTTTTCGCCTTTCCAGTTTACGGCCGGTATATCTTCCGGCAGGCTGTTTTCCTGAAAGACTGTCTTAAACGAGTGTTCGGCAGCTTCTGCTGCTTTCTCTCCGTGATACATTCGGACGATTGTTTTGGCTAAAAGCATTTTGGCATCACGCGGATGAACGGCGCCGGTTTCTAAGTCTTTTACGAGCTGTTTTTTCTCTTCAAGCTCTAAGTCTGTCGCCAAGTGGATGTATTTTTTCATCAGGCTGTCGGGCAGTGACATCGTTTTTCCGTACATGTCGTTTGGATGTTCGTTAATGCCAATGTAGTTGTGTTTCGACTTCGACATTTTCTCGACGCCATCCAAGCCTTCCAAGAGCGGCATAAGGATAACGACTTGTTTTTCTTTGTTGTATCGTTCTTGAAAATGCCGCCCCATGAGGACATTGAAATGCTGATCCGTTCCGCCTAATTCAATATCACTTTCGAGAACGACAGAATCATATCCCTGCATCAATGGGTAAAAGAATTCATGCAGTGAGATTTGTTTTTGCATGGCGATGCGTTCTTCAAAGTCGTCGCGCTCCATCAGGCGGGCTACCGTTATTTTCCCTGCTAATTCAATGACATCTTCCAGATTCAATGTTTTCAGCCATTTTGAGTTATAGTGAAGCTCGACTTTTTCTGGATCAAGAACTTTTCCGAATTGCTCAAAGTAGGTTTTGGCATTGTGCTGAACTTCTTCATCAGTCAGTTGCTTTCTGGCTGCCGATTTTCCGGTCGGATCACCAATTTTTCCTGTGAAATCCCCAATTAACAGCTGGACAATGTGGCCGTTTTCTTGAAATTGGCGAAGCTTATTTAACACAACCGTATGGCCCAAATGTACATCCGGTGCAGACGGATCTAATCCGAGCTTAATTTTAAGCGGCGTGCCTGTGGAAATTGATTTCACGAGCTTTGCCTTTAATTCCTCCGGCGGTATGACTTCGTGGGCGCCTGTCATGTATAGCTGTAGCTGTCTTTCTACCTCTTTTTGCTGTGATGCTGTGAGCTGCTCAAATGTTATCATCATTTTTCCTCCTTTTTTACAAACACAAAAAAGAGCCCATCCCGATAAGGGACGTGGCTCAATGCACGCGGTACCACCCTGGTTGAAGACATCGTCTTCCGCTCATTCGAATAACGGTTTCCCGTTCTTTGCTACCTTTAAGGTTCACAAAGAAAGCTCGGGGAGGTAATTCACGTTTGCTGTGTGCCGGCTCGCACCTTCCGCCGGCTCTCTGAAACAGGGAGACAAACCGCTACTGGATTCCCGTCAAAGCTTATGTTGTATGAAGATTGTCAGCTACCTTTCTAAGCAGCCCTGTCAATATTTTCTGTTCGTCCTTCGTCATTCCCGCAATGAGCTCTGTTTCCCCTTTGTGAAACTCCGGGTAGAGTTCTTCGATCGCTTGTTTGCCGGAATCGGTGATAGAGACAAACACGAGTCGCCGATCTCTTGTGTCGATGCTTTTACGGCAAAAACTCTTTTTTTCGAGCGTTTTGATCACGTTGCTTGCTGTAGCTGTAGATATCCCTGACAGCTCAGCGATTTTTCTCGTTTCGAGCGCTCCCCATACCCATAGATCATAAAGAATGGAGAAAGCGGTCCAAGAAAGGTTATAGGAAGAAAGAACCTCAGTCTCCATTTTGACACGGAGCCTTTGTGCAGACCGATACAGATTCGTAGCGATCGAAATGGCTTCCAGGCTAAGTGACTCGATGGGCATTTGTTTGAGCTTAGAAAGTGTATCGTGTTCTTCCTTCCGAAGCTGCTGATGTTGATGTGAACGTTCCATTTTTTAGGCCTGCCTTAAATTATCAGAATCATTAGCTATGAAACGAATTGTAGCAGAGTCTGGTGTGAACTTCAAGCCCATATATCGGTTGAATAAAAAAAGCCCAAACAACGCCAAAATAAACAAAAAACCGCAAACGGGGGTGCAGTTTTGCAAAAATATGTTCAATCCGTCTATAAACATGATCCGTTTCATCTATTTTCGACAGAGCATGTAGTGACGTTAGCGATTATCGCCCTTTTGGCCATTCTGTTGTTTTTGTTCCAAGAGAGGGTCAAGCAGCCGAGGGCCAGCCGGTTTTTGCGTTCTCTGTTTGTGTTTCTTTTGCTTGGTTCGCAAATCGGCTATCAAATATGGATGGTCGCCACGGGCAGGTGGTCGGTGCGCACTTCATTGCCTCTCCAGCTTAGTGACCTGTCGGTGTATTTGTCAGCTATTATGTTAGTGACAAAAAGCAGAAAGCTGTTTGTATTTTTGTTTTTTGTCGGCGTCGGCAGTTCGATTCAGGCTCTTGCCACTCCTGACCTCGGTATGTTTTCATTTCCGCATATACGATATATCCTCTTTTTTATTTCTCACGGATCTGTGTTTTTATCTTGTCTGCTGATGGCTGTGATTGGCACCTACAGAATGGGCCAGCGCTCATTATGGGTGACAGTCCTGCTTGTTAATGTGTACGGCGTCTGTATTTTCCTGATTGATCGCTGGCTTGGCGCAAATTATATGTATTTGACGAAAAAACCGGGCGGATCCTCTCTCTTAGATGTTCTCGGACCATGGCCGTGGTATATCGTCTCGGCTGAAGCCATCACAATCGCAAGCTTTTTCATTCTTTATTGGCTTTATCGCATCTTCAAAAAATGACACCTTTTTTGTTGTATCACACATTCTGTTTAAAAAAATGTCGGAGAACGTGTTTATTTTTTTGAAAAAGGGTATGTAACTTGTACAACAAAAAGGGAGATGAATACCATTGAGGAAAGATGAAATCATGCATATCGTATCATGCGCAGATGATAATTATGCTCGTCATTTAGGTGGGATGTTCGTTTCTTTATTGACTAACATGGATCAGGAGAGAGAGGTAAAATTATACGTCATTGATGGCGGAATTAAGCCTGATAACAAAAAAAGACTGGAAGAAACCACTTTGAAATTCGGAGTGCCGATTGAGTTTTTAGAAGTGGATACCAAAATGTATGAACATGCGGTAGAGAGCAGCCATATTACAAAAGCCGCGTATTACCGCATTTCGATTCCCGACTTAATTAAGGATGAAAGCATCAAACGAATGATTTACATCGATTGCGATGCGCTTGTCCTAGAGGATATTTCTAAGCTATGGGACTTAGACATTGCGCCATACACCGTAGCCGCTGTTGAGGATGCGGGGCAGCATGAACGCCTGAAAGAAATGAACGTCACTGATACAGGGAAGTATTTTAACTCAGGTATCATGATTATTGATTTTGAGTCTTGGAGAAAGCAAAACATCACAGAAAAAGTCATCAACTTTATCAATGAACACCCAGACGAAGACTTTCTTGTGCTGCATGACCAAGATGCACTGAATGCGATCTTGTATGATCAGTGGTATGAACTTCATCCGCGCTGGAACGCTCAAACCTATATTATGTTAAAGCTGAAAACCCCATCGACTCTGTTAGGGCGGAAGCAATATAATGAAACAAGAGAAAACCCGGCAATCGTGCACTTCTGCGGCGGAGAAAAGCCTTGGAACTCCAATACAAAACATCCGTATCGCGATGAGTATTTCCATTACATGTCCTATACGAAGTGGAATACGATTGGGAATCCGGCGATCAACCAATAATACAGATATAAAAAAACGCTTTTGAGATGATCAAAAGCGTTTTTTGTTTGTCTCAGCGTGCGACTGACCGTTGGTAGAACCGCTGAATATGCATGGCGATGTAGCACAATTCTTTTTCAGGAAATTCAAAGCCGTATTCCTTCTTCACAAAGGTGCCGATGCTTAGGGCACACAGGAAGGCATCCTTAAACTTCTCTTTAATGATGTCGATCATTTCTGCGTCCAGCTCGTAAATGGATTCGCCTGCTTTGATATGCTGAATGGCAAAGCGGAGATGGGTCACAAGCCGTTCATAAGAGATGGTATCTTCAACGATATTAATAGACAGTTGAATTTCGATAATCTCGATAATATCACGGATCATTGTTGTAATATCAAGCGTTTGTGTCATATCGCCGGCATTGTTTCTTGCTGTGTGGATATGCATGGCGATATTGCCGATTTCATCATCAGGAATGTGAATCCCCAGTTTATCTTTAATCAGTGTTCTGGCCCATAAGCCGATCTGGAACTCCTTTGGATAAAGGACTTTGATTTCATTCAGCAGCGGATTTTTGATAACCATCCCATTGCTCAGGCGTTCAATTGCAAAAGAAAGATGGTCTGAAAAAGCGACATGAATGCGCTCGTTGATTTTGATGTTCAGCTCTTTTTCGGCATGAGAGATAATTTGCTCAGAAATCTGAATGTGGTCTTCAGGCAATGTTTCTAAAATCTCTTCGAACTGCTTATAGTCAGCTGTATCTTTTCTGATAAAGGTTTTTTCTATTTTTGACGGATCGACAATATCATTCTTCTTTTTGTTAAACGCAATTCCTGCACCCAAGAGAATCTTCTCTTCATTTTGATCTTTTACGACGATAGCATTATGATTTAAGATTCTTTTAATTTTCATAGCTTTTTTGTCCTTTCATCCCCCGTTTTATGAATGAAAACGAATAAATCCAGTTATTCTGTCTCTTCTTTAAACCCGAGAAACAATGTAGCTATAAAAGCAGAGACGGCTGCGATCAAGAAACCGATCATATAATGAACAAAATTCGCGGCGCCAAACGGCAGCACAATTGAAATCATCGGAATGCCTGTCAGCCCGTAGGAATTTGCCACAACTTGTACCGCAACCACGTATGCTCCGCCAATAGCACCGCCGATGGCTGCTCCGATAAAGGGACGGATCAATTTGAGATTTACCCCGAATACAATCGGCTCAACAATGCCTAAAAACGCGGTCAGAGAAGCGGGGAGCGCAATTTTCTTCAGGCTTGATTGTTTCGTTTTGAGGAATACCGCAAGCCCCGCTCCGCCTTGGGCCACATTCGCCATCGACCATATCGGCACTAAAAAGTTGACACCGACATGCGGATTAGCAAGCAGCGTTGCCTCAATTGCATAAAAGCTATGATGCAATCCAGATAGGACGATGGTGGAGTAGATGCCGCCGAAAAGGGCTCCGGCGGCAATGCCGGCGTGATCATAAATATAGACGATCGATTGTGTCATGATCTGGCCGATGATGGACGCGGCGGGATTCATCACAATCAGTGCGAGGCATCCTGTCACCATGACCGTAATAAAGGGAATGATCACGACATCAAGCGACTTCGGCACAATCGATTTTAATAGCTTCTCAATTTTGCTCATGACAAAAACGGAAAGAAGAATCGGTATCATGGAACCCTGATAGCCCATCATTGGGATATGAAGCCCCCATATGTCTAAGGAAGACGGGGTTTTGCTGCCGAGCATAGACGGGTCCAGCAGATCAGGATGCGTCAAAAGCCCTGCAATCACTGCCCCTAGGTATGGGTTGCTGCCAAATTGCCGTGCAGCACTGAAGCCAACTAAAATCGGCAGTAAAATAAAGGCTGTGCTGGACACGAGGTCGAGCATTTTAATCCATGGGCTGCCGGCAGCGAACCAGTGAAACACTTTTATCATGCCGATCAGCCCCATGAGCAGGCCGCTTGCTGTTATTGCCGGAATAATCGGCACAAAAATATCAGATAGTGTTTTCGCAAAAGCTGCGGCAGGGTTCAGCTTCCGGCTGGCTTTTTTCTGGTGGACAGGCTCTTCAGAAGGCGCGGTCTCCCATTCATGAACGACTTCTTTATATATTTTGTTGACGACGCCTGCTCCGAAGATAATCTGGAAAAGCCCATAGCGGAAAAAGGTGCCCTGCACACCTTGCAGGTTCTCAATGGCATGTATATCAATTTTCGTCTCGTCCTTTACATCAAAACGAAGACGGGTCGTACAATGGCTGATGCTAATAATATTGTTTTTTCCTCCTGCGAGCAGCAATAATTCTTTTGCAATCTCTTTCTGCAAGCAATCAAAACCTCCTTTGCTGAAGAAAAGTCGGCTTGTTCATCGTATCAAATGAAAAGTTGACAATCAAAATGAAAAAAGTGAGAAATACCGGCTGAAAATGACAAAAATGCTCGCGTCGACGACGGAGCATGAGAATAGGGGTTGTCCAAGGCGCCGTTATGAGCCCAACACGAAAAGAAGAGTTAAAATGCCCTGCTTTTTAGGCACTAATACTCCCTTTGCATCATTGGGTCTTGCCTGCCTGCCCAGTCACAATCCCGCCATATGTGGTGATAACTGTAATAACGTTCATTTTATGCTGTTCATGGCTGTATAGCAATAGTATGAAAAGCCTGTACAATGGATGGGAAAAAGGTTGTGTGTGATGTTCTTAGAATGTAAAAAACCTTTAAGACCTGGAATGCAAGTCTTAAAGGTTTTTGGTTACTTTTTCGGTTCGACGGCGTTCAGCCGTTTTTGCAGCTTTGTTTTTTCATGGGATGCTTTTAATTGATTCACTGCAGACTGAGCGGATGTCTTTGATTTCTTTGTTTTGTCTTTTTCCGCTTTCTTCACTTTTGCCTTTGCAGTTTCCACTTTTTTTGCTTCAGCCGCCGCCACCTTTTTCTTCACTTTGTCTAACCGTTTTTGCAATGCCATTTTGTCCTTGCCTGCTTGAAGCTGATTGACGGCTGATTGTGCTTTTGCCGCATTTGCATCAGTTGATTTCTTTTCAGCCGCAGATACGGATTGCTGTGCCGTCTTCAAATTGGTGCTCTTCACTTTGTTAAGGCGTTTCTGCAGGGACGTTTTTTCTGAACTTGCAGGCAGCTTGCCAATTGCTGATTGTGCGCTGTCCACATCTGTTTTCTTTTTGCTTTTTTCCGCTTTCGCAACTTTGTCTTTCGCTTGCTTTGACGCGATGTAGCGTTTTACTTGGTCTAAGCGTTTTTGAAGGTTCTTTTTGTCTGTTCCGTTTGGCAGCTTGTTGATGGCAGTTTCTGCTGTATCAACGGTTTGCTGTGTTTTATATTTTTCTGCCTTTGCGACTTTGTCTTTCGCATCTTTTACATTTCTGTATGACTGTACTTTATCCAGTCTTTTTTGCAGGGCAGTTTTGGCGTCGGAGCCCGGCAGCTGGCTGATGAGTTCTCGCGCTTTGTTGATATCGGTTTGTGCTTTTGTTTGTTCCGCTTTTTTCACCGCTTGCTCTGCTGCCGCGTACGCTGAATCTGTTGCCTGTGCTTTATATTGGATTAAGCCGTAGCCAAATTGCTGATCGCGGCCTGCGGTACCAAGATCAACGATATTTCTCCGCATTTCCTCGCGAAGCTGGACGTTTGTCTCGGCAGGATCACGCTGTTTTAACAAGGCAAACATGGCAGCGGCGTGCGGTGTCGCTTGGGATGTTCCGCTTCCCGTTGCATAATACTGGTTTAAGTAAGTGCTTGTGATGTTTGTCCCCGGCGCTGAAAATTCAACTTCATCTCCAGTTGTTGAGAAGGAGGCAAGCTGATTCTTTTCGTTTGTTGCTGAAACAGCAACGACACTGCTGTATGCCGCCGGATAATTCACTGGCTTGCCGTTTCCGTCGTTACCGCTTGCGGCAACAAGCAGAACACCTTGTTCATATGCTTTGTCCACGGCGTCATGAAGGATTTTGCTGTCTGACGTCGTGCCAAGGCTCATATTGACGATGTCCATCCCGTTTGCGATCGACCAGTCAATTCCTTGGAGAAGACTTTGAAGATCCCCCGAGCCGTTCTGATCAAGCGCTTTAACCGCGTATATTTGTGCTTCCGGTGCGATGCCGTCAATTCCGTAGCCGTTATGCTTGGCTCCGATAATCCCTGCGACATGTGTTCCGTGGCCGTTATCATCTTTGTAAGAAGAGGTATAACTGACAGCTGAATACCCGCCGGCAATCGACAGGTCATCGTGGGGGGAGATCCCGCTGTCAATGACGGCAATTTTGATATTTTTTCCTGTCAGTCCTGCCTTCCAAGCCTGTTTCACCTGAATGGGCTCAAGGTTCCATTGCTCAAAGTTGTCAGAGGTGTCAGTGCCGTCTGACAGCACTTTGAAATCCGTGCTGTCTGCTGCGGTAAATGATACGTTGTTTTCTACATACAAAATATCAGGATCCTGCTTTAATTCTTTTACTGTCTCCTGGTCTGCTGTGACCGCTACCGCGGGAAGATGTTTATACTGCTGTTCAACATCAGCATCACTGTCCAGGATGGTTTCCTTACCGTCCTTGTTTTTATAAACCACAATAACCTCTTTCTCGCTGCTGTTTTGCGCATGAGCGAGAGGGCCTATGGTGAGAAAACTGAAAAACAGAGTGACTGATACAACAAGTTTGCAAGACATGTTTTTCATGGTTCATCTCCTTTTTCTATGATGTTTGATATATATATCGGAGAAAAAAAGAGAGATTAATAGTAAGAAGGGAAAAATTTTTCATGGGCAGGGTTGTTTAGCAAAATGCAGATTTTTTCCGCATAAAGAGGAAATTTTTCAAATGAATTTGTAAGCGTTTTCAAAATAAGATAAAGAAAACATTGCGGAGGTTGTTCACAAAGCAATGAGAAAAGGGGGCTTTTAAGATGAGCGCATTCACTCGGGTAATGGAAGAAAAAATAATGCCTGTCGCCGGGAAAATTGCCGGGCAGCGGCATCTCAGCGCTTTGCGTGACGGAATTATCCTGACCATGCCGCTGATTATTATCGGGTCTGTCTTCTTGATTTTAACGAGCCTGCCGATTCCGGGGTATGCTGATTTCATGGCGAGTGTGTTTGGGAAGGAGTGGGCTGATAAGCTCGGATATCCTGTTAACGCTTCGTTTGATATTATGGCGATGATTGCCGCTTTTGGGATCGCCTATCGGCTGGCGGAAAGCTATGGTGTCGATGCCCTTTCGGCCGGAGCGATTTCAATTGCCGCATTTCTATTGGCAACGCCGTTTGAGGTGCCGTTTACACCGGATGGCTCAACGGAACCCATCATGGTAGGGGGCGGAATCCCGATCACGCTGCTTGGCAGCAAGGGCTTATTTGTCGCCATGCTGATCGCCTTGTTTTCAACCGAAATCTATCGGTACATTATTCAAAAAAATATCGTCTTCAAAATGCCAGACGGTGTGCCGCCTGCGGTAAGCAAATCGTTTGTCGCGCTGATTCCCGGCTTTATCATTGTGTTTCTCGTGTGGCTGGCGCGCCTTCTGATTGAAATGACACCTTTTCAGAGTCTGCACAATGTCGTAGGAGACCTGCTTGGCACACCGCTTTCCATCCTAGGCGGCAGTCTCGGCGGAAGCCTGATCGCTGAATTTGTGCAGATGCTGCTTTGGTCGTGCGGGATTCACGGGGCTTCCATCATTGGCGGAATCATGGCGCCGATTTGGTACGGCGCGATGGATGCCAACCGTCTTGCCTTCCAAGCGGGCGAGGCGCTGCCGAGTATTTTTACGACTCAGTTTTTTCAAATTTGGATCAATGTCGGCGGGAGCGGAGCGACACTGGCGCTTGTCCTGACGATGCTTGTCCGATCTCGCAGCAAACAAATGAAGCAGCTTGGCCGATTAGGGATTGGGCCCGCGCTTTTTAATATCAACGAGCCGATCATTTTCGGCATGCCGATTGTCATGAATCCGCTCCTTATTGTCCCATTTATCATCGCACCGCTCCTCACGATTACCGCGACTTATATCGGCATGAGCACCGGGCTGGTGGCAAGACCGGCCGGAATCGCGGTGCCGTGGACGATGCCGCCGCTCATATCAGGCTACCTGGCGACAGGCGGAAAGGTGTCGGGCGCCGTTATGCAGCTGGTAAATCTGCTGATCACCTGTGCTATCTACTATCCGTTTTTCAGAATATGGGATCATCAAAAATGGCGGGAAGAGAGTGCGGTTGAATCTGGCGGATAAAAATGTGATGTGATAGATGATCAGCCTGTCATAGGGCTGATCATCTCCTTTTAAACGAAAGAGAATGTTAGAATATGTAAAGGAGGTGCGCATGCTAGATTATATATGGTTAGATGACGAATCACCAATCTTACAACAAGTACCAGTTGAATACTCATCTGCTGCACTTATCTTTTCTCCTTTTATCCAAATGCCTGAAGGATGGGAGAATGCAAAAAGAAAAAATGATTACGAGCATATTTATCCAAACGATGATGAAATAAGAGGAATAGGCAAGGCTGTTTCCTGGAAGAAGGTTATGTCTTCTTGCGGCTTTCAAACACATGCTGAGCTGGCGCTGGCTTTAATGACGTCGATAGGCGCTTTAAGGGACGAGTTCGCGAGAGAGGATTTGGCTGAGGTGTTACATGAAAACATAAATGGAGACCTCTATTATCCCAGCGAGGATCATATTTCAAATTTTCATATTCCGAGTTTGGTAAAGGTGTTAGGTGCGAACGGATCCAATCGGTTTTATTACGCAGAACCGATTGTGGAAAACCGCGGCGTTTTGGACATAACTGAAGCCAACTTGCGGACGGTTCTTGATGAAGCCGCAGCAGAGCTCGTTTTGACTGATGAGAAAATGGATTTTGTGTTTATGAGTGTATATGACTCATTCATTAATGTCTTTTTAGCAAAAGATAAAAACATCAATGACCTGGTTCAGCGTATGGGCTGGGAAGCCATGATTTGCGATGAGTCAACGTATATCAGTTGGTATAGATAAAAAAGAACGTACATCACAAAATGTACGTTGGATATGTTGAATTTTCCCTATTGTTTTGCTCTGTGCGAAGGTCTATAGCGGTTTCTTGAATATGAAAGTATATATAAATAGACGCCAGTTTTTTTTCTGTAGATTTTCTTTCTAAGCTCTTAACTGATAAAGAAAGTACTACTCGATGATATCCTGATACAATATCTGTAAATCATCAACTCCTTGATGTATAATGTCAGCTAGTTTTTGATTTTATTTCAATTTATAAAAAGACACTCCTATAATAGAGCGAGAACAATGCATTTTAACATAAATTTCAATAAAAGCTATAAAAAATTGGTAAACGAAGTCGATATTTGTTAAGTGCACCTATTAAAAAGGAGTGTTTAATTTGAGGAAATACTTAATTATGTTACTTTTGTTGATCATTTCAGTGACTCAATCGTTCCAGACTGCGAGTGCGGCTGAAGAAATTGGATGGAAAAAAAAGGCGGATTTACCAGAGGCGAGGGTTCATGCAAGTAGCAGTGTTGTCGATGGAAGAATTTACATAATTGGTGGTGGGAGCACTGCGAACTATGCTGAAAATCAAACATTTATGTATGATCCAAAAACAAATGAATGGACGAGGAAAGCTAACATGCCTACAGCGAGAGCGGGTGCTGCTACTGTTACCGTTGATAATAAGATCTATGTAATGGGGGGCAGATCGTTAGAGGGGTATGTCAATACAGTAGAAGTGTATGATACCAAAACTGATACTTGGGAAAAAATGGATGATCTTCCGTTTGAGTTGAAAATTCCAGCGAATAGTTTATACGCAGGGGTCATCGGAAAGAAAATATATGTAGTCGGATCTGGGAATACTTTAGCTCATAAAGATTATGGGAATACTTATAGTTATGACTTGGAAAATAAAAAATGGGAAAAGAAACAAAGATTTAATTATGAGGTAACTGATGGAACCTCGGCGGTAATCAATGATAAATTATATATTTCTGGCGGCAGACAAGCATCGAATCAAAGTATGTATGAATATAATCCAGTGAGTGATAGCTGGAAAGTAAAAAAGGGAGGATTTTCAGGACATTATCTTTCGTCGGTGGTTTATAATGGTAAGATGTTGGTAACAGGGAATGTCTATACAGTTAGGGTTTATGATCCTAACTCGGAAACATTTACAACTCTATCTGTTCCTAAAACAGACTATTACAAAATGGCGCATTCATCTGTAATAGTTGATGATACTCTTTACATGATAGGCGGAAGGGAGCAAAACGGCGGTTTTGCTGAAAAAGCGTTCAAATATAAATCAGTTGATGCAATTTCATTAAAAGATTTAGGTATAAAATCAGATAGTAGTACAGAAGGTGAAAAAGATAAGCCTTCTGGTGGTGATACGACAATACCAGGAGATAAAGATAATGATGATGTAACATCTGGCTCAGATGAGGGGCAAGCTCTTCTTGTAGTCACGATGACCAACGGTCTACAAAAGGAATATGAGCTTTCCATGAAGGAAGTGAATGATTTCATCAAATGGTACGGAGCACGTGATAAAGGGGAAGGACCTGGTTTTTATGTAATTGATGAGCATGACAACAACAAAGGGCCGTTTGAAAGCAAAAAAGATTATGTTGTATTTAAGAATATTTTAATGTTTGAGGTTAACAAATATAAGTAAGCCTGTCAGCCATTCAGTGAACTGAATGGCCTTTTTATTTTACACTAATTTTTTTATTCTGCTTAAAGAGATTTTTTTCTCATCCTCCCCTTCATGCATAGGATGCGCGCCTAGATACGGCTTCGCCACACCTTCAAGTAATTGCGGAATTCATACGGAAACTGATGTAGTGTTGCTGGCCTTCCGGATATGACATACTCTCTGTTAATCAGGCTCGAACGTACATCACAAAATGTACGTTCTTTATTTTTATCGCTGAAAGAACTCAATCCACTCACCGTCAGGGCCTTCGATATAGAAATAACGGTATCCGTTTGGAAGTGTTGTGATCTCCTCGTCGATAAATTTTGCGTTCATTTTTTCCGCTTTTGTATATTCAGCCGCGATGTCATCAGTCAGCAGGGCAATGTGGTGCACTTTTCCTTCAGCGGGAAGCTCGCTGCTGTAGCCTTGAATCAGTTCAATTTCTGTTTCCGGGCCGTCTTCAAAGCCAAGAAATGCAAGCTCGATTACACCGTTCGTGTGTGTGATGCGATCCTTCAATTTCATGCCGAGTACCTCTTCATAAAATGTGATGGACGCGTTAATATCTCTTACCATGATGCCTGTATGGTCAATTCGTTTTGGCATGCTGCTCCTCCTCGAAACTCTTTTTGTCTATCGTAGAAAAACCTTTCCTTTCTGTCAATGCAGACATCTTGGCGTTTTGTGGTACGATAAGAGAAAGCAAACAGAAAGAGGACGACATATATGAAGCTACTCATCCTAAAGAAAGCACACGCTGCCAAAATCAAAAAAGGCTATCCCCTTATCGAAAAAGAAGCTCTCGCAGGGAGTGCGGGGCACATGAAAGAAGGAGACCTCGTTGATATCGTGTCTGAGAGCGGCGAGTTTCTCGCGCGGGGCTATTACGGCCTGCAAAACAAAGGGGTCGGCTGGACACTTACCCGCAATAAACATGAACAGGTTGACCAGGCATTTTTTCTCACCAAATTAACAAAAGCGGCCCAAGCGCGCGCCAAACTATTTGAGGCTCAAGATACAACAGCTTTCCGCCTGTTCAACGGTGAGGGCGACGGTGTCGGCGGCGTCACCATCGACTATTATGACGGCTACCTGCTGATTCAATGGTACAGCAAGGGGATTTACACCTTTAAAGACATGCTGATTTCCGCATTGGATGAGATGGATCTTGATTATAAAGCGATTTACGAGAAGAAACGCTTCGACACGGCTGGACAATACGTTGAAGATGATGACTTCGTGAAAGGGAGAAGGGGCGAGTTCCCGATCATCATCCAGGAGAATGGCATTCAATACGCGGTGGATCTGAATGAAGGCGCCATGACGGGCATCTTTTTGGATCAAAGACACGTGCGCAAGGCGATCAGAGACCGCTATGCAAAAGGGAAAACCGTTTTAAATACATTTTCTTATACGGGTGCATTCTCCGTGGCAGCGGCGCTTGGCGGAGCGGAGAAAACAACAAGCGTCGACGTGGCAAACCGAAGTCTGGCCAAAACGATCGAGCAATTCAGCGTGAACAAGCTGGATTACGAAGCGCACGACATTAAAGTGATGGACGTGTTTAACTATTTTTCATATGCTGCAAAAAAGGATTTGCGCTTTGATCTGATTATTCTCGATCCGCCTTCCTTTGCGCGCACAAAAAAACGCACCTTCAGCGCGGTCAAGGATTATAAAAACCTGCTGAAGGAAACGATCGCCATCACTGCTGACAAGGGTGTCATTGTTGCCTCTACAAACAGCAGCGCCTTTGGCATGAAGAAATTCAAAGGCTTTATCGATGCCGCATTTAAAGAAACAAACGAACGCTACACCATCATTGAGGAATTTACGCTGCCGGAGGATTTCAAAACGATTTCGGCATTTCCGGAAGGCAACTACCTGAAAGTGGTCCTTCTGCAGAAAAAATAATGAAAAAGCTGCCCTGTTCAGGGGCAGCTTTTTTTATGTAGAAATGATCTGCTGGACGCGGCCAATGCGGCCATCTTCAAGACGGACTTTAATGCCATGCGGATGAAAGTTTGATTTCGTCAAAATATCCTTCACTGTCCCTCTCGTCAGTTTTCCTGTTTTTTGATCTGCTTTCAATACAATATCAACCTGCAACCCTTTCGAAATGCTGTTTCGCTCTTGCCCGTTCATAACGCACATCCTTTCTTTTGTTCATTATAGTCATTATGGTTTAAAAGTAACAGCCGGCTGATGAAGTGTATGTTTGTTTTTTTCAGCCTTCATTAAATATAATGTCAGGCCAAAGCCTGCTATGCTCAGAATGCCAAAAAGCAAGTAGACTGCGAAAATCGACACGTAGTCAAAAATGTACCCGCCTGCAAATGTGCAGAACCAGTTGCCGAACCCGTTGCCAATGGCGGCGTACATGGTCAGCGCCGTCGCTTCAACGTGTCTTGGGGTAATCTTTTTCACATATTGAAGCGCCGCCGGGATAAATAAACCGATGGCCACTCCCTGAAGAAAGACCGTCGCATAAATGATCCATAGTGAAGGCGCCGTGAAATAGAGCGCCCACCTGAATAATGAGACTCCGCCTGACAGCATAATGACGTTGAGCAGCCCCATTTTATCTATAAATGTTTGGGCGAATCTCATAAATGGAATTTCTGAAATAACGCCGATGAAAAATAAAATGCCGATAGCGGAAAGTGACGCGCCGCTTTTGTCCAGAAAAAGACTGAAATACGTATTGTTCGCTAAGTTTGGAGCAAATGTCGTAAAGGTGATGATCATAAAGATGAGGACAGTTTTGTTGCTGATAAGCTCCCGGAATCCTTTGCGGATATTGACCTTTGTTTTCGTTTTCTGCTGGCCCGGCATTTGAGAAGCCAATATGGCGGCAATGCACAGAAAGGCACAGCCAAAGATAAAGATCACGTGAATGGGGTACAGCTGGTTCGTCACCTGTCCCATGGCAAACACCGCGACGCCGAAGCCGAGAGAGCCAAACAGGCGGATTCCGCCGTAGTTGCCGTTTGTTTCTTGTGTGTACCTTAGTGAAATGCTGTCCGAAAGTGGAATAATCGTGCTTTGAAAGGCTGCAAAACAGGCCGCAATCAAAATAAACAGAGGAAAGCTGTCAAATGCAATATAGCCTAGTCCAATGATGCCTGTGATTGATGTGCAAACCGCCAGCAGGCCTTTCGTTTTTTGCGTATAGTCGCTCAGCATGCCCCAAAACGGCTGAAAGAAAATCATCACAATCGGGCCCAGTGACATGATCAAGCCGACCTGTGATCCGCTTAAATGCTGTTCCTTCGTTAAATACATACTGAGTAGGGGAATCATGCTGCCCGTACCGAGAAAAGCAAACAAATAAAATCCTTTTAACGCGGCATAATGCCGTCTCACCTGCAAGTTGTGCATGAGGGTGCCTCCTTTGGTATCCACAAATACATTATATTGGAATTCGTCAGCTTTTCAATAAGGGGAAGCACATAAAAAAAACTGCCCTCGAGAGGACAGTTTTTTACATAAATGAAAGCAAAAACGGCGCCGCGCAAAGCGTCATAATCGCAGCTAAGATCATCGATACGCTTGAAATCGTGCCGGACACAGAGCTAAGCTCAAATGCCTTTGACGTTCCCGCTCCGTGTGCGCTTGTGCCGAGCAGCACGCCCCGCGCGATTTCGTTATCAATACGGAAATAGCGGATGACCATCGGGCCGATCACTGTGCCGAGCAAAGCGGTTAAAATCACAAACACGGCTGTGACGGCAGGCATTCCGCCGATCATTTCAGATACGTTCATCGCGATCGGCGTTGTCACTGATCTCGGGACGAGGCTGTCAATTAAGCCGGTGCCGAGGTGAAGCCATTTCGCAATAAGAGCGGTAGAAATAATCGCGATGCATGAACCGACGGCCACATTCAAAATAATTTCCACTGCGTATTTCTTTAAAACAGGGAAATATTTATATAGCGGGATCGCGAATGCCACGGTGGCCGGCTGTAGCATATCGGTCAGCAATCCGCCGCCGAGATTATAGGACTCGTACGGGACATTCACCAGCAGCAGCAGACCGACTAACACAGCGGGCGTCACCAATAGCGGCGACGTATAAACACGCGGAAAGCGTTGATATACCTTTTTTGCTCCTAAATACACCAAAACCGTTAAAAACAAACTTACAATTCCGATGAACACGTATGCTTTTTCTCCTTTCTCTTTGCAATGAGTTGTGTAAGCGTTCCTGTAGACACCATCACGACAAACGTGCTGATGATGACAACAAGCAGAATGCTGACACCAA
Organism: Bacillus sp. LM 4-2; assembly: GCF_000978495.1. NCBI lineage: Bacteria > Bacillati > Bacillota > Bacilli > Caryophanales > Bacillaceae > Bacillus > Bacillus sp. LM 4-2. The sequence goes on along the minus strand of NZ_CP011101.1, from coordinate 3,785,594 downwards.
ATTTCGACATAATGTCTCCGTATTCAATCACTCCGACGGCAGACGGGATAAAAAATAAAAGCAGCTCCCCGAGAAGCCACGCTGCACCAAGCTCTATCCATTCAAGCTTGATAATGTTAAAGTGCAATAATGTGAAAAGAATCACAATCCCTATTATACTGCCGGGAATATTTATATGAAGAAGGGCTGTCACCCAATTAATCAGCCGAGCAAATATAAATAACAGAGCGATTTGAATAACGGTTAGCAACAGTTTTTTCATATTGATGCCTCCCTTATATACTTATTGTACATAAGGTCTCGCTATAGGTAAAATATATATTAAGAATAAGAAGTATTCCTTTTGTCTATAGAAAGGGTGAAGCACATGGATATCCGCCATTTAACATATTTCTTGGAAGTCGCCCGTTTAAAAAGTTTTACGAAGGCTTCCCAATCCCTTTATGTTTCTCAGCCGACGATATCAAAAATGATCAAAAATTTAGAAGAAGAGCTCGGAATTGAACTGTTTTACCGAAACGGCAGGCAGGTAGAACTGACTGATGCCGGCCATAGCATGTATGTGCAGGCGCAGGAAATCATTAAATCATTTCAAAACCTGACGTCAGAATTAAATGATATTATGGAAGTCAAGAAAGGGCACGTACGGATTGGACTGCCGCCGATGATCGGATCGGGGTTTTTCCCGAGAGTGCTCGGCGATTTCCGTGAAAACTATCCGAATGTCACCTTTCAGCTAGTCGAAGACGGTTCTATAAAAGTCCAAGAAGGTGTCGGGGACGGCTCTCTTGATATCGGCGTTGTGGTCCTTCCCGCAAACGAAGATATCTTTCATTCGTTTACAATCGTAAAAGAAACCTTAATGCTTGTCGTTCACCCTTCCCACCGGCTGGCTGATGAGAAAGAATGTCAGCTGCGTGAGTTGAAGGACGAGCCTTTTATTTTCTTCAGAGAGGATTTTGTCCTGCACAACCGAATTATGACGGAATGTATCAAGGCTGGGTTCCGGCCCCATATCATTTATGAAACATCACAATGGGATTTTATCAGTGAGATGGTATCAGCCAACCTTGGGATCGGACTTTTGCCGGAACGAATCTGCCGCGGCCTTGACCCGGAAAAAGTGAAAGTCATTCCGCTTGTCGATCCGGTCATCCCTTGGCACCTCGCCATTATTTGGAGAAAGGACCGGTACTTGTCGTTTGCGGCCAGAGCTTGGCTCGAACATACGAAATCGTATTTATGGGACCCGAAAAAAGATAGTAAAGGATGATGCAAACATGGATGCACAATCAGCAGCAAAATGTCTTACTGCTGTCCGCCGGCATAGCCCACTGGTGCATAGCATAACCAACAATGTCGTAACGAATTTCACAGCAAACGGCCTGCTCGCGCTCGGCGCATCGCCCGTTATGGCATACGCGAAAGAAGAGGTCGCCGATATGGCGAAGATTGCGGGTGCACTCGTTTTAAATATCGGAACGCTGAGCAAGGAGTCAGTCGAAGCGATGATCATCGCGGGGAAATCAGCTAATGAACATGGCGTTCCCGTCATTCTTGATCCTGTCGGTGCCGGAGCAACACCGTTCCGCACTGAATCGGCACGTGACATCATTCGTGAGGTGCGCCTTGCTGCAATCAGAGGAAATGCGGCGGAAATTGCCCATACCGTCGGCGTGACCGATTGGCTGATCAAAGGTGTTGATGCGGGTGAAGGCGGAGGCGACATCATCCGGCTGGCTCAGCAGGCGGCACAAAAGCTAAACACGGTCATTGCGATAACTGGTGAAGTTGATGTCATAGCCGACACGTCACATGTATACACCCTTCATAACGGCCACAAGCTGCTGACAAAAGTGACAGGCGCCGGTTGCCTGCTGACTTCCGTCGTCGGTGCGTTTTGCGCTGTGGAAGAAAATCCATTGTTTGCTGCTATTGCGGCCATTACTTCGTATGGGGTCGCCGCTCAGCTTGCCGCACAGCAGACGGCTGACAAAGGCCCTGGAAGCTTTCAGATTGAATTGCTGAACAAGCTTTCAACTGTTACTGAACAAGACGTCCAAGAATGGGCGGCTATAGAAAGGGTGACTGTCTCATGACTCGTATTTCTCGGGAAATGATGAAAGAGTTATTATCTGTATACTTCATTATGGGGTCAAACAATACGAAAGCCGATCCTGTTACAGTTGTACAAAAAGCGTTAAAAGGCGGTGCCACCCTGTACCAGTTCCGTGAAAAAGGCGGGGATGCGCTGACAGGAGAGGCTCGGATTAAATTTGCTGAAAAAGCGCAGGCAGCTTGCCGTGAAGCTGGTATTCCGTTCATTGTCAATGATGATGTGGAAATGGCTCTGAAGCTGAAAGCTGACGGTATCCACATCGGCCAGGAAGACGCAAATGCGAAAGAGGTAAGAGCTGCCATAGGTGATATGATTCTCGGCGTTTCCGCTCATACGATGTCTGAGGTGAAGCAAGCCGAAGAAGACGGAGCGGATTATGTCGGGCTTGGGCCGATCTATCCGACTGAAACGAAAAAAGATACGAGAGCGGTACAGGGTGTATCTCTTATCGAAGCAGTGCGCCGTCAAGGCATCAGCATTCCAATTGTCGGCATCGGCGGAATCACAATAGATAATGCCGCACCTGTTATCCAAGCGGGGGCCGATGGCGTCAGTATGATCAGCGCCATCAGTCAGGCGGAGGATCCTGAGAGTGCTGCACGCAAGTTTCGTGAGGAAATTCAAACGTATAAAACAGGAAGATAATCGTTCATTTTCCTTCAAAGGGCTGTTCTGTAAAAGGACAGCTTTTTTGCTGTCCATCAAGGTTTTCAGACCTTCAAATTTTAATTGACAAAGGACAAGAACTGGCTATGATTATGTTATACAATGATAATCATTTTCAATTATAGGAGGAACATGATGGCTCGGGGGCTGGCACTTATTCTATTCAGCTTGTTGATGGTTTTCGGTTCTGCGGCACATGCGGAAGATGATCCGATCGCCGCATTAATTCAATTAAACAAGCAAATGATCAAATCCGTAAAAGACGGGGATATGGATTCGGCACAACAAACGTTTGACACCTTCAAAGCGAAGTGGAAAAAAGAAGAACCTTCTATTAAGAAAGAAAACCTTTCTTCTCACAGTGAAATGGACGCGAATATCGCGATGATTTCTCTTTCTTTTATCAATCAAGACGCAGGCAAGCTCAAAACACAGCTTGAAGAGCTTGCGTCTCATTTAGAAACCTATCAGCAGGCTGTCGTGCTGAAAAAGACATCCTCAGGTCAATCAAGGGCGTCCTTAACAGCCTATATACAAAGCTTGAAAGACACAAAACAGTTCATAGAAAAAAAACAATTGGATGAAGCGTCATCCGCAATCGACAATTTAGTTACATCCTGGCTCGCTGTTGAGGGAGATGTCGTGTCCCAATCGAAAGAAGCCTATACGACATCGGAGGAAAATCTGGCGCTGATGAAGGCGGAGATCGGCAGCCATCCTGAAAAGGTATCAAAGCAAATTGACGAAATGATTCAATTGCTCGAGCCGATCGCTTCAAGCAGCTACAGCTGGTGGGATGCGGCGCTGATCCCGATTCGTGAAGGAATGGAGGCCCTCCTTGTCATCGGAGCGCTATTAACCATGACAAAAAAAGCGCGGGTTACGCGTTCCTCGACATGGATCTGGGGCGGGGCGTCCGCCGGCATGGCTGTTTCCTTAGCAGCCGGCATCGGTGTCACGGTTCTGTTCTCCTCCAGTGTATTCGGAGAAAACAATTTCTTGCTTGGCGGCGTTACCGGCGTACTGTCCGCTGTCATGCTTTTGTATGTCGGGGTGTGGCTGCACAGAAACGCCTCAATGGATAAATGGAGAGAAAAAATCAATATCCAGAAGTCACAGGCACTAAAAAAACGAAGCCTGCTTTCCTTTGCGCTCATTGCATTTCTGGCAGTTGTAAGAGAAGGTCTCGAAACGGTCATCTTTTTCATCGGGCTTGTCGGGAAGCTTCCGCTCACTGAACTGATCGGCGGAACTGCCGCAGGGCTTATCGTTCTCGTCATCGTCGGTGTTCTGATGATCAAGCTCGGAATGCGCATTCCATTGAAGCCGTTTTTTCTTCTATCAATGGCGGTTGTCCTGTATATGTGCGTGAAATTTCTCGGAACCGGCGTTCACAGCCTTCAGCTGGCGGGCATTCTTCCGTCTGATGCAGAAAGCTGGCTGCCGTCTGTATCGGTGCTAGGAATTTATCCGTCTGTGTACAGCACGATTCCGCAAATGTTGATTTTCCTCTTTTTACTGATTGCGCTTGTTTCAGAAGCGGCAAAACATTTTACAAACGGAAAGGAACTGACAAAATGAATTTCACAAAAATCGCTGTATCAGCCGGATGCATACTTGCGCTGTGCGCAGGCTGCGGAGCCAATGACACATCTTCAACCAAAGAAAAAGCTTCATCTGAAAAAAGCGGGGTCACTAAAGAAATCACCGCATCCGTAAATAAAATGGAAACCATCATTTCTAAGCTGAATGACTCAGCGGAAAAAGGAGACCAAAAAGAGATTGAAAAGAAGGGGAAAGAGTTAAACAGCTACTGGCTTTCCTTTGAAAACGATATTCGCAGCGACTATCCATTCGAATATACAGAAATCGAAAAGCATCTTCAGCCAATCTACACAGAAGCGCAAAAAGACAAACCGGATGCAGCAAAAATCAAGACAGAATCCGAGTCATTGAAAGCATCCTTAGAAGACCTGACAGAAGCGAAGAAGAGCGGCAAAAAGGCTAGCGATCAGCTGGCTAAAGCAGCGGATGAGTATAAAGGCTATGTCAAAAAGCAGAGTGGCCAGCTTGTCAAAGCGACTGAAGCATTTACGAGTGCTGTGAAATCCGGTGATATCGAAAAATCCAAAACGTTATATGCGAAAGCGCGTGTTTATTACGAGCGTATCGAACCGATCGCTGAAAGCCTTGGAGATCTTGACCCGAAAATTGATGCACGAGAAAACGATGTTGAAGAAGGAGACAAATGGACAGGCTTCCATAAGCTTGAGAAGGCCATTTGGAAGGATCAAGATATTTCCGGGGAAAAGGCAACAGCTGACCAGCTTCTCAAGGATGTAAAAGAGCTTGACGGTTCAGTTCAATCACTGAAATTAACCCCTGAACAAATTGTTGCAGGCGCGATGGAGCTTCTGAACGAAGCCGGAATTTCGAAAATCACGGGAGAAGAAGAGCGCTACTCACGGATTGATTTAGTTGACCTTATGGCAAATGTGGAAGGCTCCGAAGCCGTTTATCAAACAGTGAAAAGCGCGCTTGTAAAAGATCACTCCGACTTGACGGAAAAACTGGATACGGAGTTCAGCGAATTTGAAGTTTTAATGGCAAAATACAAAACAAGTGATCAGTCCTATACGTCTTATGATAAATTAAGTGAAAAGCAAATCAGAGAGCTGAGCACAAAGCTGACGACTCTTTCTGAAACCATGTCGAAGATTGCGAATGTGCTATAAAAGGAGTTTTGTAACATCATGAGCGATGAACAAAAAAAGCCAGAACAAATTCACAGACGGGACATTTTAAAATGGGGAGCGATGGCGGGGGCAGCCGTTGCGATCGGTGCCAGCGGTCTCGGCGGTCTCGCTCCGCTTGTTCAGACTGCGGCTAAGCCATCGAAAAAGGATGAAAAAGAGGAGGAGCAGATTGTTCCGTTTTACGGAAAGCATCAGGCCGGAATCACAACTGCCCATCAGACGTATGTCTATTTTGCTGCCCTGGATGTAACAGCAAAAGACAAAAGCGACATCATTACGTTATTTAGAAACTGGACAAGTCTCACACAGATGCTGACATCTGGCAAGAAAATGTCAGCGGAGCAGAGAAATCAATATCTGCCGCCGCAGGATACAGGTGAGTCTGCTGATTTATCCCCTTCCAACTTAACGGTCACATTCGGATTTGGGCCTAGCTTTTTTGAAAAAGACGGAAAGGACCGCTTCGGGCTGAAAAGCAAAAAGCCGAAGCACCTAGCCGCTCTTCCAGCGATGCCCAATGACAACCTGGATGAAAAGCAGGGAGGCGGGGACATCTGCATTCAAGTATGTGCAGACGATGAGCAAGTGGCGTTTCACGCGCTGCGTAACCTGCTAAATCAAGCGGTCGGCACTTGTGAGGTCCGCTTTGTGAACAAAGGCTTTTTAAGCGGAGGAAAAAATGGCGAAACACCGCGCAACCTCTTCGGGTTCAAAGATGGAACAGGCAACCAGAGCACGGAGGATGACAGCTTGATGAACTCGATCGTGTGGGTTCAGTCCGGTGAGCCTGACTGGATGACGGGCGGCACCTATATGGCTTTCCGGAAAATCAAAATGTTCCTTGAGATATGGGACCGCTCTTCCCTCAAGGACCAAGAGGATACCTTCGGCCGCAGAAAAAGCTCAGGGGCGCCTTTTGGGCAGAAAAAGGAAACAGATCCCGTGAAGCTGAATCAAATTCCGTCTAATTCACACGTCAGTCTAGCGAAATCTACGGGAAAACAAATTTTGAGAAGAGCTTTCTCTTACACAGAAGGGCTTGATCCGAAAACCGGCTATATGGATGCAGGTCTTCTGTTTATCAGTTTTCAAAAAAATCCCGACAATCAGTTTATCCCGATGCTGAAGGCTCTTTCAGCAAAGGATGCGTTAAACGAATATACACAAACAATCGGTTCTGCTTTATACGCATGCCCAGGCGGCTGCAAAAAAGGAGAATATATTGCCCAGCGTTTGCTGGAATCATAAAAGAAGCCTTTACAGGCTTCTTTCAGCGTGTCGACAAACCCTCGCATTCGTTGTCAAGCCTGTGCGTTGGTGCTCACGAATTAGAGCATTCGCTCCGCTCCAATGCTCGGCTTTCCTAGACTTCAAGGGTTTTCAATCACGCTGAAAGGATGACAAAATCCTAAAACTTTTTAGGATTTTGTCAACAATCTGAAAGAAGCCTTAATCGGCTTCTTTATTTAAAAAACAGTTGTAACTTTAATTGTTACAGTTTAAAATCAATTTATACGAAAGGAGATTATCATGACAGTACACATTAAAGTTTATTCAGATTACGTCTGCCCATTTTGTTTCGTTGGAAAAGCCGCTTTTGAAGAAGCAATAAAAGAAAAGGATGTTGAAGTCGAGTGGATGCCGTTTGAACTGCGCCCAAGCCCATCTCCTCAGCTTGATCCGGTCAATGATCCTTCCAAACAGTACATGTGGCAGACATCAATTCAGCCAATGGCGGAGAAATTAGGAGTCGAGATCAATTTTCCAAACGTCTCGCCCCATCCGTATACAGACCTCGCGTTTGAAGGCTTCCATTTTGCGAAGGAATACAATAAAGGACATGAATACAACACCCGTGTCTTTCAGGCGTTTTTCCAGGAGGGCCAAAATATTGGCGATATTGACATCTTGACGAAGCTCGCCGAGGAAGTGGGATTAGACGGTGCATCATTTAAATCAGCACTGGAAACAAGAACATATCAGGACGTGCAACGCCAAGCCTTGAAGCACGCTTATGAAGAGGCTGACATCACAGCCGTTCCAACCTTTATTATCGGCGACACTGTAATTCCAGGTGCTGCCGGCAAGGATGTATTTGAAAAAGCGATTTCTGACGAACAGAAGAAAAGACAAGGAAAAAGCTCTCTATAAAGAGAGCTTTTTTTATTCCTGTTCCATATGGACGCCAGTATGCGCCTTCACCTGAATTTCTGCAAACGTATCTTCATCAATTGTTTTATCAGACGACAGCACCGTTCCGAGCCACGCGCCGAGAAAGCCGAGCGGGATGGAAATAATTCCTGGATTAGACAGCGGAATGAGCGGATCACCGGTAAAAATAGCACCTCCGGCCGGGTCCCACACACTAGGGCTCATCGATACCAGCACAAGCGCGCTGATCAGGCCTGTCAGGCTGCCCCATAAAGCGCCTGAGGCATTGAATCGTTTCCAGAAGACTGTAAACACAATCAGCGGAAGGTTTGCGCTGGCGGCTACCGCAAACGCGAGTGCAACAAGGAACGCCACATTTAAGGATTGTGCAAAAATCGCAAGGAGAATCGAGAGTACTGACACGGCGACAGAAGCCCATCTGGCCGCTTTCATTTGTTCTTTTTCAGTTGCTTCTCCCTTTCTGATGATCTGGCTGTAAATATCATGGGCAAATGCTGAGGCGGCAGACAGCACCAACCCTGTCACGACAGCCAAAATGGTGGCAAAGGCGATGGCTGATACAAACGCGAACAGAAAGTCTCCTCCGAGCGCTTTTGCTAAAAGCGGAGCCGCCATATTTCCCGCTTGATCAGCCGCTGTAATCGCGTCAAAACCGACAAATGCCGCGGCACCAAAGCCGAGAAACACCGTCATAATGTAAAACACACCGATAATCCATGTCGCTGACACAACGGATGTACGGGCCGTCTTGGCATCCTTAACTGTATAAAACCGGATCAATATATGCGGAAGCCCGGCGGTTCCCAGCACGAGTGCCAAGTTTAACGACAAGGTCTCAAGCGGCACCTTGTATTTATTTCCGGGATTCAAAAAATCAGCGCCAAGCGGAGTAGCCGTTTTCATCTGCTCAAACATGGTATTGAGGCTAAAGCCGAATTTCGAAAACACGATAATCGAAATCACGAGTGTGCCGGCCATCAGCAAAACGGCTTTAATAATTTGAACCCAGCTTGTCGCGATCATGCCGCCAAACACGACATAAATGGTCATCAGCACTCCGACGATGAGGACAGCCATAGTATAATCCAGCCCTAGAAGCAGTTTGATCAGCGCGCCCGCCCCCACGAGCTGGGCGATCATATAAAAAGTAGAGATGGCAATGGTATTGAGAGCCGCGACACCGCGGATTTTCTTTTCTTTAAAGCGAGCGGCAATCATGTCTGCCATCGTGTACTTTCCAAGATTCCGAAGCGGCTCCGCCACGATGTACAAGACAACGAGATAAGCCACCAGAAAACCGATGCTGTAAAAGAAGCCATCAAATCCATATAACGCAATCATTCCGGCAATCCCGAGAAACGAGGCGGCAGACATGTAGTCACCGGCAATTGCCAGTCCATTCTGAACGCCGGTGAGCCCGCCGCCCGCCGTATAAAACTCACTCGTCGTTTTCGTCCGCTTCGCGGCAAAATACGTGATAATAAGCGTCAGGCCAACAATCGCCAAAAATAATAAAAAAGCAGTCATATTCATGTCTGTTCACCCTTCAGATCCTCTTTTAAAGCGCTTACATACTTATCGAAATGGGCGGCTCTCCGGGAATACACAGTACTCAGTATCCAGGTCATAGCGAATTGGGCGATGGCGAACAGCCAAGCCCATGAAACAGCTCCAATGGCCGGTGCATTCAAAAAGGTGAAATAAGATGTCAAAACAGGGAGTGAAAAATAAAAAACAAAAAAGAAAATCGCAGAAGGAACAATAAAAGCGCGTTTCTGCTTTAAAAAAGCTTGAAAAGACGGCGTTGCAGCAATCTGTTTATAATCAGCTTTGTACATGGCTTTCCCTCCTTTTATTCGCTAAACGTAAGCAAAAAGGTACACCAATAGGTATGTACTGAAAGTCCGATTTATGCGTTGAACAATATCTGGAGGATGAAAAAAGAAGGAAGTCGTGAAGAGGTGAACACAGTGGTCTAAAGACAGGCGAAGGTTTTCAAGCTCGGCCGTGTATAAACGAGTTTGCTTTCAAAACCTCACCGAATGCAGCTTGTTCTCAGCAAAGCTGCTGTTTACCAGAGCACGGTTATCATGTTCGCATCACCGGCTGTCTGTCGTAGTTAGCTGACACACCGTTTGTCCTCAAGCTCAGCGCAGCGATTTGCTTTTGAATAGAGGATATGGTGAAAACTCAGATCAGGTGATAGAAAAGCCAGAGGTAAATAGATCCGCCTGTTCGGACTAGTCTTGCCGGACGGTTTTTTTGTGGTTTTTCTTTCTCGATGCTGTCTCAGATTCTAAAAACTGCCTCACATCATGAATGCCTAATCCAATGGATCTAGCTTCTTGAATTAACATATGCCAACCTTTGTCCAAATCTTTTTTAACATGAGTTTTCATAGTAACCTCCAATTGTATAAAATGTTTTCCTGCAACATGCGGGCAATAAAAGACAAGCCAGCGCGATGATGAGGCGAGTACAACAAATTTCACACATAGTTGCTCGGTGTTCACAAACTGAAGGAAAAACCACCTACCTATTCCCTAAAAAAATGACTAATATAACCAATGGACCTTATTTATAATAATAAACAATTAAATACTGACTGGATAGTATGTAAATGAAAATAAATCATTTAGCCTATTAAAAATGACCCCTGGGAAACCGAATAGCATAACCGTTCAAAGAAATAAATACCGCTAAAGATTGATCCGGTGTAAGATAAGGGTAATCATTACCGCCAGGAGAAAAATATGAAAAAAAACAAATTTCAAATTAAAAGAGAAGCAACATTTGAAAGTTTTATAGACGCTGGCGTGAATTTGTTGATTGACCGAGCGTATGATCCGGTTTCTGTAGAAGATATCAGCAGAGCCGCCGGGTACAGCAAAGGAGCATTTTATGTTCATTTTGTCAGCAAGGACGATTTTCTGCTGTACCTTCTCGAAAAACGTCAGATGAAAAAAAAGATCATTATAGGGTATCTTGATCAAATGGAGCGGGAGTCAGTGAAATCGCTGACATTGGACGAGGCTGCAAAACACGCTGCAGAACTGCTTTATTCCTATTACATAAATAAGCCGTCGTGGGACATCACCTCGTTTGCCATGAACATGCCGACATATAAAGTCTTAAAGAAATGCAAGGCCTATGTCCGGCTGTACGAATTGTGGGTGGAAGAAAATGTGTTATATATTAAGTGGCTGAAGGAGAGAAAGCTGATTGACGCCTGTATTGATCCTGAATATACGGCTAAAATAATATGTGCAGTCCTCGACGGAATCATCAAACAATCATATGTATTGGGCCAGCCAGCCACCTTCCGCAGCTTTTTAGACGCACTCTCGGTATTTTTTACTTTAGACAGAGAGCACGAGACGCCAAGAATTTTGAAAAGTTTTTCAGAAAGCGAGGAACATCAGTGAAGTATAGAGAAATAATTATGTATATCATTATGGGGGTTTTCACAACCATTGTGAATATCGCCAGCTTTTATATATTGGTAGAGATCATGAATGTGGATTACAAAGCCGCCACTGTTGCCGCTTGGATTTTGTCCGTGCTGTTTGCTTACATAACAAATAAATTATATGTGTTTCAGCAAAAAACACATGATCTGCAGAGCCTGCTGAAAGAGCTCACTGCTTTTTTCAGCGTTCGGGTCCTGTCTCTCGGCATAGATTTAGGCATGATGATCATTCTTGTCGGCCAGTTCAATACAAATGAAACCTTGGCCAAAATACTCGACAACGCGGTCATTGTTGTCGTCAACTATGTTGCGAGCAAATGGCTCGTCTTTAAAAAAACAAAAGAAGAAGGGGTATGAGAGGACAGCAGCATATGATCTGCCGTTTTCTATAAAGAAATAAGGGGAATAAAAAATAAAAACCAGAAAGGTGATTGCACATGCGGGAAGAGCTGAAGGGGATATTTGCAAGTGTATTCGGAGAAAAAGAGGGGTTACGGTTTTTTTTCGCACCTGGAAGAGTGAATCTGATTGGAGAACATACAGACTATAACGGCGGGCATGTCTTTCCGTGCGCGCTGACAATGGGTACATATGCTGCTGTTGCAGAAAGAAAAGACGGGGTTGTCCGGATGTATTCAGACAACTTTAAAGACGAAGGGATCAAGGAATGCAGCCTTGACGACATTCGCTATCAAAAAGAAGACGACTGGGCGAACTACCCAAAAGGCGTGATTTATGAATTTCAACAGAGGGGATATGCAGTTCCCCATGGCTTTGACATTGTTTTTTCAGGGAATATTCCAAACGGGGCGGGACTGTCGTCTTCCGCTTCTATTGAACTGCTGATGGGGGTCGTGCTCCAAAGCTATTTTCATCCTGAAGTAGATGCGCTAGAGCTTGTGAAAATGGCGCAGCATGCGGAAAACCATTTTATCGGCGTCAATTGCGGAATTATGGACCAATTTGCAATTGGAATGGGGAAAAAACATCATGCGATGCTGCTGAACTGTGACACGCTTGACTATGAATATAGCAAACTCAATGTCTCAGGCCTCGCGCTGGTCATCGCGAACACGAACAAAAAAAGGACATTGGCTGACTCGAGCTATAATACGAGACGCCAAGAATGCAATGATGCATTGCTTGATCTGAAAAAAGGCCTCGATATTGCAGCACTGGGCGACATCAAGCCTTCTGATTTCGATGCGCATTCCAGCCTGATCCAAAGTGAAACGAACAGACGCCGGGCAAAGCACGCTGTATACGAAAATCATCGTGCTATTAAGACGGCCCATATGTTCAAAGAGAACAATATAGATGAAATCGGGCAGTTAATGAAGGAATCCCACCTTTCATTGAAGGATGACTATGAAGTAACATGCCCTGAACTTGATGAGCTTGTGTTTGCGGCATGGGATCACGAAGGTGTAATTGGATCAAGAATGACGGGAGCAGGCTTTGGCGGATGCACTATCAGCATTGTAAAAGATGAATTCGTTGATGATTTTATTCAGAAGGTTGGAGACAGATATCAAGAAAAAACAGGGCTCCGAGCGGATTTTTATGTCGCGGATATCGGAGAGGGAGCGAGAGAACTAAAGGGGGAGTGACATATGAGTATTATTGAACATCTGGAACAGCTGCTTGAGTATGGCCTGGAACGAAAATTGATTTCGATCTGGGATCGGGAATATACGAGAAACCGCCTTTATGAAGCGCTGGGCATCACACATCCCGAGCCGGTCTCCGGCATCTGCATCAAGCAGTCACAAAGCCTGCCGGACTTGCTCGCTCCCATCTATAAATGGGCTGCCGAAACCGGCCGAATGGAAGCGGATACAGATACGTACCGTGACCTGCTCAGCGCAAAGCTGATGGGCTGTTTTGTACCTGCTCCGTCAGAGGTCATTCGCAAATTTGAAGAGACAAAAGCATTATACGGCCCAAAACAGGCGACAAAGGAATTCTATCAATATTCAGAGGATGTCTATTATATACGGACTGACAGAATCGCCAAAAATGTTCATTGGACGGTGCCGACCGAATATGGCGAACTGGAAATGACCATTAACCTATCAAAGCCTGAAAAGGACCCGAAAGCGATTGCGGCTGCAAAAGAGCAGGAACAGACAAATTATCCGATGTGTTTGCTGTGTAAAGAAAATGTCGGGTTCGAGGGAAGCGTGAATCATCCAGCCCGGCAAAATCACAGAATCATTCCGGTCACCCTTGAGGACGAACAATGGTTCCTGCAATTCTCGCCATATGTCTATTATCCGGAGCACTGCATTGTCTTAAAAGGTGAACATGAACCGATGGAGATCAGCAAAAAAACATTTGAAAGGCTGCTGTCATTTCTCGGGCAGTATCCGCATTATTTTATCGGTTCAAACGCGGATCTGCCGATTGTCGGCGGCAGCATCCTAAGCCATGATCATTTCCAAGGCGGCGCGCATGATTTTCCAATGGCACGTGCAGAAGCGGAAGACGTTTATGAATTAAAAGATTATCCCGGCGTGTCGCTGGGCTTAGTGAAGTGGCCGATGTCTGTGCTCAGGCTCCAAGGAGACGAACCGGGTCATGTCGCCGAAGCTGCTGACCATATCTTCCGCACGTGGCAGACGTATTCCGATGAAAAAGCCGGCATTGCCGCCTATACAGGCGATACGCCCCATAATACGGTCACACCGATTGCGCGGCGCAGGGGAGGCTTGTACGAACTCGATATCGTACTGAGGAACAACCGGACGGATGAGGAGCATCCATTAGGGATATTTCATCCCCATAAGGAAGTTCACCATATTAAAAAAGAAAATATCGGCCTGATTGAGGTCATGGGATTGGCGATATTGCCGGGCCGCTTACAGGAGGAAATGAAAGAAACGGCAGCGGCGCTATGCTCTGCTGATCCGAAAACAGCTTTAGAACAAAATCCGCTCACGGCAAAACATAGTGAGTGGGCTATTCGGATGATGGAAAAAAGAACCATAACAAAAGAGAATGCAGATCTAGTCATAAAAGAAGAGCTGGGACATGTATTCGCTCGCATTCTTGAACACGCCGGTGTGTTTAAACAGACAACAGAAGGAAAACAGGCCTTCAGAAGGTTTATCGACCAGTTGGGCGTCAAACCAGTCAAAAGCCTCAACCGCTAGGGTTGAGGCTTTTTCGATTTTTATGGCAAAACAAACACCCAAAGCGCTGACGCTTCGGGTGCTGCTGCTTTTATCCTCTTTTTCTGGTTAACAGGCTTACTAGAAAGACAACAATGGCTGCACCGATTACCGCTGGAATAATGGCAAATCCGGCTAGGTGCGGCCCCCATGTTCCAAGCAGCCCGTGTCCGATCCAGGCGCCAATAAGACCTGCGATCATAGACCCGATAATTCCTCCGGGCATATCTCCTTTTACAAACAGGCTTCCAAGCCATCCGATAATAATAGCGACGATAAGTGAAATAAGAAAACTCATCATGCAACACATCCTATTTTTTATTTATTTGCTTATATCATTCCTCTTTTTTGTATAAGATAAACAACTGGATGCTCTCATTAAAAAATACGGACAATTCAGAGCATATTGGCTCTTCATTGCGCCTTTTCTTTCAATATTTGATGCGTTAAAATGGTAACCGTGTGAAAAGATGCTAGACAAGGAAAAAATAATTCCTATCTAGAAAGTTTAACAAAATGAAATTTTTGATTGACCTAAGTTTTTTATTGTGGTAAACCTTTATTTGTCAGAATTAGTTCTTCATCATCTTTTCTTTACTTATATGCGGAAATAACTAGAAACTTTTCATCTTAAGCGATAGATGTGAATAAAGTTGGAGCAATTTTTGTCGATTTTATGACATTTAAGCGAAAATGGGATGAAGTTTATAAAAAAATAAAGCTAATAAGTGAAGTTTTTGATAGCATAACAAAGTAGAGAAAAGATTTTGAGGAAGTATGCACTTCAGATTTATTACATCAATAGGAAGGATGGTGATCTTCTTGTTCAGAGCATTAAAACCGTTGCTTGTATTAGCGCTGTTAACTGTGGTTTTCGTCCTTGGGGGATGCAGCAATGCTTCAGTACTAGATCCGAAAGGACCTGTAGCTGAACAGCAAAGTGATTTAATCCTGTTATCTATCGGATTTATGCTGTTTATCGTCGGGGTCGTCTTTGTTCTATTTACCATTATTTTAGTAAAATACCGCGACCGTAAAGGCAAAGATAATGGATCTTATAACCCAGAAATTCACGGTAACACGTTTTTAGAAGTAGTCTGGACAGTGATCCCAATTTTAATCGTCATTGCACTTTCTGTGCCAACAGTACAGACGATATATTCGTTAGAAAAAGCTCCTGAAGCAACAAAAGATAAAGAGCCTCTTGTTGTTTATGCTACTTCGGTAGACTGGAAATGGGTATTCAGCTACCCTGAACAGGATATTGAAACGGTCAACTACTTAAACATTCCTGTCGATCGCCCGATCTTGTTCAAAATCTCATCTGCAGATTCAATGGCTTCGCTATGGATTCCTCAGCTTGGAGGGCAAAAATATGCGATGGCAGGAATGCTGATGGATCAATACTTACAGGCTGACAAAGTGGGTACTTACGAAGGCCGCAACGCGAACTTCACAGGTGAACATTTTGCAGACCAAGAGTTTGATGTGAATGCAGTCACAGAAAAAGACTTTAACAGCTGGGTGAAAAAGACTCAGAACGAGGCTCCTAAGCTGACAAAAGAGAAGTATGATGAATTGATGCTTCCTGAAAATGTGGACGAATTAACGTTCTCTTCTACTCACTTGAAATACGTTGATCACGGACAAGACGCTGAGTACGCGATGGAGGCGCGCAAACGCCTTGGCTATCAAGCCGTTTCACCGCACTCTAAAACAGATCCGTTTGAAAACGTAAAGAAAAACGAATTTAAGAAGTCTGATGATACAGAAGAATGATATTGATCAGGAAAGGAGGAAGCCTGCATGAAATTCAAATGGGACGAATTTTTCGTAACTGGTGACCCATTAATTCTGGGCGCACAAGTTTCCATTGCGCTTTCAACCATTGCCATTATTTTTGTACTGACTTACTTCAAAAAGTGGAAATGGCTGTGGTCTGAATGGATAACTACTGTTGACCATAAAAAACTCGGAATCATGTACATTATATCTGCTGTAATAATGTTATTCCGCGGCGGTGTCGACGGTCTGATGATGCGTGCCCAGCTAGCGCTTCCGAATAACAGTTTTTTAGACTCAAACCACTATAATGAAATTTTTACAACTCACGGTACAATCATGATCATCTTCATGGCGATGCCGTTCTTAATCGGTCTTATTAACGTTGTTGTGCCTCTTCAAATCGGTGCCCGCGACGTTGCGTTCCCTTACTTGAACAACCTGAGCTTCTGGACGTTCTTTGTAGGGGCGATGCTTTTCAATATTTCTTTCGTTATCGGAGGTTCTCCGAACGCAGGCTGGACGAGTTATATGCCGCTTGCAAGTAACGACATGAGCCCTGGGCCGGGTGAGAACTACTACCTCCTCGGACTTCAGATTGCCGGTATCGGTACCCTGATGACAGGGATCAACTTTATGGTAACAATCTTAAAAATGAGAACAAAAGGCATGACATTAATGCGTATGCCAATGTTCACATGGACAACACTGATCACAATGGTTATTATCGTGTTTGCGTTCCCTGTACTTACAGTAGCATTAGCACTTTTATCATTTGATCGTTTGTTCGGCGCTCACTTTTTCACATTGGAAGCAGGCGGTATGCCGATGCTTTGGGCTAACTTGTTCTGGATTTGGGGACATCCTGAAGTATATATCGTTATACTTCCGGCGTTTGGTATTTTCTCAGAAATCATCTCAAGCTTTGCAAGAAAACAATTGTTTGGTTACAAAGCAATGGTTGGTTCTATTATCGCCATCTCTGTATTGAGTTTCTTAGTTTGGACTCACCACTTCTTCACAATGGGGAACAGTGCGTCCGTTAACTCATTCTTCTCAATTACGACAATGGCAATCTCAATCCCAACCGGGGTTAAAATCTTTAACTGGCTCTTTACAATGTATAAAGGCCGAATCAGCTTTACAACACCTATGCTGTGGGCGCTTGCGTTCATTCCTAACTTCGTTATCGGCGGGGTTACAGGGGTTATGCTTGCGATGGCAGCAGCGGATTATCAATACCATAATACGTACTTCCTTGTATCTCACTTCCACTATGTGCTGATCGCGGGTACTGTATTTGCTTGTTTCGCCGGATTTATTTTCTGGTATCCAAAAATGTTCGGCCACAAGCTGAACGAAAGAATCGGAAAATGGTTCTTCTGGATCTTTATGATCGGGTTCAATATTTGTTTCTTCCCGCAATATTTCTTGGGGCTTCAAGGCATGCCTCGCCGTATTTACACATACGGACCGAACGACGGCTGGACAACATTGAACTTTATCTCAACTGTCGGAGCTTTCATGATGGGTGTAGGATTCTTAATCCTTTGCTATAACATCTACTACAGCTTCCGTTACTCTACTCGTGAAATCAGCGGAGATTCATGGGGTGTGGGACGTACGCTTGATTGGGCGACTTCTTCTGCGATTCCGCCGCATTACAACTTTGCGGTGCTTCCTGAAGTCAAATCTCAAGATGCATTCCTGCATATGAAAGAAGAAAAAACTGAATTATACCCTGAAAGCAAATTCAAGAAAATCCATATGCCAAGCAACTCAGGCAGACCGTTCTTTATGTCTGTTGCCTTCGGTCTCGCTGGCTTTGGACTGGTATTTGAATGGTACTGGATGGGCGTAGTCGGATTGATCGGAGTCCTGCTCTGCATGGTTCTGCGTTCATTCGAATACGACAACGGCTACTACATTAGTGTTGATGAAATAAAAGAGACGGAAAGAAAGATTTCCGAATAAGGAGGCGTGAGTTATGGAACATGCAGAACACGGCAATTCTAACGCGCCTATGGAATATCAATCTGAAACCGGCAGACTTAATATTCTCGGGTTTTGGATCTTTTTAGGGGCAGAAATTGTGTTGTTCTCAACACTATTTGCAACCTTCTTCGTTCTTAAAAACAGAACAGCTGGAGGTGTCTTGCCAGACGAACTATTTGAAGTCAATCTGGTAATGATTATGACGTTCTTGCTGCTGATCAGCAGCTTTACCTGCGGGATCGCTGTTCATGAAATGCGCCGCGGAAGTTTAAAAGGCGTAGTCATTTGGACAATTATCACTCTTCTTCTCGGGGCCGGCTTCGTCGGATGCGAGATCAACGAGTTTGTTCACTATGTACATGAAGGAGCGGCTCTCAGTACAAGTGCGTTCTGGTCTGGATTCTTTGTTTTACTTGGAACTCACGGAACTCACGTAACAATCGGGATTTTCTGGATCACAGGAATTCTGATTCAGTTGAAGAAACGCGGCTTAACCCCGCAAACTTCATCTAAAATCTTTATCTCAAGCTTGTACTGGCACTTCTTAGATGTTGTATGGATTTTCATCTTTACAGGTGTCTATCTCATGGGATTGGGGGGTCTGTAAAATGGCAAACAAATCTGCTGAACACAGTCACTTTCCATGGAAACACATTGTAGGTTTTATCCTGTCTATAGTTTTGACCCTGCTGGCTCTATGGGTTGCAGTGTATACTGACCTGAGCTCATCAGCAAAACTTTGGATAATCTTCGGCTTCGCCTTCATTCAGGCGGCGCTGCAGCTTCTCATGTTCATGCATATGACAGAGAGCGAAAACGGCACGATCCAAGTCGGAAACACGCTGTTCGGATTCTTTGGCGCGATCGTTATCGTACTTGGATCCATCTGGATTTTCGCGGCTCACTATCACCATGGTGACCATATGGACGGAAATCCTCCTGGAGGCGCTGAACACTCAGAGCATTCAGGCCATAACGAATAATACAAAAAACCCTCTTCATTGGAAGAGGGTTTTTTGCTGTCTTCAGCTGCTTCGCTTTCTGCGAAGATACGGAAGGCCGTAAATGATAAATGCGGCGATATGAGCGACTATGACGTTGACGGCAAACAAGATAATCATGAGAGTGTGTCCAAGTGGAGAAAGGCTTTCTGTTGCGTAAAAGAAGAAGAATACCCACATTAAAATGATTGGCGGAATAGCTGAGAGTGCGACTTTTTTGTTATCAAGCCAAATAAAGAGAGGCGTTGCGCTGGCAACCAGTAAGTAAGCAAAAAACATGTCCATCATACCCGTCTCCTTTCATTTTGTGATAACGTTTACAAAAATGAAATAGAGGAACTGAGTTGTGTCTGTTTTGTGATTGTTTTTTGAACATTCTGTTACAATTATTATACCATGTTTTCCAGAAATTGATACGTGTTTTTGCAGAAATGGACTGGATCTATCGTCTTATTTTTTTCGTTTAATGTGCTAGGAGAATGTATGGGCATGGGGCTCTGAATTTTTAGCTGTTTCTTATGAGGTATCACATTATTTGGGAACATAACACATTATCGCATTCGTTTTTTAACAAATTCTTTTGGTATGGCGTTTTTTTCATTTGAAAAGTTTTGTGTCAATCGAAACATTTCGGTTTATGATACGTCATATTTCGTGTAGCTGAAAAAGCACCGCAAATGCTGAAAAAACATAAAAGGA
This sequence comes from Bacillus sp. LM 4-2, assembly GCF_000978495.1. Lineage (NCBI taxonomy): Bacteria > Bacillati > Bacillota > Bacilli > Caryophanales > Bacillaceae > Bacillus > Bacillus sp. LM 4-2. The sequence continues at coordinate 3,765,762 of NZ_CP011101.1, read as the reverse complement.
AGCGAGCTTCACGTGTCATCTTGAACATGGTTCATGTATAATAAACATTAGTGATTTTCCGATGAAAATGTAAGGCGGGATAGAATGAGTCGATATAAGAAACAGCAAAGCCCCTTTTACCAGGGGGATTTGATTTTTATATTTGGTGTGTTTTTTATTATAAGCGTAGTATCAATTTATGCTGCCGGTCAGTTTGGGCAGTATGGGAACACGGATTGGATTCAGCAAATTGTGTTTTATTTTTTGGGGGCTGTTGCCATTACAGTTCTTTTGTACTTTGATTTAGAACAGCTTGAAAAGTTAAGTTTATATATTTTTATCATTGGTATTTTATCTTTGATTATTCTTAAAATCAGTCCCGAGTCTATTGCACCTGTTATTAAAGGGGCAAAAAGTTGGTTTAGGATCGGTAGAATAACAATACAGCCGTCAGAGTTTATGAAGGTTGGTTTGATTATGATGCTTGCTTCAGTTATTGGAAAAGCTAATCCTAAAGGAGTTCGGACGCTTAGGGATGATATCCACTTGTTATTAAAGATTGCGGGTGTCGCAGTTATTCCTGTAGGTCTTATCTTGATGCAGGATGCTGGGACTGCGGGAATATGTATGTTTATCGTTCTTGTAATGGTTTTTATGTCAGGGATAAACTGGAAATTGATTGCGATCATAGCTGGTTCAGGTATTTTACTCATTTCATTAATTTTATTAGTAATGATAAACTTTCCTGACGTTGCTAAATCAGTTGGAATACAGGATTATCAAATTAAGCGGGTCACTTCTTGGGTGTCTGCTTCAAATGAGACACAGGAAGATTCAAATGACAGCTGGCAAGTTGACCAGGCCATCATGGCAATAGGATCTGGTGGTATTTTAGGTAATGGTATTTCTAATTTGAAGGTTTATGTTCCAGAGAGTACGACTGACTTTATCTTTTCTATAATAGGTGAGTCATTTGGCTTTATAGGCTGTGCAATTGTTGTCATCATGTTCTTCTTTTTAATCTACAGGCTTGTCGTTCTGATAGACAAAATACATCCGTTTAACCGTTTCGCTTCTTTCTTTTGCGTTGGCTATACGGCGTTAATTGTGATCCACACATTCCAGAATATCGGAATGAACATCGGCATTATGCCTGTTACCGGGATTCCGCTGCTGTTTGTCAGCTATGGGGGAAGTTCGACACTTTCCACGTTAATCGGATTTGGGATTGTATATAATGCAAGTGTGCAGCTGACGAAATACAGAAGTTATCTTTTTAATTCTTAATATGCAGACAGCCTTTACAGAGGCTGTCTTTTTTTGGGCAGAGCATTTCGCTTTTGAGATCACTTTTTTTCGGATATGATAAAAAGTGATAAGGAGGTTTTTGTGATGAATAACACAATCGAAACCATTTTGAATCATCGGTCAATCCGGTCTTTTACTGATCAGCTTTTGACAGCTGAAGAAATTGATACATTAGTGAAAAGTGCGCAGGCTGCGTCTACATCCAGCTATGTGCAGGCATATTCGATTATCGGGGTTTCTGATCCTGAGAAAAAACGTGAGCTGTCCGTGCTTGCTGGGAATCAGCCTTACGTTGAGAAGAACGGACACTTTTTTGTATTTTGTGCGGATTTGTACCGCCATCAAAAACTGGCTGAGGAAAAAGGTGAACATATTTCTGAGCTGCTCGAGAATACAGAAATGTTTATGGTTAGCTTGATTGATGCGGCGCTGGCAGCGCAAAATATGAGCATTGCCGCTGAATCCATGGGGCTTGGCATTTGCTATATCGGCGGCATTCGGAATGAACTGGACAAGGTGACAGAGGTGCTGCAAACGCCTGACCATGTGCTCCCGCTTTTCGGACTGGCAGTAGGCCATCCTGCGAACCTTTCCGGCAAAAAACCGAGATTGCCAAAGCAGGCCGTTTATCATGAGAATACGTATAATGTGAACACAGACGATTTCCGTCATACTATGAATACGTATGACAAAACCATTTCTGATTACTATAGAGAAAGAACAAACGGGCAGCGGGAAGAAACGTGGTCCGATCAAATACTGAACTTTATGAAGCAAAAGCCGCGTACGTATTTAAATGACTACGTGAAAGAAAAGGGCTTTAATAAAAACTAAAGCAAACCTCTCCGTCTGGAGGGGTTTTTATGTTTCACGTGTAACATATTCCGACAAATAGGGACAGGCTTTCACAAATAAATGGCGAATGATAGGGGACACTGATAAGCAGTGTGAGCGGCTTTGGAGAAAAAATAGAAGATCAGTGATACGATGAGGATGAGGTGGTAGGGATGGTTTCATTAAGTATATTAGATCAATCTCCAGTATCAGAGGGCAGCAATGCTGAAACGGCCTTACAGCAAACCGTTGCGCTTGCTCAAGCTGCTGAGGACCTTGGATATAAGAGATTTTGGGTTTCTGAGCATCACTTTTCAAAACGGCTGGCAGGGTCCAGTCCTGAGGTGCTAATCAGTCATATAGCGGCGAAAACAAAGCGAATCCGTGTTGGATCAGGAGGAGTCATGCTGCCGCATTATAGTGCTTATAAAGTAGCTGAAAACTTTCGTGTTCTGGAGGGGCTGACACCAGGAAGAATTGACCTGGGGCTTGGCAGAGCACCGGGGGGAATGCCGATTGCATCATGGGCGCTGAATGACGGCGGTAAGCGCAATGCTGATCAGTATCCGCAGCAAATCAAGGAGCTGACCATGTATTTGCATGATTTGGCGGATGATAAACACCGTTTTCCGAATCTGACGGCTGCGCCGCATATTTCAACGGCTCCGGATGTGTGGCTGCTCGGCTCATCTGGAGAAAGCGCGCTGCTCGCAGCTGAATCTGGCGCTGGCTATATGTTTGCCCATTTTATCAATGGAGAGGGCGGAGAGGGTACTGTCAGACAGTATAAGAGGCGATTCAAACCATCTGTGTTAGGAGATACGCCTCGAGCGGCAGTTGCTGTTTTTGTTCTTTGTGCTGACACGGAGGAGAAGGCAGAGGAGCTTGGGGCTGTGCTTGATTTTACACTTTTGGCGGGAGAGCAGGGTATTCCTTTAGAGGGAGTTCCTTCGTATGAAGCTGTTCGGAAAAATACGTATTCTCCTTATGAACAGAGACGAATTGCTGATAATCGAAATCGAATGATTGTCGGTACGAAAGAACAGGTTAAGGAGCGGCTGCTAGCTTTGAGTAAAGCGTATGAAACAGAGGAAATCATGGTGGTGACCATCACACATCATTTTGAAGATAAGCTCCGATCGTATCGATTATTGCAGGAGGCGTTTGCTGACTGATCTTTAAAAAGCCCTGCCGATTCGGCAGGGCTTTTTCTTATTCAACAGTGAAAGGTTCTTCGGTCAAAACCTGGCTTGACTTGCCTTTGTTCGCGGCATATGCGAGCAAGTAATACTCTCCGGCCGGAAGTTTGGTTCCGCCATTAATCGTGCCGTCCCAGTCAAAGTACTGGTAACCTTTATCTTGGTTTTTATAAATGCCGGCTTGGCCTGCGAAATCAAGGTTGCTGTCATAGACGAGGAACGCCAGCTCTTCCGCTCCCGCAGGAAGGTAGGTTTCAATTTGATAGGTACCTTGTACAGACCCTTCGCTGACAGAGACAGATGTGACTCTCGGATAATCGGGCTCTTTCACAATCAGCAATGTAGGTACCTTAGCGACCGTTTTTCCGCCTTCTCTGACGATAACCGTTCCTTCATAGGTGCCAGCTTTTGTTTTCTTCGTATTGACCTTTACTTTTGCAGTGGCTTTCCCGGTTTGATGTGCCGGAATCACAACACGGCTTGTGCCGGATGTGGAGATGCCGCTGCCATTAAATGAGTATTCCAGTGTGTATGATTTTCTAATGGAAGATTGATTTTCAATCGTAAACGTTTCTTTTTTCGTTTCGTTTCCGTTTTCCTTCAAGAACGTGCCGTATGAATAGCTTCCAGGTGAGACGAGCGAATCGGCTTTGATTGCGTTCATGATTCTTGCGCTGCCTGCGCCTTGAGCGTTATGCGGATATACTTCCCCATCGCTATCCTTTAAAGTGACAGCGGTATTCATGATGGCGGCTTTAATCTGTTCAATGCTCCACTTTGGTTTGGCTTGTTTAATAACGGCAACCGCTCCGGCAATATGAGGCGATGCCATGCTTGTTCCTTGTTTTGATCCGTAGCCGTATGGATGGTCAGGATCGTGTGTTGGGATCGTGCTCACGATATTGACCCCTGGCGCGGAAATATCAGGCTTAATCATCCACGTATCCATAACAGGGCCGCGTGATGAGAAATCAGCCACTTGTTCACCGAGCGCTTTTGAGACCGTCAACTTGAATGTTGTTTTTGTCTCACCAGCTTTCAGGGCGCTGACGAGTTTTTCGCCGTCTTCTAATGAAAGCTTAATCGTTGGGACAGACATGCCTGGCACATTGGCTTCAATTTCTCCAGAGAGGTTGTTATACACAACCATGCCGACTGCACCGGCTTTTTTAGCGTTATCCGCTTTATCCACAAATGCAATGCTGCCTCGTTTGACAACGGCGACTTTGCCTGTCAGGTCTTTCCCTTCAAAATCCTTTGCTTCGCCGATTCCCGCTTCGACAAGCTCAACTTCTTTGTTATTGAGCGCTTTGACGTCGTCCTCCTTGTTATAGCCCATCACTTTTGCTGAAGAGTAGGAGCCGAATGTGACGGCGTATTCATTGAGCGGCAGCTGAGTCGCACCGACAGAAATCGCTTCTCTTGATGTGCCCGGCGATCCGACTGTCCAGCCGTTCGGTCCGCTGTTGCCGTTTGAGGTAACAGCGACAACGCCTTCTGACATGGCCCAGTCAAGCGCTGTGCTTGTCGCCCAGTCCGGGTTGTTTAAAGAGTTTCCGAGAGACAGGTTCATCACATCTGCTCCGTCCTGCACTGCACGTTCCACACCGGCGATGACGTTTTCCGTTGTGCCGCTTCCGCCAGGCCCTAACACACGATAAGCAAGAAGTGTTGCATCAGGCGCTACGCCTTTAATTGTTCCGTTTGCAGCCACAGTTCCGGCTACGTGTGTGCCGTGGTCAGTCGCTCCGCCCCTCGGATCGCCTGTTGGTGTTTCTTTTGGATCGTAATCATTGTCCACAAAATCGTATCCTTTATATTGTCCAAAGTTTTTCTTCAGATCTGGGTGATTGTATTCAACCCCAGTGTCAATAATCGCCACCTTGATGCCTTTTCCTGTGTAGCCTAAATCCCATGCATCGTTTGCTCCGATATAAGGCGCACTGTCATCCATTTGCGGAGATACGGCGTCTTCGGAGATTGTGACGTCTTTATCCTTCATATTGTCTGTTTTATATGTGACGTTCGGGTACACTGCCTTAACGTCTTTTACCGCGAGAAGTTTTGGAATCTCATTAGCTGGAAGCTTCATAGAGAAGCCTGAGAATACCTGCTCATATTCCCGGTTTACTTTTCCGTTTTTCACCGCTTTGATTGCTTTGTTTTTTGCTTTTGTGCGAGCGGTTTTCAGCTTGCTTTTCGATTGGCTTTCTCCCGCTTCCTTCGCTTCTGCCAAGGATTTTTCTTTTAATTCCACTATAACGGTTGTTTTTTTGCTTGTCGTCATGTCGATATCACCGAATACCTCGGCTTTTTCCAGATCAGCCGACGTTTTTGAAGAAGCCGGAGCTGCCTGGACGCCCGTAATACCTGTGGATAACGCAAAAAATAAGACAAAACTTACAAGCAGAAAGCGAATGATCCCCTTTTTCAATGTGTTTCCCCCTTTGTATTTAGAAAAAATGTGAAAGATCTAGTATATATTTCTTGAAAATTCAAAAAAATCCTTGTGTCATTTGGACCATTTATTGGATTTTGTTTGTGTATAACGAAGGAGTTATACACAGAACCCTGTGTATAAGTGAATAAACCTGTGTATATATATAGTTAGGAATATACGTTCGTATACAAAATATAGATATAGTTTGTGGACATGTGGATATCTCTTGTGATTAAGTTGTTCTTATCTTTGGGATAACTTGTGTATAAAGTTTTCAAAGCGGTTCTCCAATTTTCATTTCAATTCTTTCAGCTTTCAACAAAACTTCTAAAAACTAGTTGGTTTTTTCACTCATATTGTGACAAAGAATTCTCTTTCCACGGTCTATCATAGAGTCATGAGTTTTGCTAGAGCCGCTAGTTTGCGAGAAAAGAAATCGGCCGTCTTTTCTTGCGGGCTGTGGCTGAGAAAACGGGCTGCTAAAAAGGCTGCCTGCCAAAAAGAAGCGGAGGGATGTTTTTCTATGAAACGTTTGCTTGTATCTTTACGGGTGTGGATGGTCTTTTTGATGAACTGGGTGACGCCGGACAGAAAAACTGCGGCTGCCGCGGTCTATTCGGCTCAGCGTACATACCAAAGAAAGGCGGCTGTGCAGGCCGCAGGACTCGTTTCGTTTTATGAGTGGCGGATGGCTGTGAATGAGGAAGAAAAGCAGAAAGCGAAAGCCGCCGCGCTTTATAAAAGAAGATGTTTGCAAGCCTTCAAGGAATCGCCAAAGCAGGAGAGAGCGGGCCCGCATCTTTACATGGCGGTCAAAAGGAGGTAAAATCCCAGTCAAAAGCAAATTGGCGGGAGAGATAACCTCTTGAAAATCTATAAAGTATTAAACAACAATGCGGCTTTAATAAAAGAGGATGATCAGGAAAAAATCGTGATGGGGCCGGGAATCGCTTTTCAAAAAAAGAAAAATGATCTCATCCCTATGAATAAAGTGGAAAAGATCTTTGTCGTGCGCGACGAGAATGAAAAGTTCAAACAAATCCTGCAAACACTGCCGGAGGAGCATATAGAAATAGCTGAGGATATCATCAGCTATGCGGAAGGAGAGCTCGCGGCGCCGCTGAGCGATCACATTCATATCGCGCTTTCCGACCATTTGTCCTTTGCGATCGAAAGGATTCAAAATGGGCTGCTTGTGCAGAATAAATTGCTGCATGAGATAAAGGCGCTCTATAAAAAAGAATATGAGATCGGCCTGTGGGCGATCGGACATGTAAAAGAGACATTGGGCGTGTCTCTGCCTGAAGATGAAGCGGGTTATATTGCCCTTCACATCCATACGGCCAAGATGGATGCGGAGAGCATGTATTCGGCGCTGAAGCATACGACCATGATCAAAGAAATGATAGAGAAAATAGAACAATACTTTAATCGAAAGGTGGATGAAAACAGCATTTCCTATCAACGCCTTGTCACGCATTTGCGATACGCGGTCAGCCGGTTGGAATCAAATGAAGCGCTCCATCGTATGGACGAGGAGATGCTTTATTTCATCCAAAAAAAGTATTCATTCGCCTATCAATGTGCGCTGGAGCTGGCGGAGTTTTTGAAAAATGAATATCAATTACATTTGCCGGAATCCGAGGCCGGCTATATCACGCTGCATGTCCAGCGTCTTCAAGATCTCTCGGAATAACCGCTTTGACTTGCAGGGAGTGATCTCTGGAAGTTTTTTTATTGATCAGGATTCAGTGTGTAGTACATCCAGCCCATCATAACTATTCCCGCGGTCAGATTGCCGAGCGTAACGGGGATTAAGTTTCTGACTGCTCCCATCAGTGTCACTGTATCAGGGTGCTCGATCAAAAGCGAGATGGCGAATGTGCACATATTGGCAATGCTGTGTTCAAAGCCGGAAATAAAGAAGCAGAAAACGAAAAGCATCATGGTAAAAAGCTTTGCTCCTTCCCCTTTGAGAGACATTGGAATGAAAAAGGCGAGGCACACAAGCCAATTGCACAGCATTCCTCTGAAAAACAATTCGGAAGCCGGCGGCTCCATTTTGTGCTCTGCCAAATGAATCAAAAAGGAATGAACAGAAGGCTCCTCAAAAAGTCCCGTCGCGCTGATCAGGATGGCAAACAGAATGGCGCCGATTAAATTGCCGGCATAGCTTGACATCCACAAGTACAGGGTGTTGCGCCAGCTGAGTTTTTTCCGGAGCGCGGTATAGGTGAAATAAAAGGTGTTGCCGGTAAATAAATCTCCGCCTCCGTAAGCAATCAGCAGAATAGCGGCCCCGAAAGTGACAGCGGCTGCCGGAAAGGCAAACGGAGAATCAGCCATAAAGAAATAGCTGCCTGTTTTGCTTGCGGCTGTAATGCCAAAACCAATAAACATACTGGCCAAAATGGACCGAAGCACATAACGGATTTTGCTTGAAGCGAATATGTTTTGTTTTTTCAAAGCATACTGTTCAACCTTTTGCAATGCTTGAGTTTCCATTGTCTTTTCCTGCTTTCTTTCATGATTGAGCATAGTATAGCACGATATTGTGAAGTATTTCACAATTAATTTTTACGAATTTTTGTCTACATGTTTTATCAAACTATTTAACTAAAAAAATAGTTGACGAAAACGCTGTCATGATTTATGATGAAAGCGTATTCTTAATCTGAATAAGCGGGATTGTGACTGGTAAAGCAGGCAAGACCTAAAATTTGCGTAAATGAAAAAGGATCGCTGTGTCCTTTATTCGTTGGCGAATTTTAGGTCTTTTTTGTTTAAATAAAAGGGGGAGAAATAGATGGATTACAAAGAGACTGCAAAACGCCTCATTGAGCTTCTCGGAGGGAAAGAAAATATTATCAGCGCGGCTCATTGTGCAACAAGACTGCGTTTAGTGATGAAAGATGAATCAAAGATAGATCAAGCACAAGTAGAAGAGCTTGATGGCGTCAAAGGGGCTTTCAGCAGCTCTGGCCAGTACCAGATCATTTTCGGAACAGGCCTTGTGAATAAAGTATTCGATGCCTTTGCTAAAGAAGCTGATATCGAGCGTGAAGAACACGTAAATCATCAGGATGCGGCAAAAGAAAAGCTGAATCCCGCTGCGAGATTTGCGAAAACGCTTTCTAATATTTTTGTTCCAATCATCCCGGCTATTGTAGCCAGCGGCCTATTAATGGGATTGCTGGGTATGATCAATGCGTTTCATTGGATGAGCAAGGATTCTGCGCTTTTGCAGCTGCTTGATATGTTTTCAAGTGCAGCATTCATTTTCTTGCCGATTCTAATCGGAGTAAGCGCTTCAAAAGAGTTTGGCAGCAATCCATACTTGGGAGCGGTCATCGGGGGAATCATGATTCATCCGAATCTTTTAAATCCATGGGGATTGGCGGAAGCGACACCTGATTACATGCATCTTTTCGGATTTGATATCGCTCTTCTCGGCTACCAGGGAACTGTTATCCCTGTCCTGCTTGCGGTGTATGTGATGAGCAAGGTAGAGAAATGGACGAGAAAAGTGGTTCCACATGCGGTGGATTTGCTTGTTACACCATTTGTTACTGTGATTGTCACCGGGTTTGTTGCTTTTATCGCGATTGGCCCTCTAGGCAGAGCGCTTGGCTCCGGCATTACGGTTGCTTTAACTTATGTGTATGACCATGCCGGTTTTGTTGCGGGCCTGATTTTCGGGGGCACGTATTCACTCATCGTGCTGACAGGCGTTCATCATAGCTTCCATGCGATTGAGGCTGGGCTTATTGCAGATATAGGCAAAAACTACTTGCTGCCGATCTGGTCAATGGCGAATGTCGCACAGGGCGGGGCAGGTCTTGCCGTCTTCTTTATGGCGAAAAAGGCAAAGACAAAAGAAATCGCGCTTCCGGCAGCATTTTCCGCTTTTCTCGGCATTACTGAGCCCGTCATATTCGGAGTCAATCTTCGCTACCGAAAACCGTTTATCGCCGCGATGATCGGAGGCGCATTGGGTGGAGCATATGTCGTCTTTACACATGTAGCTGCAAACGCTTACGGGTTAACGGGAATTCCGATGATCGCCATTGCGGCTCCGTTTGGCGTCAGCAACTTGATTCACTATCTGATTGGCATGGCGATTGCAGCAGTGTCAGCGTTCATTGCAGCATTTGTCATGAAGATTAATGAGGATGAGGAGAGGAAAAAATGACAGCACATGACCAGGAGCTTCGTCGCCGGGCTTATGAAGAAGTGGAGAAAAAAGAGCCCATCGCTAACAGCGATCCGTACCGCCAGCATTTTCACATCATGCCGCCGGTTGGGCTGCTGAATGACCCGAATGGCGTGATTTATTGGAAGGGCAGCTATCATGTATTCTTTCAGTGGCAGCCGTTTCAGACAGGGCACGGCGCAAAATTTTGGGGGCATTATACGACACAGGATGTTGTGAATTGGAAGCGGGAAGAGATTGCGCTGGCTCCGAGTGATTGGTTTGATAAAAACGGCTGCTACTCGGGCAGCGCTGTCACGAAAGACGATCGGCTCTATCTGTTTTACACAGGAAATGTCAGGGATCAGGATGGAAATCGGGAAACGTATCAATGCCTTGCTGTTTCTGACGACGGGCTGTCCTTTGAGAAAAAGGGTGTTGTCGCCCGCCTTCCGGAAGGATATACGGCGCATTTTCGCGATCCGAAGGTATGGGAGCATGAAGGCACATGGTATATGGTGATTGGTGCGCAAACAGAGAATTTGAAAGGGCAGGCTGTATTGTTTGCTTCTGATAACCTGAGTGAGTGGAGATTTCTTGGCCCGATAACCGGCGCGGGCTTCAACGGGCTGGACGATTTTGGATACATGTGGGAATGCCCTGATTTGTTTTCCCTTCAAGGATCGGACGTGCTGATTGTTTCGCCTCAAGGGCTTGAGGCTGACGGTTTCCGTTATCAGAACGTATATCAATCAGGTTATTTTGTCGGCCGTCTCGATTATAACAAGCCTGAACTGAAGCATGGTGAATTTACGGAGCTTGATCAAGGTTTTGATTTTTACGCGCCGCAAACACTTGAAGACGATCAGGGAAGGCGGATTTTGTTTGCATGGATGGCGGTGCCTGATCAGGATGAAGGGTCCCATCCGACCATTGACTGCCACTGGATTCACTGCATGACGCTGCCGAGACAGCTGACGCTTTCAGGCCAGAAGCTGATTCAGCAGCCGCTGCCTGAGCTAAAAGCCATGCGCAGAAATGAGAAAAAAATACACATCAATATGCATGGATCATCTGGTACGCTTCCAGTGGAAAAACCTGAAAGAGCTGAGATTCTGCTGGAAGACATTCATACGGAGTCTGGCTTTTCAATCAGTATCCGCGGAACGGCTACGTTTTCCTTCCATAAAGACGAGGGGATTGTTACGCTGGAACGAAAGAGCTTTGACGGAAAAAGAACAGAAGCGAGACATTGCCGAATCAAGGATTTGCATACCGTACACATGTTTCTGGACGCGTCATCTGTGGAAATCTTTATGAATAACGGAGAAGAGGTCTTTAGTGCGAGATATTTTCCTTTCCCGGGAAATCATGAAGTAACAGCCAGTTCGACCGGGAAATCTGAAATGAATGTCGGAATTTGGACACTTATGTAGAAAATCCTTCTATTTTCTTATGTGAAATCTGAGCCATCTGTGCTATTCTTCAACGATAACCTACTATTTTTTTCTGTAAAAGGAGTTGTTTTCTTGAATATACATGAACAGAAGATAACACCGGAATGTTTGGAAAAGGCTGCTAACCAAGTTGAAGATAAGCGAGAAGAATATAAGGATGTGCTGCTTCAGCTGAAAAAAATGCTTGGCGGAACAACGCCGCACAGTGAAACGGCGGAAATTCTCACGCGGGCATATGAACAAATGAAGGAATATGCACTTTTTGTTCAGTCGATAGAAACATTTTTGAGGAAATCTGCAAACAATTTAAAAATCAAATAAACAGGCTGCCGATGGGATCGGCAGTTTTTTCTGTGAAAAGTCTTCGGTGATTTAAAAAGGGCTGCCTCTCTGTAAGGCAGCCCCTTTTGTTTATGATTGTTGATTCAGGCGCAGTGCAGAATGCTTCGTAGGACCAACATACTGGTTTAGCGGGAAGGATTCTTTAATAGCCGCTGTGATGAATTCTTTCGCTGCGTAAATGGCTTCTTTGACTTCCGCACCTTTGGCGAGCTCCGCTGTCACGGCTGCTGAGAATGTACAGCCTGCGCCATGTGTATAAGGCGTATCGATCATTTCGCTTTCAAGGACTTCTGCTGTTTCTCCGTCATAGAGAACATCAACGGCTTTCTCATGTTTGAGTTTGCCTCCGCCTGTAATGACGACATATTGAGCGCCGAGTGCGTGAATTTTTTTCGCGGCTTCGATCATATCGTCAACTGTTTTTAGTTCATCCATGCCGCTGAGCTGGCTGGCTTCAAACAAGTTGGGCGTAATGACAGTGGCTAGCGGAGCCAATTGCTCACGCAGGGCTTGGGCGTGCTCCGGATAAAGGACTTCATTAGCACCTTTGCAAACCATAACCGGGTCAATTACCACATTTTTTAATTGTTTTTCTTTGATCGTTTTTGCCGCAAGCTCGATAATGTCAACGGTTGGCAGCATTCCTGTTTTCATGGCGTCCACGCCGATGCCGTCCGTAATTGTTGCAAGCTGGGCGCGGATTGTATCAGTATCGATCGGGAATACCTGATGGTCCCAGCTGTTGTTTGGGTCCATCGCAACGATCACCGTTAAGGCGGTCATCCCGTATACGTTTTTTTCTTGAAATGTTTTTAAATCAGCTTGAATCCCAGCACCGCCGCTGGAATCTGAGCCGGCAATGGTGAGTGCTTTATGCATAGACATGTCTTGAACCTCCATCATGTTTTGTCTTTCATTATAGTTAGATTTTCTCTGTATCACAATATAGAAGGCTTAGCAAATCATCTGGTATTCTCAAGGTCTCCTTTCCTGTTTCAGTAGGATATTCCCACTGATCTCCCGTCCAATATATGTTTTAATAGTACATGACTATGAAAATGAGAAGGAGAGCATCATGAAGATTTCTATCGTAATTGTGACCTATAATCGGATTCCGGCTCTGTGTGAGCTTTTGGAGTCGATTTCCCGCCAGACCTTGAAGCCGTATGAAATTATTATTGTGAATGATGCCGGTGAATCGGTCGTGCCGGTCAAAGCACTGTATCCGGAGCTGCCGATTGCTGTCATCAATTTAGAAAAGAACTCGGGGCATGTGGCTGCGAGAAATGCCGGTGTAAAAGAGGCGTCTGGCGATTGCATTATGCTGTGTGATGACGATGATTTCTTTACGCCAGGGCATATCGAAAAAATGGCAAAGGAAATAGAAACGGCAGACTTCGTTCATTCTGATGCGGAAATAGTTTCGTTTGAAGAGAAAAACGGAACAAGGTATCCAGTGTCAAGGAAATTGTTTGCTTATACCGCTGACTATGAGGATATGAGAGTGTTTTCTACATACGTGCCGTCGGGCAGCATGTACAGACGTTTTCTGCATGATGAAATCGGGTATTTCGATGCTGATGTGCACAATTACTGGGATTGGGATTTTTATCTGCGCGCGGCCAAGGATTACCGGGTGAAGCGTGTCCCTTGCGCCAGCGTGATTTATGCCTTCAGTGACGCGGGAGACAATCAGTCTGCTGACCTTGGCGCCAAGCGGAAGCAATATTTGGATCGTTTAAGTGAAAAGCACGGACTCGGGGAGCTGCCGACGAAAAACTTTGCCGTCCTGCTTGAAGAGCCTGAGATGAAGAGGCGGGAAGCAAAAAGTGAAATGGTTTGGGATGGCGAGCCTGTCTATTCCAGACTTCATCGTTCGTAAGGGGGCCTAAATCTTGAAACAGCTTTTACAAGACAGCTGGTGGAATCAGCTAAAGGAAGAGTTTGAGAAACCGTATTATCAAGAGCTCAGAGAAATGCTGAAGCGGGAATACGCGGAGCAAACGATTTATCCGGACAGCCGGGATATTTTCAATGCGCTGCATTATACATCATATGATGATGTCAAGGTCGTCATTCTGGGACAAGATCCGTATCACGGGCCGGGACAGGCTCAAGGTTTAAGCTTCTCTGTCAAGCCCGGTGTAAAGCAGCCGCCTTCGTTAAAAAATATTTTTCTTGAACTGCAGCAGGACATCGGGTGCAGCATCCCGAATCACGGGTCGCTTGTGAGCTGGGCAAAGCAAGGCGTTCTTTTGCTGAATACTGTGCTGACAGTAAGGCGCGGACAGGCGAATTCCCATAAGGGAAAAGGCTGGGAGCGACTGACGGACCGAATTATTGACGTGCTGAATGAAAGGGAGCGGCCGGTTATCTTTATTTTGTGGGGACGGCATGCTCAAATGAAAAAAGAACGGATCGACACGTCCAAGCATTTTATCATTGAATCGACGCATCCCAGCCCGTTTTCTGCGAGAAACGGATTTTTCGGGAGCAGACCGTTTTCCCGGGCGAATGCCTATTTGGAGAAAATGGGAGAGGCGCCGATTGATTGGTGTATTAAGGATTTGTAAAAAGCGCAGGTGATCTGCGCTTTTTTATTTGAGTATTTTTCGAATCATCCGCAGCCCGTTTTTGGAGGAAGGATAACGAAATGCGAAGTCGAAGCGGTTCGTTTGTTTGACGACGCTTTTTTTGTGCGTGAATGTGTTAAAACTGTCAAAGCCGTGATAGCTGCCGATGCCGCTTTCCCCGACGCCGCCGAATGGCAAATACGGCGTCGCCACATGCATTAACGTATCATTGACACAGCCCCCGCCAAACGACAGATTTCCTAAAACAGCGCGCTCAGTTTCTTTGTTTGTGGTGAAGAGATACAGGGCGAGTGGCTTAGGGCGCGATTGGATTTTTTCAATGACTTCCCCGATATTGCGGTATGTAAAGAGCGGAAGAATCGGCCCGAAAATCTCCTCCTGCATCACTGGAGAGTCATCCCTCACTTGTTCGAGAATGGTCGGCGCAATTTTGTGATGATTGGGATCAGATTGTCCGCCTGTGAGTGGGATGCCGTCATTCAGAAAGCTGAGCAGCCGCTGATAGTGCCGTTCACTGACGATTTTGCCGTACTGCGGATTCCGTTCCGGCTGAGGGCCGTAAAATTCTCTGATCGCACGCTTCATTTCTTCTGCCAGCTTCGTTTTGATGTCCTCGTGGACAAATAAATAATCCGGTGCGATGCAGGTTTGTCCCGCATTTGTAAATTTCCCGAAGACGATGCGTTTGGCGGCAAGCTGAATGTCAGCATCTTTATGGACGATGCAGGGGCTTTTGCCGCCGAGCTCCAAGGTTACGGGAATTAATTGTTTGGCGGCGGCCTCCATGACGACTTTTCCCACGGCTACGCTGCCTGTAAAGAAAATGTAGTCAAAGGGCTGCTGTAATAATGCTGTGCTGACGTCGGGCCCGCCTTCTGCCATAGCGACATAATCGGTCGGAAAAACGCTGCTGATGAGTTCCGAAAGTGCAGCAGAAACAGCCGGCGTATATTCCGATGGCTTGAGAACGACCGTGTTCCCCGCCGCAATGGCTCCAATCAACGGAGAAAGCGCCAGCTGCAAGGGATAGTTCCAAGGTGCAATCACCAAAACGGTTCCATACGGCTCAGGAATGATGATGCTTTTGGAGCCTAGATGAGTCAGCGGCGTTTTGACTCGTTTCGGCTTGGACCATTTTTTCAGCCGTTTCATGACAAAGCTGATTTCCTCCAAGACGATTCCGATTTCTGTTGAGTATGCTTCTTGCTCGGATTTGTGGAGATCCTGGTAGAGAGCGGCTATAAGATCGGCTTCATGAGTTCTGACGGCTTGTTTCAGCTTTCGCAAAATGTTCAGTCTCGATTCAAGCGGTCTCGTATGTCCCGCCGCAAAATAGGCTTTATGCTTGCTGATGATAGAGGGGATGCTGTTCATTCCGTTTCTCCTTTTTGTAAAGTATGGTGATTTATTATGTGGAAAATCTCTTCTGCTTGTCAATCGCGCAAGGTTTGTCAGAAAAAATAACAAACTCATATCTGCGTTTACAGCAGGAATTTGATAAAATGCAGGAAGACAACATTTATTTTTTTGGAGGGTGCTTCATGAACATTCATATATCTGCTTTGATTCAAAAGATGGAAGAAGATCTAAAAAAAGCAAAAACGGCTGAACGGGATGAGGAGCTGAAGCGTTATGTAGCGGTTGTCCGTTCTCTGTGTGATGTCGTGCTTGATCAGCCGGAGAACGTGAGCGCGCCCCGCATACAGCCGAGCGTTACGCCAAGTCCTGCCGCGCCGCCATCGACAGACCAGCTGATGATGGAAAAAATGATGGGGAGCGCGGGATTAAACAAATTTCGAAAGCAAGAAAAAGAGAAGCAGGAAGAGGATGGAAACGGAGAGTCTTTATTTGATTTTTAAAGAGAGAGGTTGAGCTTACGTGAAATTGGTTCTTGGCGCGCTGCAATGGACAGCGTTTATTATTGCTGCGGCGATTGTTGTTCCGGTGGCGGTTGCCCAGTCGTTTCATCTGGATCACTCAGATTCTGCAAGATTGATTCAAAGCACTTTTTTTGTACTGGGAATTGCCGCCGTCATTCAGTGTTTGAAAGGCCACAGACTGCCGATCAATGAAAGCCCAGCCGGCTTGTGGTGGGGAGTGTATACGATCTACGCAGGGCTGACGGGAACTGTGTTTGCGACATATGGAGACACACTGCGGGGGTTGCAGGGAGCTCTTCTTGTAAGCGCTGTATGTTTCTTTTTGTTAAGTGTTTTCAAGGTCATTGACAGACTTGCAAAATTGTTTACTCCGGTTGTAACGGGCGTCTATTTATTGCTTCTTGTCATGCAGCTGAGTCAGCCCATTATAAAAGGAATTCTCGGAATCGGTTATCGACAGGACGGGGTGGACGGTCTTGTATTTGGTCTGGCGCTTGTTGTGATCGCTGCCGCCTTTATAATGACAAATTCGAACATCATGTTTTTTAAGCAATATTCTATTTTATTAGCCTTGTTCGGCGGATGGGTGCTGTTTGCGGCTGCCGGAGCGGCAAAGCCGATTGAAATGCCGGACAGGTTGTTTCAGCTGCCTTCCCTGTTTCCTTTTGGGACCCCGTTATTTAACAGCGGCCTGATCATCACTTCTATTTTTATTACTATCTTGCTGATCGTGAATATGCTGGCGAGCATGAAGGTCGTGGACATCGCCGTGAAAAAATTCAGCAAACAGCCTGATGGAAAGCATCATGAACGCCATGCCGGTTTTGCCGCTTCATTCAGCCATCTGCTTAGCGGTTTGACGGGAGCCATTGCACCTGTTCCGATTTCGGGAGCCGCAGGTTTTATTGAAACGACCAAAATGCCTTCTAAAAAACCGTTTATGCTCGGCAGTATTCTGGTTATCGTGATCAGCGTGATCCCGTTTTTTATGAATACGTTTGCGAGCCTGCCGTCACCCGTTGGATTTGCGGTGAATTTTGTTGTGTTCTCCGCAATGGGCGGTCTGGCCTTTGCCGAATTTGATTCATATGAGAAAGAAGAATCAAAAAGGGTGAGGTCTATCATCGGCATCTCGCTGCTGACAGGGGTCGGTATCATGTTTGTTCCTGAAACTGCGTTAAAGGGATTGCATCCGGTATTTATTTCTCTATTAAGCAACGGGCTCGTATTAGGGACGCTTGCTGCAATAGCTGCTGACCAGTTCCAGCTTTGGCGCAGGAGAAAATCCGACAATCTCGTGTCAACGGAGAACAAACATTGAATTTTGGTGCAGGTGCGATAAGATAAATGATATGAGTTTAACGAAAAGGCGGGAGAGATAGATGAAAGTTTTTATCATATTAGGGGCCATTAACGCCCTGCTTGCCGTGGGACTCGGAGCATTCGGCGCTCACGGATTAGAAGGGAAAATACCTGATAAGTATCTTCAGGTTTGGCACACAGGCGTGCAGTATCATATGTATCACGCCCTTGGGTTATTCGTTGTCGCGTTTCTGGCTGATAAATTATCCGGCATAGGCAGTGTCACGACAGCCGGCTGGCTGATGTTTGCGGGAATTGTGCTGTTTTCCGGAAGCTTATATATTCTAAGTGTGACGCAAATCTCCATTCTTGGAGCGATCACCCCGCTCGGCGGTGTGGCGTTTATTATTTCTTGGATTATGATCGTTGTCGCAGCCGTCAAATATCTATAAACAAAAAAGCCAATCCTCATCATATGAGTGATTGGCTTTTTTCTTATCTTGGCGAATAGGACGCCATGGAATATGGATACGTATAAGCAATTTCTTCATCAAATGTAATGTAATCGAGGTAGATTGTCAGGAGCAGGTAGCGTGTTCCTGATTTCGGGTCGCTGATAATAATGTGATCCCGGCCCGCAGCTTCGATGACGCCGCGAAAAATCTTCGAGCCCCATTCCTTGCTGTTTTCAAATGTCATATAAATGGTGGCCGTTTTTCCCCGATTCAGGCGCAAAATATTCTCGATGTAAGATTCCTCAACAGGCAGCATGCCGGGAACGCTTTGGCCCGGTCCTGACGGTGTAGGCCCCGATGGAATTTGAAAACCGCCGCCCTGCTGCTGGCCCGGGAATCCAAATCCCTGCTGTCCTTGTTGTCCTTGCTGTCCCTGCTGCATTGGCATCATTGGCTGCATCCCCATTGGCTGCATTTGTGAGCCTTGGCCTTGCTGCGGGTACGGGTTGGCGCCAAACTGAGGCTGATACCCCTGCATATTATCAAATGCCTGCATTTGCTGATATTGATTTTTTTTCGGTTTCATATCGTTCCTCCTTTTTATGAAAACCATTCAAAACATGTTCTGGATGTATAGGTGAACGCTCCGCGATGACTCACCTCCGATGGAAAACGATCTTAGTCGCTGGTGCGATTTTTATCTCTTTCACCTTATGAGGCTGATGCTTGGATTATGCTGAAAAAGAACAGCGGACCGATCAGATTTCGCTCTGGGCAGCCGCTGTTTTTCAGAGACATACACAAACTTTTCGCATATTGGTTTGTATCCCTAGCGCAACTTGAGCATAAGCAACATAAGATAACGATAGTTTCAGGTGTGAAGTTCCAAGAAGGAGGTGTAGGATTTGCCTAAAGTATCAGTCATTATGACGAGCTATAACAAAAGCGATTATGTGGCAAAGTCCATTTCTAGCATACTCTCACAAACGTTTTCAGATTTTGAATTGTTTATTATGGATGACAACTCCAATGAAGAGACGCTGAATGTAATCCGTCCTTTTTTGAATGATAACCGAGTGCGTTTTTATCAAAGTGATGTATCTGGAGTGATGGAAAGAACAGAAAAAACGAGATACGCGGCACTGATCAATCAGGCGATTGAGATGGCGGAGGGTGAATATATCACCTATGCGACGGATGACAACATCTATATGCCGGACCGCCTCCTGAAAATGGTGCGGGAGCTCGATACCCATCCTGAAAAGGCTGTGATTTACTCAGCCTCCAAAACCTATCATTTAAACGAGCATCGCGACATTGTAAAAGAAACTGTCAGGCCTGCCGCTCAAGTGACATGGAACGCACCGTGCGCAATCGATCATTGCTCGGTGATGCACAGGTATTCGGTGCTTGAGAAGGTAAAGGAGAAGTTTGGCTCCTATTGGGATGAAAGCCCGGCGTTTTACCGTATAGGAGATGCCCGGTTCTTTTGGAGAGTCAATCATTTTTATCCGTTTTACCCACTGGATGAGGAGCTGGACCTGAATTATATTACCGACCAATCGATTCATTTTCAGCTGTTTGAATCAGAAAAAAATGAATTTGTCAGGAACCTTCCTCCGCAGCGAAATTGCCGAGAACTGCGTGAATCATTAAAAAAGCTTGGAATGGGGTGAGAGCTTGTCGGCCTATTTAAACAATTATTGGGTGCTGTACCGGAAGTACGTGGAGCTTTTTGACAAACTTCGCTACAAAGGGATTCCGCTTGGGCTTATCAGTAATTTTTATCAATACATCAGCCCTGAACTGAGGGTGATGATGGAAGAAGAACCGGAATTATTCGGATCGGTGGATCAGCATATCGATGAGGGACAGATTCAGCCGTTTTTTGAAGAAAGAATCCAAAACATCGTTAAAACAAATGATGAACCTGTTAAAGGGAAAGTCATTTTGCACTTTGATTACCTGCGTTTTTCAAACGAAAATTACTATCAATTTGATCCTGAAAAAACGGCTGTTTTGGCCAGATGGAGTTTGCCGCATTATTGTGATCTGCCTGTAATTAGCAAGCGGGAGATTGCGGATTCATGCCAAAAAGGCGATTCGAAGCAGTATCTCGAAACAGCCTGTTCGCTTCTCGCCCCTTATGATGATCACCCGGCATTTGGTGATCAAGCGTTTCGCGACCGGCTTTTCAAAGATATTCCTTTATTTATAGAGGCCATTGATACAGTTGATGCGCTGTTTGAACAGGAAAAGATTTCAGCTGTTATTGTCGGAACGGCAGAAGACATTTACAGCAGGGTGCTCGCTCTCATGTGTCAAAGAAAAGGGGCCGTCAGCATTTGTCTTCAGCATGGCGCATTGATGGGAGATGAAGCCTTCATTCCTGTTTTTACCAGCCATCAAGCTGTTTTTGGTGCGTATGAAGCAGAGTGGTTCATACGAAAAGGCTGTAAACCCGAGCAGATTCTCGTAACGGGACATCCCCGCTTCGATCAGATTTTTAACAGAACGCCTATGGATATGTCCATATTCTATCGAAAACTTGCTTTTCAGCCGACTAAAAAAATTGTGCTCATTGCCACTCAGCCCTTTTCAGAAGACTTTTATTCCGGTGTGCTGCAGGGGCTTTCTGATCAGAAGCAGCTGCAGATTATTATCAAACCCCACCCGTGGGAAATCGGAAAAAACAAGCTTGATCTGTATCACGAGGCGGCGAAAAAACATAAAGCATGCAGAGTCATCAAAAAGGAGCTGGAGCTTTATGATTTGCTGCCGTATGCTGATGCCGCAGTGACGCAAACCTCGACAGTCGGTCTTGAAGCCATGCTGTTTCAAAAGCCTGTGCTGATCGGAAAATCGTCCGGAAATCGCTCGTATCCGTATTATGAGTCTCTTGGCGATTTTATGTTTGACCAGCCGGATGAACTGGCGCACACCTTGGTTGAGGTTCTTCGAAGTCCCGACGTGCATCAAAAAGCAGAAGAGGCGCGCCTGGCATTCATAGCGGCTAATTATCCGGTGGCAGAATCAACAAATGCTTTATTTGCGGAACTGAAAGCCAAAACAGGGGTTGATTACAGGCGGGAAGATACTGAATAAAATGATAGGAGCGCAAAGAAATGGTGCAAAAGAGAAATCATTTTCTCCCTTACTCATTGCCGTTAATCGGTAAGGAAGAAATTCAGGAGGTTACAGAAACGCTTGAATCGGGATGGCTCTCTAAAGGCCCGAAGGTTCAGCAGTTTGAAAAAGAGTTTGCCGCGTTTGTCGGGGCGAAGCACGCCGTGGCGGTGAATTCATGTACCGCAGCTTTATTTTTGGCTTTGAAAGCAAAAGAGATCGGGCCAGGGGACGAGGTCATTACCACTCCGCTTACGTTCAGCTCGACCGCCAATACGATTATTCATACGGGAGCGACGCCTGTGTTTGCGGATATTGACGAAAACACGCTAAATATTGACCCGGTAAAGCTTGAGGCGGCCGTCACACCGCGAACGAAAGCAGTTGTGCCCGTCCACTTTGGCGGGCAGTCCTGCGATATGGATGCAATATTGGCTATTGCCCAAAATCATGGTTTATTCGTGCTGGAGGATGCGGCACATGCGGTATATACGACTTATAAGCAAAGAATGATCGGTTCTATCGGGGATGCAACGGCATTCAGCTTTTACGCCACCAAAAACCTCGCGACAGGGGAAGGCGGCATGCTGACGACTGATGATGAGGAGCTTGCCGATAAGATCCGGGTGCTAAGCCTTCACGGCATGAGTAAAGCCGCATGGAACCGTTATTCTTCAAATGGCAGCTGGTACTATGAAGTCGAATCGCCCGGCTATAAGATGAATATGTTTGATTTGCAGGCGGCCCTCGGACTTCATCAGCTGAAACGGCTGGATGATATGCAGAAACGGAGAGAAGAGATTGCCGGCCGCTATCAAACCGCTTTTCAGCAGATTCCGGGACTGATCACGCCGTTTGTCCATGATGACGGCAGGCACGCCTGGCATCTATATGTTCTGCAAGTTGATGAAAAAAAGGCCGGGGTTACGCGCAGCGAAATGATTACGGCTTTAAAGGATAAATACAATATCGGCACTAGCGTTCATTTTATTCCAGTACACATTCATCCGTATTATCAAAAGCAATTTGGATATAAGGAAGCGGACTTTCCGAATGCCATGAATTACTATAAACGAACCCTTTCTCTCCCGCTCTATCCATCAATGTCTGACGACGATGTAGATGATGTCATTGAAGCTGTGCGGGATATCGTAAAAGGGGCTGATTAAGTGTATACGGTAAAAGAAAATGTCTCCAAAGAGTTGATTGAGGAATTTCTCCAAAGCCGACAGCTTACACTGGATGTTCCGTATCAATTTTCCCTCGGCCTTTTTGAAAACAGCAGGCTCCAAGGCGTATTGCTTTACGAAGATTCTTTGTGGGAAAGCAAGGTGCTTCAGAAGAAAGTCATGAACGTCAAACTTCTTGCGGCAAATAGTACCGGGCAGCTAAAGAGGCTGTTTGAAGCTTTTTATACTGTACGCCAAATGGATGAAACGGATTTTATCTTTGTCCGCGTTCCGGCTGAAGATATCGGAGCCGCGCATGTGATACAGCAGCAGCCATCCTCTTACTTTGTCGGGAGTTTGCTGAAGCTGGCGATGCCTCCGTCTTTTTATGACAAAACACCGCCATTTTTTGAACTGGGCCCGCCTGAGCCCGGAGACACAGAAGCGATATGTGAGCTGGCCCGAGACTCGTTTACAAAAAGCAGATATTTTCAGGATCCTCATCTCAGCCGCGATGCAGCAAACAAAATATTTCAGGAGTGGACACGAAACAATCTGAATGGAAGGGCGGCGGTCAATATTGTCGCTAAACACAATGGCGAGGTCATCGGCTATCTTCAGGGCTTATCAAGAGATGATGAATGCATTCTCGATTTGATGGCTGTAAAGCCGGGATTTGAAGGAAAACGTATTGCGTTTCATTTATTGGCGAATCTCATAGAACAACCGGAGACCCAGAAGCATAGAACGGTAACAGCGGGGACGCAGCTTCACAATGTAAGGGCGATCCGCCTTTATGAACGAATGGGCTTTACCGCTGAACAATCGTATTACTATTATCATATTTGGCCGGGCAAGGAGGCGAAATAATGGCAGCGTTTCAGATCGCGAATAAAACTGTAGGCAAAGACGCTCCTGTTTTTATTATTGCTGAGGCGGGGATTAATCATGACGGGAAGCTTGATCAGGCTTTTGCGCTGATAGACGCCGCGGCGGAAGCGGGAGCGGATGCCGTGAAATTTCAAATGTTCCAAGCTGATAGGATGTACCAGAAAGATCCTGGTTTGTACAAGACGGCAGCGGGCAAGGACGTCTCTATTTTTTCTTTGGTTCAATCTATGGAAATGCCCGCTGAGTGGATTTCACCGCTATTGGATTACTGCCGCGAAAAGCAGGTGATCTTTTTAAGTACTGTATGTGACGAGGGGTCAGCTGATCTGCTTCAGTCTACCTCGCCGAGCGCTTTTAAAATCGCATCCTATGAAATTAACCATCTCCCGCTGCTCAAATATGTCGCCCGGCTGAACAGGCCGATGATTTTCTCGACAGCCGGAGCTGAAATCTCTGATGTTCACGAAGCTTGGCGCACCATCAGGGCAGAGGGAAACAATCAAATTGCCATAATGCATTGTGTGGCGAAATACCCTGCACCGCCGGAGTACAGCAACCTCAGCGTCATTCCGATGCTTGCCGCCGCTTTTCCTGAGGCGGTAATCGGCTTCTCCGATCATAGCGAGCATCCGACAGAAGCGCCGTGTGCCGCGGTTCGGCTCGGAGCAAAACTGATAGAAAAGCATTTTACGATCGATAAAAATCTGCCGGGTGCCGACCACTCGTTTGCATTAAATCCGGATCAATTGAAAGAAATGGTCGATGGCATCAGGAAAACGGAAGCTGAGCTGAAACAGGGGATCACAAAGCCGGTCTCTGAAAAACTGCTTGGCAGTTCATACAAAACAACAACCTCCATCGAAGGAGAAATCAGAAATTTTGCATACAGAGGCATTTTTACAACAGCTCCGATTCAAAAAGGTGAAGCCTTTAGTGAAGACAATATCGCAGTGCTTCGGCCCGGACAAAAGCCGCAGGGGCTGCACCCGAGATTCTTTGAACTGCTGACCAGCGGTGTTCGGGCTGTAAGAGACATTCCGGCCGACACAGGCATTGTCTGGGATGACATTTTACTGAAGGACAGCCCGTTTCATGAATGATATTCTCTTTATTATTCAAGCAAGAATGGGTTCAACAAGGCTTCCGGGAAAAGTGCTTCGGCCGCTCGGATCGAATCGTTTACTTGACATTCTCGTTCACCGTGTCCGGAAAAGCGCGTTTTACCAAAAGGATCGGGATAATCTTGTCATCGCCACGTCTGACAAAGAAACTGACGACATATTAGAGGCGCACTGTATCAAACAAGGCTTTCGTGTTTTCCGCGGGAGCGAAGAACGTGTCCTCGATAGGTTTGTGAAGGTCATAGAAGCTGTTAAACCGTCAGTCATCATCCGGTTAACGGGTGATAATCCGTTTGTCGATCCGGAGCTGCTCGATGTAATGATTAAGGCGCATTTTGATCAAGGGTCGGATTATACGTATATCCTGAATGCCCCATTAGGGATTTGCGGCGAAGTGGTCAACGCCAACCTGTTAATTGACATCAGCCGTATTCAGAATATGGAGGATCAATATCAGGAGCATGTCACGTTATATATAAGGAATCATCCAGCTCTTTATCGTGTGCAGTTTTTAGAGGCGCCGGAACGATTTCGCGCCCCTCAATATCGGCTGACCATTGATACAAAGGAAGACTATGAATCGATAAAGGCTCTCTATCAAAAAGCAGGCGAGCGCCCCGATGTATCCGCCTCAGAGCTTATCACCCTTCTGAACCGGAATCCCGATGCGGCAATCGAACGAGAGGCTGAATAGCCATGCATGTTGGGATCTTCGCAGACGGCGGCTATGAAAAGGGAATGGGCCATGTTGTCCGGATGAAGAGACTTGCGGAAGAACTCAAACAGAGCTGCTTGATTACGTTTTACACGAATCAGGAGTCTGAAGCGTTTCTTCATGAAGAGCATTGGCGTGTCATCGTAAAGCCGGAGCTGCAGCAGCACGAATTTATTCTCCGGGAAATAAAAAGCAAGAAGCTTGATTTGCTTTTGTTTGATATTCTAGGCGCGCCTACAGAGCTGTTAAAGAAAATAAAGACGGAGACAGATGCGAAAATTGTTCTTTTTGAAGAGAAAAACGGTAAATCGATTCAATATAGTGACGCAGTCATTAACGGAATTTACGGTGACATCAGAGGGAGGGTGTACATTCAGGGAAACACACGCATCTATGAAGGCCCGGACTATCTTATTCTTCACCCCGCCTTTCAGGCCGCAAGAGAGGATTACACACTTAAGAAAGACTGCCGCAATATCCTTGTTGCATTAGGAGGAAGTGATCCGAAGCAGCTTATTTTTAAAGTGCTGGCTGCCGCTGATCAAGTCCCCGACATAAAAAACAAAAACATAATGTTTGTGATGGGGAGCGCTTCACCGCATCAAGAGGCAGTCCGAAGGCGGATCGAAAAGAAGCCGCAGTACAAGATGACCGAACAGACAAATGATATGGCAGGTTTGATGAAACAAGCGGACGCAGCCATTGTCGCCGGCGGCATCTCTCTATATGAAGCCATTTGCATCGGCGTGCCGTGCCTTGTTCTTTCTCAGGTTGAGCATCAAACGGCAACAGCAAAAACAATTGCTGGCCAAGGCGCCGCTCTTGATCTTGGTTTGGGTGAGCTTGTACCGGATGAAACACTCATCTATCAGATGTCACGCATTATGAGCAGCTATCCTCTTCGCCTTTCTTTGCACAAGGGAGGAAGGCCGCTCGTGGATGGCAAAGGCATTATACGGGTAACAGCTATTCTTCAAGATTTATATGAACAAGAGATATAAAAATGCATGTAAGGAAGTGTTAATGTGAAAGGTGTTATTTTAGCCGGAGGAAACGGCTCACGCCTTATGCCCTTAACGAAAGCCGTCAACAAGCATTTGCTTCCTGTAGGCCCGTATCCGATGATATACTGGTCGATTATGAAGCTGGAGGAAGCCGGAATAAAAGACATTTTACTCATCAGCCAAAAGGAGCATATGCCGCAATTTTACAAACTGCTTGGGAACGGGGAAGAGCTTGGCGTTACTATCACTTATCAAGTACAGCCGGCAGCATCGGGCATTTCGGATGGGCTGTCTTATGCAAAGCGCTTTACGAAAAAAGAGTCTTTCATTTTATTATTAGGTGATAATATATTTGAAGATTCATTAAAGCCTTATACAGAACGCTTTGAACAGCAGGGGAAAGGAGCAAAAGTGCTTCTGAAAGAAGTTGATGACCCGGAACGTTTCGGGATTGCTGAGATTGATGAGAAAAACAAGCGGATTCGTTCCATCATCGAAAAGCCCGAACAGCCACCGACCAACCTTTGTGTTACCGGCATTTATATGTATGATGCAGAGGTGTTTTCGTATATTGAACAAATATCACCATCAAAGCGCGGCGAGCTGGAAATCACCGATGTGAATAATCTATACATCGAAAACAGCCAGCTTACGTATGATGTGTTATCAGGCTGGTGGGTAGATGCCGGAACTCACGAATCGCTTTATCTCGCTTCCCAGCTTGTACACCAGGCTTTACGGAAAGGACAGGACGAAAAGTGATGGCAAAATCATATTTAATTACAGGCGGGGCCGGCTTCATCGGGCTCACGTTTACAAAGCTCATGCTGAGGGAAACGGATGCGCGCATTACCGTTTTAGATAAACTGACGTACGCCAGCCACCCGGAGGAAATGGAAAAATTAAAGCAAAACAGCCGTTTTCGCTTTGTAAAAGGGGACATCAGCGTTCAGGAGGATATCGACCGCGCGTTTGATGAGACCTACGATGGCGTCATTCACTTCGCAGCAGAATCGCATGTGGACAGAAGCATTTCCCAAGCAGAGCCGTTTATCACCACAAATGTCATGGGGACATACCGATTGGCGGAAGCGGTCTTGAAAGGAAAAGCCAAGAAGCTGATTCATATTTCAACAGATGAGGTATACGGGGATTTAAAAGCGGATGATCCCGCGTTTACAGAAACGACGCCGCTTTCTCCTAATAACCCATACTCAGCCAGCAAAGCAAGCTCTGATTTGCTCGTGTTGTCTTATGTGAAAACCCACAAGCTTCCGGCCATCATTACACGATGCAGCAACAATTACGGACCTTATCAGCACAGCGAAAAAATGATTCCGACGATTATCCGTCATGCGAAGCAGGGCCTGCCTGTTCCGCTGTATGGCGATGGACTCCAGATCCGAGACTGGCTGTTTGCGGAGGATCATTGCCGCGCGATCAAGCTGATTTTAGAAAAAGGGACCGACGGCGAGGTGTATAACATCGGCGGCGGAAATGAACGCACGAATAAAGAGCTGGCGAGTGTCATTTTGAAGCATCTGGGCTGTGAGGAATTGTTCGCCCACGTGGAAGACCGAAAAGGGCATGACCGGCGCTATGCGATCAATGCATCAAAGCTGAAAAACGAACTGGGCTGGCGGCAGGAAGTGACGTTTGAAGAAGGCATTGCGCGTACGATTCAGTGGTATACAGACAATGACCGATGAGAAGGTGATCTGATTGACAAAGGTATTGGTGACTGGGGCGGGAGGACAGCTTGGCTTGGAACTATGCCGCCAGCTGAAGCAAGCCGGATATGAGGTCATTGCGTTAACAAAGAAGATGATGAACATTGCTGACCAGCGCTCAGTACGGCATTCGTTTGGCCATTATCAGCCGGATATCGTGGTCAATAGCGCCGCGTTTACGTCTGTTGATCAATGCGAGAAAGAGCTTGATAAAGCGTACTTGATTAACGGAATCGGCGCTTATTATACAGCGCTTGAGTCAACCCGCATCGGAGCTCAATATGTTCATATCAGCACGGACTATGTATTCGATGGGAAAGGAACCCAGCCATATAGGGAAGACGATCCCCTCGATCCGAAAACCATTTATGGCAAAAGCAAAAGGCTCGGAGAAGAACTGATACGATTAACGACAAAAGACAGCACGATCATCAGAACATCGTGGGTGTACGGACATGGCGGCAGTAATTTCGTTGAAACCATGCTGAAGCTTGCTGAAACGAAACAAGAGCTTCGGGTTGTCAGCGATCAAATTGGTTCGCCGACTTATACGAAGGATTTAGCAGAAGCGGTCATCAAACTGTTCAGCCATCCGCCGGGCATCTATCATGTCAGCAATTCAGGCATATGCAGCTGGTATGAGTTTGCGACGGCAATTATGGAAGAAAGCGGGCTGGAAACAGCCATTTTGCCTGTAACGACAGAGGAATACGGGAACAAAACGCCCCGTCCGGCATACTCTGTGCTGAGCCATCGGGCCATTGAAGAAGCCGGCATCCGCCCCCGCCACTGGCGGGAAGCGTTACATGAGTATTTGCAGGAAAGGAGCAGTGCGTGTGATTGATGGAGTCAAGGTGAAAAAATTGATGAAGCATAGCGATGACAGAGGCTTTTTTGCTGAGCTGGTCCGGGACGATGAGAACCTCCTTGAGCATTTTGGGCAGGCCTCTTGGTCGAAAAGCTATCCGGGTGTGATTAAGGCATTTCATTATCATGAGAAGCAGGATGATCTCTGGTTCTTCCCAACCGGCCACGCTCAGGTTGTCCTATACGATCTTCGAGAGGATTCAAAGACAAAAGGAGAAACGGACGTCTATTATATGGGCGAAGACAACCCGATGCTGTTATTAATCCCAAAAGGGGTGGCTCACGGATATAGAGTGCTGGGAGAGACGCCGCTGACAATTATCTACTTTACCACCATGTCGTATAACCCGGATCAGCCTGATGAAAAAAGAATTCCGTGGAATGATGAGACGATCGGTTTTAACTGGAACACTGAATTCAGATAAAAATAGGAACGTGATCAATCGAAGAGCAGAGGCATCTTCGACTTTTTTTGCCCTTTTTTAAAATAGGATAAAAGATATAAAATGTCAGGCAGATGTTACTAGAAAAAGAGAGGGAAATCGTCCATTTGAACCTTGTATAAACAGGAAGGAATTCTCATTTAATTCCAAGCGTTAATATTCCTTAAAAAACATTTACTTCCATGGAAAATGATGATAGATTAATTTTTAAGAAAAAGAACTGGTAATTCGCGAATTATGAAAAAGCGCTTTTTCTGCAGAGGACGCTCTGGCCAAATTTCAACAATCAATTAGGGGGAAATGTCGTGCTAAAAAGAACTTCATTCGTATCTTCATTATTCATCAGTTCAGCTGTTTTACTATCAATCTTACTTCCTTCGGGCCAAGCTCATGCACAGTCTGCATCAATCGAGGCAAAAACAATTAACAGCACGAAAGAGTGGACCACTTCTGATATTGAAGTGACATATAAACCAAATGCGGTGCTTTCTCTCGGAGCGGTAGAATTTCAATTTCCTGACGGGTTTCATGCTACGACAAGAGATTCAGTAAATGGAAGAACACTGAAAGAAACACAGATTTTAAACGATGGAAAAACAGTCAGACTCCCGCTTACGCTTGATTTGTTAGGCGCATCCGAATTTGACCTCGTCATGGTGCGTAAAACTCTTCCTCGCGCAGGCACTTACACGATTAAAGGCGATGTAGTAAACGGTTTGGGAATCGGCAGTTTTTATGCTGAAACGCAGCTGGTGATTGATCCCCGTTAATCGATAGATTTGTAGTCAGAGACTGAGATGTTTTCAGTCTCTTTTTTTGTGGATTCAAAAGCTGGTACGGATCTTGCATGATCATATGGTGAATCCAATGAAGAAAGGAATTGGCGGGCTGATTTTTTAAAGCGCTTACATTACAGCCGGCCAAAAAAACAATGAGGTGAAAAAGATGTCAGCAAAGCAAGTCTCAAAAGATGAAGAAAAAGAAGCTCTTAACTTATTTCTGTCTACCCAAACGATCATTAAGGAAGCCATTCGGAAGCTGGGTTATCCGGGCGATATGTATGAACTCATGAAAGAGCCGCAGAGAATGCTCACTGTCCGCATTCCGGTCAAAATGGACAATGGGAGCGTCAAAGTGTTCACAGGCTACCGGTCACAGCACAATGATGCTGTCGGTCCGACAAAGGGGGGCGTTCGCTTCCATCCAGAAGTCAATGAAGAGGAAGTAAAGGCATTATCCATTTGGATGACGCTCAAATGCGGGATTGCCAATCTTCCCTACGGCGGCGGGAAGGGCGGTATCATTTGTGATCCGCGGACAATGTCATTTGGAGAACTGGAAAGGCTGAGCAGGGGGTATGTCCGTGCTATCAGCCAGATCGTCGGTCCGACAAAGGATATTCCAGCTCCAGATGTATACACCAATTCGCAGATTATGGCGTGGATGATGGATGAGTACAGCCGGCTGCGAGAATTCGATTCTCCGGGCTTTATTACAGGCAAGCCGCTCGTTTTAGGCGGATCGCAAGGACGGGAAACGGCGACGGCACAGGGCGTCACGATTTGTATTGAAGAGGCGGTGAAGAAAAAAGGGATCAAGCTTCAAAACGCACGCATCATCATACAGGGCTTTGGAAACGCGGGTAGCTTTCTCGCCAAATTCATGCACGACGCGGGCGCGAAGGTGATCGGGATTTCTGATGCCCATGGCGGGCTCTACAACCCGGACGGCCTTGATATCCCTTATTTGCTCGATAAACGTGACAGCTTCGGCATGGTCACCAACTTATTTACTGACGTCATCACAAATGAGGAGCTGCTTGAAAAGGAATGCGATATTTTAGTGCCTGCCGCGATCTCCAATCAAATCACAGCCAAAAACGCACATAACATTCAGGCGTCAATCGTCGTCGAAGCAGCGAATGGACCGACAACCATTGATGCCACTAAGATCCTGAATGAAAGAGGCGTGCTGCTTGTGCCGGATATCCTGGCGAGTGCCGGCGGCGTCACGGTTTCTTATTTTGAATGGGTGCAGAATAACCAAGGATATTATTGGTCGGAAGAAGAGGTTGCAGAAAAATTGAGAAGCGTCATGGTCAGTTCGTTCGAAACGATTTATCAGACAGCGGCAACGCATAAAGTGGATATGCGCTTGGCGGCTTACATGACGGGCATCAGAAAATCGGCAGAAGCATCGCGATTCCGCGGATGGGTGTAATTTGAGAAGCCTCCGCAAAATAATTTTGCATTTGTTTTTTGCCTAAAGAGCAAAAATCGCAAAATAAATTTGCGTTCAAGATCGGAAAAAGAGAAAGGTGATCACCTGTTAGACAAATTTCTGTTCGATTCAACAAGTTTTTTCAGCAAAAGACAAGAAAATGGCATGATTCTTGCATTTTTATTCATATGCGAAGATATATTTCATAACACGAGGGGGACTACATATGACAGTCACATACGCGCACGAACCATTTACCGATTTTACGGAAGCAAAGAATAAAACTGCATTTGGGGAGTCATTGGCCTTTGTAAACACTCAGCTCGGCAAGCATTATCCGCTTGTCATAAATGGAGAAAAAATTGAAACGGACCGCAAAATCATTTCTATTAACCCGGCAAATAAAGAAGAGATCATTGGGTACGCGTCTACAGCGGATCAAGAGCTTGCTGAAAAAGCGATGCAAGCCGCATTGCAGGCATTTGATTCCTGGAAAAAACAAAGACCGGAGCACCGCGCAAATATTCTCTTTAAGGCAGCGGCTATTTTGCGCAGAAGAAAGCATGAATTTTCAAGCTATCTTGTGAAGGAAGCAGGAAAACCGTGGAAGGAAGCAGATGCGGACACGGCTGAAGCGATAGACTTTTTAGAGTTCTACGCGCGCCAAATGTTAAAGCTCAAGGAAGGGGCTCCGGTGAAGAGCCGTGCTGGCGAGTTCAATCAATATCATTACGAAGCGCTTGGCGTCGGCATCGTCATTTCTCCATTTAACTTCCCGCTCGCGATTATGGCGGGAACAGCGGCGGCAGCGATTGTGACAGGAAATACGATTCTCTTAAAACCGGCTGACGCAGCCCCGGTAGTGGCAGCAAAATTTGTCGAGGTCATGGAGGAAGCGGGTCTGCCAAACGGCGTTCTGAATTACATTCCGGGAGATGGAGCGGAGATCGGTGATTTCTTAGTTGAGCATCCGAAGACACGGTTTGTCTCATTTACAGGTTCCCGTGCAGTCGGCTGCCGGATTTATGAGCGAGCCGCCAAAGTGCAGCCGGGCCAAAAATGGCTCAAACGGGTAATTGCAGAAATGGGCGGAAAAGACACAGTGCTTGTCGACAAGGACGCTGATCTTGACCTTGCTGCATCCTCTATCGTGTATTCAGCATTTGGATATTCAGGACAGAAGTGTTCTGCGGGCTCCCGCGCGGTCATTCATCAGGATGTGTATGATGAAGTGGTGGAAAAAGCTGTGGCGCTGACCAAAACGCTGACTGTCGGCAATCCAGAAGATCCTGATACGTATATGGGTCCCGTGATTCATGAAGCATCCTACAACAAAGTGATGAAATACATTGAAATCGGCAAATCTGAAGGCAAGCTATTGGCCGGCGGAGAAGGCGATGATTCAAAAGGCTACTTTATTCAGCCGACGATCTTTGCAGATGTTGATGAAAACGCCCGCTTGATGCAGGAAGAAATTTTCGGCCCGGTTGTTGCGATTTGCAAAGCGCGTGATTTCGATCATATGCTGGAGATTGCCAATAACACGGAATACGGATTAACAGGTGCGCTTCTGACGAAAAACCGTGCGCACATTGAACGGGCGCGCGAGGATTTCCATGTCGGAAACCTATATTTTAACAGAGGATGTACCGGAGCAATTGTCGGCTATCAGCCGTTCGGCGGTTTTAATATGTCAGGAACAGACTCAAAAGCAGGCGGTCCCGATTACTTAATTCTTCATATGCAAGCCAAAACAACGTCCGAAGCTTTTTGATTTGAGAGAAATAAAATCGTGCGATTCTTTAGCGGATCGCACGATTTCAACTTTTTGATCAGGAGGACAATTTATGCAGTATACAAAAATCAGTCACATGAATCCGGCTGAAAGAGTGGAGGCGCTGACAGCATCTCTGGTCAGCCTCAGCAGCGTGAACGGCACCGTTGGAGAAGGGACAAAAGCAGATTTCATCAAAGAAGTGATCACGAGCTATCCTTATTTTCAGGAAAACCCCAGTCATGTGTGGGAACAGGCCATTCCCAATGACCCATACAATCGCAAAAATATTTTTGCGTTTATTAAAGGACATGGAGAAAGCCGTAATACAGTCATTTACCATGCCCATCTGGATACAGTTGGAATCGAAGATTTCGGCCCTTTAAAGGATATCGCTTTTGATTGTGAGAAATTGGCCGAGTATTTCAGCCGCTATGAGTTCGATCAGGATGTTCAGCGGGATGCCAAATCAGGCGAGTGGATGTTCGGAAGAGGATCTGTCGATATGCAAAGCGGCATCGCCGTGCATTTAGCCAATCTCCTGCATTTTTCGGAGAACCTTGAGACGTTGCCGGGAAATGTATTGTTTATGGCCAATCCCGATGAGGAGAGCCAGCATTCGGGCATTCTCGCCAGCATTTCAGAGCTGAACCGGCTAAAAAAAGAAAAACAGCTTCACTATTTGGCCGCTATTAATACGGATTTTATTACCCCGCTTTACGATGGTGATCAGACAAGATATATCTATACCGGAGCCGCGGGAAAACTGCTGCCTTGCTTTTACATTTACGGGCGTGAAGTCCATGTTGGCGATACACTGGCAGGAATTGACCCAAATTTCATTTCATCTGAAATCACAAGCCGTCTCCACAATAACATCCATCTGGCAGAAAAGGTTGAAGGGGAGTTGGTTCTGCCCCCATCCTGTTTGTATCAGCGTGATAACAAGGAATCCTATAATGTGCAAACGGCTGTCAGCACCAGCTTGTACTTCAATTGTTTTATTTATGAAAGAACAGCAAAAGAAATGATGGATTTGCTTATTGAAGTCACTGAGGAAGCATGCCGAGAGACAGAACAAAAATTATCAGATTATTATGAAGAATATGCAAAAAGAGCCAACCTGCCAAAGAAACATTTATCATGGGACATTCAAGTGTATAGCCTGGAGCAATACTTAGAAAAGCTGAGAAACCGGGGGATAGATCCCGAGCAGTGTATCGAGCAGACATTCAAAGCCAACGAGCACCTTGAACTTCGCATGAGATGCTTTCAGGCAATCGAAGAGCTTCAAAAGCTTGACCCCGATCAAGGCGCAAAAGTCATTCTATTTTACGCACCTCCTTACCTGCCGCATAACTATTTGAAAGAAGATAGCGCAAGAGATCAGCTTTTGCAGCATGTGATAAAAGAAGCGGCTGACAAAACCGCTGAATCGACAGGCGAAACATTTGTCTTCAAAAAGTTTTTCCCCTACTTGGCAGATGGCAGTTTTTTATCACTGCACGAAACCGATGGCGAAATTGATTCTTTTATCAGGAACTTCCCTGGGTGGAATATGATTGGGACCATTCCGTTCAAAGACATACGCAAGCTGAATATTCCATCCATTAATATGGGCGTGTACGGAAAAGACGGCCATAAATGGACAGAACGAGTCTATAAACCGTACACATTTCATGTATTGCCTCTCCTCATACAGCAAACCACCGTTCATCTTTTGCAAAGCTACCGGATGACCATCACGGCAAAAGAACCAAAGGGGGAAGGATGATGCAGAATCATAAAAATGAATTGCAGCGCAGCATGAAAAGCAGGCATTTGTTTATGATTGCTTTGGGAGGGGTGATTGGCACTGGGCTGTTTCTAGGCTCTGGCTTTACCATTAGCCAGGCGGGACCGCTCGGCGCCATTGCCGCGTATATCATCGGCGGATTTTTAATGTATCTCGTCATGCTTTGTTTAGGAGAATTGGCTGTTGCCATGCCGGTGGCCGGATCGTTTCAGGCCTACGCCACTAAATTTCTGGGACCGTCGACAGGCTTTATGATTGGCTGGCTGTATTGGTTCAGCTGGGCGAATACAGTGGGGTTAGAGCTGACGTCAGCAGGCATTTTGATGCAAAGGTGGCTGCCCTCCGTTCCGATCTGGATATGGTGCCTCGTGTTCGGCATCGTCATCTTTTTGATTAATGCGCTCTCTGTCAGAAGCTTTGCAGAAATGGAATTTTGGTTTTCAAGCATCAAAGTGGCGGCGATCATATTATTTATTGTGATTGGCGGATCCGCTGTGTTTGGCTTGATTGACTTTAAAGGCGGACAGGAGACACCCTTTTTGTCTAACTTTATGACTGATAGGGGACTTTTCCCTAATGGGGTGCTGGCCGTTATGTTTACGCTGGTCATGGTGAACTTCTCCTTTCAGGGAACGGAGCTTGTCGGCATTGCCGCAGGGGAAAGTGAAAGCCCGGAAAAAACACTGCCAAAGTCCATTCGAAATGTCATTTGGCGCACGCTGTTTTTCTTTGTGCTCGCTATGTTCGTCTTGGTTGCCATCCTTCCGTACAAAACGGCGGGGGTGATTGAAAGCCCATTTGTAGCGGTACTCGATCAAATCGGCATCCCATTTTCGGCAGATATCATGAACTTTGTCATCTTAACGGCCATTTTATCTGTTGCTAATTCGGGATTGTATGCGGCGTCGCGTATGATGTGGTCACTTTCATCAAATCAAATGGGTCCATCCTTTCTCACCAGACTGACAAAAAAAGGCGTGCCGATGAATGCCCTGCTGATTACGCTAGGCATTTCAGGCTGTTCGCTGCTGACGAGTGTCATGGCCGCAGAAACAGTGTATTTATGGTGTATCTCAATCTCGGGCATGGTGACAGTTGTCGCGTGGATGTCCATTTGTGCGTCGCAATTTTTCTTTCGCAGACGTTTCCTTGCTGAAGGCGGAAATGTGAATGATCTAGAGTTCAGAACGCCGTTTTATCCGCTAGTCCCGATTCTCGGATTTTGTTTATATGGCTGCGTGTTGATCAGCCTTATTTTCATTCCGGATCAAAGAATCGGCTTGTACTGCGGTGTGCCGATCATTATTTTCTGCTATGCATACTATCATCTGAGCATCAAAAAGCGTATAAATCATGAACCGATTGAAAAAAAGCAGACAGAGGCGCAATAGAAAAAGCTCTCCGGGAGGCCGGAGAGCTTTTTTTACGCATTACATCCTCATGTGTTTTTAGAATGAAATATAGAAATATATAATGGGATTTAAATGAAAATAATAAAACTTATAAATATTTCGTTCGAATTGTAAATAGTGAAAAAACAATGCTAAACTATAATACAACTTTATGATAAGAAGATTATGGAAGAGGTGTTTGAGAAAGAATGAACAGCAATCAAAACAATGACATCAAAACAAAACATCATTTTCCGTTATTGTTGGCACTGGCTTTAACGATGGGGGTATTTGCAGCCGGATCTGAAGAGCTTGTGATCTCACCGCTGCTGCCGGATTTAGCAAAAGCCTTCAACTCAGATGTCAGCGTCCTTGCGTTATCTATCAGTATTTACGGCGTTATGATTTTTATCGGTGCGCCGCTTTTGGTTCCATTAGGCGATAAATACTCCAGAGAACTGAGCTTATTGGCCGGGCTTATGATTTTTATCATAGGAACGGTGATATGCGCTTTAGCTCAAAATATTTTTTTCTTCTTTTTAGGCCGGGCGCTTTCGGGATTGGCTGCGGGAGCGTTTGTTCCGACCGCTTACGCAGTTGTCGGTGATCGTGTCCCTTATACATACCGGGGCAAGGTGATGGGACTGATCGTTTCAAGCTGGTCGCTGGCGCTGATTTTCGGAGTGCCGCTCGGATCATTTATCGGCGGCGTCCTGCATTGGAGATGGACGTTTTGGATTTTCGCCTTGATGGGCGTTTTAGTTGTCCTGCTGATTCTCCTTGAAATGCGCCGCCATGCCCAACATAAAAACAGCGGCAAGGAAGAAATAGAAGAGCCGGCAGGAACATTCCGGGATGCGCTGAAAGTCCCTCGTGTACCTGTTTATATCACGATAACCTTTTGTAATATGATTGGTTTTTACGGTATGTATTCCTTTCTAGGCACCTATCTTCAGGACGTTTTTACCGGAGGAAACACGGCTGCGGGCTTATTTATCATGATTTACGGAATCGGGTTTTCCATGAGTGTGATTACAGGAAAGATAGCCGACCGCATCGGAAAAATGCGCTCCCTTTTGATTGCGCTGGGGGTCATCAGTGTTCTGCTGGCGTGTTTACCATATGCGCCGGCGTCTATGTTTCTGTTAATCGCCAGCCTATTTATTTGGGGATTAATGCAAAGTTTGACGGTGACGCTGCTCAGCACCATTTTGAGTGACTGCTCAGAGCGTCATCGCGGAAAAGTCATGGTGTTTTACAGCCTCGCCTCGAATCTGGCCGTGACATTAGGTTCTGCTTTAATGGGACCCGTCTATGTGGCATACGGCTATGCAGCTGTCGGATTGATTTGCGCAGCCATCACAGTCCTCGGATTTGTGCTCAGTATATTCGCATATAAAAAGTACGGCAAACTTGAGCAGAAGGCCGATCAATCCTTATCTCAATAAACAAAGTTTCTAAATTCCTATAATTAAAAACCCTTTTTAAAGGGTTTTTTTGTTTGTATGGGAATAATTATCAATATTTTCAAAAAACATTGACAGTTCAATTTCCGCTGGATAAAATTTACTTAAAATTTTAAAAGATTGGTTGGTGCTCATGATTATATTGGATAATAGCATTCAGACAAAAAAAAGAACTGATTCACTATCCAAACTCATTACAGTCAACACGCTCGGCCCTGAGGGGACAAGCAGTGAGTACGCAGCAAAGCATTTCATTTCCAATTTTACTCTTCTACAAGGGCTGAACAGTAAATTGTCCTTGCATGATACTTTTGAATCATGCATCGAAAGGACGCTCCAAAGCCCGCTGGAATATACCATCGTCCCACATGCTTACGATGGCATTAAGCATTTCTACATGAGGCCGGATTTGCAGCTATTGCAGATCTTCAGGTGCGATACACCGATGTACGGCCTGGCTGTTCGTCCTGATTTTGAATTCAGGGACGATATGCTTGATACATCTGTTATTGTTTCACATCCTTCACCTATTAATTTAATAAAATATTTTACCCGCAAAGATGTTCGTTTCAAACTAGTCAATTCAACCAGTCAAGCCGCAAGAAAAGTAAAAGAAGGTTTGTATGACATTGCCTTAACCAATGAGCTTGCACGGCAAAAGTACGGGCTAACCTTTGTAAAAACATTCAAAAGCATTCCAATGAGCTGGTCATTATTTGGAAAAGGAGACGTTGATGATGAAAACTAAAGAAGATATGCAGGAGCTTTATTTCCCGACACCGAAATTAATTGAATGGGAAAACGGAGTGAGGCAGTATTCAACCGTACGAGGGGATACTGAAGTATTAATGTCTTACGTCCCGCCGCATACCAATGTTGAACCCCATCAGCATAAGGAGGTCCAAATCGGCATGGTCGTTTCTGGCGAGCTGATGATGACTGTCGGAGATGTGACAAGAAAAATGACAGCCTTGGAATCTGCCTATATCGCGCCGCCGCATGTGCCTCACGGGGCAAGAAACGACACAGACCAAGAAGTGATTGCTATTGATATCAAGCGGCTGAAAGCTGATGAAACATATACAAGTCCTGAGGACTACTTTTTGGATATTTTCAAAACAAGAGACCTGTTGCCGGGCATGGAAGTCACGTTCTTTGTTGAGGATTGGGTAGAAATTATGCTTGCCAAAATCCCTGGAAATGGCGGAGAAATGCCTTTCCATAAACATCGG
Organism: Bacillus sp. LM 4-2; assembly: GCF_000978495.1. Taxonomy (NCBI): domain Bacteria; kingdom Bacillati; phylum Bacillota; class Bacilli; order Caryophanales; family Bacillaceae; genus Bacillus; species Bacillus sp. LM 4-2. The sequence continues at coordinate 3,726,836 of NZ_CP011101.1, read as the reverse complement.
AATGAACAAATCGGCATCTGCATCGGCGGCGGCTATGACATGACGGTCGAAGGCTGCACAGTCGAGATGAAATTCGGCACAGCCTATTTCTGTGAGCCTCGTGAAGATCACGGTGCCATCAACCGTTCGGAAAAAGAATCAAAATCGATTAATATCTTCTTCCCGCCGCGCTACAACAGAGCAAAAGCAAAAAAAATGAAGGCGGATGAATGATCATGAACCTCACCGATAAAACCGTCCTCATAACAGGAGGCGCATCAGGCATTGGTTATGCTGCGGTTCAGGCTTTTTTGGGCCAGCAGGCCAATGTGGTTGTGGCGGATATTGACGAAGCGCAGGGAGAAGCAATGGTACGAAAAGAAAATAATGACAGGCTGCACTTTGTGCAAACGGACATCACAGACGAAGATGCCTGCCAGCACGCAGTTGAATCGGCGGTTCATACATTTGGCGGGCTCGATGTCTTGATTAATAATGCAGGCATCGAAATCGTGGCGCCTATTCACGAGATGGAGCTCAGCGATTGGAACAAGGTGCTGCAAGTCAATTTGACCGGCACGTTTTTAATGAGCAAACATGCACTCAAGCATATGCTGGCCGCCGGCAAGGGCAACATCATTAATACGTGCTCTGTCGGCGGACTCGTGGCATGGCCTGATATTCCTGCCTATAACGCCAGCAAAGGCGGGGTTTTGCAGCTGACTAAATCAATGGCTGTTGATTATGCGAAGCATCAAATTCGCGTGAACTGCGTATGCCCAGGGATCATCGACACACCGCTGAATGAAAAATCATTCCTTGAAAATAATGAAGGCACACTTGAAGAGATCAAAAAAGAAAAGGCGAAGGTAAATCCGCTGCTGAGGCTTGGGAAACCTGAAGAAATCGCAAACGTGATGCTGTTTTTAGCCTCGGATTTATCAAGCTATATGACCGGAAGCGCCATCACCGCAGACGGAGGATACACCGCACAATAGAGAAGGAGTGTTTTACATATGGAGAGAAAAACAGTATTGGTCATCGCTGATCTTGGAGGCTGCCCGCCGCACATGTTTTATAAAAGCGCTGCTGAAAAATATAACCTGGTCAGCTTTATTCCAAGACCTTTTGCAATTACAGCCTCCCATGCAGCATTGATTGAAAAATACTCGGTCGCGGTCATAAAAGATAAAGACTATTTTAAGAGTTTAGCTGATTTTGAGCATCCTGATTCCATTTATTGGGCGCATGAGGATCATAACAAGCCTGAGGAAGAGGTCGTCGAGCAAATCGTCAAGGTTGCCGAAATGTTTGGGGCGGATGCCATCACAACAAACAATGAATTATTCATTGCTCCGATGGCGAAAGCCTGTGAACGTCTGGGCCTGAGAGGTGCCGGCGTGCAGGCAGCCGAAAATGCCAGAGATAAAAATAAAATGAGGGACGCTTTTAATAAGGCCGGAGTCAAATCGATCAAAAACAAACGAGTCACAACTCTTGAAGATTTCCGTGCTGCTCTTGAAGAGATCGGCACACCTCTTATCTTAAAGCCTACATACTTAGCGAGTTCAATCGGTGTAACGCTGATTACGGACACTGAGACGGCAGAAGATGAATTTAACAGAGTCAATGACTATCTGAAATCAATTAACGTGCCAAAGGCGGTTACGTTTGAAGCGCCGTTTATCGCTGAAGAATTTTTACAGGGTGAGTACGGAGACTGGTATCAAACAGAAGGGTACTCCGACTATATCAGTATAGAAGGCATCATGGCTGACGGTGAGTATTTCCCGATCGCCATTCATGATAAAACGCCGCAAATCGGGTTTACAGAGACATCCCACATTACGCCGTCCATTCTGGATGAAGAGGCAAAAAAGAAAATTGTCGAAGCTGCCAAAAAGGCAAATGAAGGGCTTGGCCTGCAAAATTGCGCAACACATACAGAGATCAAGCTAATGAAAAACAGAGAACCGGGTTTAATAGAATCAGCGGCCAGATTTGCCGGCTGGAATATGATTCCTAACATTAAAAAGGTTTTCGGCCTTGATATGGCGCAATTATTATTAGATGTCCTTTGTTTCGGAAAAGACGCCGATCTGCCGGACGGATTATTGGATCAAGAGCCTTATTATGTTGCCGACTGCCATTTGTACCCACAGCATTTCAAACAAAATGGCCAGATTCCAGAAACTGCTGAGGATTTGGTCATTGAAGCGATCGATATTCCGGACGGGCTTTTAAAAGGGGATACTGAAATCGTTTCTTTTTCGGCCGCAGCACCAGGCACTTCAGTTGATTTGACATTGTTTGAAGCTTTCAATTCCATTGCTGCATTTGAACTGAAAGGCAGTAATTCACAGGATGTGGCTGAATCAATCAGACAAATTCAGCAGCATGCGAAGCTGACGGCAAAGTATGTGCTGCCAGTATGAAACAGCTGAAACCCAACTCTAAATACTTGCTTTACGGGCAGGCGCTATCGTTCATGGGAGACTATTGTGTTCTCCCTGCCCTGCTCATTTTGTCTACATATTATCACGATTATTGGGTGACGTCCGGGGTCATCGTGGTCAGAAGCATTCCGATGGTGTTTCAGCCGTTTTTGGGGGTTCTGGTCGACCGGTTAGACAGAATTAAGATCATGCTGTGGACGGATATCATCAGAGGCATCATCTTTTTGGGGCTCACATTTCTTCCAAAAGGCGAGTATCCGCTGATTTTTCTGGCCCTGCTGTTTATTTCTTATGGAAGCGGCGTGTTTTTTAATCCCGCCCGTCTCGCTGTCATGTCGTCCTTGGAATCAGATATTAAAAGCATCAACACGTTATTTGCAAAAGCGACAACCATTTCCATTATCGTCGGGGCGGCTGCCGGAGGGCTCTTTCTGTTAGGCGGATCTGTAGAGCTGGCTGTTGCCTTTAACGGTGTGACATACCTGGTTTCGGCATTTTTTATCAGCCGTATCAAGCTGCAATTTGTGCCGATTCAATCTGAAAACATAAAAGAGGCCTTTCAGTCTTTTAAGGAAGGGCTCAAGGAAATCAAAACCAATGCATTCGTATTAAACGCCATGTTTACGATGATTACGATGGCTTTGCTGTGGGGAGTTGTGTACAGCTATTTTCCGATTGTCAGCCGCTTTCTGGGTGACGGGGAAATCGGCAACTTTATTCTCACGTTCTGCATCGGCTTCGGCGGCTTTATCGGAGCGGCGCTTGTCAGCAAATGGGGCTTTAACAACAATAGAGGCCTGACGTACTTTACCGTTTTATCCATTGTCTCGCTGGCGCTGTTTTTATTCACACCGATATTCGCTGTTTCTGTCATCGCGGCGATCCTCTTTTTCATCGCGATGGAATACGGGGAAGTGCTTGCAAAAGTGAAGGTTCAGGAAAATGCGGCAAACCAGATTCAAGGGCGCATTTTTTCAGTGGCCGAAGCGTCTATCGGATTATGCATTTCTATTGGTTCAATGTTCATTAACATCCTAAGCGCTCCGGTCATTATGGGGCTGATTGTCGTGATCGTATGCGGTTTGTTTTTGCATACGAAGCTCGTCAACAAATCGTTTTTGGAACGGGATAACAAAACGGAGCAAAAAGGAGTCTTTTAGATGGAAATAACACCGTCCGATGTCATCAAGACACTTCCAAGGCAGGAGTTTTCTCTCGTTTTTCAAAAGGTAAAGGAAATGGAAAAAACGGGAGCCCATATCATTAATCTCGGACAGGGGAACCCTGACCTTCCCACTCCGCCGCATATTGTCGAGGCTTTGCGGGAGGCGTCTCTGAATCCTTCGTTTCATGGATACGGCCCATTCAGAGGTTATCCTTTTTTGAAGGAAGCAATCGCTGCTTTCTATAAAAGAGAATACGGCGTGACAATCAATCCTGAAACGGAGGTCGCGCTTTTCGGAGGCGGGAAAGCCGGTTTGTATGTGCTGACACAATGCCTGCTCAATCCGGGAGACATCGCTTTAGTCCCGAATCCGGGCTACCCTGAATATTTATCAGGGATTACGATGGCGCGAGCTGAGCTTTACGAAATGCCGCTGTATGAAGAAAATGGCTATCTGCCGGATTTTGAAAAGATTGATCCAGCCGTGCTGGAAAAAGCGAAGCTTATGTTTTTAAACTACCCGAACAACCCCACTGGAGCTGTGGCTGATGCGGCTTTTTATGCAAGAGCTGCTGCTTTTGCGAAAGAGCATAACATCCATTTGATTCATGATTTTGCATACGGAGCGTTTGAATTCGATCAAAAACCGGCCAGTTTTCTTGAGGCAGAGGATGCCAAAATTGTCGGAGCAGAGCTTTATTCATTTTCAAAAACATTTAACATGGCCGGCTGGAGAATGGCGTTTGCGGTTGGGAACGAAAGGATCATTCAGGCCGTCAATGAATTTCAGGATCATGTATTTGTCGGCATGTTCGGCGGGCTGCAGCAGGCAGCGAGTGCGGCGCTTTCTGGAGATCCGGAGCATACGGAATCGTTGAAACGAATTTATAAGGAACGAATTGACTTTTTTACGGCGCTTTGTGAAAAGGAACTGGGCTGGAAGATGGAAAAGCCAAAAGGAACCTTTTACGTATGGGCTGAAATTCCGAATACGTTTGAGACATCTCACCAATTTTCCGATTACTTGCTGGAGCATGCCCATGTCGTAGTCACACCGGGCGAAATTTTTGGAAGCAACGGAAAAAGGCATGTCAGAATCTCAATGGTGTCGAAGCAGGAGGATCTGCGGGAATTTGTCACGCGGATTCAAAAGCTGAACCTGCCGTTCGGGTCATTACAAGAAACATCCCGCTAAAAAGCGGGATGTTTTTATATGCTTTTCATGCTGCCGCCATCAGCGGAAATTTGCTGTCCCGTGATGTAGGAGGCTTCCTCAGAGGCAAGAAACGCGGCGAGCGCTGCGGTTTCTTCGGCTGATCCGACCCGTTTCATCGGAATCCCGGAAGCAATCTGTTCCTCTGCTTTCTGTTTGGATATGCTGTTCTTTTTCATCACATTTTCCACAAATTGATGATAACGGTCTGTAGCGATAAAACCAGGATTCAGACAGTTGACAGTAATGTTGTGAGGAGCAAGCTGGATGGAAATATTTTTACTGGCGTTTATTAAAGCGGCATTCATCATACTGTTTGTGAACATGTTGGCGCCGGGTTCTTTCCACAGATTTCCGACAATGTTGATGATTCTGCCAAACTCGTTTTGTTTCATCAGTGAGGAAGCACGCTTGATAGCGTCAATATAGGCAACGGTCTTTTGAGTGAACGTGGCCGTCATATCGTCTATATTGCAGTTATCAAATGTATCAGGCGCGCCGCCCGGGATATTATTAATCAGAACATCAAGCCGTCCGCATTGAGATTCGATTTCCTGAAAAATGGCCGCTCTCGTATGCTGGTCAGACATATCGCCCGCAAGGACAATGACGCTCGCCTCAGGATGCTTGGCCAAAATGTCTTCTTTGACAGATTCAATATTATCCAAACTTCGCGAATTAATGACGAGGGAAAAGTGCTGGTCTGCTAATTTCAGAGCGATTGCTTTCCCAATCCCTTGACTGGCTCCCATAACAAATGCGGTTCGTTTTGACAAATAACTGCACCCCTTTGAAAAAATTGGATTATTATCTACATCGTAAGAAAAAACGAAGAAAATAGCAAATTTTATTTAAATTCTGATAAAGGAGGATTGAAAAACTCCCGCCGGATAGGGCGGGAGGGGATATTATACATATAGGAATTGAGGAAGTGTATCAAGCGAAAGGTGATTGCCGACAAAGAATGAACCAAATTCGCCATAGCGAGCGCTGACTTCGTCAAAACGCATTTCGTACACTAGCTTCTTGAATTGAAGGACATCATCGCTGAATAATGTAACGCCCCACTCGTAATCGTCAAAGCCGACAGAGCCGGTGATGATCTGTTTGACTTTGCCCGCATAGCTGCGGCCGATTAAACCGTGGCTTCTCATCAAGTTTCTGCGTTCCTCCATTGAAAGCATATACCAGTTGTCGTTGCCGGATCTTCTTTTATCCATTGGATAGAAGCATACATATTTTGATTCCGGCAGTTCAGGGTAAAGGCGCGCACGCACATGGGGATTTTCATAAGGATCGCCATCACCGCTTGCCAAGTAGTTGCTCAGCTCTACCACTGATACGTAGGAGTATGCCGGAATGGTGAACTCAGCAAGTCTTGATTTGTTGAATTCAAGCTCAATTTGATTTAATTCTTCCATTGTAGGACGAAGGATCATCAGCATAAAATCAGCTTTTTGGCCGACGATGCTGTAAAGAGTTTGCGATCCTTTTCCTTCTTTTTGGGCTACGCCCCATTTTTCAAGCAACCCAGTGAATTCATGTATGATAGATTGGCGCTCATCACTGGACAGAAGCTTCCAGGAAGCCCAATCCATTGTGCGGAAATCATGAAGCGCATACCAGCCGTCAAGCGTTTTTGCAGCTTCATTCGTCATTTGCTGTTCACTCATTTATCTTCACTCCCATTATCTTTTCATGATTGCCTTCACTATACCATAGTTTATCCGATTCTACTGTGGAGAAACCTTGAACATCCCTTCCGTATAACTCCATCAAAATAGAAGAAACTATAAGGGAAGATTGAGTCACTTAAATTAGTTAGAAAAATAAGATTTTTTTATGAAAGCGCTATAATGGAAGTTGGCTGTTTGAATTTGATTGGAAGAAGAGTATGCTAGTAAAAGAAAGCGTTTTTGTAACTTTTTGAGGAGGTTTTATTGTGGCAGATTTATTTTCAACAGTGCAAGAAAAAGTAGCTGGAAAAGACGTTAAAATTGTATTTCCTGAAGGCTTAGACGAGCGTATTTTAGAAGCGGTCAGCAAGCTTGCAGGAAACAAAGTGCTGAATCCGATTGTGATCGGCAATGAAAATGAGATCCAAGCAAAAGCAAAAGAATTGAACCTTACGCTGGACGGCGTTAAGATTTATGATCCTCATACATATGAAGGCATGGAAGACCTTGTACAAGCATTCGTAGAACGCCGCAAAGGCAAAGCGACAGAAGAACAGGCTCGCAAAGCGTTATTAGACGAGAACTACTTCGGTACAATGCTGGTGTACAAAGGCCTTGCAGACGGACTCGTAAGCGGAGCTGCTCACTCGACAGCTGACACTGTCCGCCCGGCTCTTCAAATCATCAAAACAAAAGAAGGCGTGAAAAAGACTTCAGGCGTGTTCATCATGGCTCGCGGAGAAGAGCAATACGTATTCGCAGATTGCGCGATCAACATTGCGCCTGACAGCCAAGATCTTGCCGAGATTGCGATCGAAAGTGCCAATACGGCAAAAATGTTCGACATTGAGCCTCGCGTGGCAATGCTCAGCTTCTCTACAAAAGGCTCAGCAAAATCTGATGAAACAGAAAAAGTAGCGGATGCAGTGAAAATCGCGAAAGAAAAAGCGCCTGAACTGACACTTGACGGCGAATTCCAATTTGATGCTGCATTTGTTCCATCTGTAGCTGAGAAAAAAGCGCCGGATTCCGAGATCAAAGGGGACGCTAACGTATTCGTATTCCCAAGCCTTGAAGCAGGAAACATCGGCTATAAAATCGCTCAGCGTTTGGGCAACTTTGAAGCGGTAGGACCAATCCTGCAAGGTTTAAATATGCCTGTAAACGACCTTTCAAGAGGATGTAACGCTGAAGATGTTTACAATCTCGCATTAATTACAGCGGCGCAAGCACTGTAATAAAAATGAAGACGATGGCAGCTCTCGACCGAGGGCTGCCTTTTTTGCGCTTCCGTATAGCCTTCTTTACCAAGACGGATGATATGAGTACAATAAAGAAAACTAATCATAACCATATATTTCATTAATGACAGGGGTGGGGTTTTTGTATTACGACGTGCTGAAAACGTTTATAGCGGTGGTAGAAGAAAAAAACTTCACAAAAGCGGCGGAAAAGCTGATGATCTCCCAGCCCAGCGTCAGTCTGCATATCAAAAATCTTGAGAAAGAATTTCAAACGGCTCTTCTGAACAGGTCGCCAAAACACTTTACGACAACGCCGACAGGAGACATTTTATATCAAAGAGCAAAGCAAATGGTGTTTCTCTACGAACAAGCCAAGGCTGAAATCTATGCGCATCATCACTATGTGAAGGGCGAATTGAAAATAGCTGCAAGCTTTACAATTGGTGAGTATATTCTTCCGCCGCTATTGGCCCAGCTGCAAAAGCTGTATCCAGAGCTGAACCTCGATGTCATGATTGGCAATACAGAGGAGGTCAGCGAGCGTGTGCGTATGCTTCAGGCTGATATCGGGCTGATTGAAGGACATACAAACGAGAATGAGCTGGAAATTGAACCGTTCATGGAGGATGAAATGTGCATTGCCGCTCCAAATCAGCATCCGCTCGCCGGGCGGAAAGAGATTTCGATCAGCGATTTGCAGAACGAAGCGTGGGTGACAAGAGAGAAAGGCTCCGGGACGAGAGAATATCTTGATCATGTACTCAGTTCAAATGGACTTCGGCCGAAATCAATGTTCACCATCAGCAGCAATCAAGGTGTAAAGGAAGCGGTGATCAACGGCATGGGACTTTCGGTTCTATCCAGAAGCGTACTGCATAAGGATTTGATCCACCGCGAAATCTCAATTCTGCATATTAAAGATTTCTCGTTAAAACGCAAGCTGTCTTACATTCATTCTCCTCTCATGGAGAATACAAAAAATAAAGAAATTTTTATTACGATGCTGAAAAGCAATTATCAATCACAGCTGCTGAAATGATATAATAGTTTTCGTTCAATAAGCCTAACATGAAAGGGTTTTACATAGATGGCAAACCAACCGATTGATTTACTGATGCAGCCGAAATGGAGAGTCATTGACCAATCCAGTCTCGGCCCTTTATTTGATGCGAAGCAATCCTTCGCAATGGATGATACGCTGTGCATGTCCGTCGGAAAAGGCGTGTCGCCGGCGACAGCGCGCTCATGGGTGCACCACGATACAATTGTCCTTGGAATACAGGATACACGCCTCCCGTTTTTGCAGGATGGTATCTCCTTGCTGGAGAGCGAAGGATACCGTGTGATCGTACGCAATTCCGGCGGTCTTGCCGTCGTATTGGATGACGGTGTTTTAAATATCTCTCTCATATTCGAGGACGAAAAGAAAGGCATCGATATAGACAAAGGATATGAAGCGATGGTCGAGCTGATGAGACGAATGCTGAGACCGTACAACGCAAAGATCGAAGCCTATGAAATTGAAGGGTCTTATTGTCCCGGCAGCTATGACCTCAGTATAAATGGCAAAAAGTTCGCCGGCATCTCTCAGAGACGCGTTCGCGGGGGAGTCGCTGTTCAAATTTATCTCTGTGCGGATAAAAGCGGCAGTGAAAGGGCCGACTTGATCAGACGATTCTATCAAGCGGCGCTGAAAGACAAACAAAACGATAAAAAAGGCGTCTATCCGGAAATACGTCCGGAAACGATGGCGTCCTTAAGTGAGCTTCTGCAAAAAGACATCTCCGTACAAGACTTAATGTTCGCTTTATTGACGGAATTAAAAGCGTTAAGCACCCATCTTTATTCAGCTGGACTGTCCATTGATGAGGAAATGGAATTTGAGAAAAACCTTATCCGGATGGCTGAGCGGAATGCAAAGGTATTTGGGTGAACGTTCTTCGCATGCCGGCTGTATATGCCGGCATGCATTTTTTATCACAAGCGGCATTTTACCCCAATAATCTTATTTTCTGATAAATCCTTCTTACATACAGATAACCACAGCAAAAAGAAAAACGATAAAATGACATCAGCATCCATATTAAAGGGGAGAGGCAGATGAAAGGGAATATTTACAGCCTTTTTGTATTGATTGCGGCTTTTTTCTGGGGGACCACGGGAACCGTTCAGGCATTGGCTCCAGAAAGCGCCACACCGCTGGCATTTGGGACGTTCAGGTTATTAATAGGAGGGAGCGCCATGCTGCTTGCGGTTTGGATCAGCCGAGAGCTTCACGTGAAAAATTGGTCATGGCCGCTCGTATTTTTAGCCGCTGTTTGTATGGCGTGTTACCAGCCGCTGTTTTTCACAGCGGTTAAAGAAACGGGAATTGCAGTGGGAACTGTGATTGCCATCGGCAGTGCGCCTATCATTGCCGGGACCCTCGAATGGGCTGTATTGAAGAAACGCCCGCGAAACTCCTGGTGGATTGCGACTGTGCTGGCTTTAGCGGGTTGCTGGCTTCTGTTTTCCGACAGTTCCAATGTTCGGATTGATGTGGCTGGTGTTCTTATGGCGCTTGGAGCGGGTGCTTCTTTTGCAGGCTATACGCTCATCAGTAAAGCGATGATGAAAACCCAGCCTCCGCGAGCGACCTCCGCCGTTGTATTTATGATCAGCGCCATCTTGCTGACGCCGCTATTATGGCAGTCAGATATCTCGTGGATATGGACCCCTAGAGGACTGGGAACAAGCCTTTACATCGGGTTAATTGCAACATGTGCCGCATACTTTTTGTTTGCGAAAGGGCTTACCGGGGTTCCGGCCTCGGCGGCGGTCACGCTGTCTTTAGCTGAACCGCTGACGGCTTCATTGCTTGGTGTGTTTTTCATAGGGGAAATGCTTTCGCCTTCCTCGTGGCTGGGCATTGCGCTTATGATGCTGGGGCTTTTGGTCATTTCTGCTGCGCCTCGGAAACAAAAAACGGCCGAGGCAGCTCACATGTCTTAATAGATTCACATAAGCTTGGCCTCATTTTACAAGAATAGCTGATCCGGCTGCAAAATGAGGAAATTCTCTTTTCTCAATAGAAAAGAGGATTTTGTACATGGCGAAAATCCCAAAACAGCTGCCCGTTTTGGGATTTTTCTATGTCATTCCGCTAATTTTTCTAAATTGCCGTTCCGGTCCATTTTGAAGGACGGAGAGGCATGTTCATCTTCTTCAAATAAAACTAGCTTTCTGGCTCTGTTCATAATTTTCACCAAGGTTTCATAATCTTCTTGGATTGTTTTTTGGTCTTTTTCAAGCTTTTGAACTTCTGCCTCTAGCTGCTCTGTTTTGTTTTGCAATTCCTGATTTTCTTTCTTTAAACGCTCGTTTTCCATTTTTAATGCTGATGATTGCTCGTGATTGCCTTCGTAATTCTGCAGGAAGCGGATCACATCATTCATCGTCATCTCAGGCGCAGCTGCAGGCGTTTGAGGAGACAATAAGTGTGATAGACTAGCTAACTCTTCCTTAAAGCTTTCATCAACAAAAGGCATATGTTCGCCAGACATTAAAGGTTGCTCATTTTCGACAGATGGTGTTTCCGTTTTAACCGGCTCTTCTGCAGCGGTTTCTTGAATGATTTCAGGATCAACGGCAGGAGGCTGATATAATAATCTTTTTTTCGCGGGCTGCCCGTTTCCGAGCGCTCTCATCCGCTGTTTTCGTTGTTTCTTCGCAAGCTGAAGCGCTTTTTCATATTGATGGCGGACCACTGCGTTCCATCTGAATCCGCAGGCTGCGGATGTCCGGTTTAATTTATCGCCGACTTCTTCAAAGGCGTTCAGCTGAGTGCTGCCCTCCCTCACATGCCGAAGCACTGTTTCGGCTAAAAGCAGATCGTTTTCCTCTGACCAAGCGTCTTGTCGCTGTTTTGTCATTTATCTCAACTCCCATTTTTCTTTTCATGGTATTAGAATGTCCAGGTTGGAAAATATTTATACAAATTGGCTGAAAGAATAGGAGATACGAAGGATGGAGCGGCTTGCAGGAACAGTCGAATCCTTGTAAAATGAAGAGTGATGTGATTTTTTTTGAAACGTGATTTTAGGTTATTCACATAGATGAACATAGAAATGAAGGGAAGCGTACGTCATGGCTAATGAATTTCGAGTGTGTGATGATTGCCAAGCCACTAATATCAAAACATTGCTGCCGCGTTTGAAAGAAGTGGACCCGGACGCAAAGGTTGAGGTAGGATGCCAATCTTATTGCGGGCCCGGACGGAAAAAATCATTTGCTTTTGTGAACAATCGCCCGCTGTCAGCTCCGACAGAGGATGAGCTGATTGACAAAGTAAAAAAGAAAATAAAAAAGTAAAAACATATTTTTTCTTAGCCTCGGCCCTCAGGTCAGGCTTTTTTGCTTCACAAGATGTGTTTTTCATGAAGATGGAACAAATCGCCGGGCAAATTCAAGGATGTTTTCAAAGAATAGAGTCGATATAATAGAAACACGGCTAAAAAAAAGAGGGAATGACGATGGCGTATCCAAATGGAAAATTATCAGAAGAAAAAGTGTTTAAAGATCCGGTGCACCGCTATGTTCATGTTCGGGACAAGCTGATATGGGATTTAATCGGAACCCGTGAATTTCAGCGTCTCCGCAGAATTAAGCAGCTCGGCACGACCTATTTGACGTTCCATGGGGCTGAGCACAGCCGGTTCAACCATTCTCTCGGTGTCTATGAAATTGTCAGAAGAATGGTTGATGACGTCTTTAAAGGCCGCCCTGAATGGGATGACAGTGAGCGTGAACTCTGTTTGGCCGCGGCGCTGCTTCATGACCTCGGGCACGGGCCGTTCTCGCATTCATTTGAAAAGGTCTTTCACCTTGACCACGAGGATTTTACAAGAGGTATCATTTTGGGAGACACGGAGGTTAATCAGGTGCTCAGAAAGGTGAGCCCGGGTTTCCCTCAGGATGTTGCTGAAGTCATTGCCAAAACATATAAAAACAAGCAAGTGGTCAGCCTGATTTCGAGTCAGATTGACGCAGACCGCATGGATTACCTCCAGCGCGACGCATATTATACGGGCGTCAGCTACGGCCATTTTGATATGGAGCGGATTCTTCGGGTGATGCGGCCGCGCGAGGATCAGATCGTCATTAAAGAAAGCGGAATGCACGCTGTCGAAGACTATATCATGAGCCGTTACCAAATGTACTGGCAGGTCTACTTCCATCCTGTGACCAGAAGTGCAGAGGTCATTTTAACGAAGATTCTTCACAGGGCGAAGCAGCTGCACGATGAAGGCTATGTCTTCACTCACGCTCCGGTTCATTTCTATTCTATTTTTGAAGGGAAATTGACACTGGAGGATTATGTAAAGCTGGATGAATCTATTATTTTGTATTATTTCCAGGCCTGGGAGGATGAAGAAGACGCGATTTTATCCGACTTGTGCCGCAGATTCATTAACCGCCAGCTTTTCCAATACGTTGAATTCAATCCGAATGAAGAAATGTCGGCTTATTTTGAGCTGACTTCATTGTTCAAAGAGGCGGGAATCGATCCGAGCTATTATTTGGTCGTTGATTCTTCATCAGATCTGCCATACGATTTTTACCGACCAGGAGAGGAAGAGGAGCGTCTGCCGATCCATCTCTTGACGCAAAACGGCCAAATTAAAGAGCTGTCCAGGCAGTCGGCTATTGTGGAATCCATCTCAGGTAAACGGCGGACGGACCACAAGCTGTACTATCCAAAGGACTTGATTTGTGACGGCTCTGAACATCCGGAAGCGAAAATGAAAATCCGGCAGCTGCTGGGACTGACATAGAAATTGGAAAGAAGGAAAAAGGAGATGTCGGGAATTTGTTGAAAGAACATGCAAAACTGATGAAGGTGTTCTCGGATTCTGGAGAAATCATCGGGCGAAAGAAGCTGCAGAAAATGATTTATATCGCCAAGAAAATGCAGTTTCCTTTCTATGAGAAATATGATTTTCACTTTTATGGACCGTATTCGGAGGAACTGACGCTCCAGATTGAAGAGCTGTGCAACCTTGGATTTCTGCATGAGGTGAAGGAAAAAAAGGGCGGCTACTTTCAATACCGGTATTCGCTGACTGAGACAGGCTCCGCATTTTTAGACCATGCTGATCTGGACATGCCGGATATGAAAGGCTATATCGATAGTGTAAACAGCCGTTCATCACGGTTTTTAGAGCTGGTTTCCACGATCCTTTACTTTGACGGGCTTGAGGATGAGGAAAAGAAAGAAAAAGTCTTTACCATCAAAAGCAAGCAAAAATATACAAATGAAGAATATGACGAAGCGCTTCAATACATAGAGGAACTGAAGCAGATTTGTTAACCATACCAAGCAAAAGAAATGAATCGTTTCTTTTGCTTTTTTTATTGACAAAAGCTGCTAAGAGATTCATTATGGATAATAGTTATCCATAATGAATCAGGAGTGAATAGGATGAAAATGAAATCAGGAATGGAGCAGGCGGTTTCTGTGCTGCTTTTACTGTCACGGCTGCCTGTACAGGCTTCTTTGACGTCAGAGGCAATAAGCCAGCGATTGCGCGTGTCTCCGTCTTATTTGAAGAAGCTGATGAGAACATTGGTTCAAGCAGGTTTGGCAGAATCCTTGCCAGGGACGAAGGGCGGTTTTACCCTGACGAAGCCTTTGGCTGACATTACGCTTTATGATGTTTATCAAGCGGTCGAAGGCAGAGGTTCGATGTATCAGGGGAAAGGCCTGCTGCAATCTGTATTTGAGGGTGAAAGTCACTGTGTGCTGGAGACAGTCATGGGGGAAATCGAGGATAAATGGTCCAATCTTATGAGAGAAGAATCCTTGCAGCATGTCATGGACAGAGTCGGGGAATTGTATGATCTTGAAAAAATAGATGATTGGGTAATCAAGCAAGTGAAAGGGCAATTGTAATGAAAAATAGCGGGTCTATACAAGAATCAACATCATCAACAGGCATATCCGTGCTGATCGTGCTCGCACTTGGTTTCCTCATGGCAACTCTTGATGTGACCGTTGTGAATGTGGCGATGGCTGATATGAAAAACACTCTTTCAATGTCACTTTCAGGTGTAACGTGGGTTGTGGACGGGTACATTCTTACTTTTGCGTCGCTTCTGCTGGCGGGCGGAGCCTTGGCTGACCGTTTCGGCTCGAAGACGATCTATATCTTGGGTCTAGCCGTTTTTGTTCTGGCCTCCTGTCTATGCGCTGCATCTATAAATGGGCAGATACTGATTGCCGGACGTCTCATACAGGGAATTGGGGCAGCATTGTTTATGCCAAGCTCACTCAGCCTTTTGGCTGCCTCTTACCCTGATGAGCGGGCGCGGGCGAGAATGTTTGGACTGTGGGCCGCGCTTGTTTCCGCCGCTTCAGGCCTTGGGCCCTTTATCGGGGGAGTGCTGGTACAGTTGGCGGGCTGGCAGAGTATTTTTCTGATCAATGTGCCAATAGGGGCTGCTGCGCTCATTTCAGCTTACCGAATCCTAAGCCGCGTCCCGGGAAAAAACGGCCGCGTGAACATCACCGGGCATCTGCTTGGCATGATGGCTCTCGGGTTTCTTTCCTATGCTTTGATACAGGGGCCTTCAGCGGGCTGGCGCTCGCCAGTGATTCTTGCAGCATTTACTGCAGCGATTTTGGCATTTGTGCTGTTTTTGCTGCGGGAAATTTCTGCAAAAGCACCCATCCTGCCGGCGTCCTTATACAAAAACGGCCGCTTCTCAGCTGCCCAATTTATCGGGTTTTTGCTGAATTTCGCCCTTTTTGGCGGCATGTTTATGCTCAGCCTTTTTTTGCAGGAAGCAGGAGGGGCAAGTTCCTTTATGGCTGGAGTGGAGCTGCTGCCGATGATGGCGGTCTTCGTGATCGGCAATCTGCTGTTTGCCCGTCTGGCGAATCGGTTTGAAGCCGGTCAGCTTATGTTTGTATCAATGGCGGTCAGCTGTATCATTGCATTGCTGTTGTTTGTGCTGATTTCTCCGGATTTTCCTTATTGGCAGCTGGCGGTGTTGATGTCTGTTATGAACCTCTGTACCGGTATTACAGTTCCTGCCATGACAACTGTGATCATGCAGGCTGCCGGGCAAAGACATGCGAATATCGCCGGTGCGGCGTTAAATGCAAACCGGCAAATCGGAGCCTTGGTCGGCGTAGCGATAACCGGGGTGATCATTCATCTGTCCGCCACTTGGTATGCCGGTGCCGGGTTTACATTTTTGATGATGGGGGCGGCATACAGCCTCGCTGCATTGCTTGTATGGCTGTTTCTGGCTGCCCATAACGGAACTGCTGCGTCAGAAAAAAATGTAAATCACTGATTGCGCTTTGTGGGAATATATAGTAAGATATAAAAAATTATTGAAACAACAGGCACTGATAAGGACACGAGATGCTTTTTACGGTTTCCAGAGAGGGAAGGACAGCTGAGATCTTCCTAACGCAGGGAAAGCAGCTTACCGCCTTTGAGCCGTATCGGGGAAAACAAGTATCTGATACCGTCATGCTGCGTTACAGCATCTTTAAGCCGATCACCATGTGTAATTGATCGGGAATTTGGGTGGAACCACGGATGATCAACACATTCGTCCCTTTTAGAGGGAGGGGTGTTTTTTTTATGAACTACATAAATGCGTTGAAAAGGACACGAATGATAGTTACGGTTTTCAGAGAGGGAAGGAAAGGTGAGAGCTTCCCAGCTTAGGAATATCATTTACCGCCTTGGAGCAGCATTGGGGAACTGAAGTAACCAATGCCGTCTATGCTGCGTTACAGCACCGAGCCGACAACATAGTATTTGTCGGGAACTTGGGTGGAACCACGGGTTAATCACACACTCGTCCCTATCTGTGGGACGGGTGTGTTTTTTTATGAATTGAATACATGCGATGAAAAGGACATGAATGATAGTTACGGTTTTCAGAGAGGGAAGGAAAGGTGAGAGCTTCCCAGCTTAGGAATATCATTTACCGCCTTGGAGCAGCATTGGGGAACTGAAGTAACCAATGCCGTCTATGCTGCGTTACAGCACCGAGCCGACAACATAGTATTTGTCGGGAACTTGGGTGGAACCACGGGTTAATCACACACTCGTCCCTATCTGCGGGACGGGTGTGTTTTTTTATATACAACAATGAATAAGGAGTGTTCTAAAATGAGCAAACATGTACACATTCAGCTTCCGGACGGACAGATCCAGGAATATCCGAAAGGCATCACAATCAAAGAAGCGGCTGGTTCTATCAGTTCCAGTCTGCAAAAGAAGGCGGCCGCAGGTCAGGTCAACGGCAAGCTTGTTGATCTCAGTTTCAAGCTGGAGGAGGATGCTGAGCTTTCGATTGTCACACTCGATTCACAAGAAGGCTTGCAGGTGCTTCGCCACACAACAGCGCACGTGCTGGCCCAAGCAGTAAAACGGCTGTACGGCGAAGTGTCATTGGGGGTAGGGCCTGTGATTTTAGACGGCTTCTACTATGACATGAAGCTGGGGAAAAGCTTGGCATCAGGAGACTTAGAGGCCATCGAAAAAGAAATGAAAAACATAATAAATGAGAACCTTGAAATCAAACGTATAGAGGTTTCTTACGAAGAAGCTGAAGAGCTGTTTGCACAAAAAGACGAGCGGCTCAAGCTTGAGATTTTAAAGGATATTCCGCGCGGGGAGGATATCACACTGTACCAGCAAGGGGAATTCGTTGACCTGTGCCGAGGGCCGCATCTTCCTTCTACAGGGATGATCAAGGCGTTCAAACTGACAAGAGTATCAGGCGCTTATTGGCGCGGAGACAGCAAAAATGAAGTCCTGCAGCGGGTGTACGGGGTTGCGTTTCAAAAGAAAAAAGATTTGGATGCGCACCTGCATATGCTGGAAGAAGCGGCAAAACGAGACCATCGCAAGCTCGGCAAACAGTTAGGGCTGTTTATGTTTTCTGAAGAAGCGCCGGGGATGCCGTTTTATTTGCCGAAAGGGCAGATTGTCCGCAATGAGCTGGAGCGCTTCTCGCGTGAGCTGCAAACAAATGCCGGCTACGATGAGGTGCGTACGCCGTTTATGATGAATCAGCGGTTATGGGAGCAGTCAGGCCATTGGGACCATTATCGCGACAATATGTACTTTTCAGAAGTGGATGATACAAGATTCGCAATGAAGCCGATGAATTGCCCCGGCCACATGCTCATCTTTAAAAACAGCCTGTATTCTTATCGGGATCTGCCGATTCGCATGGCGGAATTCGGACAGGTGCACCGCCATGAATACAGCGGCGCTTTAAACGGAATGCTTCGCGTTCGGACGTTCTGTCAGGATGACGCCCATATTTTCGTTCGGGAGGATCAGATTGAGAGTGAGATCAAAGAAGCGATTCGGCTGATTGATGAGGTATATCGGACATTTGGTTTCGAGTATTCTGTTGAGCTTTCGACTCGCCCGGAGGATTCATTAGGCGATGACAGCCTTTGGGAAGCGTCGGAACGTGCCTTAGCACGCGTCCTTGAGGAGCTTGGCCTCTCTTATGAGATCAATGAAGGCGATGGGGCGTTTTACGGGCCGAAAATTGATTTCCATATAAAAGATGCCCTGAAACGGAGCCACCAATGCGCGACAATTCAGCTTGATTTTCAAATGCCGGAAAAATTTGATTTAACATATATCAACGAACTCAATGAGAAGGTTCGTCCCGTTGTCATCCACAGAGCGGTTTTCGGCTCAATCGACCGTTTCTTCGGCATTTTGATCGAGCATTACGGCGGGGCTTTTCCAGTCTGGCTCGCACCGATCCAGGTTCAAATCATACCGGTTTCGCACGTTCACTTAGACTATTGCAGAAAAGTGCAGGCGGAGCTGAAGCAGGCGGGGATAAGAGCCGGCATTGATGAGCGCAATGAGAAGCTGGGCTATAAAATCAGAGAATCGCAGGTGCAAAAAATTCCGTACGTGCTGGTGCTTGGAGATCATGAGGAGCAGGAGAATGCGGTAAACGTCCGCCGATTCGGACATCAGCAGAATGAACACGTTTCTTTTCAGACATTCAAAGATAAGCTTGTGAAACAGGTGGAAAATCGAGGCATGTAGGATAAAAGCTGTGAATTCACATTTTGCTTTTTTGACTTTCCCTATTCGGAATCAGTAAAATAATAAGTAAATCATATCGTTCGTATGTTATGAATGCATCTCGAAATGGGGAAATTTACATGGACCATGACAAACTGGAAGCAAATTTGCTGGATCACGCACTTACAAAATATTTGAAAAGCACGAAGCAATTAGATGAAGCCACCGTTCCGAAACACGTGAATAATGTAAGAGGATTTATTCTGCGGATCATATACAGACATGGGAGCTGCACCATAAAGGATATTTTGAAGGAGGTCACACTGTCTCCCTCTGCCACGACCACAGCTCTGAATCATTTAGAGCAGGAAGGGTTTATTGAGAGATCCAGAAATAATAATGACCGCCGCACTGTATGGATTACGCTTTCTGAATCGGGCCGGGGAGCGGCTGAACAAATGATTGAAAACCGCCAGCAGCTGATTGACGGCATGTTTGAACGTTTAACAGCCGAAGAGAAAGAGACGTTCTTGGCGATTATTGCGAAGCTGGCTCAATAGGGATAATAAAAGCCGGTGCGCGAAGCGCCGGCTTTATAGAGATTATTCCATATCGCTCAGGCGTTTGCCTGCGACGGCATAATGGTCTTTTCTCATTTCTTCTATAAAGACAACAATTTTTTCTTCAGAAGCACCGGTTGTTTCCTTTACGGCTTCTGTTACTTTCTCGACAAGATTGCGTTTTTGCTCGTCTGTACGGCCTTCGAGCATTTTGACAGTTACGTATGGCATGGGTGCTGAATCCTCCTTTATCTCGTTTCCTCTCTTTAGAAAAAGAGGCTTCTTATAGTATACTGAATAAAGTAAATTCTTGCATTTTGAGAAAGAGGGATATCTCACTTGGACCGTTTTTTATATTATCCGTTATCTTTAATGCCATACCTCGTCATCACGCTAATTGTGTCGTTTACGATGCACGAGCTTGCCCACGCTTATGTCGCATACAAATTCGGTGACGATACGGCGAAAAAACAAGGAAGACTGACGCTGAATCCCATTAAACACCTTGATCCGTTCGGAACCATTTTGATTTTGGTGGCCGGCTTCGGGTGGGCGCGCCCCATTCCCGTGAATCGACGCTTCTTTAAGAAGCCTCGGCTTGCCGGTGTGCTCGTATCTATAGCCGGGCCCGTCAGTAACCTGATTCTTGCGTTTATTGGTTTCTTTTTGTTAGTGTTGATGCATGCGTACGGAATGGAAATGCTTGCGGCGTTCAGCACGGGGCTGGATCAGTTTTTTTCTATTTGGATACAGCTGAATCTTGTCTTGTTTTTATTTAATCTGCTGCCGCTTCCTCCGCTCGATGGCTATCGAATTATAGAAGATCTCGTTCCGCCGGGCGTGCGTGCCAAAATGACGCAGGCGGAGAGCTACGGCTTTATCGTATTTTTGGTGCTGTTTGTGACACCGCTAGGATCTTACGTGCTGTGGCCGATGCTCAATGCAGGAAGAGATTCGATTTTAAAGCTGTTTTCAGCGATATTTCAACCGCTTTTGTAGGAGGTAGAACTTCATGGAAGAAAAAAAGAAAAAATCAATCGGGTTTAATATTATCAAAAGTGATCCGACAGACGGACACGGCGGTTTTGGCGTAGGGGCACTCAGCCTTGATAACATTTCTCCCGTATTCGTTGATGTAGAAGAAAAAGAAGCGTTCGTAGACATCGGCGCCATGCATGCCCGCAGCACCGTTGAAAAAGGAATTAAATTTCTCCCGAATAAAGAAGAAGTGCCGAACGGAAAACCATACTGGCTTGTGTGGGTAACGATTGACAGAAAAGAAGAGGGGCCTTATTACGCTGGTGTGACAGCCTGTGAAATGACGGTCGACAGAAGCATCAGAAGAGGCTACAAGTCGCTGCCTGAGCATGTGAATTTGATGGATAAATCCATGAAACGGAAAATCATCGTTGATAAAATGGACGACAGCTCGAAGCGTGTACTAGGCGAATTTCTGAAAAAGCATGATCAGGGCCTATGGGACCGTTCCTCAGATGAGTTAAAAACGAGCCTGCTTCCGGAAAACAATTAATTTATGAATTTTCTGTGAACTTTTAAAGTATTTGAGATATTTTTCGTAAACATTGAGTAAACTGGTGATACAGAAATAGGACATGGAAAATCCCGAGCCGAAACAAGACTCGGGGTTTTTCATTTTTAGGGGGATATGATGTACGAAACCATTCGAGTCGGCGATTGGTTGATAAAAGCCGACGTGGAAGAAACGAGAAAGCAATATGAGAAAGATATAGAGGATATGTGTGAATGCGGTAACTGTCTTAACTATTACGAGGCAGTGAATGAACTGCCAGTCCAAAAAGCACAAGTATTAGAAAGTTTCGGCCTCATTCCGTCCAAATGCACAGATATAAATTATCATGGGGTAAAAGATCATCTGCACTTTTATATAGCGAGTTATTTTATAGTAGGCCGTATTGTTGAAGGAAAACAAGAATGGAATCCGAAAAAGATTGATTTCTCGTGGCATATTTCATTTTCAGTGCCGCAACACCAAATTTACATTCCTAAGGGTTTTCCAAAACCAATTATTCAGCTCGATTGTGTTACGCTTCTTCCATGGGTCATTGACCAACCATACGAATAACCCGGCCTCCGAGGAGCCGGGTTATTTTCAATGATGTCGCCCCAGCCATTTGTCCCACCATTTTTTCTCGGAAGCGGGCTTTTCTTTGGATGGAAGCCGGTCTTTTGTTTGTTTTGCGGGTTCTGCCCCGTAGCACACGTTTGCGGGTTCTGTGCCTTTCACAAAATATGTGTAATGCTTAGCGGCGCAGCCGGGACCTGATGAGTAGCCTGTTTCCGGATCAATGTACACACCGGTTACGCCTTTTGGCGGCTTGAACGCGGTTTCTGGTTCGCCTTTGAGCGCGTCCTCCATGAAGTCCGCCCAAATGGTTTTAGCATAGCCTTTTTCTTCGACCGAGTCGATGGTGCTGTTTTTGTCATAGCCAGTCCAAACACCTGCGGCCAGCTTCGGATTGAAGCCGATCATCCAGCTGTCTGCGCTGGTGGTTCCTGATTTTCCGGCATACGTTCTTGTCAGGCGGTTGGCTATCGTTCGCCCCGTAACCGACGTATATCCATTTAAATCGGTATCAAACATGCCTGTCATCATACTCGCTGTGACAAAAGCGGCTTTTTCATCAAGCACCTGTTTATGCTGATTCGGGTTTTCGTACAGCACGTGGCCGGCTGCGTCCGTTACCCTTGAAATAAAAGTCGGTTCGATTTTCTTTCCGCCATTTGCGAGCATGGCATAGGCGTTGACCATCTCAATCGGACGCACGGGTTCGGTGCCGAGTGCCAGAGACGGCAGTGCTTGAAGATGGGCGGTAATGCCGAATTCCTTTGCCGTCTTTACAAGTTTGTTCGTGCCGAGAAAAAGATGCGTTTTCACAGCGTAAATATTGTCTGAAAGCGCCAGCGCCTGCAGAAGCGTAATCGGCTTGTTGGCATAGTATCCGTTATAGTTGCTTGGAGAATAGGTTTCTCCCTTTGCATCAATTTGAAACTCGGTTTCTTCGCTTTTCATCAAAGTGACTGGCGTAAATCCGCTCTGAATCGCTTTATAGTACAGCAACGGCTTGATCGTCGAAGCAGGCTGGCGCTTCGCCTGTGTCGTCCGGTCAAACGGGCTTTTTTGATAATTCCTGCCGCCGACAAGGGCGAGAACGTTTCCGGTGCGGGGATCAATGGCTGAAAACCCGACTTGAATGTCAGAGCCCGCGTTAACCGTTTCGGTAATGGTCTCCTCGGCGATGCGCTGCATCCGTTTATCTACCGTTGTATAGACGTTTAACCCGCTCGTTTCAATTTGCTCCCGTGTCATGCCGAGCTTTTTCTCCAGCTCTCTCATCGCATTGTCATAGAAATAAGGGGCCTTTCTCTTGGAAACTTGTTTATTCAAAGGCTGATAGGAAAGAGGTTCCTTGATCAATTCATCCGCTTTCTTTTGGCTGATCATCTGCTGCTTTTCCATCATCCGCACAATCGTTTTCTGGCGTTCCTTGGCCTTCGTCTCATTGACATACGGTGAATAGCCGGAAGGGCCTTTCGGGATACCTGCCAAAAGCGCCGCCTCCGCATCCGTCAGGTTTTTGGCATGCTTGCCGAAATACAGGCGGGAAGCTGCTTCAATGCCGTAGGCGCCGTGTCCGTAGTAAATCGTATTTAAATAGCCTTCTAATATCTCGTCCTTAGAATAGTTTTGTTCCAGACGGATCGTGTAGAACGCCTCATTCCATTTCCGTTTCCACGTTTTGTCGTGTTCAAGGTATAAGTTTCTCGCATATTGCTGGGTGATGGTGCTTGCACCCTGAACTTTGGCAAATGCTTTCAGGTCAGCAAGCGCCGCGCCGGCCATGCGTTTATAATCAAAGCCGTGATGATCGTAGAAATTCTGGTCTTCAATCGCCACTGTCGCTTTTACGATCGTCGGATTCATGTCCTTTAAGGGAACCCAATAGCGCTTTTCGCCGTAGTTCGTTTCCCCGAGCTTTGAGCCGTCACTCGCATACAAAATCGTGGATTGCGGCACTTGCACCGAGGGAGCGCCCTGGTATTTGGCTATCAAAATGACAGTCATAAACACGGCAGCTGCCGCCAAGGCCGCAAAAGCCCCTAAAAAGATAAAGGCGCGAACGGTTTTCAGCGTCAGTCTCAGCCGTTTATTTGTCATTGCATCCACAACGGGTTTCCCCCTTTTTTTATGTTTCTACTATTATGAGAAAAAAAGATCGTTTTTAAACATCGCAGAACAGGACGCATCTTTACTTTTTCCCCGCCATCCTCTATACTTTTTCCTTAGGTGAAAATGAGATTTCAACCGAGAATAAAAGCTGATTAGACGCTTACAATAAATGAATACAGCCTCGAAAGGGAGATGACAATTGAGCGAACTTTGGTACACAGAGAAGCAGACGAAAAACTTTGGCATTACGATGAAGGTTAACAAAACGTTACATACAGAACAAACGGAGTTTCAGCATTTAGAAATGGTGGAAACAGAAGAGTTCGGCAACATGCTGTTTTTGGACGGCATGGTGATGACATCTGAAAAAGACGAATTCGTTTATCACGAAATGGTGGCGCATGTGCCATTATTTACGCACCCAAATCCGGAGCACGTTCTCGTAGTCGGCGGCGGTGACGGCGGCGTTATCAGAGAAATCCTGAAGCACCCAAGCGTGAAAAAAGCGACACTTGTAGATATTGACGGCAAGGTTATCGAATACTCTAAAAAGTTCCTTCCTTCTATCGCAGGCAAACTGGATGATCCGCGCGTTGACGTGCAGGTAGATGACGGATTTATGCACATTGCAAAATCTGAAAATCAATATGACGTCATCATGGTAGATTCGACTGAACCAGTCGGACCGGCTGTAAACCTGTTTACAAAAGGATTCTACGCAGGAATCGCTAAAGCGCTGAAAGAAGACGGCATTTTTGTCGCACAGACGGACAACCCATGGTTTACACCGGAATTAATCACAAATGTACAGCGCGACGTGAAGGAAATCTTCCCGATTACGAAGCTGTATACGGCGAACATTCCGACATATCCAAGCGGTTTGTGGACATTTACAATTGGCTCGAAAAAATATGATCCGCTTGCAGTGGAAGACAGCCGTTTCTTCGATATTGAGACGAAATATTACACAAAAGATATTCATAAAGCGGCGTTTGTTCTGCCGAAATTTGTGAGTGACCTGATTAAATAATGAAGGTATGGCGCAGGAGCGAATCTTGCGCTTTTTTACAGGAAAGCGAGGGTATTATAGATGAGATTTGATGAAGCTTATTCAGGAAAAGTATTTATCGCGAGCCGTCCCGAGTGGGAAGAGGCGGACGCCATTCTTTACGGCATGCCGATGGACTGGACAGTCAGCTATCGCCCGGGCTCACGCTTTGGTCCAAGCAGAATCCGTGAGGTGTCAATCGGCCTTGAGGAATACAGCCCATATTTAGACCGCGATCTGGCTGACTTGAACTTCTTTGACGCTGGCGACATTCCGCTGCCGTTCGGAAATCCGCAGCGAAGCCTGGATATGATTGAAGAGTACGTGGACAGCATTTTAGAAAAAGGGAAGTTCCCAATGGGTATGGGCGGGGAGCACCTCGTGTCATGGCCTGTCATTAAAGCGATGTACAAGAAATACCCAGACCTTGCGATTATCCATTTTGACGCACATACAGATCTTCGTGTTGATTATGAGGGAGAACCGCTTTCTCACTCCACGCCGATCCGTAAGGCGGCAGAATTGATCGGACCGCACAATGTGTATTCATTCGGAATCCGTTCCGGCATGAAAGAAGAGTTTGAATGGGCGAAGGAAAACGGCATGCACATCTCAAAATTTGAAGTGCTTGAACCGCTGAAAGAGGTGCTTCCGAAGCTGGCGGGCCGTCCGGTTTATGTCACAATTGACATTGACGTATTAGACCCTGCACACGCACCGGGTACAGGAACGGTTGACGCCGGCGGCATCACGTCTAAAGAACTGCTTGCATCCGTCCATGAAATCGCGCGTTCAGAGGTAAACGTAAAGGGCGCTGATTTAGTGGAAGTCGCACCGGTGTATGACCACTCAGAGCAAACGGCAAACACAGCCAGTAAAATCATCCGTGAAATGCTGCTTGGTTTTGTGAAATAAGTAAACATCCAGACGATGTCTGGATGTTTTTTTATTCCCAGTCTTTACAAACATCAATCCATGCTTTTAAGAAAGAAAATTCGGATAATTCTCCTCAATAGCGAAGTTTCTGCTGCCGCATGCGGGGAAAACAGTCTCAAACCGTTTCAGCGATACATCAAGATAAACCTCAGGATCATGAGCCGATCCAAATGGGCAAACTCCTCCAATTTCATGGCCTGTCTGCTCCAGTACCTCATTAGGAGAGAGCATTCTTGCTTTAAAGCCAAATGTTGCCTGAACGTTTTGTTGTCGATCTTGGCATCGCCGGCTGTCACAATCAGAATCACCTGATCTCCTTCCCCTCTGAAGGACAGGGTCTTGGCGATTCTAGCCGGGCTCACGCCGGTCGTCTCAGCTGCCTGTTCAACTGTCGCGCTCGACGTTTCGAACTCCGTCACATCATTTTCTCGATTCCACTGTTTAAAGTGGGTTCTCACACTTTCCAGAGACATGCTGCATTTCCACTATTTTTAAGATTATTGAAAAAATCATAGCATGGATTGGGAGACTGGGTAAAGAGGGGACAAAAAAACCGCCGATGGACGGCGGTTAAATCATTCCTCGTTGTGCAACTTCAATTTGGTGTGTAGGTGCATTTGCAATAGTTGTTGCCACGAACACAGTGCATAGAGCCAGACAAGAGAGTAATAGTTTAGACTTCAATTTCATACAAACTCACTCCTCCTTGAATAAGTTGCCTTACTTGTTCCACCTTCAAAAAATAAGCAGAAGCTTTTTGAAAATTTTTACGTTCATGATAATATTTTGCCACATCAATAGCGAAATCTTCAAGATCAGCATACAACATTTTACTTTCGAGAAAATCAAAAAATCCTTGAATTGCTTCTTCATCCGGGCCTGATAAGTATAAAGATTTCAAAAATTCAAACTCTGATAAATATATTACATCTCCGGCCTTTTGTGAATAAGCCATTCCCTTACTATGATATTCATGAGCTTTATCCATTTTTCCTAATTTATAATGGATCTGTGTAATTAAAAAATACGCTTGAGGTAAGGAAGGAAGAATATTTGATTCTTCAAAAACAGCTATTGCTCTTTTGAAATAAGTTATGGCATCCTCATATTGGCTTTGGCTGTTTTTACAAAGCCCGATATTGTACAAAGTTCTCCCCATTAATTGGGGCTGCTTTTCAGCTTCTGCCATAGAATAAGCTTTTTGAAAATGTGAGATGGCATCCTCATACTGTTTTAAATCTAAAAAATTGGTGGCAAATAAAGAATGACACTGCAGCAATCTTATATTATAAGCTTCCTGTTCTTTGTATATTTCATATGCTTGCCGTGCATAGTCCATTGAAAAATACGTTTGTTTCATATAGTAATAAGATTCAGACATCTTAAAGAAAAACTCAGCTTTCTCTATCCGATCCTTAACGAATATCAGCTTGCTTTCGGCTTTTTTGAAAAATTTAATAGCCGACAGATATTCCCGCTGGTCCAGCTCATACATGCCTCTGAAGAAATTAAAATAGTACTCAAGCAGACCAGTTAAACGAGCCTGTTTTTTATCAATCTCAAGCAGCAGATCAGACAGTCTCGGCTGTTCCTCAATCCTCATTTTTTCTAACGGTTCAAGGTACTCAAGCATCAGGTTGTGCCGAAACTCCATCAGTGAATAGTACAAATGAAGGTCTTGATCTTCTTCCATTTGATCCAGCTCTTGCTTGATTTCTCGTCGCAAATATTCTGCATCGGGTATGCTGAATCGGCGTATGTACATATACCATTCGTTAATCTTTTCTCCGATGGAAGAAGAAGATATGACACCTGTCACGTTTGCAAATCCCTCCCTTCATAATTCTATATATGTCATATTTTATCATCAACATTCTTGTGAGAAGCGCAAAAAAACCGCAATTTTTTCTTTCGTTACACCGCATGTTTGGAGATATATTTTCAAAAAGAAGCTTTTACCCTCAGCAATTTGTACAAGCAAACACGTTACCCTTCCATATTCTGTTATATCTGCGTGAGCAGTGTATGTCTGAAAAGGAAGTGAAGGAATGAGAAAAAATAAGCTTTCCTTTAAAGAAAAAGCAGGAGCAGAACAAGAAGAGTGCTTATGTTTTTGTGAGGGAGAAGCAAGCCGAGAAGCCATGTTTCAAGCGCCGATTGAATTACCTGAAGGATTTGTCGTTGATCCGGCTGAAGCTGTTGCAAACGTGACGTGGAATGCAGACAGCCTTTCTTGTGTCAGTGACCGTTGCTTAATTCAAACGGGGCCAGAGCCTGATGAGGTCGGTGTTCAATTTGCAGTGCGCCTGCAGGGAACCGTTACGCTACTCGTCAGTGTCTCACCTGTGCGAAATCAATATGGACAAGGGGACGGGGCTGTTTCCGTCATTCACAATGCAGAAATCGATCAAGTCGTCTATTATTCCGATGAACCGGATGATTGCCCGGATATCAGTGACATCACGATTGAGAACCTTGTTGTTGTTCCGCCGTTTTACGGCAGTCCTTTATCGGTGACGGGGACGATTGTGCTTGTACCGGAGCCGGAACCCGTCTACGCGTTTACAGCGAATCCAAATGATCAATCAGTTTCTGTGATTGATACAAACACCCATACTGTTGTGACAACGATTGCTCTTCCGTACAATCCGGCAGGTATTGAAATTACGCCAGATAAAAGCGCTGTGTTTGTCTTACATCCCAACAATAATGTGATTTCTGTCATCGATTATGACACATTAACAGTGACAGCAACTATATTGCTGGATCAGCCGCCTCGATTGATTAGATTTATCCCTAATCATGAGTTTGCTTATGTTTTCACCGGTACTGCGGTTTATGTGATTGGAATTGATACGTTAACTGTGGATAGGTCGATTCCTGTGGAAGGATATGATGTTGCAATCGATCCCAATGGGTTATTCGCCTATGTTCTGAATTTTGGAATAGTGCAAAAAGTGGACCTAACTACCGGTGAAGTCACAGGAACAATTGAACGAGAGCTTATCGTATCAACCATAGAAACAAATTGGCCGGAGCGGTATGCCTATGTATTAGAACAAGAATTCTTTTTTAATTATTTGACGGTTATTGATTTAAATACGTTTACCATCAGCAGCACCCAAGATCTGGAGTATGAAGGGGAATATCGAATGTTTACGAGTGGAGCAGAGGTGTATTTATATGACGGCTTCACTGGCAATTTATATTCTGTCAGTCCAAATGGAGCAGGCGTTATAGGAAATGTTCCGCAGTCGGCAAGAGACTTTGCGTTTACCCCGAATGGCGAGTTTCTGTATGCAACTCATGTTCTAGAACAGAGCATCACTGTTTACAACACGGATGATTACTCCGTGGAGACTGTCATATCTCTTGGGGTTTCACCGGGAGCTATTGCGATTTAATCAACTATATGTTGTGCATTTCTAAAAGGACGTGAAATCATGAAAAAGAATGATCTTTCTGCTTTACAGGAAAATTGTTTCTGTTTTTGTGATGAGGAAATTAGCCGGGAAGCGCCGTTTCAAGTGCCGATAGATTTCCCTGAGGGCTTCAAGGTTGATACGGCCGAAGCGTCAGCGGCTGTTACATGGAGTACAGACAATTTGTCCTGTATCAGTGAGCCTTGCTTAATCCAGACTGGGCCGGAACCAGAAGATATCGGTGTTCGATATGCTGTGAGAGTACAAGGGACCATTACGCTTCTTGTCAGTGTGTCGCCTGTGCGAAATCAATATGGACAAGGCAATGGGGCGGTTTCTGTGATTCATACTGAAGAGATTGATCAAGTTGTTTATTATGCAGCACAGTCTGACCGCTGTCCTGATTTTAGTCAAATGACAGTGGAAGATCTGCTCATTGTACCGCCTTTCTACGGCAGTCCGCTTACGGTGACCGGGACACTTGTTTTACCGCCATCACCAGACCCTCAATCGTATGTGTTTACTGCCAATACTGGAGACAGCACGGTTTCGGTTATTGATGCAGATTTAAACACTGTTGTAAAAACAATCCCTTTTTCTGACGTGCCAACTAATCTAGGCGTTACTTTCGATAAAGCATTCACGTATGTCCTCCATGGAAATACCAACCTTGTCTCAGTGATTGATAATAAAACATTAACCATCATAAATACCATTACTGTTGGAGGAGGGCCGAGAAAGATCGAATTTGATCCAACAGATGAGTTCGCATACGTGATGGCCGCCGGATCTATATATGTGATTAACACGGCCTCTCAATCGGTCATTGATGTCATTCCGATACCCGGCGCTTTAGACTTTGCTCTTGATCCGAATGGACAGTATGTCTATACCGCTAATGGAAGCAGTTGGTCGGTTGATAAATATGATGCAAATACTGGGCAGTTGGTAGAAAGTATCATAGATTCATTTGAATTTCCCAGTTTAATTGCAACTCCTTACGCTGGAAATTTTGCGTACGTGTTGAATGGTGAGCTGTGGCCGAAAGGTGTAACGGAGATTAGTTTGTCTCCATTAAGCAGGGGAGGGGACTTCAGCCGTTTATTTGAAACGCTGAGGACGATTGTATTTTCTCTCGATAGCACTAGAGCTTATTTTCTAGAGCCATATAGTGAACCGTTTCTTATTAATAACTTATATGTAGTTAATACGGCCAGACAGAGGATCATTGCAAACGTGTCTCTCCCCGGCGCTTTTGACCTCGCCGTAACGCCGGACAAACAGTATATTTATGCGGCACAGCCCAACGACAATGCTGTGACTGTGTACCGCACAAGTGATTATACAGCCGTGAAGGTGATTCCGGTTGGCGCGGATCCGTCTGCGATTGCAATGTAGCTATTTTATAGATCAAGAGAAGCGGTGCTGCGATAAGAGAATCGTTTATAAATAAATGATCCGATTTGTTGGATGGCAGCCAGGATAATCAGAAACAGAAGTTCACTTATAGAGAAACTGAGCATCCACCAAATCCCGGCTGCTGCCAGCGCTCCCGCAAACACTTTTCTGAACAGGCTGCCGTGCCGGAAAAGCTGCCGCAAATATGTTCGCATGCAAAACAATAAATACAGAATCAGTAGCATCGCAAGTCCCATTGAAAGGGCAGGGGGCGTGTGAAGGCGGAAAGGGACGGCTTTAACGATTTCGAACATGCAGCCGAATATGATGACTTGGCACAACACGGCAGCCATCACGTATGTTTGGCGGACGTTTTTATAGCTGTCACGCAGCGATTTGACGTCTTCTGCATATCGGCTGCACAAGTTGTGTTGCTGAAAGTCACAGCAGCTTTGATGAGACTGTGTGAGTTTCTGAAAAGCTGCTGTCATGTTTTTCACGGATTGGGTGACATAATGAAGATAGAGAAAAGCAGGCAGCATCAGGAGGGCAGCGGTACAAGCCAGCAGCCCGAGCCGCACAGCATCATTGTTGATCATCTGTACATATTGGGCGGCGGCTTCGGCAACGGCCTGAACCCAGCCGAAGGAATAAGCCGCCATACCTATAAGCAGCAATAAAAGGGTAAAGACAGTGTTTTTTTTCATTGTCTGATCGCCTCTTTCTGAGAAATGTGAATGATCGCTTTGTTAGAAGATGCCATTGCATCAATGAGAGACAAGAAAACCTGCGCATCCATATCTTGAATGATGTGGTACATGTCAAGAAACGAGCAATCGCACCTGTCACACTCGGCTGCCCACTCGAAGCATTTACGCACATAATCGCTGTCATAAATGATCGCGTCTGTCAAAGAGTCCTTGCCGTATTGAAGCCAGGCGGCAACCTGTTCTTTCTTCTGTGTGACATAGTATGAAGCCACATCGATATAAGCTGAAGAATGGGTCCCTTGACTGTGAAGGATCAAGAAACCGCCATCCTCATATATATAAGTCTCGGCTGACAAGCGATCGATTTCCAGGCGGTACGTTTGCTGAATCTCTTGAAAAAACGGTGAATCTAATTGAAATAGAATACGAGCCGCGATATCCCAATAAAGCTTTATCGACAACAGATCGTTTTGCCCGGGAAGTGCGCCGATCTGTAATCCGGTCCAGGTATCTTCCATCCGCTCCTCATCACCCAGCATCATTTTTTGTGAGAGGACTGGAGGGCAAGCCGGGATGATTTTTCTTTCAGCATGATAATCCGGACGCTTTTCCAGCTGGAGGTGAGGAGGCAAAAGCGTTTCTGTATTTTCTGAGCCCCCAATCAAAAACAGCGTCATCCGATGGGCTTGGTAGGCAGCCTTATAGGCTTTTTGTAAATCACTGATGTCCAGCGCCTCAATATCTTCGATTCTGCCTGCGGGGAAAACGGCAGCTGGTGAGGAGGGAGAAAGCATGCTGATCAGCTGATAATGATATGAGAGCTGATGGTTAAGGTGTGCTGTTTGAATTTCGCTTGTAATCACAGCTTTTTCCTGAGCGACAATCTTCTTGTCAAATGAGTGGTTCCATAAAGCATCAAGCAGGATGGGAATCGTTTGTCTGAGCCGATCCGGTAATGAGGTAAACATGAAATTGGTATCGGTGTAGGTAGTGAATGCGTTTAAAAGCGCGCCATGCGCAAAAAAATCACTGTACAGATTGCGGCCGTTATGCCAGAAGAGAAGATGCTCTAAAAAATGTGCTGTGCCATACGGAAGCAGTGTATCACCGGATTCTGCCCGTATACATACATCCCGGCTTCCAAAATCGATTTTTACATTGCACAGCCGCAGGTGGGCGCGGGGGAATTTCAATCTGAATATTTTTAGTCCGCTGTCTGTGTATCTGATATCGGTTCGTTCATCCAGCTGTTGAAAAAAGGCTTTCTTTTCCATCTCTTCATCCCCTTACTACATGAGCTCCGATATAATTGATGGTCGCTATGAATTGCAATACATCACGGCATGTAACCGCTGAGATGCCATCCAGCAAGGCTTCTTTCGTGCAGGAGAAGCGGCGCAGGACCCCCATATAGGCCAATAGACCTTCGGGAGAATCGAATTGCAGCAGCAATTCATTGCGTAAAAACTGCTTTGCCTGTTCTAGTTCCCGCTCATCTGTATGAAAAGCTGAGACAGCTTCCAAAACGCGCGGGGGAATGTCTTTCTCATGAAGCTGATCTGTACATATTGAAACAAGCAGCAAATTGTTCATGACATCGTAACGGGTGATAACGTGATAGACTGCCAGATCCTTCTCTCTGAAGTGCTTGAATAAAGCGGAATGGCCGTACTTTCCCAGTAATCCGTCTATTAGCTGTATTTTGATATAATCGCTGGCATCTTTCATCTCTCCGCAGTCAAATCCGAGTGTCAAGACGGAAGGACCTGCAGCGCTGCGTGTCTCTGTTTCAAAAACATGCCGGTTTACGGGTATTCTTCCGGACGTTACAGCGGACGTTTGCGGGGCATGTCCCCGAACATCACATGCTTGTACTTGTCCCAATATGTTCAGCTGTTTTTGCTGGGACACTAAATCAACGATAAAGTCCGTTGCGTCGAGAAACCGTTTAGGATGAATCGCCTTTATCCTGTCTCTCCGGCCAAACATGCCTGTGCCGTACATCGGGTTTCCGAAGACCTCCTCAGCCAAGCGCGCCGCCGAGTAGGAGAAAGGATCAGTGAATTTCTTTTCGATTCTCAGCAGCAGCTCATTCCTGGCCTTTTCAACTGCTTCGAATGAAAGAGAAGAAGGGAAAGACAAGTCTGCAAAAGTTTTCAGCAGGGCGTCAACATGAAGATTCCCGTTATATAATGGGTGAATCAAACGGGTCCCGCAGGTTTTCAGCTGCTGATCAAAAAAGAGATTCGCTGAGTACATGAAACGGCTGCCGGCAGCACAACCGAAAGCGTCAATGATTTGCTCCTTCAGGTACGCGGCGGCGCCGTAAAAATAAATTGTTTCTTCCTCAGGTTCCGCCGCGCTTTCGATCGGTTTCAGAAAGCTCGCGGCGATTGATATAGTTGAAAATTGATGAGTCTTCAGCAGGTTAACTTCCAAGCCGTTCTCTTTTGCTTGTATCAAAGAAACCACCATCCTGTTTTTGCAGGTAATAGACTATGACCAGACCGGCTATCGGAATGACCGCCAAGGATACAGCGGTGCCGGCTAATGTGGCTAAGAATAGGGGAAGACAAAACAGATAAGACCGATATTTTGAGAAACCGCTCCATAGCTGCTGCTCCGTCTGCCAGCTGAAGGAGGGCCTTTTTTCATCCGCAGTTAACCTGATAAAAGCTCCCGCCAGCAGCAACTCAATGCACTGCAAAAAAGTGAGAACTGAAATCGGACGGCCGCTGATGAAACCCACAATCATCACGACAAGGAGAAATCCGCCTGCCAATAGGCCTGAATAAAAGCGATATTTCGCCCAAAACATCGTTTTCCGCTTGATCGGAAGCGTGATGAGCAACATCCGGTCATTTTTTTCAATCGAGTACAAAAGGGCGATCGGCGAGCAGATGAGCAAAAGCGCGGAAATCACGATATAAATCACTTGCTGATTGAAGATGCCGGTGTTCATCATCTGGAACGAAAAGAAGCCGCTGAATACCGCCATTACCGCGTAATTTAACAGCATCGCTTTAGAAGAGATAAATCGGTTCCATTCTCTTTTGTAAAACGAAAATTCAGATCGCCGCATAAATGAATGCATCTTGCCCTGCTGCGGAGGCGCCTGCAGAAAGACAGGAAAGTCAATGATCACCGCCCACAGCATATGAACCGCGCAAAGCGGAAGCGTGGTGGCCGGCATCAAAGCGGCGCTGAGACATACACAGGCGAATATCGCCGCATGCAGCAGAAACATCAAGTTCTTCTTTTTGACGAAGTGGTTGCTTAGCACAACTCCGAAAATAATGGAGTAAACGGTAAAAAACGAAAACCTGCCGAGCCAAAACAATGTTTGCGCCCCTGACAGCGTTCCGTTTCCAAATAAGAACAGCGGTAAAATAAAAAAGAATAAAGTTCTTCTCAAACAGGTATCGACAAACAAAACGACACTCTGGGCGAGCCAAAAGCTCCGTGAAGAAATCGGCAGCAGGCAGCTCAGTTTCATATAAGATTCCTTCCATTGAGATGTCACAGAAAGAAACACCATATATGCGTTCATTAAGAGAAGCGCGAGTATGATATACGTTTTGCGCAACACCGATTCATCAATGCCGGCCTGGCGGATCAGCCCAATTTCAAACACGGCCAGAATGACAAGGCCTGCGGCAATGCGGATGGCATCCTTTTTCCCTTGCCGGCTGTAAAGCTGTTTGAACAGCAAAGACATGATAGGGATTATGTTATTCATGGCCGATCACCTCAAAAAATTCCCGCCGCAGATCGGTCTCCTCTCCAATCGGAATGACCTTTTGAATCTGTTTGTTGTGAAGAATAGCCGCATAATCACAAAATCTTTGCACGACATCGAGCAGATGAGAAGAAAACAAAATGGTCCCGCCTGCTTCACAGTACTCGCGCATTTTCTGATAAAAAACCTCTATCGATTCCACATCCAAACCGACGAGCGGCTCATCCAAAATAAACAGGGGAGCGCGCAGCAATAAGCCTGTCATCAATACAACCTTTTGCCTGTTCCCCAAGGACAGCTCCGAAATTCTCCTATTGATGTATTTCGAAAAATGAAAGGCCTCGGCCAAACTGGCAAACTGCTGCTCTGAAAAATCCTTTTGATAAAGCGAATGGACGAAAGACACATAGTCCTTCGCCGTAATTTCTGTAAATAGCAGCGGATAATCGGCGGCGAAGTAACGGTGAGTCTTCAGCTGATCTGATGTTTTCTGCGGCATGCCGGCCTCCGCTTCAATTCCGCACAGTGTAAAGCGCCCGCTGAAATTGCGGTTCACGCCTGTCAGCGTATTAATCAGTGTCGTTTTTCCGGCGCCGTTTACCCCAAGCAACCCGTAAACGGCGCCTTTTTCTAAATGTAAATCCACTTGTTCTAAGATGACGTTGTCCCGTTCATACCAAACGGATACATCGTGTATATCCAAAATGCTCATCGCGAGTCAGCCTTCCGCGCGCGCATCCCGAACAGAATGGCAATGGCAATGAAAATCAGCGTAAACAGATAATCGCTTTTGACAAAATAGACGACTGCGCCGATGACAAAGATAAATGAAAGGATATACAGTAAAATTCTTCTTTGTGCTGGTGACAAATCGTTTCCCTCCTAAATAAGCTGGACCACGTCTTCTAATTGTTCATTTTTCGCCCAAGAGCAAATGTTTTTTCGGTGATATTTGTTAGAGTTCAGCCCTTTTAAGTAACAGCCTCCGCAATAGCCGCTGAACGGGCATTTGTCTTTCATGCAATGTTCGCTGAACCGCGGTGCTTGCGCTTGCCACAGTTTATGGACGAGAGGGGAGTTAAAGATGCTTTCATAGGAATCATGAAAAATATTTCCCAATGAAAATTCCTTTGGAAAGAGGGCGCAAGGACGTACTTCGCCGAACGGGCTGATCACAATGGACTTCCAGCCAGCGCCGCAATTTGCCGCGCGTTTTCTCTCATAAGGAATAATCGGAATCAAATCTTTAAACTCATCAATTACATTTTGCTCGTATTCCATAAACTTGCGGTGCTGCTCGGCGTCTTTCGTTGGATGGACAATATCCCTGCCTCTTCCGAAATCGTCAACCCAATTGTAAGAGAACGCCTTCGCTCCGAGATCCCGAACCTTTTGGGCCATATCGTGGATTTCCCACATGTTTTTTTCGAAGACAGACATGGCGACTCTGACAAATATACCGTGGTCACTCAACAATTTTATCGTTTTACAAGTTTGGGCAAAAGAGCCTTTTCTCCCTCTAAAGGAGTCATGGACCTCGGAATTGACACTATCAAGAGAAATGCCGACGATGATTTTTTGCTTGTAAGCCTTCAAAAGCTCCAAACTCTCTTTTCGCATGAGTGTTCCGTTTGTTAAGACAGCGACTTTTTTGAACTTTTTACACACATAGTCAAGAATCTCATTGGCGTTTGGATGGACAAAAATTTCTCCGCCTGTGATTTCGCATGTCAATACACCGTTATCAAACAGCATATCAGCCGTTTTTTTGAATTGCTCAATCGACACGGTGCCGAGCGCTTCAGGTGAGCTTTCCAAATAACAGTGGGCGCATTTCAAATTACAGCGGTGCGTCAGTTCAAAGGTGGCGTGGAGCGGCATCGGAAATTCATTGCTTCCGCTCGTGGTGATTGTATGGCGGCTGGCCCGGTTTCCAAGCTGAATAACCTGCTTGTTCTGGAGCATGTTGAGCATGTCGTAATACCAATCTTTATGGTCTTCCGGTGATTCATCATACACTGCACATTGCTCAGCTAAAATCTGCTCAGCTGTTTTTTGGCCATCCATGCGCATGCAGAGCTCGTAAGCCGTTTTGTTGAGATCCAAATACTCGAAGTCAGAAATGGAGACATTATCGCGCAAGTAGTCGATTTCTAACACGCCGCCCTCAGGAAGCTGGTGAACTCTTACACTTTCATTAATAAATGGAAACATCTGCTCTATAAACAAAATACCATCCCCTATACATATGATTCAAATGAAAAACGGTTGTGTATGTATATCCAAGAGGTAGATTTTAGTTAAAAATTGTAATTTACTTAAAAAGGGCATAGTAGAATGACTATGCCCTTTTGGGAGATCCTTACCCCCATAGACCGAATAGACCTGTTGCACCGGCAATTTCAAAATCAGGGATAGGACCGTCCACTAGACAAGCGGCTCCGATCGAGCATGTTGCACAACCTTTGTTTTCTACAATGACAGCTTTTTTCATAATTGAATCCTCCCTTTTTTTGTTTTTCTAGCAGATCTATGTTGTACTTTTATCTTAAAACTATCAAATTACTAATTCAATACATATAATTTGAAAAAAATGTGAAAAGAAAATGATAGATTTCGGAAAAATGTAACATTTCCTAAAGGTAATTAGTGATATGATTTTCTCTTCTATATAAGGAAATGCTTTTTATGAGGTTTATCTTCAAATCTGATGAGCAATGATGGTAAGATAGAAGCAGTTGAAGTTTACAAACCGAATGATTATACTATTCAAGTCAAAGTGGAATGATGAAAAGGACGTGTCAGAATGAAGCAAGAGACACCGATAACACTCCATGTGAAGTCTGTGATCGAGGATGACGGAAACCAAGAAGTCATCGAATTCCGCACCACCGGATTTTACTATGTAAAACAAAATAAAGTGTATCTATCTTATTATGAAGAACACGACTTAGGCAAAGTCAAAACGATTGTGAAAGTAAGCGAAGGCGAAGTCCTGGTCATGAGGTCAGGCGCTGTCAAAATGAATCAGCGTTTCGTAACGGGAGCTTCCACAATTGCTAAATATAAAATGTCATTTGGTGAGCTTGAGCTGAAAACAAGCACAAAATCGATTCAATCTGATCTCGATGAAGAAAAAGGCCGTATCAGCATCGCATATGACATGCATGTCGGAGACGAGCAGGAGCATTTACATAATATGACGATCACGTATGAGGGAGGAACTCACGCATGAACATTGCGGAACAAATGAAGGACGTGCTGAAAGAAGAAATTAAAGCGGCCGTTCTGAAAGCGGGACTGGCTGAAGAAAGCCAGATTCCCAATGTTGTTTTAGAAACACCGAAAGATAAAACACACGGCGACTACTCAACGAATATGGCGATGCAGCTGGCAAGAGTGGCAAAAAAAGCGCCGCGTCAAATCGCTGAAGAGATTGTCGCCCATTTTGATAAAGGGAAGGCTTCGATTGAAAAACTGGATATCGCCGGCCCGGGTTTTATCAATTTCTATATGAACAATCAGTATTTAACAAAGCTGATTCCGTCTGTACTGGAAGCAGGGGAAGCATACGGGGAAACGAACATCGGAAACGGTGAACGAGTTCAGGTAGAATTCGTATCAGCGAATCCGACGGGAGACCTTCACCTCGGGCATGCGCGCGGGGCGGCTGTCGGCGATTCCTTGTGCAACGTGCTTTCAAAAGCGGGTTACGATGTAAGCCGCGAATACTACATTAACGATGCGGGAAACCAAATCAACAATCTGGCGCTTTCTGTTGAAGTCCGTTACTTTGAAGCACTCGGATTGGAAAAACCGATGCCGGAGGATGGCTACCGCGGTGAGGATATCATTGCGATCGGAAAGCGTCTCGCTGAGGAATACGGTGATCGTTTCGTTAACGAAGAGGAAAGTGAACGCCTCGCGTTTTTCCGTGAATACGGCCTGAAATACGAGCTGGAAAAGCTTCGCAAGGACTTGGAAAACTTCCGTGTGCCGTTTGATGTGTGGTATTCAGAAACTTCACTGTACCAAAATGGAAAAATTGACAAGGCGCTTGAAGCGCTCCGCGAAAAAGGCCATGTCTATGAAGAAGACGGCGCGACTTGGTTCCGTTCCACGACGTTCGGCGATGATAAAGACCGCGTATTGATCAAGAAGGACGGCACGTACACGTACCTGCTTCCTGATATCGCGTATCATAAGGACAAGCTTGACCGCGGCTTTGATAAGCTGATCAACGTTTGGGGCGCCGATCACCACGGCTACATCCCGCGTATGAAAGCGGCAATTGAAGCGCTGGGCTATGAAAAAGGAACGCTTGAAGTAGAAATCATTCAGCTCGTTCACCTTTACAAAAACGGCGAGAAAATGAAAATGAGCAAACGGACCGGTAAAGCCGTAACGATGCGTGACCTGATTGAAGAAGTCGGCTTGGATGCCGTTCGTTACTTCTTTGCGATGCGAAGTGCGGACACCCATATGGATTTTGACTTAGATCTTGCTGTATCAACATCTAACGAAAACCCCGTGTATTATGCACAATACGCGCATGCCCGTATTTGCAGCATGCTTCGCCAAGGGGAAGAGCAGGGACTTAAACCGGCTGCAGATCTTGATTTCAGCCATATTCAATCAGAAAAAGAATACGATCTGCTGAAAACGATCGGCGGCTTCCCAGAGGCAGTGGCGGAAGCAGCGGAAAAACGAATTCCGCACCGTGTCACTAACTATATTTATGATCTGGCTTCTGCTCTGCACAGCTTCTACAATGCAGAGAAAGTCATCGACCCTGAAAATGAAGAGAAAAGCCGCGCGCGCCTGGCTTTAATGAAGGCAACGCAAATTACGCTGAACAATGCGCTTCAGCTGATCGGCGTATCGGCTCCGGAAAAAATGTAATCACGATCAAAAGGACAAAGTCTTCGGGCTTTGTCCTTTTTTTATGAGAAAAACGTGTGATGTAATTCACAATCCTGTTTGCCGAGTTTTTGTATGATAAGACTGATTATTGAATCATTGAAAGGGGCAAGCCAAATGATCAACCGTCAACACATTCAATTATCGTTACAGTCATTAAGCTTGGTGGCAGGGTTTATGGTTTGGGTGCTGATTTCATCACTCATTTCCCAAATCACATTAGATATTCATTTAAGCAAGGGCGAGATTTCTTTGGTGACGGCGATTCCCGTTATCCTCGGGTCGCTTCTTCGCATTCCTCTAGGGTATTTAACGAACAGGTTTGGCGCGCGGCTGATGTTTATGATCAGTTTCATCCTGCTTTTATTTCCTGTATTTTGGATCAGTATCGCGGATTCTCTGTTTGATTTAATCGCCGGCGGCTTTTTCTTAGGGATCGGGGGAGCGGTGTTTTCCATTGGAGTGACCTCCCTCCCGAAATATTATCCGAAAGAAAAGCACGGTGTCGTCAATGGGATTTACGGTGCAGGAAATATCGGGACAGCCGTTACGACATTTGCAGCGCCGGTTATCGCTCAAGCCGTCGGGTGGAAATCAACCGTGCAGATGTATCTGGTTTTGCTGGCTGTCTTTGCCTTACTGCACGTTTTGTTCGGTGACAGGCATGAGAAGAAGGTCAAAGTTTCTGTTAAGACTCAAATCAAAGCCGTTTACCGAAATCATGTGCTATGGTTTCTGAGCCTGTTTTATTTTATTACGTTCGGTGCCTTTGTCGCCTTCACTATCTATCTGCCGAACTTTCTGGTGGAGCATTTTGGGCTGAATCCTGCAGATGCCGGCTTGCGGACGGCTGGCTTTATTGCGGTTTCTACGCTGCTCAGGCCTGCGGGCGGATTCCTGGCTGATAAAATGAGCCCGCTCCGCATCTTGATGTTTGTTTTTGCCGGGCTTACATTATCAGGCATTATCCTATCGTTCTCGCCGACAATCGGCCTTTATACGTTTGGATCATTAACCGTGGCCGTCTGCTCAGGCATAGGAAACGGGACTGTTTTTAAACTGGTGCCTTTCTATTTTTCGAAGCAAGCGGGGATTGCCAATGGGATTGTGTCTGCCATGGGCGGATTAGGCGGCTTTTTTCCTCCGCTCATATTGGCGAGTGTGTTTCAGGCAACAGGCCAGTACGCGATCGGGTTTATGGCGCTTTCAGAGGTGGCGTTAGCCAGCTTTGTCCTTGTCATATGGATGTATTGGCAGGAAAGAATGAAAACACACACGGAGAGAAACAGCCAGAGCATCAACTAACACTGGGGCATTCACAAGATTGTTAGTTTTTTCTCGATGGGTACAAATCAATTCACGTTACAATAAACACACAACGTGACTTTCTTCGAGGTGAGCTCATGAATTTTCTCTCTGTTCGACCATCTGATAGAGATCTTATATCCAGCGATCTGCATGAATTGCTGGAATCGATCAGCACGAAAAGAAAAATGGAAAAACACACGTATTTGTTTCGAGAAGGAATGGATGCAGAAGAGCTTTATCTGATTCAATCAGGACTCATTGAAATCGGCAAGCTGACATCTGACGGAAAAGACCTGACGCTTAGAATCTGCCAAAAGCATGATATCGTCGGAGAATTAACACTTTTCACTGAAGAACCGAGGTATATGCTCAGTGCAAAAGTGCTAGAGGATGGCGAGGTGCTCGTCATTAATAAAAATAAGCTGGAAAAAGAATTAATCCAAAACGGCGCTTTAACATTTGAGTTCATGAAATGGATGAGCACGCACCTCCGGAAGATTCAGTCCAAAATCAGGGATCTGCTTCTTCATGGCAAAAAGGGGGCGCTCTATTCTACCCTTATCCGTTTATCAAACAGCTACGGAGTGGAGCGAAGCGACGGCATTCTGATTAACATTGTCCTGACAAATCAGGATTTGGCAAAGTTTTGCGCGGCTGCACGGGAAAGCATCAACCGTATGCTGGGAGATCTCCGCAAAAAAGGGGTTATTTCGATAGACGAATCCGGAAAAATTATTTTGCACAAGCGGGACTATTTACGATGTGAGATTGAGTGTGAAAATTGCCCGCTGGAGATTTGCAATATTGACTGAAAAAAACAAGGACAGCGGTGTCCTTGTTTTTTTACCTTGTGATAAACAGGCACATGACGGCAAGAAAGAAGCAGGCATTCACGATTTCCAGAATGCCAATCGTTTTTACGGGCCAATCCCTTCCATGAAAAAACCATGCCCGCAAGCTGCTCGGGATAAAAGCGAGAAACGCCCATCCTGCTCCGAAAAGAGCGGATAAAAAGGGGAGCAGCAGGTGATATCCCCATGACCAGTATGCAAATGCCCTGTTTTTTCTCTCGCGGATCACCGATTTCACATAAAAGGAACTCCCGATAAAAAATAAAGCAGACTGCAAGAAAATAAACCAAGCCCAGCCGTCAAGGGTTCCCATCCCCAGCCAGCAGCTCGCAAACCCGCCCGAACAAAAGAACAAGACACCTGCAACATCATTCAATAAGGCTCGTTCGTTTTTTCTGCGGGCAAAATACATATGTATGAGAAACAGCGGCAGTAAAGAAACGCCCACCCAGATGAGAGGCGGCTTATGAAAGACCGAGATCATCAAAAAGCAGCAGGCGGGAAAACCGTAATAACACATCCACTTTTGATATGGTTTGCTTTGTTTCTTTTTTAAGGCAAGCGTAACGGGATAAACCGCTAAGTATAGGAAAAGCCAACCAAGGAAGAGCGGAATATGCCAAATAACGGGGCCTCCCTTGACCATGCCGAGTAAAAATGGGATCAGCAGCATCGCCCACGCCCCGTGCTGCTTCGGAATCAGCGCCTTCATCGAAATCCTCCTTTTTTCTTTCATTATAAATGCATTCACCCTCCTGATAAGTGACATTCATCATACAGGCTGTGAAATACATCACTGCTGTACAGGCTCAGTCGAGCTACACTAAAGCTATCCTTAGCACAGGAGGTTTTCCTATGAATCAGTGTGACTATTTATTATTTCTGAAACAACTTCCTATGTTTAATGAAGTGCCTCTATCCATTGTCGAAACCTTGCTGAAAAACGGCACGTTTATCCGCGGTTCATGTGATCAGTCTCCATCTTTTCTTCATTCTCAATCTGTTTATATTGTATTAAAAGGCAGTGTCCGTTTTATGGACACAAGGCTCCCTGAAGGGTCGAAAACCGTTGCGCTGTGGGAAAAAGGCGATGTGTTTCCGATTGATGAAAAAGGCGGGCTTTATTTATCGCCCTTTATCTCAGTCAATGCCACTTCAGACATTCTGATTCTCAACATCCCATATTACATATTTAAGAAAATGATGTCTTATCATCCGCAGCTGCAAATGAACTTTTTGGCTATGCTTCAGCAAAATGTTTTTTGTTCCTATCAATTATTTTTGCGGTATCTGCATACATCACAGGATGAAAACGCCGAGCCCGGTTCTTAAATAGAGCCGGTTTTTTTGATCTTTGAAAGGCGGCTAATGACCCAAGCGTTCTGCCTGAACGCAGCCTTCCTTCTCCTTTGTGTGAACATTTTGTGAAAAAAGCGGAGTGTGTGACATAGTTCACAAGGAAACACGCTGTCTCTGTTTATAGTGAACTTAGCATCACCTGACTCGGAAGGAGTGAACTCTCATGAAGAAAAAGAAAAGGAGTCCGTTGTTTAGGAGATTGAATTATTTCTCTCCTATCGAACACCATTCAAATAAACATAGCCAAACCACCCGCGACGATCGCGATTGGGAGAATGTATACAGAAACAGATGGCAGTACGACAAAGTCGTTCGCTCCACCCACGGCGTTAACTGTACAGGGTCTTGCAGCTGGAATATTTATGTGAAAAACGGAATTGTCACGTGGGAAGGGCAAAATTTGAATTATCCATCAACAGGCCCGGATATGCCTGATTTTGAACCGAGAGGCTGCCCGCGGGGGGCCAGTTTTTCATGGTATATCTACAGCCCGCTGCGTGTGAAATATCCATACGTGCGCGGTGTACTGATTAATTTATGGCGGGAGGCACTGCAAGAACATCAAAATCCATTGGAAGCCTGGAAATCGATCGTCGAAAACCCTGAAAAAGCGAAGTCCTATAAACAGGCGAGAGGGAAAGGCGGTTTTGTGCGCGCTGAATGGCCGGAGGTGCTGAAGCTGATTTCAGCCTCTCTGCTGTATACAGTGATGAAATACGGGCCTGACAGAAACGTCGGTTTTTCTCCGATTCCGGCCATGTCCATGATCAGCCATGCATCAGGCTCCCGGTTTATGTCGTTAATCGGAGGCCCTATGCTCAGTTTTTATGACTGGTATGCGGATCTTCCACCAGCATCCCCGCAAATTTGGGGTGACCAGACGGACGTTCCGGAAAGCAGTGATTGGTACAATTCCGGCTATATTATCACATGGGGCTCCAACGTTCCGTTAACGAGAACGCCTGACGCGCATTTTTTGGCGG
Source organism: Bacillus sp. LM 4-2 (assembly GCF_000978495.1). Classification (NCBI taxonomy): domain Bacteria; kingdom Bacillati; phylum Bacillota; class Bacilli; order Caryophanales; family Bacillaceae; genus Bacillus; species Bacillus sp. LM 4-2. The sequence continues at coordinate 3,682,590 of NZ_CP011101.1, read as the reverse complement.
AGGCCCGCTATAAAGGCGCTAAGGTCATTTCGATCAGTCCGGATTTTGCGGAATCCTCAAAGTTCGCGGATGACTGGCTGAGTATTCGCCAAGGGACTGACGGGGCGCTTGCGATGGCGATGGGTCACGTCATTCTGCAGGAATTTTACGTGAACCAAGAAACTGAACGTTTTATTGAGTACGCGAAGCAATACACTGATTTTCCATTTCTCGTCACCCTGTCAAAAGAAAATGGCGTATACACAGCGGGACGGTTTCTGCATGCGAAGGACATCGGGCGGAAGACAAAGCATGATCAGTGGAAGCCTGCGGTTTGGGATGAACAGACTAGTTCATTTGCCATACCCCAAGGGACAATGGGCTCGCGCTGGGACGGGCAGCAGAAATGGAACCTGCACATGATTGATGAAGAAACCGGGGAACCGATTGAACCCCGTCTCTCTGTGCTGGGAATAGAGGACGAAATCGGCACGGTGCGCATCCCGTATTTTTCAAATGACGGAAACAAAGTGCTCGAGCGGGATCTTCCTATTAAAAAAATGAACCTGAACGGTGAAGAAACGTACATCACGACCGTGTTTGACTTGATACTGGCTAACTACGGCGTGAACCGGGGTATCGGCGAACGATCGGCTGTCTCCTATGATGATCCTGAGCCGTTTACGCCTGCCTGGCAGGAACAAATGACAGGAATCAAAAAAGAAGCTGTCGTTAAGATTGCCAGAGAGTTTGCCCAAAATGCGATCGATACAGACGGCCGGTCCATGATTATCGTAGGGGCCGGCATTAACCACTGGTTCAACTCCGACACGATCTACCGAGCGGTGTTAAATCTTGTTTTACTTGTAGGTGCCCAAGGCGTAAACGGCGGAGGCTGGGCCCATTACGTGGGGCAGGAAAAGCTCCGACCTGCTGAAGGGTGGCAGACGATTGCAACTGCAAAGGACTGGGAAGGCGTGCCCAAGCTGCAAAATGGCACCTCATTTTTCTACTTTGCGACAGATCAGTGGCGTTATGAGGACCAGCCGATCAGTGATTTGGCATCACCGATTGCTGCTTCATCCCGCTACAAGCACCACGCTGATTACAATGTGCTGGCCGCGCGGCTGGGGTGGCTTCCGTCTTACCCGACTTTCAATCAAAATGGCATCGATCTGTATAAAGAAGCTGAAAAAGCAGGGGCAGAAACACCTGAAGACGTTGGTGCGTACGTGGCCTCACAGCTCCAAGAGAAAAAACTGAAATTCGCGATTGAAGATCCCGATAATGAAGTGAATTTCCCAAGAAATCTCTTCGTATGGCGGGCAAATCTGATCTCAAGCTCAGGAAAAGGGCATGAATATTTTCTCAAGCATTTGTTAGGGACGACGAACGGCTTGATGAATGACGACAGCGACAGCATCCGCCCTGAAGAAATCAAATGGCGGGAGCAGGCGCCGGAAGGAAAGCTCGACTTGTTAATCAATCTTGACTTCCGAATGGCCGGTACGGCGCTGTATTCCGATATCGTGCTGCCGGCGGCGACATGGTATGAAAAACACGATCTCAGCAGCACAGATATGCATCCGTTCATTCATCCATTTGCTCCTGCGATCTCGGCTCCGTGGGAATCGAAGTCAGACTGGGATATTTTCAAGGCGTTGTCAAAAGCCGTTTCCGATCTGGCAGAAGAAGTCGATATGGAGCCCGTGAAAGAAGTGGTTGCGACGCCGCTCCTCCACGACACCATGCGGGAATTGGCCCAGCCATTCGGCAAAATCAATGACTGGAGCAAAGGCGAATGTGAAGCCATTCCGGGAAAAACGATGCCGAATATCCAAGTCGTTGAACGGGATTACAAACACATTTTTCTTAAAATGACTGCACTTGGTCCGAACGTTGCTTTAAAGCCGAGCGGAACAAAAGGGATGAGCTGGTCAATAGCCGATGAATATGAATCACTCAAACAGAGATTGGGAGAAATCACCTCGGACAGTGTCGCAAAGGGATGTCCGAATATAAGTGAAGCAAAGCAGGCAGCAGAAGCGATTTTAACCCTATCATCCACTTCGAATGGAAAGGTCGCCGTCAAAGCATGGGAATCACTTGAAAACATCACGAACCTGAAGCTGAAAGACCTGGCGGAAGAACGCGAGGAAGAATGCTTTACGTTCGAACAAATTACAGCCCAGCCGAAAACGGTGATCACGTCTCCGGCGTTTTCCGGCTCTGAAAAAGGAGGGCGCAGGTATTCGCCGTTTACAACAAATGTTGAAAAATTAATTCCGTGGCGGACGCTGACAGGCAGACAATCCTATTATGTCGATCATGAACTGATGATGGAATTCGGTGAAACGATGGCGACATTCAAACCGATCCTCCAGCATCGCCCGTTTCTGAGCAAGCGGCCTGATCAAGAGGGAAAAGAAATCGTCCTCAATTATTTGACGCCGCATAATAAATGGTCTGTCCACAGCATGTATTTTGATTCTCTGCCGATGCTGACGCTGTTCCGCGGCGGGCCGACCGTGTGGATGAATAAAGATGATGCAGAGGACACGGATATCAAAGACAACGATTGGATTGAATGCTTCAACCGAAACGGTGTTGTCGTCGCAAGAGCGGTTTTGTCTCATCGGATTCCTAAAGGAATGGCGTTTATGCACCATGCCCAAGACCGCCACATCAACGTGCCAGGCACAAAGCTAACGAATAACCGCGGAGGCACCCATAACAGCCCGACAAGGATTCACGTCAAGCCGACACAGATGATCGGTGGCTACGCCCAGCTCAGCTACGGCTTTAATTATTACGGTCCAACGGGGAATCAGCGCGACCTGAACGTCGTCATCCGCAAGCTGAAGGAGGTCGATTGGCTTGAAGATTAAAGCGCAAATCGGTATGGTCATGAACTTGGATAAATGCATCGGCTGCCACACGTGCAGCGTTACCTGTAAAAACACGTGGACAAACCGTTCCGGTGCGGAATATATGTACTTCAATAATGTAGAAACAAAGCCGGGCATCGGCTACCCGAAGCAATGGGAGGACCAGGACAAATATAAAGGCGGCTGGACATTGAAAAAAGGAAAGCTCGAGTTGAAATCGGGCTCGAAAACCAATCGGCTTGCAGGCCTTTTCTATAATCCGAATCAGCCGTCGATTGATGATTACTATGAGCCCTGGAACTATGATTATGAAACATTAACGAACAGCCCGCAGAAAAAACACCAGCCGGTAGCACGCCCGAAATCGTCCTTGACGGGGGATTTCATGAATATCGAATGGGGACCGAACTGGGAGGATGATCTCGCGGGCGGCCACATAACGGGACTTGAAGATCCCAACGTACAAAAGATGGAGGAATCGATCAAAACAGAATTCGATGAGGTTTTTATGATGTATTTGCCCCGTATTTGCGAGCACTGCATCAACCCGGCGTGCGTCTCATCCTGTCCATCCGGCGCCATGTACAAACGCGAGGAGGACGGCATTGTGCTTGTGGATCAAAACGCATGCCGTTCATGGAGATATTGCGTCTCATCCTGTCCTTATAAAAAAGTCTATTTTAACTGGCAAACGAACAAAGCGGAAAAATGCACACTCTGCTTTCCGCGTTTGGAGGCGGGACTGCCAACCATCTGCTCTGAGACGTGTGTTGGCAGAATCCGCTACCTCGGCGTCATGCTGTATGACGCGGACAAAGTGGAGGAAGCGGCATCTGTTGAAAATGAAAAGGATCTCTATCATTCCCAATTGGACGTTTTTCTTGATCCAAATGATCCTGAGGTTGCCAAACTGGCAAAAGAACAAGGCATTCCGGCTGAATGGATAGAGGCTGCGCAGCAATCGCCGATCTATAAAATGATCATTGACTGGAAGATTGCGCTGCCGCTTCACCCAGAGTACCGCACGCTGCCAATGGTGTGGTACATTCCGCCGCTCAGTCCGATTATGAATCTCTTTGAAGGAAAAGGCAGCCGGCAATCCGCAGAAGATATTTTTCCGGCTATCGACCAAATGAGAATCCCGATAGATTATTTGGCGCAGCTGTTAACAGCCGGTGATACGGATCATATTCGGTCAACGTTGAAGAAAATGTCTGTCATGCGCCAGTATATGAGAGCGATCCAGACGAATAAATCAATCGACCCGGAACTGATCTCCAGTGTCGGCTTAACAGAACAGCAAATTGAAGATATGTATCGGCTGCTTGCGATTGCCAAATATGATGACCGCTTTGTGATACCGAGCAGTCATCGAGAAGAAGTTTCAGATTTATATGCTGAACAAGGGAGCTGCGGCTTATCATTTTCAGGCGGCCCCGGCTCCTGTTTCTAACTTTTGATAAATGAGGTGTAACAAGATGAACACCACAGACCGGCAAATGACGTTCTCCGCTCTTTCCACTCTTCTCTCTTATCCGGATGAAGAGTGGAGAGCCGAGATTCCCGATTGGAAGGCTCTTATCCATGAAATCAGCAACCGGCAAATCCGGGAGAAGCTGCTGCACTTTTTCGAAGCGTCAGCCAGCTTTTCACCGGAAGCGCTGATTGAACACTATGTCTATACATTCGACTTTGGGAAAAAAACAAATATGTATGTCACCTACTTTAACTCGGGCGAGCAAAGGGAACGCGGCGTTGAATTGCTGCATTTAAAAAACACATACGAGCAATCCGGTTTCCTGCCGACAGAGAAAGAGCTGCCTGATTATCTGCCGCTGATGCTGGAATTTGCTGCGGCTGCAGAAATTGAAGCAGCGAGAAGCGTGTTTGAGAAATATCTGTCCAATGTGAGGGAGCTGGCATCCCGTCTCGAAAAAAATGACAGTATATACGCTGAACTGCTGCACGTGCTGCTGGCCGCGCTTGAAAACATTGGCGTACGTGAAAGCGTTGAAGGGGCTGTTCAGGCATGAGCGGGCAGATCCTCTGGGGTATTATGCCATACATTGTATTGACAATCTTTATCGGCGGCCATATTTACCGCTATCAGCATGACCAATTTGGCTGGACGGCGAAATCAAGCGAGATGTTAGAAAAGAAAAAACTCGCCGCGGGCAGCACACTTTTTCACTGGGGACTGCTGTGCGTTGTCGGCGGGCATGTCATGGGGATTCTGATCCCGGAAGGCGTGTATGCTTCCCTTGGCATTTCAGAGCATATGTATCACAAAATGGCGATTGGCGCTGGCTTGCCGGCGGGCATTGCGGCATGTACCGGACTTGTCATCCTGACGTACAGAAGGCTGTTTGACAAAAGGATCCGCAAAACGAGCTCGCCATCCGATATCCTTACGCTCCTCCTGCTGCTGTTTATGATGCTGTCAGGCGTTGCGGCCACGTTTCTCAACATTGATTCGAAAGGATTTGATTACCGGACCACAGTCGGGCCGTGGTTCAGGGAAATCGTTTTGTTCAGGCCTGACGCCTCTTTGATGGAGAGTGTCCCGCTATGGTTTAAGTTTCATATTGTGATAGGCTACGTCGTTTTTATCCTGTGGCCGTTTACAAGATTGGTTCATGTGTTCAGTCTGCCGCTCAAGTATCTGACCCGCAGCTACGTTGTATATCGGAAACGCTCGTGAAAATCCCCCTTGCAAGAGGGGGTTTTTTCTGCCAAGGTAATGGCTGGGCGGCCGGGAATCCTGGAAATAACATCAAGAATAAAACGGATTTTACTCATTTTAAACCGGCGGAACAGCAGATTATGACTCAGCCTGACTAACTCCTTATTTTCTTTCTGATCAATATCCCGTTTTATGTATTTTCTCTCATCAGAATGGGTATCAAATTTACTCTATCCACCGTATTTGCAGTCACAGCGCCGCCTCTTTTTCGGCGCGTGCCGGAGTGCTGAGCGGGTTCGGCCTGCCGTTCATGTTGTAGCATCAGGCTTCACTCGGCGTTGCCAATAGTCTTGCTTTATTTCTGCAGAAACGATGCGGATGAACCCCTTGACAATTAGTTTTCTCTAAACCTCTCCTCCTTTGGCGGAGAGGTTTTTTGCTTACAAGGTTTATCGATTAGAAAAAAGAGGTAATACAGAGGTAATTGAATCAGATTGGAGAGAATCAGGATGCTGAAAAGGAGACTGGAATTTTTCTTTTTATATATGATGCTCATCGGGGCATATGTCATTTGGTTTTTTCCGGTTTCCAGGCTTGAGTTTTACGGAGGATTGCTTTGCTATATAAGCATTATTTTGTTCAGCATCTATTCATTAATTCTTGAAAACCGCACCTCGCAGCACACGCTGCTATGGATCCATATTCTTGTCTTTTTTCCAATCGTCGGCTACGTGTTTTATCTGTTTTCGGGACAGCTTTATGTAAAGGGAAAGCTGTTTAAGACAAAACGAATGTACAACAGGGAAAAGCTCAGGAAGCTGTTTGACAAGGAGGAAACGCCCGAAGTGACAGGGCTGAAGGACAATCAAGAGAGGTTCTTTACATATTCCATCAGGGCTGCCCATATGAATATCAATACGAAAAGCAACATCAAAGTGCTGAAAAACGGCGAAGAAACCTTCCCGGACATTTTCAAAGCAATGAGAAAAGCGGAATCTTACATACATATTGAATACTACATGTTTAAATCAGACATGCTCGGACACGGCATGATGGATATTATGATGGAGAAAGCGCGCCAAGGTGTCGAGGTGAGGTTTTTATACGATGCGGCAGGAAGCATGAAGCTGGCAAGAAGAGATATTATGAGAATGAAACAAGCGGGGGTGGACATCGTCCCGTTTTCTCCGCTGAAATACGGGTTTTTCAACCAGAAGCTGAATTTCAGAAATCACCGGAAAATCGTGATCATCGATGGGAAAACCGGTTTTGTGGGTGGATTAAATGTTGGGAAGGAATATATCAGCAGAGATCCGTACATCGGATTTTGGAGAGATACACACCTGCGGCTTGAGGGGGAAATTGTGCAAACGCTCCACGCTATCTTTATGCTGGATTGGGAATACGTCTCCAATGAAGTGTTAATTGATCAAGAGGAGTACAATACCCCGGTTCCCGTGGAAGGAGGAGGCATTTATCAAATTGTCGCGACAGGCCCTGACATGAAGGAAAGCATGAGCGACCTTTATTATGAAATGATTTCTTCAGCGCAGAAATCAATATGGATCGCCACGCCCTATTTTGTCCCCAATGAATCCATTCGCACGGCGCTAAAAGCAGCGGCGACAAAGGGGGTAGAGGTAAGGGTTATGGTGCCGGAGAAGAACGACAGCTTTTTGACCCAATACGCGTCGAGGTCCTATTTCCCGGAGCTGCTCCTTGAGGGCATTGAAGTGTACTCCTACCAAAAAGGCTTCATGCATCAAAAAGTCATGATCATTGATGGCGATCTCGCCTCCGTCGGTACCGCGAATATGGACATGCGCAGCTTTCAGCTCAACTTTGAAGTGAATGTGTTCTTCACGGATGCCGAAGCGATCCGAACTCTTGAGGCCCATTTTGAAGAGGATATGCAGGAAAGTGAAAAGCTCAGCCCTGTCGGCTTTTATAAGAGAGGCGTGGCTGACCGGACAAAAGAGTCGTTTGCCCGCCTGTTTTCAGGTGTTCTGTAAGAAAAAAGAAATCTGATCTTTCAAAACAGCCCGTGTATAGTATAATTGAGAAATATTATCAGTTATTTATACATTGGGGGAAGATAGGGTGTTGCGGCAATTTTTTTCATATTATAAACCATATAAAACGTTGTTCTTTCTCGACTTTTTCTCAGCGATCGCGGGAGGTTTAATGGAGCTGAGTTTTCCTTTGATCGTCAATTATTTTATTGATACCTTGCTGCCGGGCAGGGACTGGGGGCTGATCATCGCGACCTCAATCGGGTTATTTGCGGTGTACGCGCTCAGCTCGGCTCTTCAGTATATCGTGACCTACTGGGGACACATGCTTGGTATCAATATTGAGACTGATATGAGAAAGTCGCTTTTTGACCATTTGCAAAAGCTCTCGTTCAAATTTTACGACAACAACAAGACGGGAACGCTGATGTCGAAGCTCACGAACGATTTAATGTATATCGGTGAAGTCGCCCATCACGGTCCGGAAGACTTATTCATTGCGGTCATGACCATTCTCGGGGCGTTCGGAGTGATGCTGTTTATTAACTGGCAGCTTGCTTTATTAACGTTTATCATTATGCCGATCGTCATTTGGCTAGCGCTTTATTTCAACAAAAAAATGACCAAAGCATTTACCACGCTGAACAAGGATATCGGAGACTTCAGCGCGCGTGTAGAAAATAACATCGGCGGCATCCGGCTTGTGCAGGCGTTCGGAAATGAAGCATTTGAAAAAGAACGCTTCGCCGTCAACAACCAGCGTTTCCGTTCCACAAAGCTTTCTTCCTACAAAATCATGGCGAAAAACGGGTCAATCAGCTATATGCTGACTCGGTTTGTCACGCTGTTTGTTCTTTTGTGCGGGACGTGGTTTGTCATTCGCGGCTCCTTATCGTACGGGGAATTTGTGGCGTTTGTGCTCCTGACGAATGTGCTGTTCAGGCCTATTGACAAAATTAATGCCATTATCGAAATGTATCCGAGGGGGATCGCGGGTTTCAAAAGCTATATGGAGCTCATGGAGACAGAGCCGGACATTCAGGATTCACCTGATGCGAGAGATGTTTCCGGCCTGAAGGGTAATATCCGCTATAAACATGTTTCGTTTGGCTATGATGACCATCACAATGTCCTCAATGACATCAACCTATCCATTCAAGCCGGGGAAACGGTGGCGTTCGTCGGTCCGTCAGGTGCGGGGAAATCAACGCTTTGCAGTCTGCTTCCGCGTTTTTATGAAGCATCGGAGGGCGACATTACGATTGACGGCATCAGTATAAAAGACATGACGCTTTCTTCGTTGCGCGGGCAGATTGGCGTCGTGCAGCAGGATGTTTTCTTATTCTCGGGCACGCTTAGAGAAAATATCGCCTACGGCCGATTAGGCGCATCTGAAGAAGACATTTGGCAAGCTGTGAAGCAGGCGCATCTGGAAGAGCTCGTCCATAACATGCCCGATGGATTGGATACTATGATTGGCGAACGCGGCGTGAAGCTTTCCGGCGGGCAAAAACAGCGTCTGTCAATTGCAAGGATGTTCTTGAAAAATCCATCGATCTTGATTCTCGACGAAGCCACCTCAGCCCTTGATACAGAGACGGAAGCGGCGATCCAAAAGGCGCTTCAAGAGTTGTCTGAGGGGCGCACGACGCTTGTCATCGCCCACAGGCTGGCAACAATCAAAGACGCGGACAGAATTGTAGTCGTCACAAACAACGGTATTGAAGAACAAGGCCGTCATCAAGACCTGATCGAAGCCGGAGGCCTATACAGCAGGCTGCATCAAGCGCAATTCGGGCAAATGGTGCATCGATAGGAGGAGAACATGGAAAGAAAAACTGTGCTGTACATTGCTGTTTCATTGGACGGGATGATCGCAAAAGAAGATGGAAGCATCGATTGGCTGGATGAATTTGAAGGTGAAGGTGACAACGGCTACAGTGATTTTTATCAGACTGTTGATACAGTCATTTTAGGGCGGAGCACATATGAGCACGTTAAAGTGCTAACACCGGTTTTCCCGTATCAGGATAAAACCTGCTATGTTTTTACAGGATCGCCCGACAGTTATCAAGATGAACATGTGACGTTTATCAATGAGGGAGCCAGAGCCTTCACTGCCCGTTTGAAACAGGAAAAAGGCTCAAACATCTGGATAGCTGGCGGGGCAGAGCTTGTGAATGACTTTATGAAAGAAGATGCCATCGACGAATTCATCATCACTGTTATTCCCGTCGTTTTAGGAAGCGGCATCCCGCTGTTTCACGAACTAACAAATGAAACAAAACTGCGGTTAAAAGGGACAAAACAATTTGGACAAGCGGTTCAGCTCCATTATGTAAGAGCATAAGAAAAAGGATAGACAGATGTCTATCCTTTTTTGTATGTAAGTTAGAGCGCTTCTCTCTCAGCAGGCTCGATGAGATTTTGGAATTTTTCAATGAGCTGTGATGCTTTTGTTCCTTCAACTACGATCAGATATTCCTTTTCATTATGAGCCATGCGGAACGTTTCAAGCTCAATTAAGCTTTTGATTTTGCACATCGTTTTCTTTGAATAAATATAAACCTCGTGGCTTCCGGAATGGCACATTTTATAAAGATGAATCAAATTTCTTAAAGTAAAGGCCTGTGCGGCTACTTTCAGAGACTTGATATTTTTCATGATCTTTCTCCTCCATCGATTGTTGTCTTATATAGCCTAAGTTCCCAAAGCTGACAAGTCGTAAACCTATTTTTGCACATTTATGACTTCCATTGCAGCGCACCGCCCCCGATGCGTTTGACACCGCGGATGGAGCTTAATTCATCCATCAAGCGGAGAAGCGCCTTGTCTTTCTGCTTTGCTTCAATCATGAAATCAATATTCGTTCCCCATTGCCTAAAGCGTTCCAACAGTGGCAGCAAAAAGTTGGCGTCAACATAATCGGCATGGCTGCGTATCGCTTGCTCCGATTTTGGGGAAGACAAGTGAACCTTTGGCTGAAGGCCGATCCGCTCCCACGTTCTGATCATGCGGGGCAGTGCTACATTCAGGTCGGCGTGATCGTCTGGATTGGCGTAAAAATGATGAAAGTCAAAGACAAACGGAACATCCTCCTGCTCACAGACCTGAAGCGTTTCTTCCGTTGTATATGTTTTATCATCATTTTCAAGTGTCATCCGCTCTTTGATCTCCTGCGGCAGCTGTTTTATATTTTGATGAAATTGTGCAGTGGCGGTGTCTTTATTTCCGTAAGCGCCGCCAATATGAATGTTGATAACGGAGCGATCAGCAATGCCCATGGCCTCAAGCATGCGGTAGTGATACGCCATATCGGTTACCGCATTTTTTGTGACGGATTCCTTCGGGTTCGTAAACAGAGTGAATTGATTTGGATGAAAGCTTGTTCGCAGTTGATGGGTTTTAACAAGCTCTCCAATCTCCCGAAACTCTTTTTGAAACGGTGTTACAAAATCCCACATCACGTCGGGATGCGTAGCCAGCGGCACAATCGAACTGGAAAAACGGTACAAAGGGATGCCGTGTCCGATGATATAGTGAAGGGTTCTCATCGTATTGCGCAAATTGGCTTTTGTCACAGTCAGAAGCGCTTCTTTTCTTTCAGTCTTTGAAAGCTTTGAATAACGCGCGAATGTCAATGTTTTAGCGGGAGACGCATCCCAAAGGCTCATCGCATTTGAAACGAACCCGAATCTGAAAATCATAGGAACTCTCCTTTATAAGAAATAAGATAATGCCCTGCCGAGCCATTCCGCCGGGCGCTGCCTGAATGTGCGCTTGCTGAAATCCTCCATGGTCAGCCGCTCCGACTTTTTCATATCCTCCTCAATCGTGGCATAGACTTCACTTGTAAACGCTTCATCATCAATTTCGACATTCACCTCTTCATTTAAAAACAGGCTTCGTTTATCGAAGTTGGCTGTTCCGATAATGCTGAGATGGTCGTCTATGATGAGGGCTTTTACATGATAAAACCCTTGATAATAACGATAAATAAGACAGCCGGCATCCAAGAGCTCCGAATAATACGTAAAAGCTGCTTCTCGTACCAGCGGATGGTCTGATTTCATCGGTACAATGATTCTCACGGATACGCCGTTTTTTCTTGCGTTAATAAGGGCCTCTTGAAGCGGTTTTGATGGAATGTAATAAGGCGTGCAAACCGTAAGGCGATTCTTCGCTTGGGCAATGTTGGCCAAGTATATGTTTTCAAGGGAATAACCGTCAGTCGCATATATCTTGTGAGAAATAGTCCCTTGCTGAAGCTTTGGCCAAACATCCGAACCCAGTTCGATTCCGGTATTACGTTTTAGATCAGAAGCAAAAAGCGTTTGAAGATCATGTACGCCTTCTCCGATCATGCGCAGATGATAATCCTCCCAATTGCCGAACTTCGCTTTCTTTCCAAGATATTCTTCGGCGATATTAAACCCGCCGATATAACCGATTTTTCCGTCTATCACCGTAATCTTCCGGTGATTCCGTTTTTGCATATGAAAAAAGAAAAAAGGAAAACGGGGACGATTCATCACATGGACATGGACGCCGGCATTTTTCATCGTCTGCAGCGCCGTTTTTTTAATTGCCCGGCAGCCCGCCCAATCCAGAAGCAAATAAACGGATACGCCAGCTTGGGCTTTTGTTTTCAGCAAGGTATACATATTGTGGCTGACCTCATCATTTTTCATAATAAAAAACATCATGTGAACAGAAGAGGCGGCCTGGCGAATATCATTCATCATCCGCTCAACGAGATCAGCGCCGCAGTGGATCAATTCGATGTCACTCTTCTTTTTTGAAAAAACAGGCTCGTACGCCTTTTTTCTGTATCCGGCACGGCCCATGAAGATATCAAGCAGAATCAAGGCAAAGAAAATAACGACAATGATCATAATCACGATAAATACCTTCATACCGGCACTCCTTTCCGTAGTAAAGGTAGTGTGCCCGAACAGCAGGAATTTAATTATTGACTGAACACTCATTCATTATTTATCATAAAGATAATCTTATACAGATTCGGGGGTAGGGGCTCGCGGTCTTTATCAGTAAAAAGGGGGAATTGGAATGAGCGGCTTTCTCATCGCAAATGCATTATTATTTCTGATTGTAACCGCTTACGCTGTCTATTTGTTTGTGTACTTGGTCAAAACGAGACTGGCCTACATCAAGCTCGGCCAGAAAGAACAATTTGATCAACGGTTCAAGGAACGGCTTCACGCCATATGGGTGAATGTATTCGGACAGAAAAAACTGCTCAAGGACAAGAAAAGCGGAATCATTCACGTCATGTTTTTCTACGGATTTATATTGGTTCAGTTCGGAGCAATTGACTTTATCATCAAAGGACTGGCTCCCGGCCGGAATCTGCCGCTTGGCCCGGTCTATCCCGCCTTCACCTTTTTTCAGGAAATTGTTACGTTTCTCATTTTAATTGCTGTTGGGTGGGCATTCTACAGACGTTATATCGAAAAGCTCGTGAGGCTGAAACGCGGTTTCAAAGCTGGACTCGTTCTTATTTTTATCGGAGGGTTAATGCTGACCGTTCTGCTTGGGAACGGGATGAATCTGATTTGGCATGAGCATGGGCTTTCTTGGAGCGAGCCAATTGCCTCAGGTATTGCGTTTATGCTTAGCGGTGTCGGGAAAACAGGCGCGGCGGTGATTTTCTATATCGCATGGTGGATCCATCTCCTATTCTTGCTTAGCTTTTTAGTGTACGTGCCTCAGTCAAAGCATGCCCATTTAATCGCCGGCCCGGCAAACGTCTTTTTCAATCGAATGGAATCTGCCGGAAAACTTGAAAAAATTGATTTTACCGACGAAACGAAAGAAAGCTACGGAGCGGGAAAAATTGAGGATTTCAGACAGTCTCAGCTGCTTGATCTGTACGCGTGTGTCGAGTGCGGCCGCTGTACAAATATGTGTCCTGCAACAGGCACCGGAAAAATGCTTTCTCCGATGGACTTGATTTTGCGTCTCAGAGACCATCTCACGGAAAAAGGCGCTGCCGTCACCTCGCGCTCCCCATGGGTGCCCGCAGCAGCGTTTCGGCATACGAGAGGCAATCAGCTGGCTGCGGCGTCAGCGGGCAACGGATCGCAGGAAGCCGCAGCGGCGCTTGATTACAATCCAAGCTTGATCGGCGACGTCATCACAGAGGAAGAAATTTGGGCATGCACCACTTGCCGGAACTGTGAGGATCAATGCCCGGTCATGAATGAGCACGTGGATAAAATCATCGACCTCCGCCGCTACCTCGTACTGACAGAAGGAAAAATGGACAGTGACGCCCAGCGCGCAATGACAAGTATTGAGCGGCAAGGGAATCCGTGGGGACTCAATCGCAAGGAACGTGAAAATTGGCGTGACGAGGCGCCGGATGCTGAGATTCCGACTGTAAAAGAAATGAAAAAAGAAGGAAAAGAATTTGAGTACCTTTTCTGGGTAGGCTCCATGGGGTCTTACGACAACAGAAGCCAGAAAATCGCAATTTCCTTTGCCAAGCTGCTCAATCACGCGGGCGTGTCCTTCGCGATCCTCGGCAATAAAGAAAAAAATTCAGGAGACACGCCGCGCCGCCTCGGAAATGAATTTTTGTTCCAAGAGCTGGCTGAGAAGAATATTTCTGAATTTGAAAAAAATGATGTCAAAAAAATCGTTACGATCGATCCCCATGCATACAATTTATTTAAAAACGAATATCCGGATTTCGGATTTGAAGGCGAGGTTTATCATCATACAGAAGTGCTGGCCGAGCTTGTGAAAAACGGAAAATTAAGACCGCAGCACCCGCTTCATGAGACGATTACCTTCCATGATTCGTGCTATTTGGGCCGGTACAATGAAGTCTATGATCCGCCGAGAGAGATTTTGAAAGCCATTCCGGGCGTGCAGCTTGTTGAAATGGAGAGAAGCCGGGAAACCGGCATGTGCTGCGGAGCCGGCGGGGGATTAATGTGGATGGAGGAAGAAACAGGCAACAGGATTAACGTCGCCAGGACAGAGCAAGCGCTCGCAGTCAACCCATCGGTGATCAGTTCTGGCTGTCCGTATTGTCTCACGATGCTTGGGGACGGCACAAAGGCGAAGGAAGCCGAAGACCAAGTCAAAACGTACGATGTCGTCGAGCTTCTGGCTCAATCCGTTTTAGGCGCTGATCTGAAAATGGGGGAGAAGCAATGAATTTTTCATTATCAGAAGAACATGAGATGATACGAAAATTGGTGCGCGATTTTGCGAAGCATGAGGTGGCCCCGACAGCGGCAGAACGGGACGAACAAGAACGCTTCGATCGCGAGTTGTTTCGGGAAATGGCAAATCTGGGGCTGACGGGAATTCCGTGGCCTGAAGATTACGGCGGAATCGGAAGTGACTATTTGGCCTACGTTATCGCGGTGGAGGAGCTGTCAAAAGTGTGCGCCTCCACCGGTGTGACGCTTTCCGCCCATATCTCTCTTTGCAGCTGGCCGCTGTTTGCCTTTGGGACAGAGGAACAGAAGACAGAGTACTTAACACAGCTGGCCCTCGGAGAGAAAATCGGCGCATTCGCTTTGACCGAAGCAGGGTCTGGCTCTGACGCCGGCAGCATGAAAACAACTGCTGAACGAATCGGCGATGACTATGTGTTAAATGGTTCCAAAGTGTTTATCACAAACGGCGGCGTTGCTGATATTTACATTGTTTTTGCCGTCACCGATCCCGAGAAAAAGAAAAAAGGCATTACCGCTTTTATAGTAGAAAAGGATTTTGAAGGATTTTTTACAGGCAAGAAAGAAAAGAAGCTGGGCATCCGTTCTTCACCGACAACGGAAATCATGTTCGAAGATTGTGTAGTGCCCGCATCAAAGCGTCTCGGAGAAGAAGGAGAAGGCTTCAAAATCGCGATGAAGACGCTTGACGGAGGCAGAAACGGCATAGCTGCACAAGCCGTAGGCATCGCCCAAGGAGCGCTTGATGCGGCGCTTCTATATGCAAAAGAGCGAAAGCAATTCGGAAAATCGATCGCCGAGCAGCAGGGCATCGCTTTTAAACTCGCGGATATGGCGACAATGATAGAAGCTTCAAGGCTATTGACCTATCAGGCTGCGTGGTTAGAATCATCGGGCCTCCCATATGGAA
Organism: Bacillus sp. LM 4-2; assembly: GCF_000978495.1. Lineage (NCBI taxonomy): Bacteria > Bacillati > Bacillota > Bacilli > Caryophanales > Bacillaceae > Bacillus > Bacillus sp. LM 4-2. The sequence continues at coordinate 3,666,904 of NZ_CP011101.1, read as the reverse complement.
AAGCTTCCGCCATGTCCAAACTGATGGCTGGGGATACGGCGATGAAGGTAACGACCGAAGCTGTGCAGATTTTCGGCGGCTACGGCTATACAAAAGATTATCCGGTGGAACGCTATATGCGTGATGCAAAAATCACGCAAATCTATGAAGGCACTCAAGAAATTCAAAGACTGGTCATCTCCAGAATGCTCGCGGATTAACGGAAAACATCTCTCAGTCGGATCACTCTTGTAAAATTATTTAAATTAACGCTGTTAAGGGTAGCATATTCTGTTTTATTTTGTTTATAATGAGAGGTATGGTTTGTATAAGAACGATACAAAATCGCTTTCATTATTGATAAAACAGATACATATAAGTAATAGAAAGGGAGTGTCCGACCTTGGGTATCAAACAATATTCACAGGAAGAGCTAAAGGAAATGGCTTTAGTTGAAATCGCTCACGAATTATTTGAAGAACATAAAAAACCAGTTCCTTTTCAGGAGCTTTTAAATGAAATCGCATCTTTGCTCGGCGTGAAAAAAGAAGAGCTTGGAGACCGCATCGCTCAATTTTATACAGATTTAAACATTGACGGTCGCTTCCTGGCGCTTTCTGACCAGACGTGGGGGCTTCGCAGCTGGTATCCGTATGATCAGCTTGATGAAGAAACTCAGCCGACAGTCAAGGCGAAAAAGAAAAAAGCGAAGAAAGCAGTCGAAGAAGATCTTGATCTTGACGAGTTTGAAGAGATCGACGAAGACGACCTTGATTTGGATGAAGTTGAGGAAGAACTCGATCTTGAAGCCGACGATTTTGACGATGAAGATCTTGACGAAGACGACGACGATCTTGAGATCGAAGAAGATATTGTTGATGAAGATGATGAAGACTATGATGATGAAGAAGAGGAAATTAAATAGTATCAGATTTCATCTTCAAAACGATCTTGACTTTCATAGTCGAACTAGGTAGTATGTATTTTGGGCTCTTCAAAAACGAAGAGAGAACATAGTACGTTATGCTCCCTTTCAAGAAATTGAAAGGGAGCTTTCTTATTTTCACCCCTCATTTTTCTTATAAATCATTTAAAAGGCTAAATGATTTTTTATAAAATAGTACATTTTAAAAATGTAGCTAAGAGCGAAGAGAGGAGCAAACGAAATGACGAAATATATTTTTGTAACCGGGGGAGTTGTATCCTCACTTGGAAAGGGTATTGTAGCAGCTTCATTAGGGCGTTTGCTGAAAAACCGCGGACTGAACGTGACGATTCAAAAATTCGATCCATACATCAACGTTGACCCGGGAACAATGAGCCCGTACCAGCACGGTGAAGTATTCGTAACGGATGACGGCGCTGAAACAGACTTGGACCTTGGTCACTATGAGCGTTTTATAGACATTAACCTGAATAAATTCAGCAACGTGACAACAGGTAAAATCTATTCAACAGTTCTTAAAAAAGAACGCCGCGGAGATTACCTTGGCGGAACCGTACAGGTCATTCCGCACATCACAAACGAATTGAAAGACCGTGTTTACCGCGCAGGGAAAGAGACAAACGCAGATGTTGTCATTACAGAAATCGGCGGTACTGTCGGAGACATCGAATCACTGCCATTCCTTGAAGCGATCCGTCAAATGAAGAGCGATATCGGCCGTGAAAACGTAATGTACATCCACTGTACGCTCGTACCTTACATTAAAGCTGCTGGCGAATTAAAAACAAAACCGACACAGCACAGCGTAAAAGAATTGCGCAGCTTGGGCATTCAGCCAAACATCATCGTCGTTCGTACAGAAATGCCGATTTCTCAAGATATGAAAGATAAAATCGCGCTTTTCTGCGACATCGATACAAAAGCGGTTATCGAATGTGAAGATGCGGACAACCTTTACTCCATTCCGCTGGAGCTTCAAAAACAAGGGCTTGATAAGCTTGTTTGCGAGCACATGAAATTGGCATGCAAAGAAGCGGAAATGTCCGAGTGGAAAGAGCTTGTTAACAAAGTCAGCAACCTGTCTCAAACGATTACAATCGGCCTTGTCGGCAAATACGTTGAGCTTCCTGACGCATACATTTCTGTTGTCGAGTCTCTCCGCCATGCGGGCTATGCGTTTGACACAGATGTAAAAGTGAAGTGGATCAACGCGGAAGAAGTGACAGAAAACAATATCGCAGAACTCACAAGCGGAACAGACGGTATCATTGTGCCGGGCGGATTCGGAGACCGCGGTGTTGAAGGCAAAATCGTCGCGACAAAATACGCGCGCGAAAATAACATTCCGTTCTTGGGCATTTGCTTGGGCATGCAGGTGGCGTCTATTGAATACGCACGAAACGTATTGGGCTTAAAAGGCGCCCACTCAGCGGAAATTGATCCGTCAACTCAATACCCGATCATTGATCTTCTTCCTGAACAAAAGGATGTTGAGGATCTCGGAGGAACGCTTCGTCTCGGCCTTTACCCTTGTAAGCTTGAAGAAGGCACGAAAGCCTTTGAAGTGTATCAGGATGAAGTGGTGTACGAGCGCCACCGCCACCGCTATGAGTTTAACAATGAATTCAGACAGCAAATGGAAGAGCAAGGCTTCGTATTCTCAGGCACAAGCCCTGATGGACGCCTTGTTGAAATCATCGAGCTGAAAGACCACCCTTGGTTCGTGGCTTCTCAGTTCCACCCAGAGTTCAAGTCAAGACCGACAAGACCTCAGCCTCTATTCAAAGGCTTTATCGGAGCGTCTGTCGAAGCTGCAAATCAGAAGTAATAAAAAAGACTTGCCGTTTGTCAAAAGCGGGCAAGTCTTTTTTATTTGTTTCCGGCAAGTTCCAGCATGTACAATAAGATATTATGCATACTCTTGCAGAATTTCTTTTAGTGTAAACGATAAAGCGTGATAGACATACAGTGCAGTCATTAAAGAGGGAAACCCGTAACGGGTGCCGTCTTCATCAGGAACAAGCGGCATTTTTAATTTAGAATCAATATGCACATCACAATACTGTTCTATTCCAGCACTGTCTTTGGCTGCGGGCGATACGCATACGACTCCCGCACCTTTTTCATAAAGCTCTTTTGCGAGCGCCTGTTCTTCGGCTGTGTCCGTCCCTGAGCAAAACATCAGCACCCTGTCGCTTTCTGTCACTTCCTCAGCGCTTTCTGGAAAGGCTTTGACAGATGGGAAGGGTTCTTTGCTTTCGGTGGCCTCATAAAAGACGCCCTGAAGCTCATTCGCTCCGTATAAATAAATGGAATGCCCGCTGATCACCGCTTGAGCAAGCAGCCGCGCCCCATCTTCAATCGCGTCAGATTCCTTATCCTGAATGCGGGAAAAAATACCTGTTAACTGCGTCGTGAATATTTTCAACATAAGTGAATCCTCCTTTATAACGTACAATATCAGTATACAACAAAAGAGAAAATGCTCAGAAAATGTCGTAAAGTAGACTATTATAATTAAAGGAAATAGGAAAATCAAACAGAATACATACAATACTGCTTACTTTTGACGAAAATCATAATATTGGGGTGTAAAATGATGAATGAAAAAATTTTAATCGTTGATGATCAATACGGCATTCGTATTTTGCTAAATGAAGTGTTCAATAAAGAAGGCTACCAGACGTTTCAGGCTGCGAACGGCCTGCAGGCGCTTGACATTGTGACAAAAGAACGGCCCGACCTTGTGCTTTTGGACATGAAAATTCCCGGCATGGACGGAATCGAAATCTTAAAACGGATGAAGGTCATTGACGAAAACATCCGGGTCATTATCATGACGGCATACGGAGAGCTCGACATGATCCAAGAATCGAAGGAATTGGGCGCTCTGACGCACTTTGCCAAGCCGTTTGACATCGACGAAATCAGAGACGCCGTCAAAAAATATCTGCCCCTGAAGTCTAACTGACAAAAAGAAGAAACAAATGAATCATGTCATTATGTTGCCGATTTGTCGAAAAGTTGGTATCCTAGTTATGGAGAAAAAGCGATCTGAGTATTTACATATGACAGCAATATATGGGTCATGCTAGGGTGGAAAGCTTTTTTCGCTAGAAGACAATCAGGCTACATAAGGAGGACATTCGACATGCCTTTAGTTTCTATGACGGAAATGTTGAATACAGCTAAAGAAAAAGGGTACGCTGTAGGACAATTTAACTTAAACAACCTTGAGTTTACTCAAGCGATTTTACAAGCAGCTGAAGAAGAAAAATCTCCAGTGATCCTTGGTGTTTCCGAAGGTGCGGGACGCTACATGGGCGGCTTCAAAACAGTCGTTGCTATGGTAAAAGCACTTATGGAAGAGTACAAAGTGACAGTTCCTGTTGCGATTCACTTAGACCACGGTTCAAGCTTTGAATCTTGTGCGAAAGCGATTCATGCAGGTTTCACATCTGTAATGATCGACGCTTCTCACCATCCATTTGAAGAAAACGTAGCAACAACTGCTAAAGTTGTTGAGCTTGCTCATTTCCACGGAGTATCTGTAGAAGCTGAGCTTGGAACAGTAGGCGGACAAGAAGATGACGTTATCGCTGAAGGCGTAATCTACGCTGATCCTAAAGAGTGCCAAGAGCTTGTTGAGCGCACTGGCATCGACTGCCTTGCACCTGCATTAGGTTCTGTTCACGGCCCTTACAAAGGTGAGCCAAACCTTGGCTTCAAAGAAATGGAAGAGATCGGAAAATCAACTGGTCTTCCGCTAGTTCTTCACGGCGGTACTGGAATTCCAACTGCTGACATCAAAAAATCAATTTCACTTGGTACAGCTAAAATCAACGTGAATACTGAAAACCAAATTTCTTCTGCAAAAGCTGTTCGCGAAACATTGGCAGCTAAGCCTGACGAGTACGATCCACGTAAATACCTTGGACCAGCTCGTGAAGCGATCAAAGAAACAGTTATCGGTAAAATGCGTGAATTTGGTTCTTCAAACCAAGCTTAATTCAATTGGAACTTTTTATAGCCGCCTGACAGCTTGACAGGCGGTTTTCCGTCTATCTTTAGAAAGCGCAATCATATTCGCAGTTCAGAAAATTTCTTAATCAGGGAGGCTTTTTGAAAATGTTATTCTTTGTTGATACAGCCAATATCGATGAAATTAGAGAAGCGAATGAATTAGGAATTCTCGCCGGTGTAACGACGAATCCTAGTTTAGTAGCAAAGGAAGCTAACGTATCATTCCACGACCGTCTTCGCGAGATCACAGACGTCGTGAAAGGGTCTGTAAGCGCAGAGGTTATTTCTTTGAAAGCTGAGGAAATGATCGAGGAAGGAAAAGAACTGGCGAAGATCGCTCCGAACATTACGGTGAAAATCCCAATGACGTCTGACGGTTTAAAAGCGGTAAGAGCACTTACTGACTTAGGCATCAAAACAAACGTTACATTGATCTTCAATGCCAACCAGGCGCTTCTTGCTGCCAGAGCGGGGGCAACATATGTATCTCCATTCCTGGGACGTTTAGATGACATCGGCCACAACGGGCTTGACCTGATTTCAGAAGTTAAACAGATTTTTGATATTCACGGCCTTGACACGCAAATCATTGCAGCGTCAATCCGCCATCCGCAGCACGTGACAGAAGCTGCTCTTAGAGGGGCTCATATCGGCACAATGCCGCTGAAAGTCATTCATGCGCTCACTAAACACCCGTTAACAGACAAAGGAATCGAACAATTCCTGGCAGACTGGAACAAATAATGAAAGGGGCGGCAAACAGCTTTATGCCTGTTTGCCGCGGCCTTTGTATTTCACCGACCTGATACAGCGGATCTTCAGATGCTGACGCCGCTTTACAGAGAAGGAATCATTGGGCTGCAGAAGCTGATATCGGAATGAAGGGTATGCGTACTGCTTTTGCCGGATGACGACGATGTCTCTCGAGCCGGCGGGTCTCTGTGCATCTTTTGAAACCTGTACCCCCCAAAGCTTCGCTATTTTCTTCCTGATATTTTACAATGTGTTGTATTCTTTCTCTTCGAATTGGCTAGATTTTGGACATGAGCTTTATTTGCAGAGACAGAATAAAATGACATTTTATTTAGCTCCGCAGCTATCTTCTTATGGAAGGAGACTATCATGGAAAAGTTGAATATTGCCGGCGGTGACTCGTTAAACGGTACAGTACATATCAGCGGCGCTAAAAACAGCGCTGTTGCGTTAATACCTGCAACCATTTTGGCAAATTCCGAGGTGACAATTGAAGGGCTTCCAGAGATTTCAGATATTGAAACGCTGCGTGACCTGTTAAAGGAAATCGGCGGCAACGTGCATTTTGAGAATGGGGAAATGGTTGTTGACCCTACGTCGATGATCAGCATGCCGCTTCCTAACGGGAAAGTAAAAAAGCTTCGCGCGTCATATTATTTAATGGGGGCGATGCTCGGCCGCTTCAAGCAGGCGGTCATTGGATTGCCTGGCGGCTGTCACTTAGGGCCCCGTCCGATTGATCAGCATATCAAAGGCTTTGAAGCACTCGGAGCTGAAGTAACCAATGAACAAGGCGCCATTTATTTGCGAGCTGAAAGGCTGAGAGGCGCACGGATTTATTTAGATGTCGTAAGCGTTGGGGCAACGATTAACATTATGCTCGCCGCTGTTTTGGCAGAAGGGAAAACGATCATCGAAAACGCTGCCAAGGAGCCTGAGATCATTGACGTCGCGACATTGCTTACCAGCATGGGCGCCAAAATCAAAGGTGCGGGCACCAATGTGATTCGAATCGACGGCGTGAAGGAACTGCACGGCTGCAAGCATACGATCATTCCGGACAGAATTGAAGCCGGGACATTTATGATTGCAGGGGCTGCAATGGGCAAGGAAGTCATTATCGATAACGTCATCCCTACTCATCTTGAGTCGTTAACGGCAAAGCTGAGAGAAATGGGCTATCATATCGAAACAAGCGACGACCAGCTCCTCATTGTCGGCGGGCAGAAGAACTTAAAGCCGGTTGACGTCAAAACCCTCGTATACCCGGGGTTTCCGACTGATTTACAGCAGCCGATGACGGCGCTCCTGACAAGGGCGAAAGGGACGAGTGTCGTCACAGACACCATCTACTCGGCAAGATTCAAGCACATTGATGAGCTGAGACGAATGGGTGCCAATATGAAAGTAGAAGGCAGATCTGCCATCATCACAGGTCCTGTCGAGCTTCAAGGCGCAAAAGTGAAGGCGAGTGATCTGCGTGCCGGAGCCTGCTTGGTGGTAGCCGGACTGATGGCTGATGGCGTCACGGAAATTACGGGACTGGAGCATATTGACCGAGGATACAGCAGCCTTGAGAAGAAGCTTGAGGGGCTTGGAGCGACAATTTGGCGTGAAAGAATGACTGACGAAGAAATAGAACAGCTTCAAAATTCATAATGGTTTCTTGTGAGAGGAGATCGTGTTGAAATGGAAAGAAGTTTATCAATGGAATTGGTACGTGTGACAGAAGCTGCGGCATTGGCATCAGCAAGATGGATGGGCCGGGGAAAAAAAGATGAGGCTGATGAAGCGGCAACAAGTGCAATGAGAGACGTTTTTGATACAGTGCCGATGAAAGGGACCGTTGTAATCGGTGAAGGGGAAATGGACGAAGCGCCGATGCTGTATATCGGGGAAAAACTCGGAAACGGGTACGGCCCTCGCGTTGATGTCGCAGTTGACCCTCTTGAAGGCACAAACATCTTAGCAAGCGGCGGCTGGAACGCGCTGACGGTGATCGCGGTCGCAGACCACGGCACTCTGCTGAATGCTCCTGACATGTATATGCAAAAAATCGCAGTCGGTCCGGAAGCGGTGGGCTGCATTGACATCGAAGCACCTGTCATTGACAACCTTAAAGCGGTGGCAAAAGCGAAAAACAAGGACGTTGAGGACGTCGTTGCCACAATTTTAAACCGTGAAAGACACGCAAAAATCATTTCCGAGCTTCGTGAGGCCGGCGCCAGAATCAAATTGATCAATGACGGCGATGTCGCAGGCGCCATCAACACGGCTTTCGACCACACGGGCGTTGATATCCTGTTCGGATCAGGCGGCGCTCCTGAGGGTGTGCTTTCCGCTGTTGCGCTAAAAGCACTCGGCGGAGAAATCATTGGTAAACTTCTTCCGCAAAGCGAAGAAGAAATCACTCGCTGTCACAAAATGGGCCTTGATTTAAGCAAAGTCCTTCGCATGGAAGACCTTGTGAAGGGTGATGACGCGATTTTTGCAGCTACAGGGGTTACTGACGGCGAGCTGTTAAAAGGAGTTCAATTCAAAGGCTCTGTCGGTACAACTGAAAGCTTAGTTATCCGTGCAAAATCGGGCACTGTTCGTTTCGTTGACGGCAGACACAGCTTGAAAAAGAAACCAAATCTTGTAATCCGTCCATAACAAACAGAAAAAGCGGGTGTGAGCCCGCTTTAACTTTTGCAGAAAAGCGTCAACTCTATCAATTCCGTGTCAAAACCTTATTTCAGTTGAATAATTTTTTGAAATAAGGTAAAAATAAAGAGTGCTGCGAATTTTACTGCGTAATACCTTCTTTTAAGCACTAGGAAAGTTTCAATTTCTACCGCATACAGACGATATAAGTATTGATCTTCTCATGTTTTTGTCCTCGCTTCCTTCAAAACTCATTAAGACAATCCTTTTAACAAAAGCGCCGATCATGGGTGGAAGTGTTACCGATAGAAGTTCCTTTATGTTAAAAAAAGAATGTGCTTTGGCGGATGTTGTGCAAAAGCAGCAGATGACATGTTCAGAGTAAGATATTGACTATGAAAAGCGTGGTGTTTTTATGAAAGACGTATCTATTTCCTCTTTGGAAAATATGAAATTGAAAGAGCTTTATGAACTTGCAAGACATTATAAAATCTCCTATTACAGCAAACTGACAAAAAAAGAACTCATTTTCGCCATTCTGAAAGCGAATGCAGAACAGGAAGATCTGCTGTTTATGGAAGGCGTTCTTGAGATCATCCAGTCTGAAGGTTTCGGCTTCCTGAGACCGATCAACTACTCTCCAAGCTCAGAAGACATTTACATCTCAGCTTCACAAATCCGCCGTTTCGATTTGCGGAACGGAGACAAAGTATCTGGCAAGGTTCGCCCGCCAAAAGAAAATGAGCGTTACTATGGACTTTTGCACGTTGAAGCAGTAAATGGGGATGATCCCGAATCTGCAAAAGAGCGTGTGCATTTCCCGGCTCTTACGCCACTTTATCCGGATCGTCAAATGGTGCTTGAAACAAAGCCGAACTTCTTGTCTACAAGAATTATGGACATGATGGCGCCGGTTGGATTTGGGCAGCGCGGATTGATTGTTGCGCCGCCGAAAGCCGGAAAAACGATGCTGCTGAAGGAAATTGCCAACAGCATTACAGCGAACCAGCCTGAAGCAGAGCTGATCGTGCTTTTAATTGACGAAAGACCTGAGGAAGTAACCGATATCGAGCGCTCTGTAGCTGGGGATGTCGTCAGCTCAACGTTTGATGAAGTGCCGGAAAACCATATCAAAGTGGCCGAGCTTGTGCTTGAACGTGCGATGCGTCTCGTGGAACACAAAAAAGACGTCATTATCCTGATGGACAGCATCACACGGCTTGCCCGCGCCTACAACTTAGTGATTCCGCCAAGTGGAAGAACGCTTTCCGGGGGGATTGACCCAGCGGCGTTCCACCGTCCGAAACGCTTCTTCGGGGCTGCGAGAAATATCGAAGAGGGCGGCAGCTTAACCATCCTTGCTACGGCTCTGGTTGATACTGGTTCACGTATGGATGATGTCATTTATGAAGAATTCAAGGGAACAGGCAACATGGAGCTCCATCTTGACCGCTCTCTTGCCGAGCGCCGCATCTTCCCTGCCATCGATATCCGCCGTTCAGGAACGCGCAAAGAAGAGCTGCTTGTGCCTAAAGAGCATCTTGATCGTTTATGGTCTATCCGCAAAACGATGTCTGATTCACCTGATTTCGCAGAAAAGTTCATGAGAAAAATGAAAAAAACCAAAACAAACCAGGAATTTTTCGATATTCTCAATCAAGAATGGAAACAGGCAAATCTATCATCTGCAAGAAGGTAAATTGTATTTGCAAAAGAAGTAAATCACTGATATAATTTTCTCATATGCGTTTCGGACAATGCTCCGAAATAATAACTCTGTTTCCACACGGGATTCAGGGCGGAAGGAGATGGATACAATGAAAGCAGGAATTCATCCTAATTTCAAAAAAGCAACAGTTAAATGCGCTTGCGGAAATGAATTTGAAACAGGCTCAGTAAAAGAAGAGGTACGCGTTGAGATTTGCTCTGAATGCCACCCATTCTACACTGGCCGTCAAAAATTCGCTTCTGCTGATGGTCGTGTTGATCGCTTTAACAAAAAATACGGTCTTAAGTAATAATAGATTTCTCAACAGGCAAGCAGCAGTCTTGCCTGTTTTTTATATTGTCTAAAACACAGCTGGCAGAGAGAGGGGAGCGAAGCCTATGTACATAATGAAACAAAGCGGGTGGCTTGAGCTGATTTGCGGCAGCATGTTCTCGGGGAAATCTGAAGAGCTGATCAGAAGAGTGAAGAGAGCAACTTATGCCAAGCAGGAAGTCAGGGTATTTAAGCCTGTAATTGATAACCGATACAGCGAAGCTGCTGTTGTCTCCCATAATGGAACATCGATGACGAGCTATGCCATTTCGTCTGCTTCGGACATTTGGGATCACATCAGTGAAAGTACAGATGTGATTGCGGTTGATGAAGTGCAGTTTTTTGATCAGGAAATTGTTGAGGTTTTATCATCTCTTGCCGATAAAGGCTACCGTGTGATAGCAGCAGGCCTTGATATGGATTTTAGGGGAGAGCCGTTCGGTGTCGTCCCGAATATCATGGCGATTGCGGAAAGTGTGACAAAGCTGCAAGCCGTCTGTTCTGTTTGCGGATCACCGGCGAGCAGAACACAGCGCCTCATTGACGGCAAACCTGCTTCTTACGATGATCCGGTCATTTTGGTTGGTGCATCTGAATCATATGAAGCAAGATGCAGACATCATCACGAAGTCCCAGGTAAATCTAAAAAATAGTCCAAAACATGGGTATAAAGATAGAATGCACCGGCTAAAAACACCGGTGTTTTTTTTATATTCTGATAATATTCAATTAAAAAATTTAAATAAGTATATTAAAAAATTAAGTAATTTTCTTCCCTTGAATTTTGATTTTGACAGGCATACAATAGCTTACGTAATGTAAATAGTTTTGAGACATTGTTCGAATAATTGTCACAAAGTCGCATAAAGATCATGATCGGTCATATTTTAGATGGGTTATTACTTAACTTGGTTAACTATTTCAAGAAAGAAGGAGATTTGCTTGAATAACATAAAAAAAACGAAAGAAGGCCACTTAGAAACAACTCTTAGAGGAAAAGAAGTTTTATCTATTCCTACTTTAAATAAAGGCGTTGCTTTTTCACTAGAAGAAAGACAAGAACTCGGCTTAGAAGGGCTTCTGCCGCCAACTGTACTTTCTCTTGATCAACAAGCACAACGCGCGTACGAGCAATTCCAAGCGCAGCCTGACCGCCTTCGTCAAAATGTTTACTTAAGTGATCTTGCAAACCGTAACGAAGTTCTTTTCTATAAATTGCTGAAAAACCATCTTCGCGAAATGCTTCCTGTTGTGTACACGCCAACAGTTGGTGAAGCGATTCAGGAATACAGCCATGAATATAGAAGACCTCAAGGAATCTACTTGTCAATCGACAACATTGACGGTATTGAAAAAGCGTTTGAAAACCTTCATGCGACAGCAGGCGATATTGATCTTATCGTTGCTACTGACTCCGAAAGCATTCTCGGTATCGGTGACTGGGGTGTAGGCGGTATTAATATCGCAATCGGTAAATTGGCTGTTTATACTGCTGCAGCTGGTATTGACCCTAGCCGTGTTATCCCGGTTGTGCTTGATGTCGGTACGAACAACGAAAAACTTCTAAACGATCCTTTATATATTGGTAACAAGCATGAACGTGTTCAAGGTGAACGCTACGAAGCTTTCATTGACGCTTATGTAAAAGCTGCATTGAAATTCTTCCCTAAAGCGCTTCTTCACTGGGAAGACCTTGGCAACAAAAATGCACGCAACATCATGAAAAAATACAATCATGAAATCCTGACATTTAATGATGATATTCAAGGTACTGGCGCGATTACACTTGCAGGTGTGCTTGCCGCTATGAAGAAAACCGGCGCTTCTATTAAAGATCAGCGTGTTGTTATCTTCGGTGCTGGTTCTGCTGGTATCGGTATTGCTGACCAAATCCGTGACACAATGGTGCTAGCCGGATTATCTGAAGAAGAAGCTAACAAACGTTTCTACACACTTGATTACAGAGGCTTGCTGACTGAAGACATCGAAGGCATCCTTGATTTCCAAAAACCTTACCTTCGCAATGCGGATGAAGTGAAAGACTGGAAGCGCGATGAAAAAGGTCAAATTCCATTCGATGAAGTGGTTCGTCAAGCGAAACCAACAATCTTGATTGGTACTTCAGGGGTTTCAGGTGCATTCACAGAGGAAATTGTAAAAGAAATGGCATCTCACGTAGACCGTCCGGTTATCATGCCGATGTCTAACCCGACTCACCTTGCTGAAGCTGTCCCTGAAGATCTGTTCAAATGGACTGACGGAAAAGTGCTTATTGCAACAGGAAGCCCATTTGACAATGTAGAATACAACGGTGTTTCTTATGAAATCGGACAATCTAACAACGCATTCGCGTTCCCTGGTCTTGGACTTGGTTCAATTGTAGCTGAAGCGCGTATCATTACACCTGCTATGTTTGCTGCAACTGCTGATGCGATTGCTGAAATGGTTGATCTTGAAACACCTGGAGCAGGATTGCTTCCAAGCATTGATAAGCTTCAAGAGGTTTCTATCCAAGTTGCGATTGCCGTTGCTGAAGCAGCAATTAAAGACGGCGTGGCAAATCGTCAGCCTGAAGATGTGAAACAAGCGGTACTTGATGCAATGTGGACACCTGAATACAAAAAAGTCATCGCGAAATAATTAGCGAGTAAATTTTTCTGTCCGAGGGAAAGCTTTTTGTAAAGCTAAAGTATACGGACATAGGATTTGGAGGAGAATATTTTGAGCATCTTAGATATCTTAATCCTCCTGGCGCCGATCTTCTTTGTTATCGTGCTGGGTTGGTTTGCAGGACATTTTGGAAGTTATGATGCCAAGTCGGCAAAAGGGGTAAGTACGTTAGTAACGAAATACGCACTTCCAGCTCACTTTATCGCTGGTATTTTGACAACTTCCAGAAGTGAATTTTTATCACAAGTACCTTTAATGATTTCTTTAATTATTGGGATTGTTGGTTTCTATATCATCATTCTTTTGGTTTGCAGATTTATATTCAAGTATGATTTAACGAACTCATCTGTATTTTCTTTGAACTCTGCACAGCCGACATTCGCATTTATGGGTATCCCGGTATTGGGAAGCTTATTCGGAGCGAATGAAGTTGCGATTCCGATCGCGGTCACAGGTATCGTAGTTAACGCGATTCTTGATCCGCTCGCGATCATTATCGCTACTGTTGGTGAGTCTTCTAAGAAAAACGAAGAGAGTGGCGACAGCTTCTGGAAGATGACAGGAAAATCAATCCTGCATGGTCTTTGTGAGCCGCTTGCAGCTGCTCCGTTAATCAGTATGATCTTGGTGCTGGTTTTCAATTTCACTCTTCCTGAGCTGGGTGTTAAAATGCTTGATCAGCTTGGAAGCACAACATCTGGTGTTGCTCTCTTCGCTGTTGGTGTTACCGTTGGTATTCGTAAAATTAAACTCAGTATGCCGGCTATCGGTATTGCGTTACTAAAAGTTGCGGTTCAGCCTGCGTTAATGTTCCTGATTGCTCTTGCTATCGGACTTCCGGCTGACCAAACAACAAAAGCAATCCTTCTTGTTGCATTCCCTGGTTCTGCCGTTGCAGCCATGATTGCGACTCGTTTCGAGAAACAAGAAGAAGAAACTGCAACTGCGTTTGTGGTCAGTGCGATTCTGTCATTGATTTCACTTCCAATCATTATCGCGCTTACTGCGTAACAAAAAAAGCTCCCTTTAAGGGAGCTTTTTGCTTTAGGTTTGAAATTTGAACAGTGACAGCAGCGGTTTTTTTCTTGTTTTGGTTTTTTCAGAAGCAGCAGCAGTCTCGGGGATCGAATGAGCGGTGAATTCTTTCATTTGTGAGGTCAGTGATTGCAGATCTGCAAGAATATCATCGATTTCTCTGCGGTGCTGAAGCAGCTGGTAAGATACACCTTCATCGGCTTTTTGTTTCAGCTGGCGTTCCAGTTCCGACATCCTTGCCATCAATTCGCTTTCGTCCTGCCTTTGCTGTAAAAGGGTGTCCAGCTTTTGTTCAAGCTGCTCGATTCTTCGTTCTGTGTCGCTACTTGTTTTTTGGACAAGGAAGCCTGTGCGCTTTTTAGCGCTTTTCGGCAGATGAATATCCTGAATCGCCGTGCCTTCAGAGATTTGTTTTTGAACGGATTTTAGAACCTTCACGTCTTCTGCCGTGAACGAATAGTGTCCGAGCTCATTGCGTTCGGCCGGAAGATTCAGCTGCTTCACCCACCGCTGCACCGTCTTTGCGGAGACGCCGAGTTCACTTGCTACCATATTTGTATTCATGATCCCATACCTCCTTTTAAGCTAGGTATTCGACCATAGAATGCGGTTCCCTTCCCGTTAGACAAAACAAGAAAAGATTCGGCAAAGAAAGTGGGTATCTCCTTTTTTTCTTCAAAAACTGTTATTGTTCATACAGTTCTAATGGAAGCTGGTCAGGATCAAAAAAGAAGGTGAAACGCTTGCCGGTCAGCGGATCTGTTCTGATTGGCTCTGTTTCGATTCCTTTTTCATGAAGCTCTTGAACAGCTTTATCCAAGCTGCCGACTGTAAAGGCGAGGTGGCGCAGGCCTGCGGCTTCAGGCCGGGTTTGTCGTTCGGGCGGATCGGGAAACGAGAACAGCTCAATGACATACGAGCCGTTAAGCGACAAATCAAGCTTATAGGAGCCGCGCTCTTCGCGGTACGTTTCTTGAATCACCTGAAAACCAAGCTTATGTACGTAGAAAGCTTTCGACTTTTCGTAATCTGAACATATGATTGCAATATGATGTATGGATTTCAGCAACATCATCCCTCCTCGAATTCCAGTATAGCAGAGGGAGCTTTTCCAGCTGGGATTGAAATGCTTTTGACTGGGGTTAATCACTATACTATAATGAGAATGTTACGCACAGGAAAACAGAGGTGAAGACCGTGTTAGACCGTTTAAAATCAATTGAAGAACGATACGAGAAATTAAATGAGCTTTTGAGCGATCCAGAAGTAGTCAACGATCCGAAAAAGCTAAGAGAATATTCAAAAGAGCAATCTGATATACAAGAAACAGTTGACGTATATAGACAATACAGAGATGCGTCAGAACAGCTGGCTGATGCAAAAGCGATGCTTGAAGAGAAGCTGGATGCTGAGATGCGCGACATGGTGAAGGAAGAGATTTCTGAACTTCAGAAGGAAACGGAAACACTGTCAGAACGGCTGAAGGTGCTCCTGATCCCGAAAGATCCTAATGACGACAAAAACGTTATCATGGAGATCCGCGGGGCTGCGGGAGGCGAGGAAGCCGCTTTATTCGCGGGCAATCTGTACAGAATGTATTCCCGTTATGCTGAGCTTCAGGGCTGGAAAACAGAGGTCATGGAAGCGAATGTAACCGGAACGGGCGGCTACAAAGAGATCATCTTTATGATTACAGGAAGCGGCGCGTATTCTAAACTCAAATATGAAAACGGCGCCCACCGCGTACAGCGTGTTCCGGAAACAGAATCAGGCGGACGCATCCATACATCCACTGCAACAGTGGCATGTCTTCCTGAGGCAGAAGAGGTAGAGGTCGACATCCATGAGAAGGATATCCGTGTCGATACATTTGCTTCAAGCGGACCGGGCGGACAAAGCGTTAACACAACAATGTCTGCGGTTCGTCTGACTCACTTGCCGACAGGTGTTGTTGTATCATGCCAGGATGAAAAATCTCAAATTAAGAACAAAGAAAAAGCAATGAAGGTTCTCCGTGCCAGAATCTATGATAAATTTCAGCAGGAAGCCCAGGCTGAATATGATCAAACACGGAAATCAGCAGTCGGATCTGGTGACCGCTCTGAACGTATCCGCACATACAACTTCCCGCAAAACCGTGTGACGGATCACAGAATCGGTTTGACGATTCAAAAGCTTGATCAGATTCTTGAAGGAAAACTTGACGAAGTGGTTGAAGCGCTGATTGTTGAAGATCAGGCAAGCAAGCTTCAGCAGTCGGAAGGTTAAGATGAAGACGATATTCGAAGCCCTGAAATGGGCTTCTTCTTATTTAACCGAAGCGGGAAGAGAAGAAAATGCGGCCGAGCTCCTATTGCTTTATGATACCGGAATGGAGAGAAGCAAGCTGCTCGCAAGCTTACAGGAACCGATTGGTGAAGACGAACTGTATCGCTTTAAGCGTCACGTTGAGATGCATAAAGAGGGCGTGCCGGTTCAATACATTATAGGAAAAGAGTTTTTTTATGGACGGGAATTTATGGTGAATGATGATGTGCTGATCCCGCGGCCGGAAACTGAAGAAGTTGTCTTTCATTTGCTTGAAAAATATCGGAGTGTTTTTTCTGAAGACGGCAAGCTCGAAGTTGTTGACGTTGGTACAGGGAGCGGCGCAATAGCCGTCACGCTTGCGCTTGAAAACCAAAGCTTTTCTGTGTCGGCGGTCGATATTTCGAAAGAGGCGCTGCAAGTCGCCTCTGCCAATGCAGAAAAACTCGGAGCGAATGTGCGCTTTTATCAGGGCGATCTGCTTGAGCCTTTTATTAAGGCGGGAAAAAAAGCGGATATCATTGTCTCAAACCCGCCATATATTTCAGAGGAAGAAATGGCTGATTTATCGGAAATTGTCCGTTTTCATGAGCCGCTGCACGCACTCACCGATGGCGGAGACGGGCTGAAATTTTATAAGCGGTTTATGGAAGACATTCCGCTTGTTATGAAGGATAAAGTATTTGTCGTTTTTGAAATCGGCTGGAAACAGGGAGCGGCGGTCAAAGACCTGATCCTCAAGGCGTTTAAGGGGGCGGAAGTGGAAGTGCTGAAAGATATTAATGGAAAAGACAGAACCATATGCGCTCTGATTCATAAAAATAAATAAGCAGCTTGCTGGCGAGTGAATGGATCAAGCTGTTTAACACCAGCAAAGGGGATGTAAACATGAAAAAGGCCCTGACAGCAGGAATCCTGCTCATTGCGATTGAGAGCATGATTGGCACCATTTTTCCGCAGGCTCTTTCATATGAAGCGATTTTTGGCGTTGCGTCTCTCGTTTTAGTGGGGCTCGCGATCATTACATCGGGTTTGGCTGTAAGCGGAAGCGATCAGCGGGCAAACTACCATTCAGAAACCAAAGAAGGCCGTACATCTCGCATGAAAATGGCGGCCGCTTTCTTTGTTGCGGCGATACCTTCCATTCTATGTTATTTACTGACGATTTTGTTTTAATAAAAAAGGAAGCCTCTTAGGCTTCCTTTTTTTGCAGTAAAACAGAATCCCATATCCAATAGATAAGAGCTGTTAATACAGCGAAAAGATAAAAGGCTGTATTTTGAAACAGAGATTGTCCCGAAGGCTGAAGCACGCCGAAAATGATCGCGTTGGCAATAAAAGCAGCGGCAAGGTAATACAGCAGATACAAAGGGCTGAAACGTTTCGGCTTTTTATTCATCATGATTTGAAGCGGCAGTGCGAAGATCAAATAAGGAAACAGAAAATAAAATGCCATTGTGATGAGAGCGGCAATGATAAATGAATGAATATAAATTACTGAATAAAGAACGGACATCGTGAATGCTGATAACAGCACTGTATAATTGTATTTCATCTTAAACCTCCTAAAACACTATCGTACCATAAATAAGATTAACAGCTTGCTAGATTTTTTTCACCCTGCACGTTTATCCCAGGCTCTCCTTGTCCATAATAGGGCTAGAAACAAAGCACGGAGAGGAACGGTGGGGACCGATGAAAAAAACAGTAATCATTTGTATATATATCTTTCTTTTATTATCCGGAGCGCTCGTAGGGCTGGCAAAAGAAGAGACGGCACAAAAATCGGAAAATCAGCCGGTGGTCATACCTGATCAGGCGATTCGTTTGAGAATACTGGCAAACAGCGATAGTGATCAAGACCAGCAATTAAAACGTTATATAAGAGACGCGGTGAATAAAGAAATCACAACTTGGGTAAAGGATATTACTTCTATTGAAGAAGCGCGTCGCGTGATTCGTTCAAAGCTGCCTGAAATCAAAGCAATTGCAAAGGAAACAATGGAGAAAGAAGGAGCGAATCAGTCGATATCCGTTGATTTTGACAAAATCTCGTTTCCGACAAAGCTTTACGGCAACATGGTATATCCCGCTGGTGAGTATGAAGCGATTTTGATTACGCTTGGAAACGGAGACGGCGCCAACTGGTGGTGTGTGCTGTTCCCGCCCCTCTGCTTTCTTGATTTTTCTAACGGGGAAGCCGTCAAAGAACAAGAAGATAAAGAAGCCTCAAAAAAGCAGACTGAAAAAGTGCTTGAGGACGTAACCGCTAAAGCGGAAAAAGCCAAAAAAGAAGAGAACGAAGAAAAAGAAGACGGCACAGAAGTGAAATTCTTTTTAGTCGAATGGATTTCCGACCTTTTTTCCTAATCATCTGGTCTAAAAATAGATTTGCCTCATAGATTGGAAGAAAGAACGCAAAAACGGGGTGAACGGATGTTTTATCAACTGCGGGTGGCAAGGGAAAAAGACGGAGATGTGCTCGAGGCATTTTTAAAACAGGCAAAAACCAGCTATGAAGGCGTGAAAGAAGGCTTCACTCAATTTCTTATGCTGGAGGACAGTGAGAAAAACATTGCCGGATGCCTCGGTATTGAAAAAATAAGCTGTGACCAGGGGCTGCTGCGATCACTTGTCATATCGGACAAGCTTCACCAAGGCCACATCGTCACGCTTTTTCAAAGCATGGAGGTGCTGTGCGAAAAGCATCAGATCAAAACCGTGTACCTAGTAGCAAATCAGCATTCCTCTGCGGACTTTCTGACGGCCATGGGTTTTGAAAGAGCTGAGAGTGTACCGGAGGAGCTGTTTTCTTCTGATCACTTCTGTGAATCGCGGCAAACAGAAGGAGCCGTTTTGATGAAAAAAGCGTCTGGATAAGTGCAGTTTATACACATACTTATCCACTTCTTTATTAGCGTTGTCCACAATTTGTGGATAACGCTTGTTTTATTACAGGACATCTTTTATACTTTCAAAAGGATTACACGCGTAAAACAATCGTTTTATTGTTGTGAATAAGGAGTTTGGTCAGAAATGAAAACGAAAAGATGGTTTGTGGATGTAACTGACGAGTTATCCACAAATGATCCACAAATTGCACAAGCAGCCGCTTTGCTCCGAGAAAATGAGGTCGTTGCCTTTCCGACAGAAACAGTATATGGCCTAGGCGCAAACGCAAAAAATACGGATGCCGTCAAAAAAATATATGAGGCGAAAGGGCGGCCGAGCGATAATCCCCTGATTGTCCACATTGCGGATATCAGCCAGCTTGAGGATTTAACGGGCCCGGCGCCGGAAAAGGCGAAAACATTGATGAAACGGTTTTGGCCGGGAGCACTTACGCTCATTCTGCCTTGCAAACCTGATGCGCTTTCACCTCGTGTAACGGCAGGTCTTGAAACGGTTGCCATTAGAATGCCGGATCATCCGCTTGCCCTTGCATTGATTCGCGAATCGGGACTGCCGATTGCAGCACCGAGCGCCAATCTATCAGGCAAGCCAAGTCCCACAAAAGCGGAGCATGTGGCTCACGACTTGGATGGCCGCATAGCCGGTATTGTGGATGGAGGCCCTACCGGAATCGGGGTCGAATCAACTGTGCTTTCATGTGCGGACGACATCCCTGTTCTCTTGCGTCCTGGCGGCATTACGAAGGAACAAATTGAAGCGGTGATCGGGCCGATCCATGTGGATAAAGGGCTCAGCGACCAAAACGAGAAGCCGATTTCTCCAGGGATGAAATATACACATTATGCGCCGACAGCGCCTCTTGCCATTTGCGAAGGCAGCCCAGAGCGCATTCAGCACCTCATTCAAGAATATCAACAGGGTGGAAGACGGGTCGGTGTCCTGACGACAGAAGAAAAAGCGGGCGTTTATTCCGCTGATTATGTGAAGAGCTGCGGAAGACGGGCTCAGCTTGAGACTGTTGCGGCAGGGCTGTATGATGCTTTGCGCAGCTTTGATGAGAATAAGGTGGATTTCATTATAGCGGAATCCTTTCCGGATACAGGTGTCGGTCTTGCTATTATGAACAGGCTGATGAAAGCCGCCGGAGGAAGAGTGATTCGCTGAAAGCAGTCAGATGTTCTAACCCTTTTTGGACACGCATAGGCTAAAAAAGCGGGGCGTGTCCAAGGGGGTTATTTATGTATGTCGGATTTGTTTATAGGCGAACTGATTACATTAAGCATCATGGCGTTTGCTTTAGGGATGGATGCTTTTTCTGTCGGCCTTGGAATGGGCATGGTCAAACTTAGAAAGAAGCAGATATTCTATATTGGTTTCATCATCGGCCTCTTTCACGTCATCATGCCTCTCGCAGGGATGGCGGCCGGTAACATGCTGTCAGGGCTCCTCGGCGTGTTAGCGGTTTATATCGGTGGGGCGCTGCTTTTTGTTCTTGGGGTTCAAATGCTTATGGCCTCTTTTAAACAGTCAGAAGAACGATTCATGTCACCGGCAGGGCCGGGCTTATTGCTGTTTGCCATCGGCGTCAGCCTTGACAGCTTTTCCGTCGGCTTGAGCTTGGGGATATACGGCTCGCATCCGCTCCTCACAATTACCCTGTTCGGGCTGTTCAGCATGATGTTGACATGGCTGGGCCTGCTGGTCGGAAAACAAGTGCAGTCATGGCTTGGCACATACAGCGAAGCGCTCGGGGGCATCATATTAATCGTGTTTGGATTAAAGCTGCTTTTGCCAATTTAATATACCAATAAAAGAAACGAAGTCGCCGTTTCTTTTTTCTTCATATATAATAGAGAAAAATAAGGGGTGACTGACATGGATATTATTTTTGTCTGTACTGGAAATACGTGCCGCAGCCCAATGGCTGAGGCGCTTTTTAAATCAATTGCAGAAAGGGAAGGGCTGAATGTCAATGTCCGCTCGGCAGGCGTGTTTGCTTCACCTAATGGGAAAGCGACGCCTCATGCAGTCGAAGCGCTGTTTGAAAAACACATTGCCCTTAATCATGTGTCTTCTCCATTAACTGAAGAACTTATGGAATCGGCTGATTTGGTTCTGGCTATGACCCATCAGCACAAACAGATCATTGCCAGCCAATTTGGACGTTATCGTGATAAAGTGTTTACGTTAAAAGAATATGTCACAGGCAGCCATGGTGATGTCCTCGATCCGTTCGGCGGCTCAATTGACATCTATAAACAAACGCGAGATGAGCTTGAAGAGCTTCTTCGGCAGCTGGCAAAACAGCTGAAAAAAGACCGTAGATAAGTTGTCAGAAAATCTGCAAACAGGTCATTTGCAAATCCTGCGTGAAGGAGTAGAATATAGTGAAAAGCACATCATATGGTGTGAATCAAAGAGCGGACAGGCTGCGCGGTCAATAAAGCGGGCGGGCCGCATCACACACGCTGGGAGGAAAAGCAGATGAAAGTAGCCATTGCATCGGATCATGGCGGCGTTCACATTCGAAATGAAATCAAAGAGTTAATGGACGAATTGCAAATTGAATATATTGATATGGGCTGTGACTGCGGCAGCGGCTCTGTCGATTATCCGGATTATGCTTTTCCGGTGGCCGAAAAAGTGGTTAGCGGCGAAGTTGACAGAGGCATTTTAATTTGCGGGACAGGCATCGGCATGAGCATTTCCGCTAATAAAGTAAAAGGGATTCGCTGCGCGCTGGCGCACGATACCTTCAGCGCGAAGGCGACGAGGGAGCATAATGACACAAACATCCTTGCGATGGGTGAACGGGTGATCGGACCTGGTTTGGCTCGGGAAATCGCAAAAATCTGGCTGACTACTGAGTTTACCGGGGGAAGACACCAAACGCGTATTGGAAAAATCTCCGATTATGAAGAGAAAAACCTGTAGGGGTGCTGTTTAATGAATGAGTTGAAACAAACGTGGAAGACGATGCTGTCTGAGTTTCAGGACCAAGCGGAATTGAAACAAGATCAGCTCTTCGTCCTTGGATGCAGCACGAGCGAAGTGGCCGGCAGCCGGATCGGCACATCGGGCAGTGTAGATATCGCTGAAAGCATCTACAGCGGACTTGCTGAGCTCCGGGAAAAAACGGGAATCCATCTGGCGTTTCAATGCTGCGAGCATTTAAACAGAGCGCTTGTCGTCGAAGCAGAAACAGCCAAGCTGTTCAGGCTTCCAACCGTTTCTGCCGTGCCCGTTCCAAAAGCGGGCGGAGCGATGGCGTCTTATGCGTTTAAGCAGATGAAGTCTCCTGTTCTTGTTGAAACCATTCAGGCTGACGCCGGAATTGATATAGGCGATACGTTTATCGGCATGCATCTGAAACCGGTGGCTGTCCCTGTGCGTGTCTCTCAAAACAGCCTCGGTTCAGCTCATGTGACATTGGCGCGTACACGGCCGAAACTAATCGGCGGAGTGCGGGCAGTTTATGAGTGCGAATGAAAGGACTGCATAGCCAGTCTTTTCTTTTATTTTAAGATAGTGAAATAAATTCCGAACTTTAAATTAAATTTAAGTTATTAATATTCGTTTTTACCAATAAAAATTTAGATTTTTTAAAAATAATCTTTTACATCGGCCTTAAAAACCATGTACAATAGTGATGGTAAAAACAAAGAACAGGATACGGATAGGAGAGGATCTCGCTGATGAAACATTTACCTGCGCAAGACGAACAAGTGTTTAACGCCATTAAAAATGAGCGTGAACGCCAACAGACTAAGATCGAATTGATTGCTTCTGAGAACTTTGTAAGTGAAGCGGTTATGGAAGCACAAGGATCTGTTTTGACAAATAAGTACGCAGAAGGATATCCGGGCAAACGCTACTACGGCGGATGCGAGCACGTCGATGTCGTTGAAGATATCGCCCGTGACCGCGCGAAGGAAATCTTTGGAGCGGAGCATGTAAACGTTCAGCCTCATTCAGGCGCACAAGCAAACATGGCAGTGTACTTCACGATTTTGGAGCAAGGCGATACTGTACTTGGGATGAACCTCTCCCACGGCGGCCATTTAACACACGGAAGCCCAGTCAACTTCAGCGGTGTTCAATATAACTTTGTTGAGTACGGCGTAGATAAAGAAACTCAATATATTGATTACGATGACGTGCGTGAAAAAGCCCTCGCTCATAAACCGAAGCTTATCGTAGCAGGAGCAAGTGCGTATCCTCGTACAATCGACTTTAAGAAATTCCGTGAAATTGCTGATGAAGTCGGCGCTTACTTCATGGTGGATATGGCACATATCGCAGGACTTGTTGCGGCAGGCCTTCATCCAAACCCGGTTCCTTACGCTGATTTCGTTACAACAACAACACATAAAACACTTCGCGGTCCTCGCGGCGGTATGATCCTTTGCCGTGAAGAGTTTGGCAAGAAAATTGATAAATCGATCTTCCCTGGAATTCAAGGCGGCCCTCTGATGCACGTTATTGCCGCAAAAGCTGTTTCATTCGGTGAAGTATTGCAGGACGATTTCAAAACATATGCACAAAACGTCATTTCAAACGCGAAACGTCTGGCTGAAGCCTTAACGAAAGAGGGCATCCAGCTCGTTTCAGGCGGAACAGACAACCACCTTATCCTTGTTGACCTTCGTTCGCTCGGACTGACTGGTAAGGTTGCGGAGCATGTACTTGATGAAATTGGTATTACGTCTAACAAAAACGCGATTCCATATGATCCTGAAAAACCTTTCGTAACAAGCGGCATCCGTCTTGGTACAGCTGCTGTAACCAGCCGCGGTTTTGACGGAGACGCATTAGAAGAAGTCGGTGCTATCATTGCGCTTGCATTGAAAAACCACGAAGATGAAGGAAAACTTGAAGAAGCAAGACAGCGTGTAGCTGCTCTGACTGATAAATTTCCTTTATATAAAGAATTAGATTATTAAGATCCTAAAACCCGCTTGGGCTTATGCCCGGCGGGTTTTTTGACGATGTTCTTGAAACTCAATGTCTTTTTTTGTAGAATCAATAGAAGTGTGTAATTGTTGATGGGACAATAAAAAAGGAGCTGAAACACAGTATGGGAAAGGTTTATGTATTTGATCATCCTTTAATTCAGCACAAGCTGACATATATACGGAATGAAAATACAGGTACGAAGGATTTTAGAGAGTTAGTAGATGAAGTGGCTACACTCATGGCATTTGAAATTACCCGCGATCTTCCTCTGGAAGAAGTGGATATCAATACACCGGTTCAGGCTGCGAAATCGAAAGTCATCTCAGGGAAAAAACTCGGAGTGGTTCCTATCCTCAGAGCAGGATTGGGAATGGTTGACGGCATTTTAAAGCTGATTCCTGCGGCAAAAGTGGGACATGTCGGCCTTTACCGTGATCCAGAAACCTTAAAACCCGTGGAATACTATGTCAAGCTTCCTTCTGATGTGGAAGAGCGTGAATTCATCGTGGTTGACCCGATGCTCGCTACAGGCGGTTCCGCAGTTGAAGCCATTCACAGCCTTAAAAAACGCGGTGCGAAAAATATCCGTTTCATGTGTCTTGTAGCAGCGCCGGAGGGTGTGGAAGAATTGCAGAAGCATCATTCGGACGTTGATATTTACATTGCGGCGCTAGATGAAAAATTAAATGAAAAAGGATATATTGTTCCAGGTCTCGGAGATGCGGGTGACCGCATGTTTGGAACAAAATAAAAAATGAAATCCCCAAAAGGGGGTTTCATTTTTTTATCCAGTTTTTTGCTATTCGGTGAATCTGTATACAATTATAGGTGAAAATGTGAACATTCTGTGGAGACGTAAAGTATAAAAAGTTTTTTAACTTTAAACAGATTGACACATGTTAGGGGCTATTGTATGCTAAACGAGGGTATTATGAGAAGGTTTTCATAGCTTTCATTATAGTCCTCATCCTCAATGTAAATCCTCTCAGCAAACCCGTATTATGAGGATTTATTTAAGCGAATGAAACAGCATCCCTGCAAGGCTTGCGGATGAATGATTTTTTCGAACAGGCCCGTTTTGCCGGTCAAAAAAGGTCTTCTACTAAGGGTTAACCGCTGATTTTTGCCGTATCCAAGCTATACATTATTTTTTCATCAGGAGACAGATAATTGATGGACGATCCCAAGCTTACATTTAGCAGACAACGCAAATATTTATTGTTCATTTTGGCAGTGTATGTACTGGGTTATGGTTTAACAGCGTATAAAACCGTTTTTTTAGGCCTTATTCTGGGAACTGTTTTCAGTTTGTTTAATTTTTTACTGCTCGTCAGAAGAATGAATGCTTTTGACAGAGCTGTAGAGAAAGGAAAGTCCATACGATCTCTCGGGAGCGCAGCGCGGTGGTGCAATGCGATTCTTGCTGTGGCTGTTGCCTATAAAAATCCCGAATACTTTCATATGGCAAGTACAGTTATTGGATTAATGACAATATACCCTGTCATTATGATAGATTCCTTTATCCAGCTTAAACGTTCATCAATGGAAGAGAGGTGAAAACCCTTTGAATCATGGTTACAGAACTATAGAATTTCTAGGTCTTACTTTTAATCTGACAAACATTCTGATGATTACTGTGGCGAGTGTGATTGTTTTATTGATTGCTATATTGACGACAAGAACGCTTTCGATCCGTCCCGGAAAAGCCCAGAACTTTATGGAATGGATTGTTGATTTCGTCCGCAATATTATTGGCAGTACAATGGATTTAAAAACAGGGGCTAACTTCTTGGCACTTGGTGTCACATTGCTGATGTACATATTTGTGTCGAATATGCTGGGGCTGCCGTTCTCTATTACAATCGGACATGAGCTCTGGTGGAAGTCTCCGACAGCCGATCCTGCCATTACATTAACGCTAGCCGTGATGGTTGTTGCTTTAACCCACTACTATGGTGTGAAGATGAAAGGGCTCAAGGAATATTCCAAAGACTATTTAAGACCTGTTCCATTCATGCTCCCGATGAAAATCATCGAAGAGTTTGCGAATACGCTGACTCTAGGTTTGCGGCTGTATGGTAACATCTTCGCCGGTGAGATTCTTCTCGGCCTGCTTGCGGGATTAGCAACAAGCCATTATTCGCAAAGCGTGGCTCTCGGTCTTGTCGGTACAATCGGTGCCATTCTGCCGATGCTGGCATGGCAAGCATTCAGTTTATTTATTGGTGCTATCCAGGCATTTATCTTTACAATGCTGACGATGGTGTACATGTCTCATAAAATCAGTCATGATCATTAAAACATTATATCCAAACGGATAACATTTTAAAGGAGGAACTTTTTCATGAATTTAATAGCAGCTGCGATTGCAATTGGTTTAGGCGCACTTGGTGCAGGTATTGGTAACGGTTTGATTGTTTCACGTACGGTAGAGGGGATTGCCCGTCAGCCGGAAGCAGGTAAAGAACTGAGAACTCTTATGTTCATGGGTATCGCATTAGTTGAAGCCCTTCCTATTATCGCTGTCGTTATCGCATTCTTAGCGTTCTTTGGCTAAGCATAAAAGCCTTATATGAACTAAAAATGGCGAAGATCATTCCAAGAGAACCTTCGCCATTGCTTTATGTCTGATAAGCATCCCGCCTTGCCGGCTGAAAAGAGACAAGTGCGGCTGCTGGATCAGCAAAGAAAAACCTGCAGAAGGGAGTTGCCGTAGTAGATGTCTCAATTACCACTTGAACTAGGATTGTCGTTTAACGGCGGAGATATCCTGTTCCAACTGTTAGCTATGTTAATCTTATTAGCGCTTCTGAAGAAATACGCTTTAGGGCCGCTATTAAACATAATGAAACAGCGTGAAGACCACATCGCTGGAGAAATTACGTCTGCTGAAGAAAAAAATAAAGAAGCGCAGCAGCTGATTGAAGAGCAGCGCGTTCTTTTAAAAGAAGCAAGACAGGAATCCCAAACTCTTATCGAAAACGCAAAGAAACTGGGAGAGAAGCAAAAAGAAGAGATTATTCAGGCTGCACGTGCAGAATCTGAACGTCTGAAAGAAGCAGCAAGAACTGAAATCGTGAAGGAAAAGGAACAGGCGGTTTCTGCTCTCCGTGAGCAAGTAGCGTCTCTTTCTGTCATGATTGCGTCGAAAGTGATCGAAAAAGAACTGGATGAACAAGCGCAAGAGAAATTGATCCAGGACTATCTTAAAGAGGTAGGAGATAGCCGATGAGTGGATCAGCTGTCTCTAAACGATATGCATCAGCTCTTTTTGATATAGCCAATGAGTCCGCTCAGCTGAATCAAGTAGAAGAAGAGCTAATTGTTGTAAAACAAGTATTTCAAAATGAAAAAGCGCTTAATGATGTGTTGAACCATCCGAAGGTGCCGGCTGCGAAGAAAAAAGAGCTGATTCAAAATGCATTTGGCTCTTTGTCACAGTCCGTACTCAATACGATTTTTCTTTTGATTGACCGCCATCGTGCCGCGATTGTCCCTGAGCTCACAGATGAGTTTATCAAACTCGCAAATGTGGCCCGTCAAACAGAAGACGCAATCGTATATTCAGTGAAACCGCTGACGGATGCAGAAATGTTACCATTATCACAAGTGTTTGCAAAAAAAGCCGGAGTCGCTTCACTGAGAATCAGAAATGAAGTGCAGACGGATTTAATAGGCGGTATTAAAGTCCGCATTGGAAACCGGATTTATGACGGCAGCGTAAGCGGGAAGCTTCAGCGCATTGAACGTCAATTAGCCGGGGAAAATCGATAGAAGGGGTGAAACCTAAGTGAGCATCAAAGCTGAAGAGATTAGCACGCTGATAAAACAGCAAATACAAAATTATCAATCTGATATTAAAGTTCAAGACGTAGGTACAGTCATCCAAGTCGGTGACGGTATTGCACGTGTGCACGGCCTTGACAACTGTATGGCCGGTGAACTTGTCGAATTTTCAAACGGTGTTTTGGGTATGGCTCAAAACCTTGAGGAATCAAACGTAGGTATCGTCATCTTAGGACCTTTCAGTGAGATCCGTGAGGGAGACGAAGTAAAAAGAACAGGCCGCATCATGGAGGTTCCTGTTGGTGAAGAGTTAATCGGCCGTATTGTAAACCCGCTAGGCCAGCCGGTTGACGGACTAGGCCCGATTCTGACAAGCAAAACTCGTCCGATCGAAAGCCCTGCACCAGGCGTTATGGACCGTAAATCCGTTCATGAACCGCTTCAAACCGGTATCAAAGCGATCGATGCACTGATTCCAATCGGCCGCGGCCAGCGTGAGCTGATCATCGGTGACCGTCAAACAGGTAAAACATCTGTTGCGATCGATGCGATCCTGAACCAAAAAGACCAAGACATGATCTGTGTATATGTTGCGATCGGCCAAAAAGAATCAACAGTCCGCGGCGTAGTAGAAACATTGCGTAAACACGGCGCGCTTGATTATACAATTGTTGTAACGGCGTCTGCGTCACAGCCGGCACCGCTTCTGTACCTGGCACCGTATGCTGGGGTTACAATGGCAGAAGAATTTATGTACAACGGCAAGCACGTTCTTGTTGTATACGATGATCTTTCTAAACAAGCGGCCGCTTACCGTGAGCTGTCCTTGCTTCTTCGCCGTCCGCCAGGCCGTGAAGCGTTCCCTGGGGATGTATTCTATCTTCATTCCCGTCTGCTTGAGCGTGCAGCAAAGCTTAGCGACGCGAAAGGCGCAGGATCAATTACAGCTCTGCCGTTCGTAGAAACACAAGCCGGAGATATCTCTGCTTATATTCCGACGAACGTCATTTCCATCACCGACGGACAGATCTTCCTGCAATCTGATTTGTTCTTCTCAGGCGTACGTCCAGCGATCAATGCCGGATTGTCTGTATCCCGTGTCGGCGGCTCAGCGCAAATCAAAGCGATGAAAAAAGTATCAGGTACTTTGCGTCTTGACCTTGCGTCATACCGTGAGCTGGAAGCATTCGCTCAATTCGGTTCTGACCTCGACCAAGCGACTCAGGCAAAACTGAACCGCGGTGCGCGTACAGTTGAAGTGCTGAAGCAGGATCTGAACAAGCCGCTTCCGGTTGAAAAGCAAGTAGCTATTCTTTATGCGCTGACAAAAGGATATCTCGATGATATTCCTGTGGCGGATATCAGACGTTTTGAAGAAGAGTACTACATGTACCTTGACCAAAACCATAAAGACCTGCTTGACGGAATTGCGAAAACAGGAAACCTTCCTGCTGATGAAGACTTCAAAGCTGCAATCGAAGGCTTCAAACGCACATTTGCACCAAGCAACTAACTCGAATGCTGATGAGAGAAAAAGGTTCTCTTTTTCTCTCTTTTTACGCAGATGAAGAGAAAAGGTGGTGAAATCTTTGGCCTCATTACGCGATATTAAGTCAAGGATCACGTCAACGAAAAAAACAAGTCAGATTACAAAAGCCATGCAGATGGTATCTGCGGCTAAGCTGAATCGTGCTGAAAACAATGCAAAATCATTTGTGCCATATATGGATAAAATCCAAGAGGTTGTGTCAAACGTCGGAAGAGTTTCCGGCAACGTGAAGCACCCGATGCTTCTCAGCAGAGAAGTGAAAAAAACGGCATACCTTGTCATTACGTCTGACCGCGGTCTTGCCGGCGCTTTTAACAGTTCGGTTTTACGGAGTGCTTATCAGGCCATGCAAGAACGTCATCAGTCTAAGGATGAGTATGCGGTGATTGCCATCGGAAGAGTGGGCCGTGATTTCTTTAAGAAACGGGAGATTCCGATCATTTCCGAGTTAACAGGACTTGGAGATGAAGTAACGTTTACAGAAATTAAAGATCTTGCCCGTCAAACGATTCAAATGTTTATAGACGGTGCGTTTGATGAATTGCACCTTGTTTATAACCATTTTGTCAGCGCCATTACTCAAGAAGTAACGGAGAAAAAACTTCTGCCGTTATCTGATTTGGGCAGCGGCGGCGGAAAAAGAACGGCGTCTTATGAATTTGAACCATCTGAAGAGGAGGTTCTGGAGGTTTTGCTTCCTCAATATGCAGAAAGCTTAATCTTCGGTGCGCTTCTTGACAGTAAAGCAAGTGAGCACGCTGCAAGAATGACGGCGATGAAAAACGCGACAGACAACGCGAAGGAACTTATCGATTCACTTTCGCTTTCTTACAACCGCGCTCGCCAAGCAGCCATCACACAAGAAATTACGGAAATTGTCGGCGGAGCAGCCGCTTTAGAATAGAAAGATTTTGTCAGGAGGGATAGCGATGAAGAAAGGACGCGTTAGCCAGGTATTAGGACCGGTCGTCGACGTGCGTTTTGAAGACGGTCACTTGCCTGAAATTTATAATGCGATTAAAATTTCACAGCCAGCTGCAAGTGAAAACGAAGTAGGTATTGATTTAACGCTTGAGGTCGCTCTTCATTTAGGTGATGATACAGTCCGTACAATCGCAATGGCATCTACAGATGGTGTTCAGCGCGGTATGGAAGCTGTAGATACAGGAGCGCCAATCTCAGTACCGGTTGGTGATGTAACACTTGGACGTGTATTTAACGTTCTCGGAGAAAATATTGATTTGAATGAGCCGGTTCCTGCGGATGCGAAAAAGGATCCGATTCACAGACAGGCGCCTTCATTCGATCAGCTTTCAACAGAAGTTGAAATTCTTGAAACAGGTATTAAAGTTGTTGATTTGCTTGCTCCTTACATTAAGGGCGGTAAAATCGGATTGTTCGGTGGTGCCGGTGTAGGTAAAACCGTATTAATCCAGGAATTAATCAACAACATCGCGCAAGAGCACGGCGGTATCTCTGTATTCGCCGGCGTAGGAGAGCGTACTCGTGAAGGGAACGACCTTTTCTACGAAATGAGTGACTCTGGCGTAATCAACAAAACAGCCATGGTATTCGGACAAATGAACGAGCCGCCGGGCGCACGTATGCGTGTTGCTTTGACAGGCCTTACAATGGCTGAGCACTTCCGTGATGTACAAGGACAGGACGTACTGTTCTTCATCGATAACATTTTCCGTTTCACACAAGCGGGTTCAGAGGTTTCAGCCCTTCTTGGCCGTATGCCTTCAGCGGTTGGTTATCAGCCGACGCTTGCAACTGAGATGGGTCAGCTCCAAGAGCGTATCACGTCTACGAACGTTGGATCAGTTACATCTATCCAGGCGATCTACGTGCCTGCCGATGACTACACTGACCCGGCGCCGGCGACAACGTTCGCTCACTTGGATGCGACAACAAACCTTGAGCGTAAATTAACTGAAATGGGTATTTACCCTGCGGTTGATCCGTTGGCATCTACATCACGCGCCCTTGCTCCTGAAATTGTTGGAGAAGAGCACTATGCGGTTGCGCGTGAAGTACAGTCAACGCTTCAGCGTTACAAAGAGCTTCAGGATATCATTGCGATTCTCGGTATGGATGAATTAGGCGAGGAAGACAAACTTGTCGTTCACCGCGCACGTCGTATCCAGTTCTTCCTTTCTCAGAACTTCCACGTGGCTGAACAGTTCACTGGACAAAAAGGTTCTTACGTGCCTGTAAAAGAGACGGTACAAGGCTTCAAAGAAATCTTAGCCGGTAAATATGACCATCTTCCAGAAGATGCATTCCGTCTTGTAGGCCGTATCGAAGAAGTTGTTGAGAAAGCAAAAGAAATGGGTGTAGAAGTTTAATCTGGTCCTAGGAGGGTAAAAGCATGAAGACCGTTAAAGTCAATATCGTTACTCCCGACGGCCCAGTATACGATGCGGATATCGAAATGGTGAGTGTGAGAGCCGAAAGCGGCGATCTCGGTATTTTGCCAGGCCATATTCCAACCGTGGCTCCTCTTAAAATCGGCGCTGTCCGTCTGAAAAAAGACGGGCAGACTGAAATGGTTGCCGTCAGCGGCGGTTTTGTAGAAGTCCGTCCTGATCATGTCACCATCCTTGCCCAGGCTGCCGAGACAGCGGAAGGCATCGATAAAGAGCGCGCTGAAGCTGCACGCCAGCGGGCGCAGGAGCGTTTGAATTCTCAATCAGATGATACTGACATTCGTCGGGCTGAGCTTGCGTTACAGCGGGCTTTGAACAGATTGGATGTAGCAGGGAAATAAGAAAAAATCCTTCTCATAAAGAGAAGGATTTTTTTATGAACGCACAAGAGAATCAAACAGCGATAACAGCGGGCGATCCTCTTTTGGACGCAGGTATAAACCATCACAGGCATTCATTGTATGCCACGATTTGCGATGTCTTCTAAAGCCAAGTGTATAAGCGCCGTCTTTATAGGGATAAGGTTTTACAACCCATTCAGCATCTTCATGGCGGGCAATCACACAATCTATAAGATAAACACTGATCATTTTCTCGAATTCTTCAATAGGAAGATTCCAATCAGCAAGCAAAAGTTCTTGTATACTTTGAAAATAGAGGTTTTCAAGCTCTTCAAGGCTTTCTCTCGTATAGGTAAGAGAAATGTTAAAAAACTGACACAATTCATTCAGTTCTTCAATCTGTGACTGTCTATAATCATAATAGAATGCAATTGCTTCCCATTCCTGATCAAAAATTGGCAGGTCCTCACCATATTGCTTTTCAGGCTGAAAAAAAGAATGATTCACATTTGCCAGCTCCTTTCCAATAAAGTATACCATGTAAAAGAATCGCACTTTAAGCGGGGATTAGCCCTAGATTTGGGTGATTATTCCGTTCTGTATAAAATGTATCATCTTTATCTGTGCTTCTTATATAATAAGAAAGGGTATGAACGCAGAGAAAGGAGTGTAATAGATGAGTGTATTGGGACAGCAGGCTGCAATCGGCATTGTCGTTCACCTGATTTTTATAGCAGTGACTTGGTGGGCGTTGCAAGCCGTCAATATAGATCCGTTAATCAAAAAAGGCAAAGTCGTGCAGGCAAGACTCCTGATGATTTTGCTGACAATTGCCATTGGAACGGCCGTTGCCAATTTCTTTTTAGATTATCTCAATTATTCACAGCAGCTTCCCTATCTATTTTAATAGGTTTTGAACATTATTAAATGGTTGGGAGAAGCGGGTTGAGGCGAATAGCTCGAGTTTTGACGAAGATTTTTACGTATGGCGCCTCTTGCCTCCGGTAAAACTGGGGATAAGGGGGAGAGATGAACATGAAGAAAAAACAAGTAAGCCACGCTATTATCATTTCCGTCATGTTAAGCTTCGTCATTGCTGTTTTCCATACCATTCATGCGAGTGAATTAACGCCGTTAGCACAGATGGCAGAGGGGATGGAACGCCAAGATGTGTCAATAGATAAGTGGACATTGCATGCAAAACAAAACATGTCACTGACCGAAAAAGAATTTTATCAAAAAGTGCAACGTTTAAAATCAGAGTATCGTCAATATGATTGGGTGATTGCACGGGAAGATAAAATGATAAAGGCAATTGGCACATATACTGACAAAAAAAATCGTACTTCTTTTAGACTGCAGCTTGTCACAACCCTCAAAAAACACAATCCAACTTCGTATTTATTATATGAGCAAATGAGTCTAGAGACACCGGATAGCTGGAATGATACATATGAACAGTTTGAACGGGAGACACTTGGGATATTCCAAGAAAAAGTAGTTATTTTTACTTGTCTAAATGGTCACTTAGATGATAATATGAATATTGTTTTGCAAAAAAAAGCAAATCAGTTATTAAATGAATTTCAAGCAAGATCAGTAGAACATGTAGTTGAGCCAAATTTCGTTTCTATTTCTGCGTTTACAGATGAGTGGGAAGAGTACATTATGACCTCGAAACATAAAATGAATTTGCAAATTGCACTTAGAAGTGCAGGAATGGGCGGAAAACATACCGTTACGGTTGGCACACCAATCGTTACGACTGAATATTAATATAGAGAATTTAGGGACGCGGAGGGGAATACCTTGGAAAAAATCATCGTCCGCGGCGGTCAGAAGTTAAACGGCACAGTCAAAGTTGAAGGCGCTAAAAATGCCGTTTTACCTGTTATCGCTGCATCTTTATTAGCAAGTGAAGAAAAAAGCGTAATTTGTGATGTACCTACGCTCTCCGATGTATATACAATTAACGAAGTGTTGCGTCATTTAGGAGCAGATGTGCATTTTGAAAATAATGAAGTGACTGTAAATGCTTCATACGCTTTGCAAACTGAAGCACCTTTTGAATATGTTCGTAAAATGCGTGCGTCTGTGCTTGTCATGGGGCCGCTTCTTGCGCGTACAGGTCATGCAAGAGTTGCACTTCCGGGCGGATGCGCAATTGGTTCCAGACCGATTGATCAGCATTTAAAAGGTTTTGAAGCAATGGGCGCAAAAATCAAAGTCGGTAATGGCTTCATTGAAGCTGAAGTAAAAGGCCGACTGCAAGGCGCAAAAATTTATCTGGACTTCCCAAGTGTAGGAGCTACAGAGAACCTGATTATGGCAGCCGCTCTAGCTGAAGGAACAACAACGCTGGAAAACGTGGCAAAAGAACCCGAAATCGTTGATTTAGCAAACTATATCAACGGCATGGGCGGGAAAATCCGCGGAGCTGGCACCGGCACCATCAAAATTGAAGGAGTCGAAAAGCTTCACGGCGTAAAACATCATATTATTCCTGACCGCATTGAAGCGGGCACATTTATGGTTGCTGCTGCAATCACTGAAGGAAACGTATTAGTAAAAGGAGCGGTTCCTGAACACCTCACCTCTTTAATTGCAAAAATGGAAGAGATGGGTGTAACAATTAAGGATGAAGGTGAAGGTCTGCGTGTCATCGGCCCGAAAGAACTTAAACCGATTGACATCAAAACAATGCCTCACCCGGGCTTCCCGACTGATATGCAGTCACAAATGATGGCGCTTCTGCTTCGTGCAAGCGGCACAAGCATGATTACAGAAACCGTTTTTGAAAACCGTTTTATGCATGCGGAAGAATTCCGCCGTATGAATGGTGATATCAAGATTGAAGGACGTTCTGTCATCATTAACGGTCCTGTACAGCTTCAGGGAGCTGAAGTTGCAGCGACTGATTTGCGTGCAGGTGCAGCGCTGATTCTTGCGGGGTTAGTGGCTGAAGGTCACACACGTGTTACTGAATTGAAGCACTTAGACCGCGGTTACGTTGATTTCCATCAGAAGCTTGCCGCTCTGGGCGCAGACATCGAACGTGTAAATGATGAGTCTGCTTCTGAGCAAGAGAATAAAGAAGTCGTTTCTGACTTAAATGCATAAACTTACTTGAAAATCAGTATGTCACTCTGGCATACTGGTTTTTTATTTTTTGTGTATTATCATCATTATGCGCAAAATAGCAAAAAAGAATACGTAAATGACAAATAAAGTTTCTGTCCAAAACGAGAGTCATATTAGCTTGTCCCTGCCCATAGACTAGACTAGAGTCGAATCCCGAGCAGGAGGCAGCTGAATATGAAACAATTCGCAATCACACTATCCGTACTATGTGCATTGATTCTCTTGGTTCCCACACTCTTGGTTATACCATTCCAGCATAATAAGGAAGCGGGGGCCAGCGTAGAATCAGAAAAGACAGCAGTCAGCACGAAACCAGCATCGAAAGGAGCAGAAACATTGAAAGCTTCACCTGTTTCTATTCCCGTCTATCGAACCGCAAATCAATCCGTAGAAGACATTCCGCTTGAAGAGTATGTGATTGGAGTCGTCGCCTCCGAAATGCCGGCAACCTTTGAATCTGAAGCACTGAAAGCCCAGGCCCTCGCCGCCAGAACATTTATTGTCAGACTGATGGTGTCAAATTCAGCGGTTGAGGCTCCTAAAGGCTCACTGGTGGATGATACACAGATGTTCCAGGTGTATAAAAACAAAGCGGAGCTGAAAAAACAGTGGGGCACAAGCTATGAGACAAAACTGAAGAAAATCACAGATGCGGTAGCCAGTACGCAAGGCAAAATCTTAACGTACAACAACCAGCCGATTGAAGCATCCTTTTTCTCCACAAGCAACGGCTACACAGAGAATGCAGAAGCTTATTGGACAAGTGCTATCCCATATTTAAAAAGCGTCAAAAGCCCATGGGATAAAAAGTCTCCGAAATATAAGGCAACGAAAACCTTTACAGCGGCAGAATTTCAGCAAAAGCTTGGCGTCAAGCTGGATGGATCTAGCGCAGTAGGGAAGATTACCGGCGAGACACCGGGCCACCAGGTCGCAACTGCCGTCATTAACGGCAAGACGCTGAAAGGAAGAGACATACGTGAAAAGTTGGGTCTCAACTCCGCCGATTTTGAATGGAAGCGAAATGGAGACACAATTACAGTCACGACGAGAGGATTTGGTCACGGTGTGGGGATGAGTCAATACGGAGCGAATTTTATGGCCAAAGAAGGCAAAACGGTTGATGACATTGTAAAGTACTATTACCAAGGTACACAAATTTCTGAGGCAGATGCGTTTTTGAATAAATATATGGCGAAAAAGTAGAAAAAGACGCCCATTGGGCGTCTTTTTCTGTTCTTGAATGTCTTTTATCTAAGAGCAGCTGAAACGGTTTAGAGGAGCTTCTGACCGTCTTTAAGGATCAGTCCTTTTTTCCTGATTTCAGGCTTTGAGATTGTGGTAAAGTCATCCACATTTGTCGACAGACTTCGACAGACTCATATAACGAAAGCCGAAAGGCGGACAATCTTCTCTTTTCATAGGGGCGTTAGGTGGAAATCACTAATAAAAACATAGGTTTCTATGCAAAAGTAAACAACAGCAATGGGGAAGCCCGCCCTATTTATTTCTCGGTTTTTGTTGATTACGATAGATTATGTTCAGCGTTGAACATCTGCACGCAGAAACAAATTGGTAAAGGGGTACGAACATGAAGAAAAGATTTTCACTGATCATGATGACAGGATTGCTTTTTGGATTAACTTCACCTGCTTTTGCAGCTGAAAAGACAGAAACGGAGGCTAAAGCGCCGGCGAACGTGGCGGTCTTGCTTGATGCCAGCGGAAGTATGGCGAAAAGAATAGATGGTGTATCTAAATTTAATTCAGCCAAAAAAGAAATTTCAAAGTTTGCGAGCTCATTGCCAGAAGGAACTCAGGTGAAAATGAGCGTGTTTGGCTCTGAAGGAAACAATAAAAATTCCGGAAAAGTTCAGTCATGTGAAGCCATTCGCAACGTATACGGCTTCCAAAGCTTTAACGAGCAAAGCTTCCTCAATTCTCTCAATACAATTGGGCCGACTGGCTGGACGCCAATTGCCAAAGCGCTGAACGAGGCGAAATCTTCTTTTGACCAGCTTGATGCAAAAGGGGAAAAAGTGGTGTATCTGTTGACAGACGGTGAGGAAACGTGCGGAGGAAACCCGATTAAAACAGCAAAGGAACTGCAAAAAGACAATATCACTGTTAATGTGATCGGCTTTGATTATAAAGAGGGATACAAAGGCCAGCTGAACGCAATTGCGAAAGTAGGCGGCGGTGAATACTTCCCGGCTTATACCCAAAAAGATGTTGAGAAAATTTTCACTCAGCAATCACTAATGTTATCTAAATAAGAAAAAAGAGGCTGGTGATGGTCAGCCTCTTTTTGTATGTAACAAAAACTTCAAAACTAATTAGCTGTCTGCCTGTAGCATAGTAGCAGATTTCCGTTTTTCTGTCATAATCAAGGCGAAAAAAGAATGAATGATCACACAAGCTGTTTATGCTTTCTGGGCGGAAATGGCTAAAAATGAACGGCATTTCAAGCGATTTTGGACAGATCGTGAAAGCAGCACAAAAGGCAGCATGTCCTATATCTTTTTGCATTTTCGTATTCTAGCATAAAGAAGAATCCAACATATAGTTGGAAAATATGAAAAAGAAAGGAAGTAATCATATGAAAAAATTGCTGGCTGCCGGTATCATTGGATTGTTGACTGTTTCCATTGCCTCCCCGTCTTTTGCCGCTGAGAAACAGGCTGATACAAATGTAGCTGTTTTGTTTGACGGAAGCGGAAGTATGGTTCAAAAAACAGGAGGAGAGCGCAAAATAGACATTGCCAAAAAATCAGTAAAATCTTTTGCCGAACTTCTTCCGAAGGATACAAATCTTATGCTTCGCGTTTTCGGGCATGCAGGGAATAATAAACTGTCCGGTAAAGCCCTTTCATGCAGTACGACGGAAACCATTTACGGCCTTCATCCATATGAAGGGTCTCTGTTTGACAATTCATTGAGTGAGCTCATGCCGACTGGATGGACACCGATTGCCAAAGCACTTGCAGACACAAGAAAAGAATTTGAAGCATTTGACGCAGACGGGAAAAACGTGGTGTATTTAATCACTGACGGTGAAGAAACGTGCGGCGGAGACCCTGCGGCAGAAATCGAAAAGCTCCGTGCATCAAATGTGGATACGATTGTAAACATCATTGGCTTCAACTTTGATGTCAAGGGTAATGAAGAGATGAAACAAGCAGCTGTCGCTGGCGGCGGAGAATATATTTCAGCGAACAGTGCGGATGAGTTCGAACAGGCTTGGGAAAAAGAAGCACAAAAATTTACTGAGTAAGGAACCTAAAGATCAGGCGCTCTCCCAGGCGCCTTTTTTTATTGGTTTAAAAACAGTTTGGGCGGGAATGATACCCTAAAAAGGGGTTGAACATATGAAATTATTCGGAATGATTTTTCTTATAGCCACCGTTGCATTCATATTGCTTGGTGTTCTTCTAAAACTGGCAGCCTTCTTTTTTGTCAGCATTCTCACCTTGATCGCAGCTATTGTGCTGTTTACGGTTCTGAAAAAGAATCAGCATAATCAAACATAGAGTCCTTTATACAGAGGTGTCTCAGCGTGTCGACAAACCCCGCGTTCGTTGTCAATGCACATTGGTGCTCACGTGTTATAAAAGGAACGGCGGCTAAATGCTTAGGCGTCCTGCCTAAACACCGCCGTCATCACATCCTGTAAAAGCCCTTTATATAGAGGGCTCTTTTTGTGTCTCAGAATTCGACAAAATCCGAGGAGTGTGAAAAAATATAAAGGCAGGAACATTGCGGAGGGGAAGAGACATTGAACGATAAAGTAACTGCGGTCAGGGATGTATGGCGCTATGAACAAGGGGAAATAAGCAAAGTAGAAGACCGGATGGTGACGGAATTCCCTTTGACAGTGATACTGAATGGCAGTGAATTTGTGACGCTCGTTTGTACGCCTGAGCATATCGAAGAGCTTGTCATCGGATTTCTCGCATCAGAGGGTGTTATACGATTTCAAAAAGAAATTAAAAGGTTTACAATAGATGAAAGTCTCGGTTTTGTATATGTCGACCTCGTTCACCCTGAGACATTGGATCAAAAGGATTATACGAAACGGGTGATCGGCTCATGCTGCGGAAAGGGCCGTCATTTTTATTTTCAGCAGGATGTCAAAACAGCCAAGACGGCTGTCAGCCAAATCAAGATATCGCCTGAGGCATGTCTGGCGCTTATGAAAGACATGCAGCAAGGGAGCGGGACGTTTCAGGATACGGGAGGCGTCCATAATGCGGCGCTTTGCGACACAGAGAAGCTTCTGTTGATGCGCACAGATATCGGTCGGCACAACGCACTTGATAAACTATACGGACACTGCCTTCTAAACGGGATGTCCGTACGCGACAAACTGATTGTGTTCAGCGGCAGAATCTCATCAGAGGTCCTGTTAAAAGCGGCCAAAATCGGCGTGTCGATTGTCATTTCCAAATCGGCCCCGACGGAGCTTGCGATTCAAATGGCTGAAGAATTGAATATCACAGCGATTGGATTTGTCAGAAACGGATCATTTAATGTATATACACACCCTGAGAGAATCAGGGAGTAGGAAGGGGCTGTAGCTATGATTACAGAGTCGCGTCAGATGTTGGATAAAAGAAACAGACCGCTGAGAGACCTTCGCATTTCTGTTACAGACCGCTGCAACTTCCGATGCACGTACTGTATGCCCGCCGAATTATTCGGCCCGGATTATCCTTTTTTAAAGAAAGAGGAGCTGCTTTCATTTGAGGAGCTGGAACGGCTTGCGACATTGTTTGTCACAAGATTTGGCGTTGAAAAAATCCGCTTGACCGGCGGAGAGCCCCTCATGAGAAAGGATATGCCGGAATTAATCAAAAAACTGGCCCGCATACCGGGTATTCGTGACATCGCGATGACGACAAACGGATCACTGCTGCCTGTTTATGCTAAGAGGCTCAAGGAGGCTGGGCTGAAAAGGGTTACGATCAGCCTTGATTCTTTAGAAGACGAGCGTTTTAAGAAGATAAACGGGCGCGGTGTTTCTGTCAGCAAGGTGCTGGAAGGCATTGAAGCGGCGAAGCAAGCGGGGCTCGGTGTTAAAATCAATATGGTCGTTCAAAAGGGCGTCAATGAAAAAGATATACTGCCTATGGCCCGTTATTTTAAAGAAAAAGGGCATATCCTGAGATTCATTGAATTTATGGACGTAGGCAACACCAACCAATGGGAAAAGAAAGACGTCATGACAAAGGCGGAAATCATAGATTTGATCAATAAACACATGCCGGTTGAGCCGATAGCGCCTAATTATATAGGCGAAGTGGCTTCCAGATTCCGCTACTTGGACGGCTCCGGAGAAATTGGCGTCATATCATCTGTATCTGATGCATTCTGCGGATCTTGCAACAGAGCCCGTCTTTCTGCGAGAGGAGAGCTGTTTACCTGCTTATTCGCTTCAAGCGGATTTGACCTCAGAGCTCCGGTTCGCCAGGAATTAAGTGATGACGAACTATCAGAAATGATCGGGACAGTATGGAAAAATCGGATCGATCAGTATTCAGTCGATCGTACGCTATCAAAAGCATCTGGCAAAAAGAAAGTGGAAATGTCTTATATTGGCGGTTAATTTGAAGTCAAAAGCTTATCGGCACTGTCCGGTAAGCTTTTTTATTAGAATCCGAGTGCAAAAAATACGTAGAAAAACCGAAATATATAAGGATAGGCATAAAGAAGGAATCATTGTAAGAAAATTTAATTCCAAAGCCATACATTATGATAAAATATAACCAATTAGAAAATAGAAAGGGTTGGAGGGGCATGGCCGCGTACGAGATCCCGTCATCTCAAGTAGGAGTGAAAATCAATAAGTGGTATAAGCACATTTTAGCATTTCAAGTGGCTGATGCCGTAAAACTGAAAGAAGAAATTGATCTAGATATCGAACAGATGGAAGAGGATCAGCTGCTTCTCCTGTATTATCAGCTGATCAGCTACCGGCACCAAATTATGCTGGATTATGTAAAGCCTGACCTGCACGAGGAATCTCAGCTTCAATATCGTGAATTGATCAAAACGCTGGAAAGCAATCAGGACAGCATCTCCGGATTATCTGAGTATTATTTTCACTTGTTTAGAGGAATGTACGAATTTGAACAGAACAATTACATCTCGGCTATATCCTTTTATCGGAAAGCTGAGAAGATGCTTGCGTTTGTAGAAGATGAAATTGAAAGAGCGGAATTTCATTTTAAAGTGGCGGAAGTCTTTTATATTATGAAGCAGACGCACTTTTCCATGAACCATGCCGTACAGGCGCTGGAGACGTATAAGGCTCACGATTTTTACAGAGTCAGAAGAATTCAATGCCATTTCGTCATATCAGGAAACTACATTGACTACAGAAATTATGAAAAAGCGCTTGAACATTTAGATGACGCGTATCGCCTTGCTTTATTGGAAGGACAGCCCCGTTTGATCGGATCAGCCCTTTATAATATTGGTAATTGCTATGATGACAAGGGGGAGCTGGATCAGGCCGCCGAATACTTTGAAAAAGCGCTTCCTGTCTTCGAGGATTATCAGCTGGAACAGCTTCCAAAAGCGCTCTTCAGCCTGACTCGCGTTCTTTTCAAAAAACAAGATAGCGAAGCCGCGATACGGTACTATGAAAAAGGGATTGCCATTGCCCAAAAACGAAACGACTTCTTCAGTCTGGCAAAATATAAATTTCTGCAGGCATTATATGTGGAATCTGTCAATTTGAATATGATTCAAGAAGTATTTGATTATATGGAAGAAAAGGGTCTGTATGTATATATTGAAGAATTTGCTTTAGATGCTGCCTCTTATTTCAGTCATCGCGAACAATATAAAGAAGCGGTGTATTTTTATGAAAAAGCGGTCAGCATGAGAGAGATGATTCAAAGGAACGATTGTTTATATGAAGTATGAGACAAAACCATCTGCTGGCAGATGGTTTTTTTTTATGCAAAAAAAGGGGAGCATCGGAACGTTTATTTCCGGGGAGAACAGGAAAAATCGCTACAGCACTGTTTTTTGAACAAAAGCCGTTTTGGGATGCAGATATGCATGTGAGGGGGAATTCAATGTTTGGTTTTAATGATATGGTGAAGTTTCTGTGGTCTTTCCTCATTGTTCTGCCGCTTGTACAGATTATACATGTTTCAGGGCACAGCTTTATGGCTTTTATTTTTGGCGGAAAGGGATCGTTGGATATAGGCATGGGAAAAACGCTGCTTAAAATTGGACCCATACGGTTCAGAACGATTTATTTTATCGATTCTTTTTGCCGGTACGGGGAGTTGAAAATTGACAATCGATTCTCAAATGCACTCGTGTATGCAGGGGGCTGCTTGTTTAACCTCATCACGATTTTTGCAATCAATCTGCTGATTATACACAGTGTATTAAAGCCGAATGTGTTTTTCTATCAGTTTGTCTATTTTTCTACGTATTATGTGTTTTTTGCCCTGCTGCCGGTCCGATATTCGGAGAAAAAGTCATCAGACGGGCTGGCGATATACAAGGTGCTCCGTTACGGAGAGCGCTACGAAATCGATAAATAACATTAGAATGTTTATTGCCTCTCAGATCGGGAAGTTAACAAGTACACACATAATTGAGAGGGGAGAATTAACATGGGTAACGATAGTGTAAAAGACAAAATGAAGGGCGGCTTCAATAAAGCCAAAGGAGAAGTGAAGGATAAAGTCGGAGATATGGCTGACAGAACGGACATGCAGGCTGAAGGCAAAAAAGATAAGGCAAAAGGCGAAATCCAAAAGGATATCGGGAAAGCCAAGGATAAATTTTCAGATAAAGATTAATCGTACGGAAGAGGCAGGAAACGAAATGTTTCTTGTCTTTTTTTTTTCGCTTTTTCTGATGTGAATAAATATAACAAAAAAAGAAGCTGATTTGGTCAAGGTAACTAAATTTTTTAAATATTCTTTGAATTAATAGGCCTCTTCTATATAATGATGACATAAGTTGTAAACTTTTATAACATCATTTGAAGAAATCAAACAAAGGGGTTTTGATGACGGAAT
The DNA here is from genome assembly GCF_000978495.1 of Bacillus sp. LM 4-2. Taxonomy (NCBI): domain Bacteria; kingdom Bacillati; phylum Bacillota; class Bacilli; order Caryophanales; family Bacillaceae; genus Bacillus; species Bacillus sp. LM 4-2. The sequence goes on along the minus strand of NZ_CP011101.1, from coordinate 3,623,339 downwards.
GTACTGCACCGAAGAAAGTGTCGGAAGCCACGGGAGTGCGAGAAAACAGTTGATATCGACACAAGCGGGGATTCAGTGAAGGCCGGAATTCTTCACTCATTAAGAGGAACGGTGGCGATCAGCGAAGTGACCGTCCATGATGCGGAGTTAATGGCAATAGTCGGGTTCTCGGTATCGTGGAGGTCGGCGCCTCAGACTGGCCTCCATGCCATGCTTCCGGTTGCGGAGCAAAACAACGGGCTGCCATCAGGAATGTAACGTCTGGTTATGATCAATCGATGGTTTTGCACAGCCTTAGCTTCGCCCGGGGCAGATTGTCGCTGTATTAGGCCGACTCCGGCTAAACAGAGGGGGCTATTTGTTTTAATCAAACGTTTGTTCAAAACGAAAAGGCGGTCAACAGCAGCAGCTTGCAATCACCAGAGCGCTGATGGTAAATCTGAAAAATATTTTACTTAATAAACAATTGGAAGGAATTCAGATTTTAATTGTCGAACTAGTCAGACAAGTTATTATAGAAATTTCCAGAAAAAAAGACATTTGTTATCTTAGTCGAGCGCAGTCTGGAAAACGCGTTAATCTGATCTTTCCGTGATCGACAGGGGAACGGTTGTTGACCATGGCAAGGCTGATGAAGAAACGGCATGCCGCTTTGAAAGGCATCTTACCGTATGACCCCCATTCTCGAAGAAAGGGAGGTGATGTCCCGCCTGACTGTTCCGCAAATTCGTAGTAGCCGCATCTGCTTTATATGACAAAAGAAGGAGGACTACAGATGAAACTGACACCAGTTGAACAAGAGAAATTGCTCATTTTTGCAGCGGGGGAATTAGCCAAACAGCGAAAGGCGCGGGGCGTTCTGCTGAACTATCCTGAGGCTGCTGCTTATATCACCTGCTTTATTATGGAAGGCGCACGTGATGGGAAGGGAGTAGCAGAGCTGATGGAAGCCGGCCGCCATGTATTAACGGAAAAAGATGTGATGGAGGGTGTGCCTGAGATGCTGGACAGCATTCAGGTGGAGGCCACATTTCCGGATGGTGTAAAGCTTGTTACGGTACATCAGCCAATTTCTGCGGAGGTGAAGTCATGAAGCCGGGAGCATTTCAAATTGCTGAGGGAACCATTACGATTAATGAAGGCCGTGAGATACGGGAGGTAACGGTAAAAAACACCGGATCACGCTCCATTCAAGTCGGTTCGCATTTTCATTTTGCGGAGGCCAACGGGGCTTTATTATTTGACCGTGAGCTGGCGATCGGCATGCGTCTTGATGTTCCATCAGGCACGTCGGTCCGTTTTGAGCCGGGAGAGCAGAAAACGGTCTCACTAGTGGAAATCAGAGGACGCAAGACAATTAGAGGGCTGAACGGAATGGCCGACACGTTTATCGATGAACGCGGCAAAGAAAAAACGTTGGCCAACTTAAAACAAGCCGGCTGGATGGAGGGTGTAATCCGATGAAAATGTCACGGGAGGAATATGCGGAACTGTTTGGCCCGACAACGGGCGATAAAATCAGATTGGGCGACACGGATTTATGGATCGAAGTCGAAAAGGATTTCACAGTATACGGTGAAGAAATGATCTTTGGCGGCGGAAAAACTATCCGAGACGGCATGGGCCAAAACGGCAGAATCACAGGGAAGGACGGCGCTTTGGATTTGGTTATCACCAACGTCGTGCTATTGGATTACACAGGCATTGTCAAAGCGGATGTCGGTGTGAAAGACGGCCGGATTGTCGGTGTCGGAAAAAGCGGAAATCCTGATATCATGGATGGAGTCGATCCGCACATGGTCATCGGAGCGGGGACAGAGGTGATTTCCGGTGAAGGCAAAATTTTAACAGCCGGGGGAGTGGACACGCACATTCATTTTATTTGTCCTCAGCAGATGGAAGTTGCGCTTTCTTCAGGTGTGACGACCCTTTTGGGAGGCGGAACAGGACCCGCTACAGGAAGCAAAGCGACAACATGTACGTCCGGGGCGTGGTATATGGCGAGGATGCTGGAAGCGGCCGAGGAGTTTCCGATCAATGTCGGCTTCTTAGGAAAAGGGAATGCATCCGATAAAGCGCCGCTGATCGAGCAGGTGGAAGCAGGCGCCATCGGTCTTAAGCTCCATGAAGACTGGGGAACGACGCCAAGCGCCATTAAAACGTGTATGGAAGTCGTGGACGAGGCTGATATTCAAGTTGCCATCCATACCGATACGATTAACGAAGCGGGCTTTTTGGAAAACACGCTCGACGCGATCGGGGACCGGGTTATTCATACTTATCACATTGAAGGGGCAGGCGGCGGTCACGCTCCGGATATTATGAAGCTCGCCTCTTACGCGAACATTCTGCCGTCATCTACAACGCCAACCATTCCTTATACCGTTAATACGATGGATGAGCATCTTGACATGATGATGGTCTGCCACCATTTAGATGCGAAAGTGCCTGAAGATGTGGCATTCAGCCATTCCAGAATCAGGGCGGCGACGATTGCCGCGGAGGATATTCTCCATGATATAGGTGCGATCAGCATGACATCATCGGATTCCCAAGCGATGGGGCGGGTCGGTGAAGTGATCATCCGAACATGGCAGGTAGCCGATAAAATGAAAAAACAGCGCGGCGCTCTTGCCGGTGAAAACGGGAATGACAATGTGCGCGCAAAACGGTACATTGCCAAATACACGATTAATCCGGCAATTACGCACGGGCTCAGCCATGAGGTCGGCTCGGTGGAAAAAGGGAAGCTTGCTGATCTCGTTCTGTGGGACCCGGTATTTTTCGGCGTGAAACCGGAACTGGTCTTAAAGGGCGGCATGATTGCACGTGCGCAAATGGGAGATCCGAACGCGTCCATCCCGACTCCTGAACCGGTTTTCATGCGCCAAATGTATGCGTCTTACGGAAAAGCCAACCGCTCAACCTCGATTACATTTATGTCTCAGGCAAGCATAGAGCGTGGTGTGGCGGAAAGCTTAGGGCTGGAAAAAAGGATTTCTCCAGTCAAAAATATCAGAAAGCTGAGCAAGCTGGATATGAAGCTGAATTCGGCTTTGCCGAAGATTGAGATTGATCCAAAAACCTATCAGGTCTTTGCTGACGGGGAGGAATTGTCTTGCCAGCCTGTCGATTATGTCCCACTTGGACAAAGATATTTCTTATTTTGATAAGACGCGGCCGGAGTGCATCCGGCCGTTCTATTGACTAAAAACGGTGCACAAAACCCATGTATTTAGTGTATATTAGATGTTGACAAACGAATCAAATGTAACTATTATAGTTACAACGGTGGTGAAAAAACATGATTAACAGCCGTCTTGCTGTTGCCATTCATATTTTATCCCTCATCTCGATGGATGAAAAAACATCTTCAGAAATCATTGCAGACAGTGTCAACACGAATCCGGTAGTTGTGCGAAGAATGATCAGCCTGCTGAAAAAAGCTGATATTCTCACATCACGCGCCGGGGTGCCGGGTGCAAGCCTCAAAAAAGATCCTGCTGATATTTCTCTTTTAGAAGTGTACCGGGCTGTCCAAAAGCAAGAAGAACTCTTTGCGGTTCATGAAAACCCGAATCCGAAATGTCCGGTAGGGAAAAAAATTCAGAACGCTCTGGATGAAACGTTTGAAAGTGTGCAAAGAGCGATGGAAAATGAACTGGCAAGCAAGTCATTAAAAGATGTTATGAATCATCTCTTTTAATCAAAAGGGATGACTTCTCACCGCTAACATGTAACTAAAATTGTTACAAATAAGGAGGAAATGAAAAATGAAAATTGGTATTATAGGCGCAAGCGGGAAAGCGGGAAACGAGATTTTGAAAGAAGCGAAAAAAAGAGGCCATGAAGTGACAGCCATCGTCAGAAACGCTTCAAAAGTGCAGGAGCAAGACGTAGCGATTTTGGAAAAAGATGTGTTTGAACTGACTGCGGAAGACATCAAGCCTTTCGACGCGGTCGTAAACGCTTTTGGAGCAGCACCCGGCCAAGAACATCTTCATGTTGAAGCAGGAAGAGCACTCATCAGCATTTTAAAGGACGCGAAGCACACAAGATTGCTTGTTGTTGGCGGAGCGGGAAGCCTGTTTGTTGATGAAGCCAAAACAACCCGTTTAATGGATACGCCGGAATTTCCGAAAGAATATTTGCCAACTGCATCAAATCAAGGCGAGAACCTGAAAGATTTGCAGCAGACAGACTCCATTTCCTGGACGTTCCTCAGTCCTGCGGCATTTTTTGATCCAGCAGGAAAACGGACTGGCTCTTACCAAAAAGGAAAAGACAATGTCATCGTAAATGCAAAAGGAGACAGCTATATCAGCTATGCAGATTATGCCATTGCCGTGTTGGACGAGCTTGAACATCCCGAACACAAAAATGAACGCTTCACAGTGGTAAGCGAAGCGGAATAATAAAAAACCCGGAGCCAGCTCCGGGTTTTTCTCATTAATAAGTGCTGTACGTATCGCTGAAAAGGCCGTCAGCAATCCCAAGCATTAAAAAGATGAAGAAGGCGATAATCGCAAGAATGGATACAGCAATGCTTACGATCAAATAAATCCCTTGCATCTTTACGAATTTCGCGTAATTCTCCAGCATTAAGTCTTCAGACTGTCCGCTATTGTGTTCAGCCATTTGGCCTGCTTCCCTAGCTGACCTCATCAAAAAGATACCGGAAATAATTTGCAGTACGCCTGGCACGGCACCGATTAGAAAAAAGAACGCGCCTGAAAGCGCGGTAATTGCGCCCATAATAATAAATAAAATGCCTGTAGCTTTTCCCCATTTCGAAATGCTGATGAGGGTTTTGTTCATTGTTTCAGGATTCATGTATACTGGCTCCCCTTTACAAAAAAATACTCACTTTTCTTTTATACACTATTTGTGAGAAGTTTTGTATATAGAAAATAACATTTTGGGGATTGACCCTAACGTTGCGTGATTGTTTACGATAAAAAAGAGGAGGTGTTATGTATGAAATATCAAGTTAAACAAGTGGCGGAGATATCAGGCGTTAGCATTCGGACGCTTCATCACTATGACAATATTGGGCTTCTGAATCCTTCAGCGCTTACTGATGCTGGGTATCGTTTGTACAGTGACGCAGACCTGGAAAGACTGCAGCAGATTTTATTTTTCAAGGAAATCGGGTTTCGTCTGGATGAGATTAAGGAGATGCTGGATCATCCGAATTTTGACCGGAAAGCGGCACTTCAGTCGCAAAAGGAGATATTGATGAAGAAAAAACAAAGAATGGATGAGATGATTCAAACAATTGACAGGACGCTTTTGTCCGTTGATGGAGGGGAAACGATGAATAAGAGGGATTTATTTGCCGGATTAAGCATGAAAGACATTGAAGAGCACCAGCAGACATACGCTGATGAAGTCAGAAAGCTGTATGGAAAGGAAATCGCAGAAGAAACAGAGAAAAGGACATCTGCATACTCGGCAGATGATTGGCGCACGATCATGGCTGAATTTGATTCGATTTACAGACGAATTGCGGCGCGAATGAAGCATGGGCCCGATGATGCAGAGGTTCAGGCCGCAGTGGGGGCATTTCGCGATCATATTTGCCAATATCATTACGATTGCACACTCGACATTTTCAGAGGACTCGGGGAAGTGTATATCACTGACGAGCGATTTACCGATTCAATCAATCAATATGGAGAAGGTCTTGCCGCTTTTTTGCGGGAGGCGATCATCATTTACTGTGACCATCAGGAAAAACCCCAGCCGTAAAGGCTGGGGGTTTTCACATCTTATAAGATCGGCGACAACAGCCGCGAGACGGATTCTTTTATTCGAATCCACAACGGGCGCTGCAGATACTCCTCATAGGTGAATTTTCTGGATACTAGCAAATCTTCTTTAAAAGTTGAAACCAGTTTTTTAGCAATGGTGATATCGTAAATAAATGCATTAACCTCAAAATTCAGCCTGAAGCTTCGGACATCAATGTTCGCTGTGCCGACTGAAGCGATTTCGTCATCCACCACGATGGTTTTCGCGTGAATAAAGCCGTTATCGTAAATATAGACAGTGGCTCCGGCTTTCAGCAGATCGCCGATATACGAAAGTGTCGCCCAGTATACAAAGGCGTGATCGGGCTTGTTCGGAATCATAATGTTAACGTCAATGCCCGAAAGGCAAGCGATCCTTAAAGCATCCAGCAGGCTTGCATCTGGGATAAAATAAGGTGTTTGTATCAAAATGGAACGCTTGGCGTTTGAAATCATTTTGATGTAGCCATTTTTAATTTGTTCCCATTCCGAATCAGGGCCGCTTGTGACAATCTGCATCCCGACGTTGCCTTTTGGGCCGTAATCAGGAAAGTGATTTGGAATATATGTCAGCGTATGGTGATGAGAAGCTTGGTTCCAGTCAAGGATGAACCGTGTTTGGATGGCGTGCACGGCCGTTCCTTGCAGCCGGATATGCGTATCCCGCCAATAACCGAATTTTGGATTAAGCCCTAGATACTCATCTCCGACGTTAAAGCCTCCGACATAACCGGTCATACCGTCTATGATCACAAGCTTTCGATGGTTCCGGTAATTCAGCCGCAGGTTAATCGGCCTGAGCTTTGAAGGGAAAAAGACCTCCACATGCCCGCCAGCCTCGCGAAGCTCTTTAAAAAACTTTTTTCTCAGCGTTCTGGACCCGAGTTCATCATAAAGCACTCTGACCTGAACACCTTCTTTCGCCTTTTGGATGAGAGCGTCCCGCAATTTTTTGCCTAATTCATCGCCTTTATAAATATAATACTGTAAATGGATATGATCCTTAGCCTTTGAAATGTCACTCAGCAGCCGCTGAAATTTATCCCGTCCATCTGTAATGACGTCAACTGAATTATCCTCTGTAAACACAGCATGGTTATTCATAATCAGCATATAAATTAAATCTTTGTTATCAAAGGTTGCCCGGTTGTTAAACTGAAATTGCTTGGTTTCTAAATCTTCAAGCTGATGCTTCAGCAGCCTTTCAATTCCAATCTTTTTCCGGTCTTCCCATTGAAACAAATGCTTGCGTCTGAGATTATGGCCGAATAATAAGTATAAAATAAAGCCTAAAACGGGAATAAAGAAAAGAACAAGCAGCCACGCCCAAGATGCACTGGCATCGCGCCGTTCTTTGAAGATGACAATGATGGCCAAAAGAATATTTAAAATGAAAAAAAGTGATAAAAGGATGGAAGAAATACTCACTTTGTAACCCCGCTCATTCATATTTATCAAGAAGATTGCCATTAGTATTCCATGAATAACAGTGATCTGATTCCCATTACAAATTATAACACTCACATTTTAAAAGAATAAAGAGCGGCGATCCAGATTCTTCGTGAAAAATACGGGCAGATTTCTTTAAAACCAGCTTGCACCTGCGTTAAAATAAACACATATGATAACGTTCGTGAAGCTTGAAACATCAAATAAAGGGGGAGGATTATATGAACTTTTACAGAGTCGAACAAATGCCGGGGTTCATCAAAACAGAAATGCAAAAAATTCAAAAGGCCGTACAGCCTTTCATGAAAAAAACCGTCATTTACCGTTTTCTTGCTATTCCGCTTGCTGCATTCTCTCTCTTTAATTTAGCTGCTTTTCTATTTCATGCTTCAGCTGACAGGGAGTCCCTGATCAGCGCAGGCATATTCGCCCTTTTGGCGGCGCTCGGGCTCGCATTTTTTAAAGAGGCAGGCTATCAGCATAAACAAATCCAAAAAACGGTTCACATCTATATGCTGAACAGGATCAAAAAGAGCGAAATCCTTTCAGAAGAGCGGAAAAGCTCTTACGCACGACAAATAAAGGAAGAGCCTTTTGCGATGCGGAGTTTTGTTGAATTTTTGACTGAGGAAGACAGACGCAAAAAAATGTATTAAAGAAGAGCTGCACCCGGATTGTTGAGATTTTCCAGACGATCCGGGTGTGTTTTTTTGCATGCAGACACCCGAAATAAAAAGTGCGGTTTCGGATTGATTCGGACTTCATCCGTTTTTTTGATATTCATTTCTGGGTAACAGCGTTGCTTTGTTGATTTCCTTTACTAGAGATGTCTATTGTATGCTTGCTTCAGGATTTGGTGTTTACGCCGGCCTGCTTTGAATAGTCAAATAAAATAGGCATGGTTCCGTTTATATGGAACTCATGCCCTGTCCTGTCTCATCATTATTCAAACACCGGATCATCCTCATAATAATAGGAATCCGGATCTTCATACGAAGGCGTGTTCTCAAAAGCAGCAATGCCGATTACCACCAGCACGAAAATGGCTACAATGATCCCGATCAGGACAGTAACGATACTGGATGCCGCATAAAACAGCTGCATTTTTATAAATGTTCCGTAATTTTCAAGCATGCTTTCGCCAGCGCTGCCGGCTAGATTTCCTTCGGCTTCTGCGGCTGCTTTTGCTGAGCGCATCAAAAATACGCCTGAAATAATGAGCAGTACGCCCGGGATGGCGCCAATCACTGTCATCAAGGCGGTCAGAGTGACCAGCGATCCCATAATGATTAACAAGATGCCAGAAATTTTTCCCCACTTGGCAATGTCGGATAGCGACTTGACAGCGGAGGCGCTCAGCTGGCGGGTCTCCTGTTCAACAGGTGCAGTCTCCTGTTCAGCGAGGCTATTTTCTTCATTATGATGTTCAATTTCGTTTTCATCTTTATCCAGACTAATCATGAAAGCTCTCTCCCTAAAATTTTTAAATCGTATCTTTTCCCGTCCATTTCGGCGATGCCGGGGAATAATCCCCATTCTGCAAACCCGTGCTTTTCAAACAGCTTCAGGCTTGGTTTATTATGCCCGAAAATGAAGGCCATAAGTGAGCGGATGCCAAGATTCGGGGCAATGCGGAGCGCTTCTTGAAGCAAATATGATCCAACACCTTTGCCGCGGCATGCTTCGTCAATGTATATGCTGACCTCCGCTGTTTTATTATAGGCTGGCCTTCCATAAAATGTTTCAAAGCTGATCCAGGCAGCGACGTTTCCGTTTTCGTCCTCGGCCACATAGAGCGGGCGTGACTCTGTATGTCCCAAAAACCATTCCATCCGGTCTTCAGGAGTTACCGGTTCGGTATCGGCTGTTACCATTCGAGAAGCAATCGTTGAATTATAAATCGCCACAACAGCCTCCAAGTCTTTATGTTCAGCAAGACGCAATGTCATGTTCATATGTTTTTGGCACTCCTCTCAAAAAAATACATATTTTCGTTCAGTCTGTGCAAACTACATCTAAAAAAGTTTTTTTGGATAGGTTGTATATATTTTCAGAAAAGTGTTCAGAATGTTGCTGAGGTGATGAAACAATGAGAGAGGAAGAAAAGAAAACTTCTCAAGTCAAAAAACTTCAGCAGTTTTTTCGTAAACGCTGGGTGTTCCCTGCAATTTACTTAGTCAGTGCGGCCGTCATTTTAACAGCTGTCCTTTGGTATCAATCAGTATCAAATGATGAGGTAAAGGATCAGTTGGCTGATAACGGCGGAAACTCCGCATATGACAACAACGACGATGCAGTTGAAGTAGGAAAGTCAATGGAAAATGTCGCAATGCCGGTTGTTGATTCTGAAAACGTTTCTGTTGTGAAAAAGTTCTATGAAACCGATGCCGCAAAAGAAGAGAAAGAAGCAGCACTCGTTACCTATAATAACACGTACAGCCTAAGCAAAGGAATTGACTTAGCTGAGAAAGACGGAAAAGATTTCGATGTCTCTGCTTCTCTGAGCGGTACGGTTGTTAAAGCTGAAAAAGATCCAGTGCTGGGATATGTTGTGGAAGTAGAACATGCCGACGGTTTATCGACTGTGTATCAATCTCTTTCCGAAGTAAGCGTTGAGCAAGGTGACAAAGTAAAACAAAATCAAGTGATCGGAAAATCTGGCAAGAACCTTTACAGTGAAGACAGCGGAAACCACGTGCACTTTGAAATCCGTAAAGATGGGGTCGCAATGAATCCGTTAAACTTTATGGACAAACCAGTTTCTTCTATTGAAAAAGCAGCAGCAGCTGAAGAAAAAGCTACCACCCAAGAAACAGAGGAATCCATTCAGCAATCTTCCGAGAAAAAGGACGGATCAACTGAAAAAGGAACAGAAGAAAAATCCGGTGAGAAAAAGGATGATTCAACTGACAAATCTGGTTCCAAAGAAAGCAGCACAACAGAAGACACTGAACAGTCTTAATGAAGAAAACGTCTATCCTTGTGATGGGCGTTTTTTTCTGTTACTTTTTGCTTTGTTTTACCGTCTATGTAGTTACATGTAGGCACGTACGTTATAAAGGAGGTTATGTCATGAACCGCCTATTGCTCGCAGGCTGGATCTTTTTTATCCTGCTTTCTGTCTGTACGGAAAGCTTCAGCGGCATGGTCGTATCGCAAACGGTGGCTTTTCATTTTCAGCCGCACCCTGATCTGTCTCAATTTTTAGTTATGGATTTTACTGAGCTTACTGTCCCTGAAGCGTTTATTCAAAAAATCGGACACGTGTTTTCCTTCTTTGTGCTGACATATTTGCTATGGAGACAGCGGGGCAGCATAAGATCAGCTGCAGCCGGCTCATTCGCGTTTGCTTTTTTCACAGAAGTTCTTCAGCTCTTCTTCAGCAGGAATGGTTGTATCCGGGATGTGCTCATCGATGCTGTTGGAATTGGATTGTTTTATGGTTTATATGTGTTGGCGAAGCGAAGAAAACAAGAGATGTATGAGAAATATTAAAGCCGGCTGTCTTGGTTAAAGACGCCGGCTTTTGTCTTTCTTAGAAATTTTGATCGGTTGGTTTTTTCGTCAGTTTATTGATAATGGCTTCGTAGATCCTCACGACCAAATCGACGAACGGGCGGAGCAGATCTGAAAATCTAAAGAAAAGGAACCCGATAATGATGGCGACAACGAGGCTGCCCAATACATCTACCGGATAGTGATGTCCCACCCAAATTCTCGAAAAGCCTGTCAAAAGCCCAAAAATGACAAGCGGCCAGCCGATTTTGCGGTTTCTGAAAAGCATCGCAATAGAAATCGCTAATGCACCTGTCGTATGGTCACTTGGAAATGAAGCATCCGCAGCATGCGGAATCAGTGTATGCACTGTATGCGCAACGAACGGGCGCGGTTCGAAATAAACAAGCGTAATCAAATAGTTGATCACAAGGCCTGCAATTCCTGTGATGCCTGCGTATAGCACATGTTTTCTGCTTTGTGTGTTCCCAAACAGCCAGATTGCCAATAGGATAAGGGCATAGGCGACAATGGCATATTCCGTGATGAAGACCATAATGGAATCGAGAACTGAATTGTGATGAGATAGTCCATGGATTGCTTTAAAAATTTCGTAGTTCAAATAATCACCTTTTACATTTTTATATTTAGTAGACTAATCTTACTCATGAAAAGTTTCAAATAAAAATAGAGATTGTCTGAAATAACGGCGCTTGAAGAGAATTCGAAGAGGAATCGCGGTTTCTGGGGGGGATTCTGTGCACAAAAAAAAGAGATCCGGAGTGTCCGAATCTCGTACCGATATTAAAGTGCTTCAGGTCCTTCTTCGCCTGTGCGGATGTTGATCGTATTGCTGATTTCATAGACAAATATTTTACCGTCACCCGGTGATCCCGTTTTCAGCACCCTTTTAGCGGTCTCAGTCACTTGATCAACAGGAACCTTGCTGACCACAATTTCTATTTTTAAACGCTCGTATACATTGCTTTCTATTTTTACCCCTCGATAGAGCTCCGTATGTGCTTTTTGAAGGCCGCAGCCGTGTACATTGGAGAAAGTCAGAGAGGTCACTCCGATTTTTCCGAGTTCCTGCTTCAGCTTTTCAAAATTTGCCGGACGCGTTACAATTTCTACCTTGAACATTTGACCGCTCATAGCGTCACTCCTCACATAGAATCTTGATATGCTTTTTCCCCGTGCATCGTTAAGTCAAGCCCAAGTGACTCTTCTTCTTCAGTTGCGCGAAGGGGAAGGAAGAGGCTTACAATTTTAATAATAACGAAAGTGACAATAAATACAAAAACATAAGTGGCGGCGATGGCGACGATTTGTTTCCAGATTAAGCTTGCATCACCGTAAAATAACCCATCTGCGCCCGCTGAGTTAACAGAGGTTGTTGCGAATAATCCTGTTGCGATTCCGCCCCATGTGCCGCCGATCCCGTGCAGGCCAAAGGCGTCAAGCGCGTCGTCGTATCCGAATTTCTTTTTAAGCGAGAATACTCCCCAGAAACAAACAGCTCCGCCGATGATGCCGATAATAATGGAAGCGAACGGTGTGACAAATCCGGCAGCCGGCGTAATGGCGACAAGCCCGGCGATTGCCCCAGATACCGCTCCGAGCATTGTCGGTTTTTTGTTAATGATCCATTCTACTAAGATCCAGCCGGCGATCCCGGCTGCAGCCGCGGTGTTTGTGTTGATGAACGCGTACATGGCTACACCATCTAAAGTCAAAGCGCTGCCGACGTTAAAGCCGAACCAGCCGAACCAAATCAAAGCTCCTCCTAAGAAGGTGTAAATGAGGTTATGCGGAGAAGACGCTGTACCGTCTTTCCGTTTGCCGAGCACAATGGCAAGAACAAGTCCTGCCACACCGGAGGAAATATGAACAACATTGCCGCCAGCAAAATCGAGCGCTCCAAGCTGGCCGATCCAGCCGCCGCCCCATACCCAGTGCGCTACGGGTGTGTAAACCAAAGAGGCCCATAAAACCGAGAATAAAAGAAAAGCGCCGAATCGCATCCGCTCTGCGAAGGCCCCGGAAATAATCGCTGTAGTCAGAACGGCGAACGTCATTTGGAACATCATAAATAACGAGTGGGGGATGGTATCGCTGTAATCTCCCGGATCAAATCCGACCCCTTTGAGGCCGGCCCACTCCAGCCCGCCGATGATTGAATTGCCTGGTGCGAAGGCAAGTGTATATCCGAACAGCACCCAAACGATGGAAACGATGGCAATGGAAGAGAAACTGTGCATGGCAGTGCTCAGCACATTTTTGCTCTTTACCATTCCTCCATAAAATAACGCTAATCCCGGGGTCATCAGCCACACGAGTAAAGCGCAAAAGAACATAAAAACTGTATCGCCCATTTGCATGTCTCATTCCTCCGTATCTTTCAGAATAAAAAGCAATTATTATATTTCTTCATTATAGAGAAAAAAGAATGATAAAACATTTTCATGTAAGATTTCCTGACATGGTTTTTAAGGAATGTTATCGAGGGACGGAAAGAAAGGAGAACGGCATTTTTTACGATATAAGACTTTGTATCTATAAAAGAAGCTATTCATATGAGCTGAAAAGGGAATTGACATTAATTAGAATACTCTATACTGTATTAAGTGTACTATATCAAATAATACACTGAGGGGGATGTATGATGAAGAAAGGCGGCAGGCTGAGGAAAGCGGTACGCAAGTCGATTCCCGCGACGTTCCGATTGTTTTTAGCCTTTAATTTTTTCGTGTACGGTCTGGCGAAAGTGGTAATTGGCCAGTTTGGCGAGGTGACGCCTGAAATCGAGGCGGCTGCCGGGAAGGGGTTTACGATCGTGTGGACATTTTTCGGTTATTCTCATGTCTATGAACTGTTTATAGGTTTTGGTGAAATCCTGGCAGCTGTTTTATTACTGATTCCGCGAACGGCTGCATTAGGGGCGGTTATTTTTATGCCCATTATTGTGAACATCGTCTTGATTAACTATTATTTTGATATTGGCGTGCAGGATCTTAGCACGATATTAATGGTTATGTGTCTTATCCTGCTTTGGATGGACCGCCGCAAATTCATGGGCATTTTCAGGCAGGAACCGATAGACAGCAGGCAGGTGATGAAGCGATGACGCCCCTTATGATTACAGTGCTTGCCGGTTTGTTCGTATGCACAACCTGTTACTACTACATAAAAGAAAAATCATGAGAAAACGTTCCTTCTGAGAATTTCACAAGCATCATAAAAGAACTTAGGCAGTGTGAAGAGTAAAATATGCAATGTGAGAAACACTAACAGTATCAGGAGGAGACGTATGATGAATACACTCAACATTGATTTTCAAAAAACAGCATTGGTTATCATTGATTTACAAAAGGGGATTGTGCCGATTGATCAAAGCGGCCAGGTTGTCCCGAACGCGAAAAAGCTCGTAGATGAATTTCGGAAACATAACGGGTTCATCAGCTTTGTAAATGTAGCCTTTCATGATGGAGCGGACGCCCTGAAGCCGCAAACGGATGAGCCTGCGCAGGGAGGTTCAGGGGAAATGCCGGCGGACTGGGCCGAATTTGTTCCGGAAATCGGTGTGCAGGATGGCGATTATACTGTGACAAAACGGCAATGGGGTGCTTTTTTTGGCACAGATTTAGACTTGCAGCTGAGACGTCGCGGCATTGATACGATTGTATTGTGCGGCATCGCAACGAATATCGGGGTGGAAAGCACAGCACGGGAGGCATTTCAGCTTGGCTATCAGCAGATTTTTATTACAGATGCCATGTCCACATTTAGCGATGAAGAGCATGAAGCCACACTGCGCTTTATTTTCCCGAGAATCGGTAAATCGCGGACAACGGAAGAGTTTCTGGAACAAGTGAAATGATGTTATCGAAAAAAAGCCGAGCTGTTTTTTTAACAGCTGTGGCTTCGGGAACAATGCTGAATCCGCTGAACTCGTCTATGATCTCTCTTGCGCTCCATAGCATCCAGCATGAGTTTCACCTCTCGTTTACAACGGTTTCCTGGCTGATTTCCTCGTTTTACTTGGCGAGTGCCGTAGCGCAGCCCGTAACGGGAAAGCTCGGTGATTTGATTGGGCGGAAACGCTTGTTTTTATTCGGGCTTATTCTTGTTGCGGTTTCTGCCATCGGGGCGCCGTTTGCGCCGACGTTTATGACATTATTGGTCATGCGGCTGTTTCAATCGGTGGGGAGCAGTGCGATTTATCCGTCAGGTGTCGGCTTGATTCGGAATCATATTCATGAGCGCCAAGCTTCAGCCTTGGCTGTACTCTCTATTTTTGCGTCCGCCATGACGGCGCTGGGGCCGACAGCCGGCGGGTTTTTGATTGTATGGGGAGGCTGGCCGGCGATCTTTATCGTTAATTTGCCGTTTATTATCCTCAGCTTCTTATTGGGCCTGTATATGTTCCCGAAAGATCAGAAAAAAGGGGCAGGAATCAAAACCATTATTCGGCAGCTCGATATTCTTGGAATTGTTTTATTTGCCGGGGGAATCATTTTCCTTCTATCCTTTTTGCTGTCGTTCAGCACGTCGCCGCATGCGGTTGAAGGTGTGCTTGGCTTGCTTCTGCTCTGTGCGTTTGTCTGGCGCGAGCTGAAAACGGATAAGCCGTTTATTGATGTCCGTCTGTTTAAAACACAGCGAAACCTGTCAGCCGTGTATGTTCAGTTTATTTTATTGAATGTTTTCTTCTATTGTTTATTTTTTGGTTTGCCAAGTTACTTTCAGGATGAAATGCATCTTTCTGTTCAAACGAGCGGCCTGTTTATGCTGTTTATGTCTGGAATGAGCATCGTTGTGTCACCTCTAACCGGCAAATGGATCGACCGATCTGGTGTCGTCAAGCCGATCTTTGCGGGAGCGCTTTTGATGACGGCTGGAGCCGTGCTCTTAACCATCTTTTTTATCAATGTCCAGACCATCGGTAAAGGCCTCATTCTGTCGCTCTTGGGTATAGGCTACGGACTGGGCAATGTCGCGCTTCAGGCAGCGATGCTGGAAACGAGTCCTTCCAACATGGTAGGAACGACTTCAGGCCTGTTTCAAACCTGCCGTTACCTAGGATCGATTTTGTCTTCGGTGATCCTTGGCATTCTTTTTGGTGAAGAAATCACGGCAGCCCATTTTGATATGATGGGAATCATTATGATCATAGCGGGCGGAGCAAGCCTGTTAATGGCTGTGAGGTTTGCTGCATTAATGAAAACTGCATCTTGAGAAAGAGACGGGCTCTGAGGTCTGTCTCTTTTTCTTGTTTAAGCTGTTCAAATACAAACGGGAAAATTGTATATCATAGCCAGTGTTATTGTCTGACTTTTCAATTATATTAAGTGACATCTAATGTCAAAAAACATAACATGTGACGACATATAGACAATATGGAAAGGGGAGCCGGCTATGAAATTAAAAGAGAGTCAGCAGCAATCCAACAGGCTGAGCAATGAAGATCTGGTGCCTTTGGGACAGGAAAAACGGACATGGAAAGCTATGAACTTTGCCTCCATTTGGATGGGATGTATACATAACATACCGACCTACGCGACGGTGGGGGGATTAATTGCGATCGGCCTTTCGCCTTGGCAGGTGCTGGCGATCATTATTACGGCATCACTTATCCTATTTGGCGCTCTTGCCTTAAACGGCCATGCGGGGACAAAATACGGGCTGCCGTTTCCCGTGATCATTCGGGCTTCTTACGGGATATACGGCGCGAATATCCCCGCGCTTCTAAGGGCGTTTACAGCTATCATGTGGCTTGGCATCCAGACATTTGCGGGTAGCACGGCACTGAACATTTTGCTTTTGAATATGTGGCCAGGCTGGGGAGAAATTGGCGGCGAGTGGAACATTCTCGGCATTCACTTGTCCGGTTTGCTTTCCTTTGTATTCTTTTGGGCAATTCATTTACTTGTATTGCATCACGGCATGGAGTCGATTAAACGTTTTGAGGTGTGGGCAGGGCCTTTAGTGTATCTGGTATTTGGCGGCATGGTATGGTGGGCCGTTGATATTGCTGGAGGATTGGGCCCGATATACTCTCAACCAGGAAAGTTTCATACGTTTTCAGAAACATTCTGGCCGTTTGCTGCCGGAGTTACTGGCATCATCGGCATCTGGGCGACATTGATCTTAAATATACCTGATTTTACACGGTTTGCTGAAACACAAAAAGAGCAAATCAAAGGACAATTTTACGGCTTGCCGGGAACGTTTGCGCTGTTCGCATTCGCCAGTATTACGGTGACCTCCGGCTCGCAGGTCGCGTTCGGAGAGCCGATTTGGGATGTTGTCGATATTTTGGCGCGGTTTGATAACCCTTATGTCATCGTCTTGTC
Source organism: Bacillus sp. LM 4-2 (assembly GCF_000978495.1). Classification (NCBI taxonomy): domain Bacteria; kingdom Bacillati; phylum Bacillota; class Bacilli; order Caryophanales; family Bacillaceae; genus Bacillus; species Bacillus sp. LM 4-2. Next base: position 3,606,247 of record NZ_CP011101.1, on the reverse strand, counting down.
CGTGATCACGCTCTGCATCGCCACGATCTCTGTAAATGTCGCGGCGAACATCGTATCGCCCGCTTATGATATAGCGAATGCCCTGCCGAAATATATCAATTTCAAACGTGGCAGCTTTATCACAGCGTTGCTCGCTTTATTTACGGTTCCATGGAAGCTGATGGAGAGCGCGACAAGCGTGTATGCGTTTCTTGGCTTAATAGGCGGCATGCTTGGACCGGTGGCAGGCGTGATGATGGCCGACTATTTTATCATTCGCAAACGTGAGCTCTCGGTAGATGACCTGTATTCCGAAACAGGACGGTATGTGTATTGGAAGGGCTACAATTACCGTGCGTTTGCAGCCACAATGTTAGGAGCGCTGATTTCGCTGATTGGCATGTATGTTCCTGTATTGAAGAGCTTATACGATATTTCTTGGTTTGTAGGTGTGCTGATTTCCTTTCTTTTCTACATTGTTCTGATGCGTGTTCACCCGCCTGCATCATTGGCAATTGAAACAGTTGAACATGCGCAGGTCCGCCAGGCTGAATAAGATCTATTTAGACGGTATATTTTCATATTTTTGAAATGGTTTTCCATAAATAGAACATTTATAATGGTTTTAGAAATCTATTCTAAAACGAAATGGGAATCGAAAATGAGAAAATGGTATTTTATTCTTTTGGCGGGTGTTTTAACGTCTGTCATCCTCGCTTTCGTTTATGATAAGACAAAAGCGAATGAGGAAGGATCTGGGGATTATCTGTATGTTTCGCCAAATGGCAGTGATCAAAATGAAGGAACAAAAGAAAAGCCGTTTCGTACATTGGCACACGCATCTGAGAAGGCTGCTGCCGGCACAACTGTCATGATTCGGGAGGGCACGTATCATGAGACCCTTGATGTAAAGCACAGCGGTACGGACGGAAAGCCTATCACATTCCGAAACTATGAAAATGAAAACGTCGTGATTAGCGGTGAATCCGTTGCGAACGCTGAATATGAAACACCGCTTATTCGTATTCACGATAAACATGACATTGCCATCAGCGGTTTAACAATTCAAGATCTTTCTGTTTCATCTGAGGAAGCAACTGCTATAGGGATTTATGTATCAGGGTCCAGCAGTCATATCGCCATTAAGGATAATCACATCCGGGGGATTAAGACAACAGCGGATGAAGGAAATGCTCACGGAATCGCAGTTTATGGGACTGGCAGCATGAAAGACATCCGAATCGAGGACAATACAGTTGAGAAACTGACGCTTGGAGCGAGTGAAGCAGTTGTGCTGAACGGTAATATCGACGGCTTCACAGTTGCAGGCAATGTGGTCCGCAACAATAATAACATCGGGATTGATCTAATTGGTTATGAGGGAACCGCGGATAAAAACGATTACGTGCGAAACGGAGTCGTAGAAAACAATACAGTTTATCAAAACTCGACTTACGGCAATCCTGCTTATGGAGATGAATACTCAGCGGGCGGGATTTATGTCGATGGAGGACACGATATCGACATTAAGAACAACACAGTTTACGATAACGATATTGGGATTGAAGCAACGTCTGAACACAAAGGAAAGTATGCAAATGCCATTCAGATCACAGACAACAAAGTGTACAACAATGCGTACACCGGTATTTCAATCGGAGGATATGACAAAAAGCGGGGCGGCACCAGCAATTCTCTGATTGCCCGCAATATTATGTACCGGAATGACACAAAGGGACTGTACGGCGGACAGCTGCTGCTGCAGTACGATACGAAAAACAACACAATTGAAAAGAATATATTGACGGCCGGTGATTCCAGATTATTTATCGGAAACGATTTTACAGAAAATGAAGGAAATACGGTCAATCATAACGTGTACCACAAGGAAGCGGATCAAGACGGCATATGGATGTGGAAAAAGAAAGAATATGATTCATTTTCGTCGTATCGAAAAGCAACAAAAAACGATCAGCAATCCATATATGCCGATCCGATGTTTCGTGATGAAGCGTCCTATGATTTTTCGTTAGATCCTGATTCACCTGCGCGGCCTGTCATTGAATAATTGCTATAAGCGGCGTTCTCTTAGAGAGCGCCGTTTTTTATATGCAAAAAAGACTGCCGGGATTTCCCGGCAGCCTGAAATTTATTCTGCAATAGACACTTTTCCTTCAGCCTCTGCAGTTTTTTTCTGGCTCCACGTATAGAGAAGCAGAGCAATTAAAACGAACAGCCCCGCTGTTAAATAAATGGCAGAGAAGCCGGCAGATGCTACAAACAATCCGAATACATACGATCCTACAGCAATTCCGCTGTCAAAGAAGGTAAAGAACGTTGCCGTTGCAAAACCGGAGCGGTGAGCCGGAGATTTCTGAATCGCCAATGTTTGCATGCAAGGAACGATTGATCCGTAGCCAAGACCGATAACCGCCCCTGAAAGCAGAAGCATTAAGCCGCTATGTGTGAAGGACAGCATGCAGAGTCCAACAGAGAAAATCAGGATTGATGGGTAAATGACAATGCCCGGTCCGACTTTGTCGAACAATTTCCCTGTGAACGGGCGCGCAATCATCATTGTCACCGCAAAGCAAACAAAGAAATATCCGCTGATATCCGAAAGGTCAACTGATTTGGCGAATACAGACAGATATGATGTGACTGTTGAATAACAGAAAGAAATAAACAAACCGACCGTCGCAATTTTGAGTGCGCCCTTTTCAAACATATCCGAGAACGCAAAACGGAATACAGTCGTGCCGCTGTCCTTACTTTGCGGCACTTTTATCAAGAACGAAACAAGTAAGCCCGCAACCATAAACAGCGCAAAGGCTGTAAAGAATACAGGAAAGCTTACCACTCTCATCAAATTCAGGCCAAGGAAAGGCCCGATCGCCATAGCGAGGTTCATAGACATGGCAAAGTATCCAAGCCCTTCACCGCGCCGTTTGGCTGGAATAATATCAGCGGCAATTGCACCTGTAACAGTCGTTAAAATGCTGAACCAAATCCCTTGGAAGAACCGCAATCCGAGCAGCAGGGAAAAGTTATGAATCGGCATATACAGAAAAGATGATAGGGCGAAGAGCGCCATTGATACAATCGCCATTCTTTTCTTCCCGAAACGCTCAACGATGGCTCCGGAGAAAGGCCGTGTAATGATCGCAGACAGAAGGAACAGGCTGATTAAAAGCCCGCCTTGTGATTCTGTGCCGCCAAGCTCTTGCAGCGTATAGATCGGCAATACAGTTAAAAATGTATAAAAGAACACAAACACAAATAAATTGACAAGCAGGACCATAATAAAATCCTTGGTCCATATCGCATCCGCTTTTTTCAAATGTATGTCACTTCCTTATTTTCATTGTTGTAAAAACATGCGGAATAAATGAGAAAAAGCTTCTTTATCTTCATCCCGGAAATCAGCAAGCAGCTCTTCCTCGAATTTCAGCATTTTCACATTGATTTCTTCATATTTTTTCTCGGCTTCTTTTGTGAGGACAACAAGTTTTTCCCGTTTGTCTTCACCTTGCCGTCTCTGAACCCAGCCGTTCTCCTCCAGGCGTTTGATCGTCCGAGTCACAGTCGGCGCTTCTACATTTAAATAGGACCAAATCTCTTTTTGAGTCATTGGTCCGATCGTACGCAAACAATATAAAACTGACCATTGAGATGAATAAAGGCCGAATGGCTCTAGCTGTTCATTGGCTTTCTTGGCAATCAGGCGGGCGCTTTGGTTGATTTGATGAATGAGGTGTCTGTTGACGTAGGACATGTCGGTCTCCTTCTAAAAAACTTACCTAAGTAACTAATTGCTTATTTCATTTTACAGGAGCGATCAATAGTTGTAAAGATGAAAATTTAGTGACGCGAAATAGTTTGCTGAATCTGAAAAAGTTCGTTTCACCCCTTGTCCTTATTGAGTTTTTAGCATATTCCCAAAAGAATGCTAATACACTGTTACAAACCTAACAAAGAGAGTGTTTGAGGTGAGGGATCGTGGGCATATTTCACAAACTTACTTTTAAAACCATACAACGAAGAAGCGGCATAATGAACGACTCTTTACAGAATACGGATCTCATTTCACACTTCTCACATCCATTTTAGGGAGGTCGAGTGGTGTGCACGATTACATCAAAGAGCGAACAATCAAGATAGGGAAGTACATCGTGGAGACAAAGAAAACCGTTCGTGTCATTGCGAAGGAATTTGGTGTTTCCAAAAGTACAGTACACAAGGATTTAACAGAGCGTCTGCCTGAAATTAACCCCGACTTGGCAAACGAAGTGAAAGAAATACTCGATTATCATAAATCCATCAGGCATTTAAGAGGAGGAGAAGCGACAAAGCTCAAATATAAAAAAGATGAAATTCTCGAAGGAGAGCCTGTTCAGCAATCGTAATCACCTGGCATTGCCTTCTTGAAATCGTTCATAAAACATCCGCAAAAAATTGTAAAGAACTTATTGTGCTTCCAACTTTTTTTCTATATTTTATGATAATATATATAATTAGGGCACAATGTGGATATTTACTGTGAAACAGATTTTCAAGGAGGATATAAATAGATGTTTGCAAGGGATATTGGTATTGACCTCGGTACTGCAAATGTACTGATCCATGTTAAAGGTAAAGGAATTGTTCTGAATGAACCTTCCGTTGTTGCACTTGATAAAAACAGCGGCAAAGTGCTGGCGGTTGGCGAAGAGGCAAGACGAATGGTTGGACGTACACCTGGGAATATTGTTGCGATTCGCCCGCTGAAAGACGGAGTTATTGCTGACTTTGAAGTAACAGAAGCAATGCTGAAACATTTTATTAACAAGCTGAATGTAAAAGGCCTGTTCTCAAAGCCGCGCATGCTCATTTGCTGCCCGACGAATATTACATCCGTTGAGCAAAAAGCAATTAAAGAAGCTGCAGAAAAAAGCGGCGGGAAACATGTGTACCTTGAAGAAGAACCTAAAGTTGCCGCTATCGGCGCGGGTATGGAAATATTCCAGCCAAGCGGTAACATGGTTGTAGACATCGGAGGCGGGACGACGGATATCGCGGTTATTTCAATGGGCGATATTGTCACCTCCTCTTCTATTAAAATGGCTGGGGACAAGTTTGACATGGAAATCTTAAATTATATCAAACGCGAGTACAAGCTGCTGATCGGCGAACGTACTGCGGAGGATATTAAGATTAAAGTCGCAACTGTTTTCCCAGACGCACGTCACGAGGAAATTTCCATTCGCGGACGGGACATGGTTTCCGGTCTTCCAAGAACAATTACAGTAAACAGTAAAGAAGTTGAAGAAGCCCTTCGTGAATCTGTCGCTGTTATTGTTCAGGCTGCGAAACAAGTGCTCGAAAGAACACCGCCTGAACTTTCTGCTGATATTATTGACCGCGGCGTTATTATTACCGGCGGAGGCGCGCTCTTAAACGGCCTTGACCAGCTGCTTGCTGAAGAGCTGAAGGTACCGGTCCTCGTTGCTGAAAATCCTATGGATTGCGTAGCCATCGGCACAGGTGTCATGCTTGATAATATGGACAAGCTTCCTAAACGCAAACTAAGCTGATTTCACAAACCTCATTCTGAAAAAGAATGAGGTTTTTTTATGAAAAAGCCTTCACGAAAAGATGTTAAATGACGATAATAGGATAAAATACTGAGTTTTTATTATAGAACGAACGTTCCTATATGACAACTGGAAAAAATGCCATTTTTAGAGGTGGGAAATTTGTTAAAAGGATTATATACAGCAACATCCGCAATGATTGCCCAGCAGCGAAGAACGGAAATGCTTTCAAATAATATTGCTAACGCAAATACATCAGGATATAAAGCTGATCAAGGCTCTATGCGCGCGTTCCCTGAGATGCTGCTTAGCAGAATAGAATCAAAATCTCCGGCCGGGACATCAAGGACGGAAATCGGTTCCGTGAATACCGGAGTATATATGCAGGAGCTCAAGCCTCTCTTTACACAGGGAAGCCTGAAGTCCACAGACCAGCCTACAGACATTGCATTGATCGAAAATCAAGTTCCGATCAATGCGGAAACCAATGAAAAAGCTGCTCTTTTTTATCCGGTTCAAACAGCGGATGGAATTCGTTATTCAAAAAGCAGCACATTTTCACTAAATGAGAACAATCAGCTGACGATCAACGGACGCCCTATTTTATCGACGGATCGCCAGCCAATCACTGTTGATAATGAGAATTTCACTGTGTCTGAAAACGGTACTGTGACAACGAACGGACGCACAGCCGGCCAGATTGATGTCAGAATGGCGGAAGATGTCCGCAATCTCAAACGGGACGGAAATGATTTGTACAGCACGGCGGACGGTAATGATCTGCCAAGCGCAGCCGGAAATAATCAGGTATCCTATTCATTAAAACAAGGCGTCTCAGAGCTTTCAAACGTGGATGTGACAAGCGCCTATACAGAAATGACTGAAGCGTACAGATCGTTTGAGGCGAATCAGAAGGTTATTCAGGCTTACGATAAAAGTATGGATAAAGCAGCAAATGAAATTGGAAAAATTTAAGATAACGGAAGAAAAAACGGGGGACATCAACTATGCTCAGGTCAATGCTAACGGCATCAACAACCTTAAACCAGCTGCAGCAGCAGATTGACACAATCAGCAGCAACCTTTCAAACAGCAACACAACCGGCTATAAGGCAAAAGATACGAATTTTTCTGAGCTTGTCAGACAGCAATTCGATCAGGTTGATGAAAAAAACGAGGAAGTGGCAAAAGCCCGAAAAACGCCGCCCGGCTTGCGCCTTGGCGTCGGAGCGATGATGAATTCACGCCTGGTCTCTGATCAAGGAAGCATTCAGAAGACCGATCGCGATCTGGATATCGCATTTACGTCTCCATACCAGTATCTTCAGGTAAATGTAAATGGAAACCGCCAGTATACGAGAGACGGAGCATTATATTTAACGCCTTCAGCCAATAATGCCAACCAGCTGCAGCTCGTCACTGGAAATGGGTATCCCGTACTTGATGAGAACGGCAATACAGTGAACATCGACAGCTCAATGAAGAATATCACCATCAATAAGAACGGCACCTTAACCGCATCTGACGGAAACGCGGTTCAGCGGTTTAATCTTGGCGTTGTCCAAGTGAATAACCCTCAAGAGCTGAAATCCGAAGGGAATAACCTTTTCTCTATTGATAATGCGGCAGCTTTTGAAGAGCTGAACGGCGCTAATAGACAAAACATCGGCATGCAGCAGGGCTCACTTGAGATGTCCAATGTCGATATTTCAGAACAAATGACAGATTTGATTACGTCCCAGCGTTCATATCAGCTGAACAGCAGAACGATCACAATGGGAGATCAAATGCTCGGTTTAATCAATTCAGTCAGATAATAAGAAAATGGGCGTTTTTCAATCAGCCGCGCATGATAAAAAAAGCGGCTTTTTCGAAATCGTCCTTTTTTTTGTAGTATTCCGTAATATCTTCTAACAGCACTTCTAAATCCACCCACGCCTCGATTTTTTCTAATTCAAGCACATATTCGAGCAGCTGCTCATAGGGATCTTCCACTGAGGTGTAGAGGGCTTCAAGCGTTTTTAATTTTAAATAAATGGTTTGAATGTCTACCTTTTCAGATAATTCTTTTCCTTTTTGAAGGACGGCTTTAGCTTCTGTGATGTTTCCTGTTTTAAAAAGCGCTCTGACAGACTCGTACACACAATGAAGATATGAGACTGGTGAATTCATTTCAAATTCTTGATTCTTTAATACTTTCCTAAAGTAAAGAAGCGCTTCCTGGTCTTTTTTCTCGGTCGCTTTTAAAAAGCCAAGGTTATAATAAGCATGGCATAGCAGGTTTTCGTCATGTAGTTGCTGGGTTTTCTTAATGATTTCTTTGAAAAGCTGTTCAGCTTTTTCATAGCGTTCTTGATCAATATAATTCACGGCGAGCAAAAGTTTACAGGTGATTACCTTTTTGATATAGCCGAATTGGTGCAAATAGATGTGTAATGCTTTTTTGACGTATTGGACGGAAAGCGGCGGTGATTTCATCAAGTAATAGGCGCCGGCGGTTTGATAATATAAATCAGCGGCTTCAAACGTATTGTGAATGGCGGCCAGGTACTGTTCAGCTTTTTTAAAATGATGTACTGCATGTTTCGGAGCTGTTTTTACCATCTCATATAACCCAGAGAAAAAATACAGATAATATTTCAATTCATCATCCATTTTGTCTTCCAGGCCATATAGGTCATCGAACAATGAATCGAGTCCGTTCTGGTTTTCAAAAAGCAGCTGATGGCGGGCCTGAAACAATTGATAACGCATCCAAAGTTTTGTGTTCTTTTTGATCTTCGGAAGGTGCTGGTCAATTTTCTCTTTCAGTGTGCAAACGTGATTCATTTTGCGTTTGCTCATTGCGGAATACCACTCGTCTAACATGTTTAGCATTCTTTTTTCAATAAACTTCGAAATCATTTTCCTACCTCTTTGCTATTGGTAAAATCTATAATTATCATATCATAACTTTTGACGGCTCTCATTGACAGTTGGTTACATTTTAGCGCGGTTGAAAAAGAGATTAATTCATAATATACTTTTCAAATGTACAGATTGGATCTTTGATGATTGCTATACATACTAATGCAGATGAAGGAGATGTCAAGACAATGCTTGATACTCAGCAAATTAAAGAAATTATTCCTCACCGTTATCCGTTTTTGCTTGTGGATCGGATTACGGAAGTTGAAGAGGGCAAACGGGCAAAAGGCTATAAAAATGTAACCGCTAATGAAGAGTTCTTTAACGGACATTTTCCTCAGTACCCGGTTATGCCCGGCGTATTAATCGTAGAAGCACTCGCTCAAGTCGGAGCTGTTGCGATGTTGATTAAAGAAGAAAACCGCGGCAGACTGGCTTTTTTTGCAGGCATTGATAACTGCCGCTTTAAAAAACAAGTCAAGCCTGGTGACCAGCTTCACCTTGAGGTTGAAATCATTCGTGCCCGCGGCACAATCGGGCGCGGAAAAGGCGTTGCCACAGTTGATGGCGAAGTCGTTTGCGAAGTAGAACTGACTTTTGCCCTCGGAGAATAATTGAAAAAAGGCAGATGGCCAGCGGCACATTTGTCTTTTTTTCTTTACAAATATAGAAAAGCAGGTGATTGTATGTGGAATGAATTTAAAGCCTTTGCCATGCGGGGGAATATCGTAGACCTTGCGATTGGTGTTGTGATAGGCGGCGCTTTCGGAAAGATCGTCACATCTCTAGTAAATGATATCATTATGCCTTTGGTCGGTTTGCTGCTGGGAGGGCTTGACTTTTCAGGCCTGTCGTTTACGTTTGGCGATGCTGTAGTGAAGTATGGCAGCTTTATACAGACGATTGTGAACTTCTTAATTATATCGTTCTCCATTTTTATCGTCATTCGGACTTTGAATGGGTTAAGGCGCAAAAAAGAAGCAGCAGAAGAAGAGGCTGCGGAGGAAGCGGTGGATGCGCAGGAGGAGCTGCTGAAAGAAATCAGAGACCTGCTGAAGCAGCAAGCAAAGTCGCCGGAATAAAAAAGATGCCGTTAGAAACGGCGTCTTTTTTTATCTCAATTTTCGTTTAGGTTCGTTCTGTGTCCTTTAGTTCTTTAGGGCTTCCTGTTGTTTCAGCGAGATGAATGAGCATTGAGACAGAGGTGCCTGCATCCGGAGTGCTGCTGATCATCAACTCGCTTCCGCAAAAATGTTTCAGCCGCTGATTGATATTTTTCAATCCGACGCTGCGATCAAAATCCGTTGATAAGAGATCTATTTGTTTTTCCGGAGTTATCCCGGGACCGTTATCCTCTACTTTGATGTGATACTCATTTTTGCTTTGTTTTTTAGCTGTCAGTTTGATCCATCCTCCGCCTCTTTTCTTGCTGACACCATGAAGAACGGCATTTTCCACCAAGGGCTGAATCATTAAAGGCGGAAGGATAAAGTCAATGTCTTCATCTATATCGAAAAGAACCTCAAGCCGATTACCGAATCGCGTCTTTTCTATAGAAAGATAGGAATTGATAATCGAAAGCTCATGTCTGAAGGAACTGATGGCTGATGTATTTTGAAAGTCAAAACTCATTCTTAAATAGTTGGTAAATTCCTCTGTTACCTCCCGGGCCTTTTCAATATCCAAATGAGTGAGAGAAATAATCGTGTTTAATACATTATAAAGAAAATGAGGCTTGATTTGCGACTGGAGAAACGCCATTTCCATTCTAGTTGCTTGATTTGCTGTATGTTTCATCATGATCAGGTTTTGAATACGCACCATAAATTCAGAGTAATGATAAGGTTTTTGCAAAATGTCATTCGCTCCGGCATGAAAAGCCTTGTATTTGTCATGGCCGATAATGGCAGCTGTAATGATCAGAACCGGAAGATCCACCATGCTGAATCGTTCGCGAATTTTCATACAGACTTCGAAACCAGTCATATCCGGCATCATAAAGTCACAGCTTCAGGCCTTGCACCGGGACAATACGCTTTTGTTGAAACGAAAGCGCCAGCCGGTTATGTGCTGAACACTGAGAAAATAGAGTTTGAGATTTCTGATTCCTCTGAAGGAAAGCCTGAAGCTACAGATGCCGGGATCGCCATTAAAGCATTCCAGTCAAGTGGAGAACGTCGAAAGCTCGTGAAATATACTTATTTTTACTTCACAATCAAGGCGGCTGATAACAATTAAAAGTGTCGCTTCCGATCGTAAAAGGCACAACCAATGAAAATCTTTTGATAGGGGCGGCAACAATGCGCCCGGATCAAAAAATGGGTGAGGGAAATTATCCGTTGGCGGGCCATCATTTGAAGCAAAAGAATCTTCTGTTCGGACCTCTGGAAAACATAAAAACAGGTGCCCAAATTGTCATCACGGATTTTAAAAAGGATTATATCTATTCTGTAACATCTAAAGACATCATATCGGAAATGGATGCAGATGTAGTTGAAGAGACAAACAAAAAAGAGATTACGTTAATCACATGTGACAAGGCGGTCAAAACTGAAGGGCGCCTTGTTGTGAAAGGGAAATTGGTTGATTCTTTTGGCCATACAAATTAAATATGCAAGAGAGAAAGCACGAAAAGAAAAGCTGCCGTTCAAAACGGCAGCTTTTTTCATGCAGAACATATCTATTCAAAATGTCTATTGTGATGCTCTTCGGTTCTGTGTCTGTTTTGGGGAACATGCCCCCTCATATTTATAACTTTTGTTTAAATGCCTCAATGAGTTTTGTTCCTGTATAGCCCTCTTTTACAAGGGACTCGAGAATGGTTTCAGTGCCCTGCTGTTTTCTTGTGACCATTTGTCCATAGAGTAAAACCTGGATGCTTTCTTCCAGCTTGACGATATTTTTCACTGCTGCTGTCAGCTGGGCGGGGCGATTGCTTTTTTTCGTGATCGTTACAAATACTTTGGCTTCAGATTGGCTGTTTTGAAGCTGTTCAAAAAAAGACAGATGTTCTTTCTGTACAAGCGCCTCAATCAGCCAGTGATTTTCACCGTCTTCTTTATTTATAATCAGTCCGTCAATAAGGGGAAACTGTTCAATTGATTGTTCTTCCTTGTCCACTCGTTCCACATTTAGGTCAACCAGTTTAAAGGTTTTCATTTCTTCTCACCCCGATTACTTCCAAAGTTTTCTTGCCCTCCATTATAACATAAACGTTTTCGAGGAAAAAATCCTGCAATGCTGGGGCTAAAGAATTTTGTATGAGCGAAACATTTAATAATTTCTATTTTTTCATTATACTGTAACTGACTATGGATTACGGAGAGATGTGGTATGAATCAATTTCGTTTAAAAGAAATTTATATTGACGGCGCTCCTTCTGAAAGCCATTTGATTCAAAAGGAAGTAACATATATGTTAAGCCGTAAAGAAGTGTTTGAGGTTCATCTGAACAAAAAAGGAAGAATAAGTTTTTTATACGAAACACAAGATGGCATGGAGCAGTATAAAATCAAGCTGTCAATGCCGGAAAAAAAATTGAGCTTTCAGTGGTTTGCGTGGGATGGCTCTTCCTATGTGCGCATGAATACGCAAAACTGGCTGACAAAGCAAATCTTTTTCCGTTTTTTAAAAAGTACATATTTCTTCAAAGGAAAAAAGCAAAAGATGTTTTTAGCTGAAGGAAAAATGAAAACGAAAGATAAAAACAGAGGCTGAAAGCCATTTTTAAGCGTTTTTCTTTTCTTGTTGCATCATTTACAATACATACAACCGCAAGGAGAGGAGGAATCGCATGTTCAATCAGGTCATGCTTGTCGGACGTCTTACAAAAGATCCTGATCTTCGCTACACTTCAGCCGGTGCGGCAGTTGCACATGTTACGCTCGCGGTGAACCGCAGCTTCAAGAATGCTTCAGGTGAAATCGAAGCTGATTACGTCAATTGCACACTTTGGAGAAAAACAGCTGAAAACACGGCGTTGTATTGCCAAAAAGGTTCTCTCGTCGGCGTAAGCGGACGGATTCAGACAAGAAGCTATGAAAACGCGGAAGGCGTTAACGTGTATGTAACAGAAGTGTTGGCTGACACTGTTCGTTTTATGGACCCTAAACCCCGGGAAAAAGCTGCTGATTGACACCCCCTGTTCCTCCCGTTATCTATCCATTCACCATTATCCGAATCTTCGCATCATCCCCTCAAAATTGACCAGTCGACCAGACTGGTTCTTTCTTTTTGTCCACTTAGGAAAAATTGGTTCTCTCGACGCATTTTTACTTAAAATCACTTATTAATGTTGAATAAAATTAAACAAAAACTTATAATTACTTATAAATGATTGCTGAGAAAAGGAATGAGGGCGTGTACCAAGAAGAAAGATTAGTAGCGATTTTGGATTTTTTAAAACAGCATAACCGAATTACAACGGAGCAGATCTGTACGCTCCTGCAAGTGTCAAGGGATACAGCGCGACGAGATCTTGTGAAACTTGAGGAACAGAATGCCATCATCCGCACAAGAGGCGGCGCCATTTTGCCGACTGTGCATCAGAAAATTCAAAGCTATTCCGGCCGCCTGAAAACAGTGTCTGAGGAAAAAAATAAGATCGGCAGGCTTGCAGCATCGCTTATTCATGATGGTGACCGGGTGATTTTAGACGCCTCTACAACTGTTCAGGCATGTGCAAAGCACTTGAATGCGGTTGATTGTACGGTAATCACCAATTCGATTAATCTTGCGGATGTGCTGTCCGATAAAGAGGGAATTGAAATTTATCTGCTGGGAGGCAAGCTGGAAAAGGAGCACCGCTTTCTGTACGGGTCCTCTGTGATTGAAAAGCTCTCAAGCTACCATGTTGATAAAGCGCTGATTGGTGTGGTCGGCATTTCCGAACATGGCATTACAATTGCGCATGAAGAGGATGGCATGGTGAAGCGGAAAATGATACAGCAGGCAAAGCAGGTCATCGCGCTTGCAGATCATTCGAAGCTGGGCAGCACCAGTTTTTATCAGTATGCGGAGCTGAATGAAATCGACCTTTTGATTACAGACAGGCTTCCGAATCAGGCATTTTGTGACTTGCTTGACCGAAACGGCGTTGAGCTTCTCGTGACAGAGCAGGATGAAGGAAAGGACTGACAAACGTGAAATTAATTGCGATTGATTTAGATGGAACCTTACTCAACAGCAAGCATCAGGTAAGCTTGGAAAATGAAAACGCACTGCGGCAGGCGCAGCTGGACGGCATTGAAGTGGTGGTGTCAACTGGGCGCGCTCATTTTGACGTCATGTCAATCTTTGAACCGCTGGGGATCAAAACATGGGTCATCAGTGCAAACGGCGCCGTCATTCACGATCCCGACGGCAGGCTTTATCATCACGAAACGATTGATAAGAAACGGGCGTATGACATTCTCTCATGGCTTGAGTCGGAAAACTATTATTATGAGGTATTCACAGGTTCAGCGATTTATACGCCGCAAAACGGCAGAGAACTTCTTGATGTTGAGCTGGACAGATTCAGAAGCGCAAATCCGGAAGCGGATCTTTCTGTCCTTAAGCAGGCGGCCGAGGTGCAATACAGCCAATCGGGCTTTGCTTACATTAACTCTTTTCAAGAGCTGTTTGAAGTCAATCAGCCAATCGATTTTTACAATATTCTCGGCTTTTCTTTCTTCAAAGAAAAGCTTGAGGCAGGCTGGAAAAGATATGAGCATGCCGAAGATTTGACGCTTGTCAGTTCGGCTGAGCACAACTTTGAGCTTTCTTCCCGCAAAGCTTCCAAGGGGCAGGCGCTGAAGAGGCTTGCAAAACAGCTGAATATTCCGCTCGAGGAAACCGCTGCTGTAGGTGACAGTTTAAATGACAAATCGATGCTGGAGGCTGCGGGAAAAGGTGTAGCGATGGGCAATGCCCGGGAAGACATCAAATCGATAGCCGATGCTGTCACCTTAACCAATGACGAACATGGTGTCGCACATATGATGAAACATTTGTTGTAAGTATATGTGCTGCCACAAAAGCGCATCCTGTTGATAACCGGCGTAACGGGTTTTTTGGAAATTCGGCGTGACGGCTATGAACGGAAAAAAGCTGGCTCTTTCAGAGCCAGCTTTTTTAGTCATGATTATTGCGCTGTAGCGCTTAATGTAAACAGTTCTTCGAGCTCCTGTGTGGAAAGCTCGGTAATCCAGTTTTCACTTTGGATAATTTGATCGTTCAGGGTTTGCTTGGATTCAAGCATGACATCAATTTTTTCTTCGATTGTTCCCGTCGTAATCATTTTATGAACGTGGACAAAGCGCTCCTGGCCTATGCGGTATGCACGGTCAGTCGCTTGATTTTCAACCGCCGGGTTCCACCATCTGTCATAATGGATGACGTGATTGGCGGCGGTCAAATTAAGTCCGGTGCCTCCAGCTTTGAGTGAGAGAATCAGTGTCGGATATTCTTTCCTTTGAAATTTCTCAACGAGTGTATCCCGCTCTTGCTTGGAGAGACTCCCATTTAAAAATTGCACAGGTTCCCCGAACGTTTTTTCAAGCAGCCGCTTCATCATGTTCCCCATCTGAATGTATTGCGTGAAAATCAGGCAGCTTTCGTTTTGGGCGCGGATCGCTGTCATCAGTTCCAGCAATTTTTCGAGCTTGACTGATCTGCCGGCCAGCAGCTCGGTTTGCTCTTCCTTTAAATAAAGCGCGGGATGATCGCATATTTGCTTGAGCCGTCCAAGCATGCTGAGGATCAGCGCTTTTCGCTGCATGCCGGTCAGGGATGTCATATGGTCAAAAGTGTCTTTGACGAGCTGCTCATAAAGGGATGCCTGCTCGGCTGACAGCGGGATAAATTCTTTTTCTTCCAGCTTCTCAGGAAGATTAAGCGCGACCTCTTCATCCCGTTTCGTCCGGCGGAGAAGGAATGGCCGGATTAATTGCTGAAGCTGTCCGATTCTCTTTTCGTCCCGGTCTTTTTCGATCGGCAGCACATAGCGTTTATGGAAGCCGGTCAAACTGCCGAGGTAGCCTTTATTCATGAAGTCAAAAATAGACCACAGCTCCGTCAGTCGGTTTTCCATCGGCGTGCCGCTCAGCGCGATATGGTGGAGCCCCTTCAGCTTCCTGATTGCGCGTGATTGCTTCGTATGCGCGTTTTTAATATTTTGCGCTTCATCAAGGCAGATCGTGTTCCATGTCACAGAAGAAAGCTCTTCAGTATCGGCATGTGACAGTCCATATGAAGTGAGCACCACGTCTGCGTTTTCATAATGCGCGGCGAAATCATCACCCTTTGGCCGGCGCGGCCCATAATGGAGCGCGACAGACAGATCAGGGGCAAAGGTTTGAAGCTCCCGCTGCCAGTTGCCAAGTACGGATGTCGGCGCAATAATCAAATGAGGCGTTTTTTGCCGGCCTATTTCCTTCACGTGAAGGAAATAGGCAATCATTTGAATCGTTTTCCCAAGCCCCATATCGTCAGCCAGACAGGCGCCAAAACCGCTTTCCCGCAGAAACAGCAGCCAGTTCATGCCGTATTTCTGATAAGGGCGGAGCGTTCCTTTGAAAGAAGGACTGACTTCGTGCTCCGGCAGGTTTTCCGCGGCAGTGAGCTTTCGAATCAGTGACCTGAGCTGTTTAGACAGATCAAACTGAATGCCGGCGAAAGCGGATGTATCAATCAGATCCGAATCCTCAAGTCCGCCCTCCTGCTGATCCATTAGCTCGCGCGCCAGAATATCAGACATGTGGAGTCCCTCTGATTCTGCTTTTTCCATCAGGCGTTTCATCTGTTTGATAAACTGCGGATCGATTTTAACCCATTGCCCGCGGATATTAACAAGGCGCCTGTTGCTGGCGACAAGCTCATTAAATTCAGCCTCAGTCAGTTCAATTCCATTTGTCGCAAACCGCCAGTTGAAATCAAGCAGTGCATTCATGCCGACAAATGACTCGCCGCGCGGGGAGGACGACACCTTTGCTTTCAGCATCATGTTGCTGTCTCTGACAATCTGCCACCAGGACGGCAGGAGGATTTCTACCCCCATATCGACAAGCGTCTCACTTGCTTCTGACAGGAAGATCCAGGCTTCTTCCTCCGAGATCAGCGTTGTCCCGGAATCAAACGACAGCCACGGAACCGTTCTGTGAAAGCGGTCCTGCTCACGCGCGATTTTATCGCTGTACGCCTGCCACGATTTTTTGAGGCTCTTCAGTCCGTCAAAGAATTCTACAGCACCGCTCTTTTTATCGCGTAAAAACATCTCGATCTTCCATTCGTCTCCGTCAAAGTCCGGTTCATTTAAGCGCAAGCCGACAGTAAATGGAGATTGATCGTCAATCCAGCCAATGCCTTCCAGAAAATCCTCTTCATCAAGAAAATGGCCGCGGAATGTCGTAACCGCAGGCGATTTCTCCTTGATATGTTCCCATTTCTCCCGCAGGTCATCGTCGTACTGGATGTAATCCTGTACGGCAGCGGAAAACCATTCCGCAGTAAAGCCTTCCAGTATATTGTCGCGGTCCTTCCAGCGAAAAACACCGTTTGTCCATGCTTCATAGTCAGGCATAAAATCGCCGTCTGCGATAAATTCATAGATGGTCGATGCCGCCTCGATCAGCGGCTCCGTTTCTTCTGTAAGCTGCACGGAGCTGAATGAGTTGAACGAGTTTTTGCCGAGAAGCTCTACAGTCATCCATGGCGATAGCAGGACAGCAGTCGTCCCGATGAAGCTGACATCCTCTAGAAAGGTCCCGTAAAATGAGGATTCATGCCATTGGAACAAATGTTTTTTCATATGGCTGTAGGGAAGAGGCTGCTCATTTTCATCAAAGGCTGAGAGCGTAAATGACCCATCTTCCATTTGTTCGACGTGGATGAGAATTTCTTTAAGACTCGCCATCAATCAACTTTCCTTTCTGCAGTTCTTCTTGAAGCGCACGCAGGCGCTTGTAATGCGAGCTCAGCAGCTGAATATACCGCTCCCACACCTTTTGCTTTTTCGCTTTTTTGTACAGGGTGCGCAATTTTTTCAAATACCGGGCGGCTTCCTTGTACGAGCTGCGGTTCTTCTGATCAATGAAAAAAGCCACTTCTCTATGGTAAGCCGGTATAAGCGCCTCAGGGTCGCTCGCTGCAATTTCCTTGAGCATCATTTTATCCATTTCATTGATGGAAAAGCCGACAAGGCTATGAATTTCAATCCACTCGGCATAGCGTTTTTTTTCATATAAATGATGGCTGTATTCTGTGAACGTATACGGCAGACAGCCCGCGGCAAAGCGCTCAAACAGCGCTTGATCATTGGTTTGCTGCACATAGGCATTCAACAGAAGGAACAGCTCGCCGATCACATCGCGAATCTCTTTAAACGGCTTATCCAGCTTCGTATAACCCATCGCAATTGGCTCAATTTGCTGGTACCATGTTTTAAGCCGTTTCCAGTCCTTCTTGGCAGTCATTTCACTCAGCCATTGGAACGTATAAGGGAGCGCTTCCGGCGGGAATTGATCCGCTTCCGCAAAAATAACGTCATCATTCTTTTGCAGGAATTCCAAATGCAGGCGCCCGAATTGCAATTCGGGAGAAAAACGCCGTCCTGCTTCTTTTTTCAATATCTCCTGTTCGCGTGCCACCCATTTTGGCCGCGACAGCAGCGCACTCCAAATTTCACCGAAGACGCGGATGCGTTCATATTGGAAAATTTCTTCTTTCAACAGCAAATGTCGGATAACATCCGGTGTTTTATCCAAAAACGGATCAAGCGCAAAAGACAGCGCGTATGTTTTTAATTTATCAATAGAGCTGTAGATTGTATCCATCAGCTGTTCAACGTACGGATTGAGGGAATAAAAATCTTGTTCGGGGTTCAGCTTGCCTGCTTCAATCAATGTGAACATGCGAAGCCAAACCGCAATTGCGGAATGAATTTGGTACAGGCTTTTCAGCTCCGGCTTGTTCGGCGCATGTTTTTTTAATGCGGACAGGTAGCCGTAATAGAGGCCCTGCATGTTTTGGCTGCCTTCTGGCGTACGTGCCTGCCAGAGAGAAAACTCTGAATCAAAAAAAGCAAGCCAGCTTGAAAGCGATTCTTCATTAGGCAGCACCTTTTCCTGAAACTGGCGGCGGACGAGCTCTTTGCTTTCCTCAAGCTTTTCCCTCTCCAGCCAATACTCTGTAAAAGTACCCACTCGCTCGAACATTGCATATACATATAAAAACACAGCCAGCATATGGCGGCAGATTCTTCCGGACGGACATGAACAGCCGCTTTTGACTATGACAAACAAGTTCAATGTGACCCGCACAGGCACAACATCCTGCACGTAAGCCGTAACTTCCGTCGGACTCACTGCTTGTAAACGATAGACTGAATCCTGCCGATATAAAATAAGGGCTTTTTTGATCAGCTGAACATTTTCCTCATTGTAAGGAAGAAGTTCTTTTAACTGTTCAGCAGATGCCAGCACATCGTCTTTGGAAATCATATTCTGAAGCATGATTATCGCTCCTAACCGAGTCACGTAATAAAAAGATCCAATTTCTCTATTATATCGCAACACATCGGCCTTAAAAAGTTTTTCCTAAAAAAGGACATAAAAAATGGGATGTGTCGAATGATGTATTAGAGATTGCAAATTGATAACCAGCATCATATAATAATCGTGTTTTCAACTTAATGGAAGCTGAAAGGAAAAAAAAGATGAGTGAAAAGAAATTGAATCAAGAAGAATTTCTGAAAATTTTGATGCATGCACATGAAATTGGTGAGCAGTCATCTGAGATGACGACGAAGGAAATGCTTGAAAATTTGATTTCTCATATTAAAAATGGATATGCAACATAAAAATCCCGCACGCCTTTAGCGGGATTTTTTTATGCGAGGTTACGTGACTGCACGAATAAGAGAAAATGAGACAGCGCTGTCAACACAGTAAATATAGCGCTTACATAAAAAAGAGTAACATTTCGTTTTGTAAAAAATGTCGAATTATGTCACGTGAAAAGCTGGAGAAATGCGGTTTCAACGTTGTATAATCGTAAATGGAAAAGGATGTTATAAGAGATTTGGAGGTATCATGGGAGAATCTACTAGCTTAAAAGAGATATTATCAACGTTAACAAAACGCATACTTTTGATTATGATTGTAACCGCAGCTGCCACTGCTGCCGGCGGACTCATTAGTTTCTTCGCACTTACACCCATCTATGAAAATTCAACTCAGATTCTGGTCAACCAATCGAAAAATGAACGAAAAGAAGTCCAATTTAACGATGTCCAAACCAATCTTCAGTTAATCAATACGTACAATGTCATCATTAAGAGCCCTGCCATCTTAGATGAAGTCATTAAAGAAATGGGCCTGTCGATGACATCCCAAGAACTGAATGACAAAATTACCGTATCCAGCGAACAGGACTCCCAAGTGGTCAACATATCAGTCAGGGATGAAAACGCGGAAACAGCGGCTCATATTGCCAATACTATAGCATCTGTTTTTCAAGACAAAATCACATCCATTATGAATGTTGACAATGTCAGCATTCTGTCAAAAGCCGAGGTTTCAGAACATCCGTCCCCTGTATCGCCAAAGCCGCTACTAAACATTGCCATCGCGTTTGCGGCCGGATTGGCGGGAAGCATCGGACTGGCCTTCCTGCTTGAGCATTTGGATAATACGATCAAATCGGAAGAGCAGCTCGAATCCTTGCTGGACATACCTGTTTTAGGGACAGTTTCCACCATTGCGAATGAGCAGAAAACAGCAAAGACCTTACAGGGTTTCCAATCTGAAAAAACGGGGAGTGGACATTTTGGCGCTTAGAAAAAGCAGAGACTCGCGGATGCGGAGAAATGTCATTGCAATGACAGAGCCGAAATCCTTGAACTCTGAACAATATCGGACGATTCGCACGAATATAGAATTTGCTTCAGTGGACCGGCAAATGAAATCAGTCATGATTACATCGGCTTGTCCGGGGGAAGGAAAATCAACAACGGCCGCCAACCTGGCTGTCGTATTCGCCCAACAGGGAAAAAAAGTGCTCCTGATTGATGCTGATTTGCGAAAACCAACAGTACATACGGCTTTTTTTCTTGAAAATACGGTTGGCTTAACATCTGTTTTATTAAAGAAAAGCTCTATGGAGCAGGCTGTACAAGCATCGAATGAAAAACATCTTGACGTGCTGACGAGCGGCCCGATCCCGCCAAACCCGGCCGAGCTTCTCTCCTCGAAGTGGATGAAGGAGCTTGCATACGAAGCGTGTGCGGCATATGATATGGTCATTTTTGATACGCCGCCTATTCTTGCCGTAGCAGATGCACAGATTTTAGGCAACGTGGCAGACGGTTCTGTTCTGGTTATTTCAAGCGGGAAAACAGAAAAAGAACAAGCCGCAAAAGCGAAAGAGGCGCTTGAAACGTGCAAAAGCAAGCTCCTTGGGGCGATTATGAACGGCAAAAAGCTTTCGAAGCACTCTGAATACGGATATTACGGAAACAAGGACAATTTCATGCAAAAATAAATAACGTGCATCATGCCCGTTATTTATTTTTGCGAAAAAAGGGGGCTAGGACATGATCGATATTCACTGTCACATTCTTCCCGCAATGGATGACGGGGCAGGTGATTCGGCCGACAGCATAGAAATGGCAAGAGCCGCTGTTCGTCAGGGAATCCGGACGATCATTGCGACACCTCATCATAACAACGGTGTGTATAAAAACGAGCCAGCCGCAGTCAGAGAAGCAGCAGATCAGTTAAACAAACGTTTAATCAAAGAAGACATTCCTTTACATGTGCTTCCGGGACAGGAAATCAGAATCTACGGCGAGGTGGAACAAGACCTTGCCAAACGTCAGCTGCTTTCGCTGAATGATACAAAATACATCTTGATTGAGTTTCCGTTTGATCACGTTCCCCGATATGCGGAGCAGCTTTTTTATGATTTGCAGCTGAAAGGATATATTCCGGTTATCGCCCATCCTGAACGCAACAGGGAAATTCGCGAAAACCCGTCCTTGCTGTATCATCTTGTAGAAAAAGGAGCAGCATCTCAGATTACTTCAGGAAGTCTTGCGGGGACCTTCGGAAAGCAGCTGAAAGCATTTTCTCTCCGGCTAGTTGAAGCCAATTTGATCCATTTCGTAGCCTCAGATGCCCATAATGTGAAAACGAGAAATTTTCACACTCAAGAGGCTCTTTATGTTCTAGAAAAAGAATTCGGCTCGGAACCTCCTTATATGCTGAGGGAAAATGCAGAGCTTCTCCTGCGGAATCAGACCATCTTCAGACAGCCTCCGCAACCGGTCAAAAGAAGAAAATTGTTTGGTCTTTTTTAACAGCCGATTCTCATTTCACCACTTTCTTTTTGAGAGCGATATAATAGTGTATTGTATGATTGAATCACATTTCAGAAATCTGTACAGGCTGTACCCGACAGGCTATGCGGGAGATCATTCGCATTCATGATAGGATGTTCTCATACGATATTACGGAAGCTGCAAAGCAGCAATTTAACTGTTGGAGGGAAACAATGAATATAACAGTCATCGGAACAGGCTATGTCGGTCTTGTGACAGGTGTTTCTCTTTCTGAGATTGGACATCATGTAACCTGCATTGATATTGACGCTCACAAGATTGATGAAATGAGAAAGGGCATTTCCCCCATATTTGAACCAGGTCTTGAAGAGCTGATGAGAAAAAATACAGCTGATGGACGGCTGAACTTTGAAACGAGCTATGAGAAAGGCTTGGCACAGGCAGACATCATTTTTATAGCGGTCGGCACACCACAGAAAAGCGACGGGCACGCCAATCTGGAGCAAATTACAGATGCGGCCAAACGCATCGCAAAGCATGTCAAACGAGATACAGTCGTGGTAACGAAAAGCACAGTGCCCGTTGGGACAAACGATTTGATTAATGGACTGATCACTGAACATCTAGCGGAGCCTGTCAGTATTTCGGTCGCATCCAATCCAGAATTTTTGCGTGAGGGGTCGGCGATCTATGATACCTTTCATGGTGACAGGATCGTGATCGGGACGGCCGATGAGAAAACAGCAAATACGCTGGAGGAGCTTTTCCGTCCTTTTCAAATCCCGATATACCAAACGGATATCAGAAGCGCCGAGATGATCAAATATGCCTCAAATGCTTTTCTGGCCACTAAGATCAGTTTTATAAACGAAATTTCGAATATATGTGAAAAGGTCGGCGCCGATATTGAAGCAGTCGCGTACGGGATGGGACAGGATAAGCGGATCGGGAGCCAGTTTTTGAAAGCGGGCATAGGCTACGGCGGCTCTTGTTTTCCAAAGGACACAAACGCCCTCGTGCAAATTGCCGGCAATGTCGAGCATGATTTTGAACTGCTGAAATCGGTTATCAAAGTCAACAACAATCAGCAGGCGATGCTGGTTGATAAAGCGCTGAACAGGCTCGGCGGGGTGACGGGAAAAACGATTGCCCTTTTAGGCCTGTCATTTAAACCGAATACCGACGATATGAGAGAAGCGCCGTCAATTGTTATTGCAGACCGTCTCGCTGCGCTCGACGCCCGTATCAGAGCCTACGATCCCATTGCAGTTGGTCATGCAAAGCATGTTCTCCCGCAAGCTGTTGAATATAAAGAGACGATCGAGGAAGCTGTCAAAGGTTCTGACGCCGTCATGATTTTAACCGACTGGGCTGACATTAAACAATTTCCGTTAGCGGCTTATCGGGATTTGATGGAATCGCCGCTCATATTTGACGGCAGAAACTGCTACACATTGGATGAAGCTGCGGCTTCAGGAGTGGAGTATTATTCTGTCGGTCGGAAGGCGGTTGTTCCGTCAGGTGCAATTCAATAGATGAAAAAGAAAGGCTGGTTGCGTACCAGTCTTTTTTTTCATCTATTGCGGGGTGCTGAATACATTTGCTACTATTTAACTATTGTTTGGAAAATTATACAGAAGTAGGGCTTCTTTAAACAATCGTTTGAAAAACATTAGAAGAAACGAAGAAAACCAGAAAATAAAACCTTGGAGATGCCGGAAAAGGAGAGAATCTGATGAATCATCTGCCCGAAAAAATGAGACCGTACCGCGACTTGCTGGAGAAATCAGCGAAAGAATACGTGAAACTGAATGTGAGAAAAGGGAAAACAGGACGATATGACAGCAAAATTGCCGGTGATCCCTATTTCCCCAAGCATGAAACATACCCGACTGATGAAAATGGACAGCCGATGAAGCTTCTGGCACAGATTAATTTCTCACACATTCCCCAGCTTGACGGCTACCCTTCTTCAGGTATCCTGCAGTTCTACATTTCTGTTCATGATGACGTCTATGGATTGAATTTTGACGATCGATGTGAACAAAAGAATTTCAGAGTGATCTATTTTGAAAATATCATAGAAAACGAAGACGAGCTTGTTTCTGATTTTTCATTTATCGGCACAGGCGAATGTGATTTTCCGATTTTATCAGAAGCGGCAGTCGAGCCTGTGAAATCTTCGGAATGGGTGCTGCCTACAGATTTTCAATTTGAGCATTATACGGGCATGGAAACAATGGAGTTCTTTGGTCAGTTCGGCGAGGATGAAGAAGACATTTATAATGAACTGGCTGAAAACGGATTTGGCCATAAAATCGGCGGATACGCTTCTTTTACCCAGCATGATCCACGGGAATACGCATATAAAGAACACACCATCATGCTTTTACAAATTGATTCAGACGATGATATCGATTCAATGTGGGGAGACGTCGGCATCGCCAATTTTTTCATCACACCTGACGATCTAAGGAAAAAAGACTTTTCAAACGTTCTGTACAACTGGGACTGCAGCTAATACAAGCTTTTGATCCAAAGGGTCAGAAGCGGGGAATAATAGAAGCCAAATGACAAAATCAGACGTGGCCGACCAGATGAAGAACATAAACATGAACAATAAGCTCAGCGCCGAAAGAGGCAGATCAACAACATCTGCCTCTTTCAAGTGCCTTTATAACTATGACATTAGGTATTTCTATTTGATAAAACGCTTTTATTAACTGTATAACGAACAAAAACAAGATCAAATACCTACATTTCAAGAGCGTTATATGCCTAAATTAAGCCATTTACCCTATTTAAGCCGCCTTCTGGCTATTTTAAAATATAATATATGGAAATAAAGTATGGAAAAGTCTATCTTCATCAGCCCCTCCATACGACTTTTTGAGTATTAAGAGGTGATTCAGATGGGTTATGAAAGTATGCTAGCGGATATCAAAAGTTCGCTCAACGGAAAAATTTCCGACGTGGAAGACAAGATCGAAAAGCTGAAAAAAGCAAAAAAGGACATAGACACGCTGCAAGAAGAGGCAATCACTGAAATCAAAGAAATTGTAAAACCAGAATTGGGCAAGCATTGGACGGGAACAAAAGCCGATGATTTCGACAAGGGAAGAGAAGAGGCGAAATCGGAAGCATCTAAGATTGTGAATGATAAATATAACGAGTATATGGCTTCGATTCAAAGCAAAATATTCTGGCTTGAGACAGAGAAATTTGAGCTTAATTTGACAAAAAGTGCAGCGAATGCCGCAGGCGACCTTCTTGCTAAAGGAGAAGATTTCGTAGAAGAAGCAGGAAGACAAATTAGTAAACTAAAATGGTGGTG
This sequence comes from Bacillus sp. LM 4-2, assembly GCF_000978495.1. Lineage (NCBI taxonomy): Bacteria > Bacillati > Bacillota > Bacilli > Caryophanales > Bacillaceae > Bacillus > Bacillus sp. LM 4-2. The sequence goes on along the minus strand of NZ_CP011101.1, from coordinate 3,581,136 downwards.
ATCTTTTTTTATGTCAGAAATTAAGCTGAAGTACGACACAGTCATCAAAACATTAGATTCTGTCAAAGATGCGCTTGCTGACGTATCAATCAGCGCCGCAGGATCCAACGGAAAAAACAGCCTCGATTATACGAAAAAATACCATGAGCGTGAGGAGAACATCAAAACCATGCTCGGAGATTACAAAAAAGCGGTACAGAAAAATATCGAGGATACAAAGGATAACGTAGATTCACTCAAAGAGCAGGACGAGGCGATAGCGGTAAAATAGAACAGAAAGGGCTGTGCGATGAGTAAAGTATTTGAATCAAAATCTTTAATCGAAGAAGCGAAGAGCAGAAAAAAGCAATATGAGACGCTTGAGGAGCAGCTGAATACGCTGAAAAAAGCGTTTCAGGGAGTTGCAGATTTAGGCGATAATTTTAAAGGAAAAGGCGCGGACAATATTAAAGATTTCTTTCAGGGACAGGCGGAAATCGTCGAAAGCTGGCTGACGCTTGTCTCTGCTCAAATTGCATTTTTAAACGGCATTTCAGGCGATATTAAAGATCAAGAACTGAATGATTCATATGTGGAAACTTCATTTTTGGATCATGAGCTGCCCAATGGAGACCTGAAAGCCTCAGAGATAGTCTCCGCTCATAAAGAAGAAATCGATTCTATTTTGTCAGGCATCAGCGATATTATTGATCTCGACATGTACACGCTTGACGAGTATGCAGATAAGATGGGCGATGCCCAAAAAGTCAGACGTGACACGATCACAGCTGTCGATAAGCTTGATGAATCCCTGACCACTGAATATCAAAATTTAGAATCTCTGGACAACGCAGTGCTCACCAAATATTCCGTTCTCATGCAGGCCACCAGCAACGGGAAGAGCGCTTCTCCTATGTACTATGACAAAAAAGCCTTCCACAGCAATGAAGTCTACAAAAGCGTCATTGAAGTAGAAAATCAAGGAACAACCTATATCGATGCAAAAACCCAGCAAGCAGAAGCAAGACGGCTCCAGGAAAAAGCCGAGGAAGAAGCAAACAAACCGTGGTACGAAAAAACATGGGATGGAGTTTGCAACTTTACTGGAGAAGTCACTGGCTATTATGATTATAAAAGAGCAACTGAAGGCGTTGATCCGGTTACCGGAGAAAAACTCTCCACCGCAGAACGTGTGACAGCAGGAGCTATGGCCGCAGCCGGATTTATACCAGTCGTCGGCTGGGCAGGCCGCGCCTTCAAAGGCGGAAAAGCCATCTACAAAACCGGAAAAGCTGCTATCGCGGCTGAACACGCTTTAGATGCCTACAAAACAGGCAAATCCTTAGACATTCTCAAAATGACAGAAATGGGCGCATACGGCCTTGTTGCGTCAAACGGATTCTCAGAAGCCGTCACGGGACGGGATATGTTTGGAAACAAAGTGTCTGAAGAGAAGCGGAAAACGGGTGCGCTGGAAGCGGCATTGAGTTTGGTTGGTGCTGGTGCATTGGCGAAGTCGGTTGACAATACGCTATCGATGGGAAGAAATCTTGATAAGAGTTATTCTTTTTCTAAAATTAAGCAAAGTGGTCATATAAATAAAGAACAGATTGTTACTTCGACTGGCCATACATTTGACTTAAAGCCAGAGAAGAAACAATTATATACGAAGAAAGTAAATAATGATAAGTTACAATCAAGTAAAAAATCTGTCGATCCTGTCGAACAATCAGTAAGTTATTACAGAGTTCAAGGAGGAGGAGCGGGAAATAAAACAAGTCAGTATAGAATTAAAGTAAATAGTGATGGAAGCATTGCTATTCCTATTAAAAATGCTGATTTAAACATAAGTGCTTACAATTTAGAACACGCTAAATATTATCGAGATGTAGCAAGACCAGGCGGAGAAATTGTAGAATTTAAGGTACCTAAAGAGATTGATGATTTAATCAAGGAGACAGTAATTGATCAGTATGGATATACTAAAAACCCTCGTAACCAGGGGAGAACTGCTCCAAAGCTTGTTGATCCTACGACACCGGGAGTTAGTTATGAACTTCCGGCGGAACCATGGATAGAGTGGTTAGAGGAATATGGGCATTCAGCCAAAAAAATAGAATGAGAAAGTGGTGTTTTCGTTGTTATTAAAACCGGAGTATGCCCAAAATATAATAGTCGGGGTAAAGACTTCTTCTCAATTCTCATGGTATCTAACAGAAAGAGATGTTTGGATACTAGATATCATGAAATATAAAGAAGCCTATGAAAAAAACGGGTTTAGTTTTGATATGGACTTTGCTCTTTCTCTAAGAAATAACATTTCAGTTGTAAATGAAGATAATTATCGTCTTTATTTAAAAGAATATACTGACTATATTATCCCGTCTTCAGAATTAAAGAAGTTAGTTGAACATCAGGATTATGAAAGTACTATTCTAGAATTAAGGCCATCATTATATATAGACTTTAATCAAAAAATGCTTCTTTCGCTGTATCCTGAGTTATTACCTTTTGAAAATTATGTTCCTAATAATTGGACAGGGGTTCGGGAAGACTTTACTAGTTATATTCCTGAAGAGGATAGATACTGGATTTTTGATGAAGTAAATTATATAGACAAAGTTTTTAATGAGAAAGAAAGAGAGTAAAGGAGAAAATAAAATGTCAAAAGATGATAGCTTGGTAATAATAAATGAAAGTTTTAAAAAGGAGGGTAGTGAAGAAGATATAGAAGGATTAACAATAATGATTGATGGGGTTATAAAGCAGGTTTTTAATAAAATAAGAAATGAAAGAAATTATAACAGTAATAATGAAGTTATGAGAGATATTATATTTGAAGGAATTAATAGTATTGTTAAAAAATCTTAAGGCATTATTAAAAACAAATAAACGCTTCGAGTTGGTTTGATTTTCTACCTTGATTGGCACTGAAGCCTTTCAAGGTTTTTTTATTAGTTTGTTGTCCACTGTTTTATATAGCGTAAATAAGTATAGGCTTTGAACGCGTCACAGTCGGCACCATGGCAGCCGTGGGATTTATACCAGTCGTCGGCTGGGCAGGCCGCGCCTTCAAAGGCGGAAAAGCCATCTACAAAACCGGAAAAGCTGCTATCGCGGCTGAACACGCTTTAGACGCCTACAAAACAGGCAAATCCTTAGACATTCTCAAAATGACAGAAATGGGTGCATACGGCCTTGTTGCGTCAAACGGATTCTCAGAAGCCGTCACGGGACGGGATATGTTTGGAAACAAAGTGTCTGAGGAGAAGCGGAAGCAGGGGGCGCTGGAAGCTGTGCTGAGTTTGGTTGGAGCCGGTGCACTGGCGAAACATATTGATAAAGGCATCCCGCTTGCAACCCATTCAAAAGTCCAAAAAGCAAACAAAACACTAGAGAAAGTAAAACAATTCAAAGTCCCAACAAACGTCCGCGTGTACGCAGAACGCCCTGTAACTCCGGATGGCTTTACATTCGGAATCCCGACAGTACGTGTCGATGTGGAAAAGACGGCTGTTAAGGATCTTGGGATTGTGAAGATGGTTAGTGATGGCGGTCGTAAGGGAAGCTCTCATAGTCCTAACATTTCTAAAAATCACGATAAAGTAGCACACGATGGATATTATGGTCGTAAAGAATTTAGAACGATGCTTAATAATGCTTCGTTTACTCCGCATGGCCATAAACATGTTAAGGCTAAAACACCTGAAGAAGCAAAACGTTTTAGTATGACAGGTAAAAAAGCTGCTCAGTACTTACCAGATGTGAATAACAAAGCTTTAGAAAAAGAGGCACTTCTAAAAGGTCATATTATTGATAATGGAAATAACAACTATTATTTCATTTATGATGCAGGAAAAACAGTCGGTTATGATCTAGGTACACCAACAAGCTGGATTAGAGCGGAGTTTTCTGGTGGTGAATATCATGGTCATCCGATTGCTGGAAGTCGATTAGATAAGTATTTAAAACAACTTGGTATTGATAAGTAATAGGAGGCTTTTATGAGAAAGATAAAAAAAATGCCAGAAATAAGTTTACAACCCTTAAGGATTCCAAAAGGATGGACCATAAATCAAAACAGTTTTAGAGAAATTGATCCGAAAAACCTAGCACCAGACGATGAAAAATGGTTGTTTTTTTCACAAGATTTAATGCAATTAACATACTCTCGTAAAAATTACTTACTTGATTTAGGTTGGTATCCAGATGCGGATGCTAATGGATTTTATCAACTAGTTATGATGCAAAATGAGGATTGGGATCAACCCATATATGAATTTCAGACAAATAGCCATATTGAAATAGTTAAAAATATAGAATTTATATTAAACAAAGTTACGAATAATGAAATGTAGTTAAACATTTAATTAGAACTATTAATAAAGTTTGCAGAACCTGGAGTTGTAAGTTTTCAAAGTAAAAATGAATACAAAGAAAAACAGACACTAGTTAACAGGAGGTAGGATTGATTTTAGATGCATGTTAAACAAATACATTCTTTCAACCTAAACAGAGAAGAATTTGTAAAAACACAACAATCCCTTATCCATAAAATCAACCTATCCACCTCCATCAACCTAGACTCCATCAACACCTGCGCAGGCGTCGATCTCGCCTATTGGGAGCAGAACGGAGAACCATACGGAGTGTGCAGTATTATCGTGATTGACGCTGATACAAAAGAAGTCATTGAAAAAGTGCATAGTATGGGGAAAATCAGCGTACCGTATGTTTCCGGTTTTCTTGCGTTTCGTGAGCTGCCTTTGATCATCGAGGCGGCGAAAAAGCTGGAGACGGAGCCGGATGTCTTCTTGTTTGATGGCAACGGATATCTGCATTACAACCATATGGGCGTTGCCACCCATGCGGCTTTTTTTCTGGGTAAGCCGACGATTGGGATAGCGAAAACCTATCTCAAAATCAAAGGCTGCGATTTCGTGACGCCTGAAAATGAAGTAGGAGCATACACCGATATTATCATTGACGGTGAGGTATATGGACGGGCGCTGCGGACGCGGCGGGATGTTAAGCCTATTTTCTTGTCTTGCGGAAATAACATTGATTTAGACAGCAGCTATCAGATCACCATGAGCTTGATCAATCAAGAAAGCAGATTGCCAATCCCTGTCCGCCTGGCTGACCTTGAAACGCATGTTTTGCGAACGTTTTATCAGAAAAATCACATGTAACACTTGGGGCTCTAAGTCATCAAGTGTTTTTTTGTATGTGTGTGCTTTCCTGGTCTCAAAAACCTTGTCGTCCTTGTGGAGAGGTTTTATTTGAATGTTTTCCGTGTCAAATCGATAAAAGCCTTTAATGGCGCAGACATCCATTTGTCCTTATGCCATGCTAATTGAGTGAAAACGGGGCAATCACTCTGCCAATTGAGTTCTTTCATCCGGCCTGCTGCAATATCATCTTTTACTGTCATTTCAGGCAAGATTCCAATCCCAAGTCCGGCCATCACGCATTGTTTGATGGCTTCTATGCTGACGAATTCCAATTTGTTAGGATAGACACCGGAGTCATGCAAATTGTTCTCAAAGAGCGTGCGGTACGAGCAGCCGTCCTCTGTCAGCAGAAGAGTTTCGTTTTGAAGATCCTTCAATGTTACTGGTAAATCCGCAGGAAAAGGATGGTCATTAGCAGCCACCATTTTGATCTCATCCTGAATCAAAGATTCAACGTGCAGTGCGTCTTCCATCCGGTTTACATCCAAGATGAAGGTGATATCAAGCTGGCCCTGTAAGAGCTGTTCTTTCGCTTGTTCATTGGAGATATATGGTTTGAATATGAGCTTTACTTGGGGAAAAGCCTGTTTAAATTCTTTTATGATAGGGGGCAGGCGGTATGTGCACTGGCTTTCTGTCGCCCCGATTTTTAAGGTTCCGGTTGTTTCTCTTACTTGATTTGCGGCCATTTTCGCTTCTTCTGTTAACGCAATGATCTTCTGTGCATAAGATTTGAACGTTTTTCCTGCTTCTGTCAAGATAAGCCGCTTGCCGAGCCGTTCAAATAAAGGCGTCCCAATTTCTTCTTCAAGTGATTTGATCTGAGAGGTAACGCTTGATTGTGCATAATTAAGCATTTTGGCGGTTAGGGTGAAGTTTACATGTTCTGCCGCCGTAATAAAGGTGATCAGCTGCTTCAATTCCACTTGTTCTCTTCCTTTCTAAATCGGTTTTAGCGATTGGATTAATCGAAATAATCATCTGTCTTGATTGATGAATCCATTATAAGATGAAGAAAATCATTCGTAAACAAAGGAGCAGATGCATCATGAAAATTGCGGTTATTAACGGCGGAACTCGGTCTGGCGGAAATACGGATGTTCTTGCGGAGAAGGCTGTTCAAGGATTCGATGCGGAGCACATTTATTTGCAGAAATATCGAATTCAGCCAATTGAAGATCTGCGTCACGCCCAAGGCGGCTTTCGTCCTGTTCAAGATGACTACGATTCTATCATTGAACGGATATTGCAGTGCCATATTCTTGTATTCGCCACCCCAATTTATTGGTTTGGCATGTCAGGGACATTAAAGCTGTTTATTGATCGCTGGTCACAGACGTTGAGAGATCCGAGATTTCCTGATTTTAAACAGCAAATGTCAGTGAAACAGGCATATGTAATAGCAGTGGGCGGAGACAATCCAAAAATAAAAGGGCTGCCGCTGATTCAGCAATTCGAACATATTTTTCATTTTATGGGAATGTCCTTTAAAGGCTATGTGCTGGGAGAAGGCAATCGTCCAGGCGATATTCTTCGTGATCATCAGGCGCTGTCCGCTGCGGGCCGCTTACTGAAAAGAAGCGATGCGATATGAAGTTTTTGCTGTCGGTCATTGCTGGCTTGCTGATTCTTGCACTCTATTTATTTTGGAAGGTCCAGCCTCCTGTTTGGATACAAGTTGAAACCAATTCGTCCGAGTTGAAGCAATCTGTGAGAATGGCAGGAACCACGCTGCAAGTCAAGCACATCATCAAGAGTGACGCAGGAGAAGAAACAGCTGTCATATCAAACGGCATTTCTGGGCCAAAATAAAAAAGCACCTGTCCAGGTGCTTTTTTCTATAAATGAGGGATCACAAGGCCCCCATATAAAAACGCCGCGATAATCAAAAATGCCGGATGCATTTTGAATTTTGTCATGGCAAGGAGCGAAATTCCCGCAATCACGATCGATTGGATCCAGCCGATCGCTTTGATGCCATCTGCGCCGATTTGCCAGGTAAGAATGAGCATCATGACCGCGATGACAGGCTGGACGGACAGCGTCATGCCTTTGATGACAGGTGATTGGCGGAAGCGCTGGATGATGCGCAGCAGGACGATCAATGCGAGCGCCGACGGTACGACGGTTGCGATCAGGGCAATTAGGAAGCCGGGCCACCCGCCTGCGCTGTAGCCGACATACGCAGCGATTTTCGTGGCGATCGGGCCCGGCAAAGCGTTCGCAAGTGCGAGCATATTTGAGAATTGATCGTTTGAGAGCCAGCTGTATCTGTTTACAACTTCTTCAAACATTAGCGGGATAGACGCAGGTCCGCCGCCATATCCCAGTAGGTTTGCGATAAAAAACGCCATAAATAAATAGATCGATATCATGAGGCTGACATTCCTTTATCTTTTGAATGTTTATTTGTGATTTTGTCTTTCAGTTTAAAATGAAACGCCCCGTACGCTAAGAAAATGATAATGACCAGGCCGGGATTAATCTGTAAAGTTTGCAGGCCGATAAAAGCGATGATAAAAAACAGGATGCCGGTAACCCAGCCGAAACCTTTAAGCGCTTTTTGGCCAAACTCGTACGCCATGATTCCGAGCATTACCGCAATTACCGGCGTGACGGCACCGATCATACCTGCAACAATTGCTGAATGGCTTAACACATTTACAGCCGCAAACAAGCCCACCATCGCAAGACATGTAGGCAGAATGTGGGCGAGGGTCGCCACAACTGCACCTAATGTGCCTTTTAGCTTAAAGCCCAGATAAGCAGCCATTTTGGTGGCAATCGGTCCGGGAAGCGCATTAGCGATTGCTAATATTTCTCCGAATTCATCATCGTCAATCCATTTATATTTATTGACCGCTTCATGGCGGATCAGCGGAATCACGGAAGGTCCGCCGCCGAACCCTAATATGCCGGTGCGAACCATTGCGGCCGTCATATCCCGATAAGGATGGTTTTTCATTCGTTTCTCTCCTTTACAGCTTCATTCCCATACGGCTTTTGTATCGTTTGATCAGCATCTGGCAATCAACACTGACGACGCCTCGCAATGGATACAGCCGTTTTGTTAAGAATTCTTCCATTTCTTGATCGTTGGCAAAGATCCCATGCATATGCAGCTTGCTCGGGCCTGTCATGTGATAAAGGCTGGTGACCGCAGGCTCTTCCTCAAGCTTAAGAGCGACCTCTTCTAAAAATTGCGGTTCTACCTCGACATTGAAAAACACGGAAACATGAATGCCGATTTTAGCGGGATTGATGACAGCGGTGAATTTTTCAATAACACCGGCTTCAATTAATTGGTTGATACGGGCCTGGACGGCGACCCGTGACAAATCGACTCTTTTGCCAAGATCCGTATAAGAAATTCTGCCTTCTTCATGCAAAATCGTGAGAATTTGTTTATCAGTCTCATCAAGTACAAGGTTGGGGATTTGATATTCATGACTCAATTGCTCCACCTGCTTTCGTAGCCTTTTAGCAATCATTTTATCATAAAAGTTACGTATCGAAATAATAATTTTTTATTTGTTTTCGAAATGAATGCAAAAATATCTTGTTATTTGCGAAAAGTAGAAAGTTCGTCAGTTTTTCTGCCGGATCAGTAGATGTGAAAAATCAGGCTCCCTATACTGAAGAAAATTTCTTAAAAAAGGGGACTTGTGATGAACAAATCTGTCATCGGTACAAAGCAAATGATCGTCAGTCCGCATTACCTCGCTTCTCAAGCCGGAAACCGCATACTGGATAAGGGAGGCAACGCGTTTGACGCCGCTGTTGCGGTGAGTGCTTGTCTTGCGGTTGTGTACCCGCATATGACCGGACTTGGCGGGGATTCCTTTTGGCTGACCTTTCACCAGGAAACAAAGGCAGTAAAAGTCTACAATGGCAGCGGCAGTTCAGGAAAAAACGTAACGAGAGATGTATATAAGGGAAAAAGCGCGATTCCGCTGCGGGGAATTGACAGTGCCATTACCGTGCCGGGAATGGTTGATAGCTGGGATGCGGTCCTGAAGGAGTACGGGCGTCTGTCTCTTGCAGATGTATTGGAGCCCGCACGCGATTATGCCCAAAATGGGTTTCCTGTATCAGCTGATCAGTGTCGTCACACAGAAAAGAATATTGAATTGCTGGCTTCCACGCCTTACACGGCTGACATCTTCACAAGAAGGGGCAAAGCACCTGTCCCGGGAGAGCGGTTTGTGCAAAAAGAGCTTGCAGACAGTCTGAACTTGATTGCTGAAAAAGGAAGAAGCGCATTTTATGAAGGAGATCTCGCTCAGCGGATTGTCTCACATTTACAGAATAACGGCAGTTACATGACAATCGATGATTTTAAAGCGCATCGGGGTGAGTGGGCAGTGCCTGTATCAAGTGATTATCGAGGGTACAGTGTGTATCAGGCGCCGCCAAATTCTCAGGGATTTACCGGTTTATTAACACTGAACATTTTGGAAAACTATGATTTCACCCAAATCGAACACGGTTCATTTGAGTATTATCACGTGCTTGTGGAGGCATTGAAAAAGAGTTTTCTAGATCGGGATGCCGTCCTGACTGATCCGGCGTTTGCAGACATTCCGCTTGAAAGGCTTTTGGACAAACGTTATGCAAAACAATTGGCAGAAGAAATCGGCTATCTCGCAATACCGGCAGAAAGCAGGCCGGTGGGAAGTGATACGGCATATGCGGCCGTAATCGATGCGGATGGCAACGCAGTGTCATTCATTCAAAGCCTGTACTTTGAATTTGGCTCGGCAGTCACTGCCGGTGATACAGGCATATTACTGCAAAACCGCGGATCGTTTTTCTCACTGGATGAAAATCATGTCAACACGCTTGAACCGAGAAAGCGCACCTTCCATACGTTGATGCCGGCTATGGTCTGTAAAGGCGGAAAGCCAAAAATTCTGTACGGCACACAAGGCGGCGAAGGCCAGCCGCAGACTCAGACGGCCATCATTACCCGAATGCTGGACTACGGAATGCATCCACAGCAGGCAATCAGCGAACCGCGCTGGGTATGGGGCAGAACGTGGGGAGAGGAATACGAAGGTCTCAGAGTCGAGGGCAGATTCACAGACAAAACAATCCAAAAACTGAAAGACAGCGGGCATCTCGTGGAGGTTGTCGGTGACTATGATCCGCTGATGGGACAAGCGGCTGCAATCAAAGTTGATGAAGAAGGCTTTCTCCAAGGCGGAGCCGATCCTCGGGGAGACGGAGCGGCTGTGGGGATTTAAATAACTATAGGGTACAAATATAAATCAAAAGCATAAACATAAGGGAGACCTCTACAATGTGGTACATAAACTGTTTATCTTCAGGTCTATAATGCCACTCCATAAAAATTCGTATTGAGTCAATCACAATAAAAAATAAAAGAAGCAAATATTCAACTGGAAAAAAGGAGAGTGAAAACACAAACAAAATAAGTAAAGTGATTTCGATCCATTTGTGTGTATTGCTGACATGCTTATATCGCCAGCCGGATTTATCAATACCGTATTTTTTCTTTATAAAAAATTGAGAGGCGAGACTGATGGTAATAGCGATCAGCATTAAAATCCAAAAGTTTGTCATTCCAATTCCTCCTAATCTACCTATATACGAAGAAAAAGGAAAAACGTTTCATAAAAGAACACCCCGAGCTTACTCTGGGTGTTCTTTTTTTGATATTTTTTCAGTTATTTACAGGCGATATTTTGTAATCATAAGGTCTTTTTGACTAGTTTCTTCTATTTAAATAGTCCTTCTCTTCAGCTGGGACGAATCAGTGTGAATTCTTCCCCCAGCTTGGCATAGTGATTTCCCGCCAATCGTGAGGCAGGCTTTAATTCATCCGTTAAAATATATCCCTTTTCTGCATCATACACCTTTTCATCTAGGTGGAAGCAGACAACTCTTCCGATGAGCAGATCTGCTGTAGTGATGCCTTGATCATTGTCAAAGGTAATATGCCGCTCTAATTTGCACTCAAAGCGAACGCGGGCTTCCTTAATGCCGGGAACTGAAACAGCTTTGCTTTCAACAGGATGAAGCGAGGTGCGTGTAAGCTCGCTTTCATCCGGCCTTAAGCTTGCAGCTGTTTCATTGATATCTTCAATGATGGCTTCATCACTGACATGAACGACAAATTCTCCGTTCTCCACTGCGTTTCGCGCTGTATCTTTTTGGCGTCCTTCCGTCCTGTTAACAGAAATACTGAGAAGCGGAGGATCTGAGCTGACGACGTTATAAAAACTGAAAGGCGCGGCATTGACCGCTCCTCCTGAAGAAAGTGTTGTCACAAATGCAATGGGGCGGGGAATAACGGTACCTGACAATAGCTTGTATGTGTCTTTGGCACTAAGCTGATCAGCTTGAAATATGTACATAGCAACAACCGCCTTTATCGTTAGGATACCTTGATTATAACGAAATGGTTTAAAGGAAACCAAATGATGCGGGTTGCATATGTTATGTCATGACATATATCTAATACAGGGCAAATAAAAAAATAGGCTTCCGTACCTCCGCCGGCAGCCTATTGAAACAATGAAAACTTAGATTATTTGTATTTCTTTTTGACTACCCAGCAATTGCCGTCTTTCCAGTATTCTTTTTTGCTGTCATAATCATCGTGTCTTTTGTAGTCGTCGCAGTGGTGGTACGGTTTTTTGTAGTATTTCTTATGGGAACGATAAGATTTTTTGTGTGTGCGGCATGACTTTTTATAGCTGCGAGATTTTTTCTTGTGAGAACAGTATGACTTTTTGTAGCTGCGAGATTTTTTGTAAGAACGGCAAGATTTTTTATAGCTGCGAGATTTTTTGTAAGAACGGTAAGATTTTTTATAGCTGCGAGATTTTTTGTGAGAACGGTACGATTTTTTGTGGCTGCGAGATTTCTTGTGAGAGCAGTATGATTTTTTGTGGCTGCGAGATTTTTTGTGAGAACAGAATGATTTTTTGTGACTGCGAGATTTTTTGTGAGAGCAGTATGATTTTTTATGGCTGCGAGATTTTTTGTGAGTGCGGTGCGACTTTTTATGACTGCGTTTTTTTCCATGAGGCTCTTGGTATAAATAATCCTTTAAACCTTCTTTTTTTGCGGATTTCACCGCTTCTTCGATGTCAGAATGGGAATAGTGGCCCAATTTGAAATCCTCCTTTTAAAAATATGTTAAGGATGAAGATCCTTACTACCCTCATAGTACGCGCGGTTTTAAAAAGTGTATAAGTGTTCCGCTGAGATCTTATAAAAATAAAAGCCTAAAATTTGTAAGGAGGATTATGGATGAAGAATCAATCCAATTTACCGCTTTATCAGCTGTTTGTTCATCCAAAAGACTTGCGTGAATTAAAAAAGGATATATGGGACGATGATCCGGTGCCAGCTGTGATGAAGGTAAATCAAAAAAGGCTGGATATTGATATCGCTTATCGGGGATCACATATCAGAGACTTCAAAAAGAAGTCATACCATATTTCCTTTTATCAGCCGAAAACATTCCGCGGCGCGCGAGAGATTCACTTAAATGCGGAGTATAAAGACCCTTCCTTGATGAGAAACAAATTGTCTCTGGATTTTTTCTCGGAGCTAGGGACACTGTCTCCAAAGGCAGAGTTTGTGTTTGTAAAGATGAATGGGAAGAATGAAGGGGTTTATCTTGAACTTGAATCCGTAGATGAATATTATTTGGCGAAAAGGAAGCTGGCTGATGGCGCGATTTTTTATGCGGTGGATGATGATGCCAACTTTTCTCTGATGAGCGATTTAGAAAGGGAAACGAAAACATCGCTGGAGCTTGGATATGAAAAGAAAACAGGGACTGAGGAGGATGATTTTTATTTACAGGATATGATTTTTAAAATTAATACGGTCCCTAAAGCTCAGTTTAAGTCAGAAGTGACAAAACACGTGGATGTCGATAAGTATTTGCGCTGGCTTGCTGGTATTGTATTCACCTCGAACTATGACGGGTTTGTCCACAACTACGCATTATACAGAAGCGGGGAAACCGGATTATTTGAGGTGATTCCTTGGGATTATGATGCGACTTGGGGCAGGGATATCCATGGAGAGCGGATGGCTGCCGATTATGTAAGAATTCAAGGATTTAATACACTAACCGCCCGGATATTGGATGAATCCGAGTTTCGCAAGTCCTACAAGCGCCTGTTAGAAAAAACGCTCCAATCTCTTTTTACAATAGAATATATGGAACCGAAAATCATGGCGATGTATGAACGGATTAGGCCGTTTGTCCTCATGGACCCGTATAAAAAGAATGATATTGAGCGTTTTGACCGTGAGCCGGATGTGATCTGCGAGTATATTAAAAACCGTTCACAATACCTCAAAGATCATTTAAGTATTTTATGAATGCGTGAAAATGGGTATTCGCGGAAAAAGCGACAATTAGGCTATTGAATTAGTTCAACAAATAAATGTGACACGTATATATGCAGTATGTTTATCATCTATGTATAAGTGACTAGGAGGAATTTGAATGAGCAAGAGGAGAATGAAATATCATTCAAATAATGAAATATCGTATTATAACTTTTTGCACTCAATGAAAGATAAAATTGTTACTGTATATCGTGGAGGTCCGGAATCTAAAAAAGGAAAATTAACAGCTGTAAAATCAGATTATATAGCTTTACAAGCTGAAAAAAAAATAATTTATTATCAGTTGGAGCATGTGAAAAGTATTACTGAGGATACCAATAATAGCACCACGACAATTGAGACTGAGGAAATGCTCGATGCTGATGATTTTCATAGCTTAATCGGACATTTAATAAACCAATCAGTTCAATTTAACCAAGGGGGTCCGGAATCTAAAAAAGGAAGATTGGTCTGGCTGGGAGATGATTACGCTGCGTTAAACACAAATGAGGATGGGGTAGTGTATTTTAATATCCATCACATCAAAAGTATAAGTAAACACGAGCCTGATTTGAAAATAGAAGAGCAGACGCCAGTTGGAGTTTTGGAAGCTGATGATTTAAGCGAGGTTTTTAAGAGTCTGACTCATAAATGGGTTTCAATTAATCGTGGAGGTCCGGAAGCCATTGAGGGTATCCTTGTAGATAATGCCGACGGCCATTATACTATAGTGAAAAATCAAGAGGTGCTTCGCATCTATCCTTTTCACATAAAAAGCATCAGCTTAGGACCAAAAGGGTCGTACAAAAAAGAGGATCAAAAAAATGAACAAAGCCAGGAAGACAATAATGATAAGGACAGCAATTCGTTCATTTCTTCAAAATCATATAGCTCATCAAAATCATCTAAACGATCACTAAAATCTTCAGATGATCAATCATCCAAATCTGGTCGTTCGTCACGTTCAAAAAGTTCTTCAAAATCATCTAAACGATCACTAAAATCTTCGGATTATCAATCATCCAAATCTGGCCGTTCGTCACGTTCAAAAAGTTCTTCAAAATCATCTAAACGATCACTAAAATCTTCGGATTATCAATCATCCAAATCTGGCCGTTCGTCACGTTCAAAAAGTTCTTCAAAATCATCTAAACGATCATTAAAATCTTCAGATTATCAATCATCAAAATCATCTAAACGATCACCAAGATCATCAGATTATCAATCATCAAGATCACCAGGTTATTCAAGTTCCTTCAAAAGTTCAGAAAAACAAAAGGATGATTATAGCTATGAAACGATTGTCAGAACGATAGACTATCACTGGAAACGTAAATTTTAATAGATAATGGAGGAGCATCAGATTAAGTGATGCCCTTTTTCAGTTAAAGGAGGAGAATCGTGAAAGGTTTGAATCAATTCCTTAACACAGATGTTGAGGTTGTCATTTCAGGAGATACAAGGTTTGTCGGCACCCTCATAGATATCGGACAGGATATTTTTGTTATTTTTGATGGCTGCAATTATCTTTATATTCCCTTGTTGCATCTTCATCAAATGAACAAGGCGAAAATAATGACCAGTACTGAGAAGCCATTTTTGATCAATCCGGAAGATCCAATGATAGAGGCAGAAACTCAAGCTTTTTCATATAGAAATACATTAAACAAGGTCAAAGGCCAGTTTATTGAAGTTTATGTAACTGGGGGTCGATCGATCCATGGGTATGTTACAAATGTTTTAAACGATTATATTGTATTTTTCTCACCCGTATTTAAAATACTTTTTATATCTATGCATCATTTAAAATGGTTTACCCCTTATTCAACTGAACAAACACCGTATACTCTTGACAACTCACAATTGCCGGTCGTGCCTTCCAAAGTTCCTCTTGTGCGTAATTTTGAGGAGCAGATCAAAAAAAATATTGGTGAATTGGTCATATTTGATATGGGAGAGGTGCCAGAAAAAGTTGGTCTATTAAAGGATGTCTCTAATAATATAATTGAGCTTATTAACGCAAGTGGAGAGCCAGTCATTTGGAAGTTAAATCATCTAAAGACAATGCATCTTCCCTAGTGTATACAAAACTGCCCTCTTGAAAAGCAGAAGGCAGTTTTTCGTTTCATACTGTGCTAAAGAAATAACCAACTGATCCAAAAATATAAACATGTTAACGTAAAAAGAACAGTCAGCGGAATGATGATAATGGTCGTTTTTATATATTCGCCCCATGAAATACTTTCATCATGCTGTTTTAATATATGCATCCAAATAAGCGTTGCTAAGGTTCCCATAGGTAATAATAATGAACCGATATCACTGCCGATAATATTTGCCAAGTAGATGATTTTTGTTGTTGAAGGATTCAGGGTCATTTCAGTTAAGGTAAAAGTACTGATCATTAACGCTGGATGGTTGTTAAAGAGATTAGAAAAAACTGAAGTAGAGATACCTGATGCGAAAGTTGCATGGGCGAGGCTTCCAGAAACCACAGGTTCAAAATAATTCACAAGTAACTCTGTGAATCCAATATTATGCAGACCATAAATTAAGACATACATAGTAAAAGCGAATATAAAAATGTGCCAAGGCGATTTATATAACAAGTCTCTTGGGGAGGTTTTGAAATAAATCCATCTCCAGCTCAACAGGATAAAAGATCCGATGACAGCGACTAGAGGAACAGAAATACCGGTATATGATGCTGCAAATAGACTCATTCTGACGAGAAAAACAAATGCAAGCACAAACAACATGATTTTTGTTTGATTTCGTTCTGGTAAAGGAGCTGATGGCGAATGAAGAGGATGGTACCTTCTATGCCGCAGAGACTGAAAATGGCCCGGTATATCTGGCAGGTTCTTGGGAAGACGTTTATAAAAGAACATAAACAGTAGACAAGTCATAAAAATGAGTCCCATCATACTAGGGACAAACATCATGGCGGTGTGAAGATATAGATCCATTCCAATGATTTTGAGAGAAATTAAATTAACAATATTACTTACGCCAATCGGTGCGCTAGAGGCTGTGGCTATTAAAACACCGCTTAATAAATATGGGGCTTTTTGATGTTTTTTTAAACCTAAATATTTTAGTACAAGCAAAAGGATTGGAGTTGTGATCAAAATGCTCCCATCATTATTAAGGAAAATGGTCATGAGAAAGCAGAGCAAATTGGTTAGCCAAAAAAGCTTGATGCCTGAACCCTTGGATTGTTGGAGCAGTTTTGCAGCCACCCAATAAAAGAAACCAAAGCTTTCTAGTGCAATGGCCATAATCATAGTGGCAAGGATTGTAACCGATGCACCCGTGACTTTTGTTCCGATTTCCCCTAAGTCTGCCAATGACACACTTCCGCACAATAAAACCATTAAAGCGCCAAATGTGGCGGGGATAGCTTCATTTAGTCCTTTTGGTCTCCAGAAAATAAAAATCATTGTTACGAAAAAAGCGAGCAATGTGAATATGCCGGTGAACTCAATAATTTACTTCACCTCTCTATCTTTCATTTTTAAAATCAAACTAATGTCCTGCGCTTACTGATGTCCTTGCCAACTATTTGTACTGTATGTATACGTATACTGATATAAAGTTGTACTAAGCGATTATATTAAATTAATAAAAATTCCATAAGAATCCCAAAAGAAAAAAGAGATTGCAAGTATTGTTCATGTACCTGCATCACTCTCTTTAGTTCTTGTCTGCTGACAATTTGAAATATGAATAAAATGCTTTATAAGCGGATTATGATTGTCTTTGCGGTAAGCGATAACCCATTCTGCATTAAGCTGTATTTGGTCCATTTTTCGATAAGTAACATCCAAATTAAATAATTTTTTGGCCGAGGAAGGAACAAATGTCATACCAATTCCGGCACTGACTAAACCAATCACCATTTGATATTCTGTGGCTTCCTGGACAATGTTGGGTCTGAAGCCCGCTTGTTCACAGAACTGAATAAAATCCATGTATAGAGTAGGCCATGCTTCTTTAGCAACAGTAATAATTGGTTCATCTCTTAAATCCTCAATCGTAATTGATTCCTTAGAAGTCAATGGGTGTTGCTTAGGCAAAGCTAAAACACAAGGGCTGCTTTGGGCGGTTTCGATATGTAAAGCTGTATGCTGTAAGGGAGGATGAAGTATACCAATATCAATGTTGCCCTTTAGTAGCTCCTCCTGCTGCCTAGACGAGGATATTTCACGCAGTTCTATTTTCACAGATGGGAATTTTTTACGATATTCCCGGACAATCGGCGGCAGAAATTCATATGTAGCTGATCCGACAAAACCGATTACGAGAAGGCCTTGCTCGCCGCGGGCCGTCCGCTGTGCCAGTTCAATTCCTTGTCCGATTTGCATCAATGCCATGCGGCAATGATTTAAAAAGATTTCTCCTGCTGCGGTAAGCTCGACAAATCGTTTTGTCCTTTTCAGAAGCGTAACTCCGACTTCTTCCTCCAGCTGTTTGATCTGCTGGCTGAGAGGAGGCTGCGTCATGTTCAGCCGCCGGGCAGCCTTTCCGAAATGAAGCTCTTCGGCTACTGCGATAAAGTATTGAAGATGGCGAAGCTCCATTCAATATGCATTCCTTTCCATAGGTTAATAATTCGTATTACATATTAATCATAAGGCGAATCGATATTGGAGGTCAATTTCCAAAGAGTGTATAGTGAAACTTATCACAAGATATTTAAAATTTTACGTTTAAAATGCATAATAAGGAGTGAGGGTGTTGACAAAAGCAACAAAAGAACAAAAATCCCTTGTGAAAAACAGAGGGGCGGAGCTTGTTGTTGATTGCTTAGTGGAGCAAGGTGTCACACATGTATTTGGCATTCCAGGTGCAAAAATTGATGCGGTATTTGACGCTTTACAAGATAAAGGACCTGAAATTATCGTTGCCCGGCACGAACAAAACGCAGCATTCATGGCCCAAGCAGTCGGCCGTTTAACTGGAAAACCGGGAGTCGTGTTAGTCACATCAGGACCGGGTGCCTCTAACTTGGCAACAGGCCTGCTGACAGCGAACACTGAAGGAGACCCTGTCGTTGCGCTTGCTGGAAACGTGATCCGTGCAGATCGTTTAAAACGGACACATCAATCTTTGGATAATGCGGCGCTATTCCAGCCGATTACAAAATACAGTGTAGAAGTTCAAGATGTAAAAAATATACCGGAAGCTGTTACAAATGCATTTAGGATAGCGTCAGCAGGGCAGGCTGGGGCCGCTTTTGTGAGCTTTCCGCAAGATGTTGTGAATGAAGTCACAAATACGAAAAACGTGCGTGCTGTTGCAGCGCCAAAACTCGGTCCTGCAGCAGATGATGCAATCAGTGCGGCCATAGCAAAAATCCAAACAGCAAAACTTCCTGTCGTTTTGGTCGGCATGAAAGGCGGAAGACCGGAAGCAATTAAAGCGGTTCGCAAGCTTTTGAAAAAGGTTCAGCTTCCATTTGTTGAAACATATCAAGCTGCCGGTACCCTTTCTAGAGATTTAGAGGATCAATATTTTGGCCGTATCGGTTTGTTCCGCAACCAGCCTGGCGATTTACTGCTAGAGCAGGCAGATGTTGTTCTGACGATCGGCTATGACCCGATTGAATATGATCCGAAATTCTGGAATATCAATGGAGACCGGACAATTATCCATTTAGACGAGATTATCGCTGACATTGATCATGCTTACCAGCCTGATCTTGAATTGATCGGTGACATTCCGTCCACGATCAATCATATCGAACACGATGCTGTGAAAGTGGAATTTGCAGAGCGTGAGCAGAAAATCCTTTCTGATTTAAAACAATATATGCATGAAGGTGAGCAGGTGCCTGCAGATTGGAAATCAGACAGAGCGCACCCTCTTGAAATCGTTAAAGAGTTGCGTAATGCAGTCGATGATCATGTTACAGTAACTTGCGATATCGGTTCGCACGCCATTTGGATGTCACGTTATTTCCGCAGCTACGAGCCGTTAACATTAATGATCAGTAACGGTATGCAAACACTCGGCGTTGCGCTTCCTTGGGCAATCGGCGCTTCATTGGTGAAACCGGGAGAAAAAGTGGTTTCTGTCTCTGGTGACGGCGGTTTCTTATTCTCAGCAATGGAATTAGAGACAGCGGTTCGACTAAAAGCACCAATTGTACACATTGTATGGAACGACAGCACATATGACATGGTTGCATTCCAGCAATTGAAAAAATATAACCGTACATCTGCGGTCGATTTCGGAAATATCGATATCGTGAAATATGCGGAAAGCTTCGGAGCAACTGGCTTGCGCGTAGAATCACCAGACCAGCTGGCAGATGTTCTGCGTCAAGGCATGAACGCTGAAGGTCCTGTCATCATCGATGTCCCGGTTGACTACAGTGATAACATTAATTTAGCAAGTGACAAGCTTCCGAAAGAATTCGGGGAACTCATGAAAACGAAAGCTCTCTAGCACTCTGCGCATCACGACACTGTTTTATGAACAGCACTAAATAAAAGGAGTGAAGGGAAATATGAAACGAGAAAGCAACATTCAAGTGCTCAGCCGCGGTCAAAAAGATCAGCCTGTGAGCCAGATTTATCAAGTATCAACAATGACTTCTCTATTAGACGGAGTATATGACGGAGATTTTGAACTGTCAGAGATTCCGAAATATGGAGACTTCGGTATCGGAACCTTTAACAAGCTTGACGGAGAGCTGATTGGGTTTGACGGCGAATTTTACCGTCTCCGTTCAGACGGAACTGCGACACCGGTCCAAAACGGGGATCGTTCTCCGTTCTGTTCATTTACGTTCTTTACACCGGACATGACGCACAAAATTGATGCGAAAATGACACGCGAAGACTTTGAAAAAGAGATCAACAGCATGCTGCCAAGCAGAAACTTATTTTATGCAATTCGTATTGACGGATTGTTTAAAAAGGTGCAGACAAGAACGGTAGAACTTCAAGAAAAACCTTACGTGCCAATGGTTGAAGCGGTCAAAACACAGCCGATTTTCAACTTTGACAACGTGAGAGGAACGATCGTAGGTTTCTTGACACCAGCTTACGCAAACGGAATCGCCGTTTCTGGCTATCACCTGCACTTCATTGACGAAGGACGCAATTCAGGCGGACACGTTTTTGACTATGTGCTTGAGGATTGCACGGTTACGATTTCTCAAAAAATGAACATGAATCTCAGACTTCCGAACACAGCGGATTTCTTTAATGCGAATCTGGATAACCCTGATTTTGCGAGAGATATCGAAACAACTGAGGGAAGCCCTGAATAAAAGAAAAAAAGAAAGCCCCTTTTAGCAGGGCTTTCTTTTTATTTGGCTCTTTTCCTGATTTTAGATAAAATAACATCAAAACAGTAAAGGTGTGGTCTGATGAAAATATTGGTTTTGGCAGTGCATCCTCATATGGAGACCTCAGTTGTTAATAAGGCGTGGGCTGAGGAATTGAGTAAACATGACAATATCACAGTACGGGATCTTTATAAGGAATACCCGGATGAAGCGATAGATGTTGCGAAGGAACAGCAGCTGTGCGAGGAATACGATCGGATTGTCTTTCAATTCCCGCTATATTGGTACAGCTCTCCGCCGCTCTTGAAAAAATGGCAGGATCTTGTGCTGACTTACGGCTGGGCTTTTGGTTCAGAAGGAAATGCCTTGCATGGCAAGGAGCTGATGCTGGCTGTATCAACAGGGAGCGAAGCGGAAAAATATCAAGCGGGCGGAGCAAATCATTACTCGATCAGTGAGCTATTGAAACCATTTCAGGCCACGAGTAATCTGATCGGCATGAAGTATCTGCCTCCATATGTGTTCTATGGCGTGAATTATGCAGCTGCAGAGGATATTTCTCACAGTGCAAAACGGTTAGCCGAATACATCCAGCAGCCTTTTGTTTAAAATACAGCCCTGTCCAACATACGGCAGGGCTGTATTTGTTTAAAAATCCGGCAGTTCAGACAGGTTATTTTCCTTGATGCCGTCCGGTTCACTTCGCAAAATGTCACGCCCGTATTTATGGAAGACATCAACATGAGCGAGTTTTCCTGATTTTGCTTCTGACAGCGCAGTAGGGTAGTCGAGCTCTCTTCCTGTATTGGTTTTCACTGCGATAATATTGTCTTCCTCATTTCTTCTAACCGCAATAATTTCTTCTTTTCCAGATGGAACATTTTCTTGATCGACAGTTGTTTGCCGGGCTTTATACGATTCATATGCTGCTTCAAATTGATCCATATTTACACCTCCGCTTTTTAGCGTGAACAAAAATGTCGATGATCATGTAAGGTTTCGACACAGCATACGACAATATTTCCTGAGAAATATCTTGGGAATGTGACAAATCAATTCATAATAAAAGGGATTCCGCATAAATGCGGAATCCCTCTCAGTTATTTTGTCATGTGTAAATCCTTTGTTTTCATATAACCTGTCGCACCGCCGTAATCAACGAATACCCAATCAAAATCAAAACCGCCTTTATTCGTTTTACTCCAGCCTAAAAAAGAAACGCTTGTGTCTGCTGGAAGAGTCTTAATGCGCTTTCCATCAGCGGAAGTATATACTTTTGTTTTTGTTTTGGTTTTTACCGTTGTCGCTGCTTTTACAATGTAATGAGTGGAGACAAATCCTATTTTTCCGTTTTTATACTGAACCTTTGCCCAGTCAGCATTTGAGAAGGAAATCAGCTTTAAGCTATCTCCTAGGTGCAGCGTATCGGCTTTTTGGCTTGATGCGGAAGGCTTCGTTCTGACATTTAGAGCCTCTGCTGATACCAAATAAGAATCAATCGGATAACTGTATAAATCATCAATGCTTACCGTTGTTTCTGGCTGTTGGGCATGGATCGTTCCAGCGCCGCCAGCAGCCGCCGCAGTCATTCCAGCCGCAAGTGCTAATGTTGAAAATAGTTTTGTTGGTTTGTTCATGCCGTTCCTCTCCTCACGTAAGAGAAATAATTCGTTCTATATCTCTATTCACGTTATCGCAGGTTCCTAAACATCAGACAATTATTTTTGTGTTTCTAGTTTGAGAGGCGCGGATATTGTTTTTTGCACTTTTTTTCCGTGCAAAATATCATCTGCTGCTTCTGTAGCCAATTTACCGATTAATTCAGGCTGCTGAGCGACGGTGGCTGACAGCTTTCCGTCTTTAATGGAAGCGAGCGCATCTTTATTGCCGTCAAAACCGATCACCAATATGTCTTTCCCCGAGCTGTTAATTGCCTCGAGAGCACCGAGCGCCATTTCATCGTTGTGAGCAAAAACAGCTTGGATATCAGGATGTCCCTGCAGCAGGTTTTCCATGACAGTCAGGCCTTTCGTGCGGTCAAAGTCAGCTGATTGTTTTGTGACAACATGGAGCTTTTGGTCTGCGATGTTATGGAATCCTGAGCCGCGTTCCCGTGTGGCAGATGCGCCGGGGACGCCTTCAAGCTCTGCCACCTTTGCTCCTTTTCCAAGTTTGTCGGCAATAAACGCCGCGGCCATTTCACCGCCTTTTACATTATCGGAAGCAACGAGGGTTTCAACTTTTCCTTGTTCGGCAGATCGATCGATTGTTACGACGGGCACACCGACTGCGTTTGCAGATTCTACTGCCGTTGAGATCGCCGAAGAATCAGTCGGGTTGATTAATAATGCATCAACACCTTGCTGAATTAAATCTTCCACGTCACTCGTCTGTTTCGATGAATCATTTTGTGCATCAACAATGATTACTTTCATTCCCCGTTTTTTAGCTTCTTTTTCGATACCCTTTTTTAATGAGACAAAAAAAGGATTATTAAGCGTTGAGACGGACAAGCCAATGGTGAATTCCTTTTTGTTCCCCGAGTTTGACGGCTTTGCCCATTGGGGAGGCTCAAGCGAACAGGCAGTTAACAAAAATAATGATAACGTTAAAATGACGGATACAGCCTTTTTCATGTGAAAACCCTCCTAAGCTGACTTCTTGCGGTCTAACAATACCGCAATTAAGATAACAATCCCTTTGACAACCAGCTGATAAAATGATGAGACGCCAAGCAGATTAAGTCCGTTATTAAGTGTGCCGATGATCAGCACCCCGATTAACGTGCCGACAATGCGTCCTCGGCCGCCAGAAAGACTTGTTCCTCCTAAGACGACTGCCGCGATAGCATCAAGTTCGTACGATTCCCCCGCAGTCGGCTGGGCCGAATGCAGGCGGGAAGTCAATATGGCACCTGCAAGAGCGGATAAAAGCCCGGCTAAAGAATAGATCATCACTTTCACGCGCGTCACTTTGATGCCTGAAATGAGCGCGGCTTTTTCGTTGCCGCCGATAGCGTACGTTCGGCGTCCGAATGGTGTTTTATGAAGAAGCACCCAAAGGATGACAAAGGCAAGAACCATCGTAATTGCCGGTACAGGAATGCCTAAAAAGTAACCGCGTCCGAACATCTGAAAAGCGTAGTTTGTGCCAAGTCCGGTAATCGGATTTCCATCTGTATACACTAGCGTCAGTCCGCGAAACACAGTCATGGTCGCAAGCGTGGCGATAAAGGGCGCCATTTTTCCTTTAGTAATCAATAATCCGTTGATCATGCCTAGTACGGCACCAATGATACAGCCAAGGATGATCGCGAGAACCGGATCGACACCGGACACAATCACCCCCGCAACTAAAGCACTGGACAGGGCAAGAATAGCGCCAACAGAAAGATCAATGCCGCCTGTCAAAATGACAAAGGTCATCCCGAACGCGATTAATCCGTTAATGGCGACCTGGCGAAGCAGGTTTAAAATATTCAGCGGTTCAAGAAAGCTTGGATTTAAAATAGATACAATGATAACGAGAATAAATAAACCAAGAAACGGGCCGAGTTTTTGCATGACTCCGTCGAAGTGAATCCGTTTTTGTTCTGTTTGCAGTTGTTCCGTTTTCATATTACCGCCCTCCCGTGGCAAGTGTCATAATTCGTTCTTGTGTTGCTTCTCGCGCATGGATCTCTCCGCTGATTCTGCCTTCATGGACAACGATAATCCGATCGCTCATTCCCAGAATTTCAGGAAGCTCTGATGACACCATGATGATAGCGACGCCGCGTTCGGTCAGCTCATTCATCAGCGTATAAATCTCTCGTTTGGCGCCAACATCCACACCTCTGGTTGGCTCATCCAAGATAAGCACTTTCGGTCCGATGCCGATCCACTTGGCTATCACCACTTTTTGCTGGTTTCCTCCTGATAAATGGCGTGCGTGCGTTTCCGGTGATGCTGTTTTGATAGTGAGGCGCTTGATTAACAGATCGACAAATTCAGCCTCCCGCTTATGATCAATGAGACCCTTTGGTGAGAAGCTGGACAGATTGGGCAGGGCAATATTTTCGCGGATCGAGGTGTCGAGCAGGAGCCCTTCATCCTTGCGATTCTCTGTAATAAAGCCGAGACCTTTTTTCACGGCTTCCTGCGGGTTCTTAATAGCCGTTTTTTTCCCAGCGATCCATATCTCACCCGTGTCCAGCCTGTCAACGCCGAACAGCGCTCTCATCATTTCTGTCCGGCCGGCTCCCATTAATCCTGAAACACCGACGATCTCACCGGAACGCACATAAAAGCTGACGTCCTCAAAACTCCCTTTTACGGAAGCATTTTTCACCTCGAATACTTTGTCACCGAGAGAAGGAGTGCGCTTTGGATATCGTTCAGTCAGCTCCCGTCCGACCATTTTTTTGACGACTTCATCAAAATCAGTTTCTGAGATGTTTGTTGTATCTACCGTTTTTCCGTCACGCATGATGGTAATTCTGTCGCAAATCGCAAAAATTTCTTCCATGCGATGCGAAATATAGACAATGGAGACGCCGTTCTTTTTTAACGCTGTAATGACCTCGAAGAGCTTGCTGATTTCACGTTCAGTCAACGCTGCGGTCGGTTCGTCCATAATGATGACCTCGGCATTTGTCATAAGCGCTTTTGCGATTTCGATCATTTGCTGCTGTCCGACGGAACATTCGCCGGCTTCTTGATCAAGAGAAAGAGAGACGGAGAGTTTGTCAAATTGCTCTTTTGCTAGCGCTTTCATTTTTCTTGTTTGTAAGACGCCCAGCTTGGAGGATATCTCTTTACCGATAAATAGATTCTCAAGAACGGTCATTTCCGGCCAGATATTCAATTCCTGATGGATAAAGGCTATTCCATGCTGTTCCGCTTCTTTCGGATTGGAAAAATACGTTTCGTTTCCGTTTATGCTGATTTGACCTTTATCTGCTTTGTGCAGGCCTGTCAAAATGTTCATAAGCGTGGACTTGCCGGCGCCGTTTTCTCCCATTAATGCGTGAACCTCGCCAGGCATGAGCTGAAAGGAAACGCCTGACAGCACCTGATTTTTTCCGAATGTTTTATGAATGTCTTTCATTTCAATCTGCATGTTTCATCTTCCTTTCTAGAAAAGTACACCTGCCTGCAGGATGCAGTTGGCATATGGTGTGAATTCTCCTGTTCTTATGACTGCCTTTGCATCTTTTGTCAGCAGCTTAAACTCCTCGTGAGAAAGGTATTCAATCTCTTGTTCAGAGAAAAGATTTTCTAGAAATTTCGCATTCTCCTGATTGGATGCTTTTATTTCAGCTGCAGCAATGACTTTTTCGACCGCCATTTCCTCAGCCAGTACTGCCGCTGTATCTTGGAAAGCCGGAAGGCCCGGCTTCAGTGAAAGATCAATTTTCAAAACGCCGTCAGGAACCGGCAGTCCGGCATCCGCGATGACAATTTTATCAGTGTGGCCAAGGTCGGCTAAAATCTTGGCAAGATGGCTGTTCAGTATACCGTGTTTTTTCATGACAGCAGCTCCTCTACTTCATTTCTTGTCGGCATTCCGCCTTGGGCACCGAAGGAGCAGACAGAAAGGGAAGCGGCACGATTGGCAAACCGCAATGCGGCTTCAATGTCTTTTCCCTCAGCCAGGGCCACGGCAAATGCTGCGTTAAACGTATCACCGGCTCCGGTTGTATCAACGGGTTCTACAGGGAAGGACGGGATGAGCACCTCTTTGCTGCCAGCCGAATAGCGGACGCCTTGTTTTCCTTCCGTAATAAAGAGCTTTGCCGGATAAAGCGCCAGAGCTTCGGAAATGGTAAGCTCAGGGAATAAAATCGAAGCCTCGTGTTCATTCGGCGTCAGATAGGTAGCGTGATCAATTGTTTCCTGCTTGAGCGGGCGGGCCGGTGCTGGGTTTAGTATGATCGGGATATCGTGAGAATGGCAGTATTTGCACACCTCATCAACCGTTTCTTCTGGGATTTCCTGCTGAATCAGCACCATATCGACCTTTTCAATCTGTTCGAGCGCGTTTAACGCATACGCTGGGGTGATGTCATCGTTCGCGCCTTTGACAACGACAATGCTGTTGTCGCCTTCAGCAAGCACAATATGAGCGGTTCCGCTTTCCGTATGTGTAACCGGTTCCATATAATCAGTGCGAACGCCGTTAGCTTTGAGATTATTCAAAATAGCTGTTCCATAATGATCGTCTCCAACTTTGCCGACCATAAACACTTGCGCCCCAAGTCTGGCTGCGGCAACGGCCTGATTTGCTCCTTTGCCGCCCGGCACAGTCTGAAATGACGTGCCAAGAACCGTTTCACCGGCTTTTGGGCGTTTGTCCGAGGTGACCACTAAATCCATAGAACAGCTACCAATCACACAAATATTACGCATCTTAATCTTCCTTTCTTGTCGTCTTTCTTCCTATATAGGTGACAGGCATTTGAATTGCCGTTTCTGCCAGCGGCTGTTTTTTGATGATACCCAAAAGCAGTTTGGCAGCTTCTCTCCCCATATCATATGCGGGCTGTTTAATTGTAGAAAGTGGCGGGAACAGAAGTCCGCTTTGCGGAATGTCATCATAGCCGATAATTTGAATGTCCTCCGGCACGTTTTTTCCGCGCCGCAATGCTTCATGTAAAACGGCAGCGGCTTGAATATCATTACTCGCGATCACACCATCTGTCGCTGGATAAGCGGCAAACAGCTCCTTCGCCATCGATTGTGCATCTTTAATTGAAAATGAAGCTGTCTCAATGACCTGAAAATCAACTTCAGCCTGCTTTAAGATTTCCAAAGCGCCGTTAAATCGGTCTTGAGCGGTCGGCAGGTGAGCAGGTCCTCTCAAGAGCGTAATGCGCTGGCTTTTTCCGTGAATGATAGCCTGAGCGGCTAACTTTCCTCCTGTATAGCCGTCACTGGACACAGAAGGAGCCCCTTCAAGTGTTCTGTCCAGAAAAACAACTGGATAATTCATGCCGCTGTATTCCTCGAGATCCGGGTAATTTGTTGCGGCAATAATGCCTGCGACATGATTTTGCTTAAAGGTTTGAAGGTATTCAAGTTCTTTTTTCAATTCCTCGTCACTGTTGCCGAAAATAAGGCGATAGCCTTCCCGGTTCAATTCATCCTCCGCACCGCGGGCAAGCTGGGGGAAGAAAGGGTTTGTGATATCCGGGAGCAAAAGTCCGATCAGTCGGGATTCTCTTTTATATAGAGATCTGGCGACTTCATTCGGGTAATAGTTCAGCTTCGCCATCGCCGCTATGACACGCGTTCGCGTTTCTTCGTGTACATAGCCATTATCATTCAGGACGCGGGAAACCGTCGCAACTGAAACGCCCGCCGCTCCGGCGACATCTTTAATTGTAGCCAAAACAGCTCCTCCTTGTTTATGTAACCGTTTACACAGATAGATTATCATGAACAATCCGAAGTTAGCAATAAAAATATCAAAAGAAATCTACTTGTAAATTGTATATAAAATTGAAAAATTTAAGGTTTTCACTCTTTTTTTGACAAAGTCTTCACAAATATGGATGAAGATTTCTTGAACAAATATTAAGTTTTATTAAAATTGTTTCAAAGTCATGCGTTTAGACCTGTAAATGGTGAGAAACAGAAAAGACTATCATCCCAGAAAATGTTTAATTATGTTAGAGAATTCGGACTCGTATGTTTAGCGTTTTCATCTCGAACCTCCTTAGTCATTTTGGAATGGGCCTCATATTGCTTATTCCATGCAGAAAGGATGACATTATGACCTTGTCCTTAAGAAACAGGATAAAACTATTTTGTGTTCATAAGAACCGGAAACACGCATGATAGCAGGAGATACTTGATAACACAGGCTGAAAAAAAGATTGATTTGAAATGCATATTAAACACAAACACCAGGGTGTGACTATACGTCCAGAAGGATATCAGGGGAAAAATGAAAGCGCATTCTCTTCGATTTTTAAAAAAAGTGATGAGGTATAAGTCCTGCTGTTTTCCAAAAATAGAAAACAGTTTGTAGGTATAAAATCTCTTTCAAAAGAGAAGTTTGGCTTAGTCGATTAGGGAAGATTATGTTACATAATGCCGATTGAGAATTCATAGTGATTCTATATACTGATGAATGAATTTACAACAATATAGAAGGAGATGTCGAAAAGCAATGTGGTTACTCATTATAGCCTGTGCTGTCATACTGGTCATCGGAATATTAGAAAAACGACGACATCAGAAAAACATTGATGCCCTCCCTGTTCGGGTGAATATTAACGGCATCCGCGGAAAATCGACTGTGACAAGGCTGACAACCGGAATATTAATAGAAGCCGGTTACAAGACTGTTGGAAAAACAACAGGAACAGATGCAAGAATGATTTACTGGGACACACCGGAGGAAAAGCCGATTAAACGGAAACCTCAGGGGCCGAATATCGGAGAGCAAAAAGAAGTCATGAGAGAAACAGTAGAAAGAGGGGCTAACGCGATTGTCAGTGAATGCATGGCTGTTAACCCAGATTATCAAATCATCTTTCAGGAAGAACTTCTGCAGGCCAATATCGGCGTCATTGTGAATGTTTTAGAAGACCATATGGATGTCATGGGGCCGACGCTTGATGAAATTGCAGAAGCGTTTACTGCTACAATTCCTTATAATGGCCATCTTGTCATTACAGATAGTGAATATACCGAGTTCTTTAAACAAAAAGCAAAAGAACGAAACACAAAAGTCATCATTGCTGATAACTCAAAAATTACAGATGAGTATTTACGTAAATTTGAATACATGGTATTCCCTGATAACGCTTCTCTGGCGCTGGGTGTGGCTCAAGCACTCGGCATTGACGAAGAAACAGCATTTAAGGGAATGCTGAATGCGCCGCCAGATCCGGGAGCAATGAGAATTCTTCCGCTGATCAGTCCGAGCGAGCCTGGGCACTTTGTTAATGGGTTTGCCGCAAACGACGCTTCTTCTACTTTGAATATATGGAAACGTGTAAAAGAAATCGGTTACCCGACCGATGATCCGATCATCATCATGAACTGCCGCGCAGACCGTGTCGATCGGACACAGCAATTCGCAAATGACGTATTGCCTTATATTGAAGCAAGTGAACTGATCTTAATCGGTGAAACAACAGAACCGATCGTAAAAGCCTACGAAGAAGGCAAAATTCCTGCAGACAAACTGCATGATCTAGAGTATAAGTCAACAGATGAAATTATGGAATTGTTAAAGAAAAGAATGCACAACCGTGTCATATATGGCGTCGGCAATATTCATGGTGCCGCAGAGCCTTTAATTGAAAAAATCCACGAATACAAGGTAAAGCAGCTCGTAAGCTAGGGGGAAATGCAGACATGTTCGGATCAGATTTATACATCGCACTAATTTTAGGTGTACTACTCAGTTTAATTTTTGCGGAAAAAACAGGGATCGTGCCGGCAGGACTTGTTGTACCGGGATATTTAGGACTTGTGTTTAATCAGCCGGTCTTTATTTTACTTGTTTTGCTAGTGAGCTTGCTCACGTATGTCATTGTGAAATACGGTTTATCCAAATTTATGATTTTGTACGGACGCAGAAAATTCGCTGCCATGCTGATAACAGGGATCGTCCTAAAAATCGCGTTTGATTTTCTATACCCGATTGTACCATTTGAAATCGCAGAATTTCGAGGAATCGGCATCATCGTGCCAGGTTTAATTGCCAATACCATTCAGAAACAAGGTTTAACCATTACGTTCGGAAGCACGCTGCTATTGAGCGGAGCGACCTTTGCTATCATGTTTGTTTACTACTTAATTTAATGTAAGGTGTGTCAAACGATGAAAAAAGAACTGAGCTTTCATGAAAAGCTGCTAAAGCTGACAAAACAGCAAAAAAAGAAAACCAATAAGCACGTATTTATTGCCATTCCGATCGTTTTTGTCCTTATGTTCGCTTTCATGTGGGCGGGAAAAGCGGAAACGCCGAAGGTCAAAACGTATTCTGACGACGTACTCTCAGCCTCA
Organism: Bacillus sp. LM 4-2; assembly: GCF_000978495.1. NCBI lineage: Bacteria > Bacillati > Bacillota > Bacilli > Caryophanales > Bacillaceae > Bacillus > Bacillus sp. LM 4-2. The sequence continues at coordinate 3,550,240 of NZ_CP011101.1, read as the reverse complement.
TTTGTAGGCGATATTATGATGGGACGCTATGTTGAAAAAGTAACGGAGCAAAAAGGGGCAGACAGTATTTTTCAATATGTTGAACCGATCTTTAGAGCCTCGGATTATGTAGCAGGAAACTTTGAAAACCCGGTAACCTATCAAAAGAATTATAAACAAGCAGATAAAGAGATTCATCTGCAGACGAATAAGGAATCAGTGAAAGTCTTGAAGGATATGAATTTCACGGTTCTCAACAGCGCCAACAACCACGCAATGGATTACGGCGTTCAGGGCATGAAAGATACGCTTGGAGAATTTGCGAAGCAAAATCTTGATATCGTTGGAGCGGGATACAGCTTAAGTGATGCGAAAAAGAAAATTTCGTACCAGAAAGTCAACGGGGTAACGATTGCGACGCTTGGCTTTACCGATGTGTCCGGGAAAGGTTTCGCGGCTAAAAAGAATACGCCGGGCGTGCTGCCCGCAGATCCTGAAATCTTCATCCCTATGATTTCAGAAGCGAAAAAACATGCGGACATTGTTGTTGTGCAGTCACACTGGGGACAAGAGTATGACAATGATCCAAATGACCGCCAGCGCCAGCTTGCAAGAGCCATGTCTGATGCGGGAGCTGACATCATCGTCGGCCATCACCCGCACGTCTTAGAACCGATTGAAGTATATAACGGAACCGTCATTTTCTACAGCCTCGGCAACTTTGTCTTTGACCAAGGCTGGACGAGAACAAGAGACAGTGCACTGGTTCAGTATCACCTGAAGAAAAATGGAACAGGACGCTTTGAAGTGACACCGATCGATATCCATGAAGCGACACCTGCGCCTGTGAAAAAAGACAGCCTTAAACAGAAAACCATTATTCGCGAACTGACGAAAGACTCTAATTTCGCTTGGAAAGTAGAAGACGGAAAACTGACGTTTGATATTGATCATAGTGACAAACTAAAATCTAAATAATCGGAGTGATAAAGATGAAATTTGTCAAAGCCATCTGGCCGTTTGTTGCCGTAGCCATCGTGTTCATGTTTATGTCAGCTTTTAAATTCAATGATCAGCTGACAGATCAGGAAAAACAGAAGATTGATATGGAAATGAATAAAATCCAGCAGCAGGAAGAACCGGTAAACGCCAATAAATAATTCAAAAAAGAGAGTGTCTGATGAGACACTCTCTTTTTATTTGCCCAGCATATTCATTCTGTAAAAATATTAAAAAGTCTCTTAACATATTCAAAAAAATACCGATGTTAAAACTGCAAAAAGAGGAGGAGATAATAAAAGTGAACACACTGGCAAACTGGAAGAAGTTTTTGCTTGTGGCGGTTATCATTTGTTTTTTGGTTCCAATTATGACAAAAGCGGAGATTGCGGAAGCTGATACATCATCAGAATTGATTGTCAGCGAAGCAAAAAACCTGCTTGGATATCAGTATAAATATGGCGGGGAAACGCCGAAAGAGGGTTTCGATCCATCAGGATTGATACAATATGTGTTCAGTAAGGCTGATATTCATCTGCCGAGATCTGTAAACGACCAGTATAAAATCGGAACAGCTGTAAAACCGGAAAACCTGAAGCCGGGTGATATTTTGTTTTTCAAGAAAGAGGGAAGCACCGGCACTGTTCCGACACATGACGCCCTTTATATCGGAGACGGCCAAATGGTTCACAGTACACAGTCAAAAGGGGTTATCATCACCAATTACAAAAAAAGCAGCTATTGGAGCGGAACTTATATCGGGGCGAGACGAATCGCTGCCGATCCGGCAACGGCTGATGTTCCTGTCGTTCAGGAGGCCGAAAAATATATCGGTGTCCCATATGTGTTTGGCGGAAGCACGCCGTCAGAGGGCTTTGATTGCTCGGGGCTTGTGCAATATGTGTTTCAACAGGCACTCGGCATTTATCTGCCGCGATCAGCCGAACAGCAGTGGGCAGTGGGCGAGAAGGTAGCCCCTCAGAACATAAAGCCTGGTGATGTCGTCTATTTCAGCAATACGTATAAAACGGGAATTTCACATGCAGGCATTTATGCGGGCGCAGGCAGGTTCATTCAGGCAAGCCGGTCAGAAAAAGTAACCATTTCCTATTTGTCAGAGGATTACTGGAAATCGAAGATGACGGGTATTCGCCGATTTGACAACCTGACAATCCCGAAAGAAAATCCGATTGTTTCCGAAGCGACGCTTTATGTCGGAGAAGTGCCTTACAAACAGGGCGGAGTAACACCTGAGACGGGATTTGATACAGCTGGATTTGTCCAATATGTATACCAGAAAGCAGCCGGTATTTCCCTGCCTCGATACGCAACAAGCCAGTACAATGCCGGAACTAAGATTGAGAAGGCGGACCTGAAGCCGGGAGACATTGTGTTCTTTCAATCAACAAGCTTAAATCCCTCCATCTATATCGGAAACGGACAAGTTGTTCATGTCACATTATCAAACGGCGTGACCATTACCAATATGAACACGAGCACATATTGGAAGGATAAATACGCAGGAAGTATACGGGTGCAATAAAAGAAAAAGACTCCAATCTCTGGAGTCTTTTCTTTATGCATATTGCCCCGAAAGAAGCTGGTCTATAAAGTAGGCCACACCATTTTCGTCATTGCTTTTTGTGACAAAGGTGCTTTTTTCTTTTAATTCATCAATCGCATTTTCCATGGCGATACGGTGTCCGGCGACTTCAAACATGGACAAATCGTTTGGACTATCGCCGATCGCATAGATATCCTGTGTTTCAATTCCGTATATGTCAGCCAGCTTTGTTAACGCGCGTCCTTTTCCTGACGAGGCCGGCAGGATTTCGATAATATGTTTTCCTGAAGAGGTTTGCGCCAGTTTTTTATGATGCTTCAGTTCTTCCTTCGCTTGTTTCAGCTTGTCCATATCAAAGGAGAAGCAAAGAAGCTTATAAATGTTTTCACCGCCGTCAAAAACCGATTCGATATGAGGGATTGGTTTAATGCCAAACTGTTTGAATTGAGTCATGGCTCCTTGCCACAAGTCATCCGTCTGCTCGTTTGGGTTTGCGCTCTTTAGAATGTCAAGCTCCGCGTGCAGCTTAGCTTCGCCGTCAAAAGGAGAAAGCAGATGGTCATCTGTATATACCTCAAAGTAAATGTTTTTTGAAAGTAAGTAATCAGCAATCGCTTTACCGGCTTCCTGATCCATTAATGTCCGGCTGATCAAACGGTAACCCGTGTCGTGGATCGTACCGCCATTAGCTGCAATGATAGGGATGTCCAAGTCATCCAGCAGCGCTTTTACATCAAATGTCGCTCTTCCCGTGCAAATGGTGACGAGGATGCCGGCATCAACGGCCCGCTTGATCGCCTCTCTGTTTTCCGCAGAAATGACGCTTTCTTTATTCAGTAATGTTCCGTCTAGATCAATCGCAATACATTTCATATGTAGGGGAACCTCCTTAAAAATGAAGCTGCTTCGTGTAGTATGTTCAGCTTGCCTGTGAAACATAATCCATATAAATTAAGGCTAAACGTTACTTTGATAATTTTCAACAAGGAAATATGTAAAACGGGATGGCGTAATCGCCATCCCGTTCATTATACACCTAAATCGTTTTGCAGCTCTTTTTTAACTTCCTGCAGCTTTTGCTGATTCAATTTGAAATAATAGACTCCGGCAGGTTCATAATCATAACCCGTCAGCTGAATAGACTCAACTGATTTCAATGAAGTGATGAACGGGAACAGGCCGATGGCATCTTTAAGAGATAAGTTCATTTTTAAATTTTGCCCCATCGTATCCACAATATCATCATAAGCCGGAATTGAGCTCAATGATTTTGATTTATCTATAATGGCGCTCAGCACTTCCATTTGTCTTTGCCCGCGTAAAAGGTCACTGTCCGCTTTACGTGTTCTTACGTAAGCGAGCGCTTCTTCCCCATCAAGCGTATGTGTTCCTTTTTGAAGAACGACTTTACCTTTTGTATCTTTTTTGATTTGCTGAATGACTTTATCGCTTTTTACAGTTACTTTGACGCCATTTAACTCGTTTACGACGTCTTCAAAAGCCGTGAAATTGCTTTCTACGACATAATCGACTGGAATATCCAGCATTTCTTCAACTGTTTTCACAGTTAAGTCAACGCCGCCGTAAGCGTGAGCATGTGTGAATTTATCATACCCGTGGCCTGGGATGTTTACATAGGCGTCACGCGGAATGCTCAGCATTTTAGCTGTTTTTTCTTTCCGATTAAATGTAACCAGCACATTCGCGTCACTTCTTGCCTGATCGACGGTCTCGCCGTTTTTCTCCCTGGCATCAATTCCTAAGAGCAATACAGAAAAAGAATCTTTTCCAGGATCAAATTCTTTGATCCGTTTTACAGATTGTTCTCCGCGTGCAAGGCTGACATGAGCTTCCTTAGAAGCATTGTTCAGCTTTACAAAAGCATAGGCGCCGACAGAGCCTGCCGCAATGACTAAAAAAGCCATTAATCCGGCAACAACTTTCACCCATTTTTTTAGTTTTCTTTTTTTCTTTCTGCGCTGTGATCGTTCTTCCATATATCAATACCTCACGTTTCTTTAATATTTGAAGCGTACCATTCTATTTGCCATGGGGCAACTACTCGAAAGACATTTTTCGATAAATATTCCTATATTTATAAGTTCTTGTTTTTGAAAATTGATAACGATAATGTACTGAATCACCTTATATTGGACGCCGCAGCAGGTAAAATGTTTCGGCGACATTGAAAAAAATACAAGTAAATGATTGGAAAACTTATGATCAGAAAAATAAAAAGGTTTAATGGCCGGAAAAAGAGGCTAAAAGATTTCTAAAAAAATCCCACAGACAATGTCATTGCAGCTGATGGAGAAAGGGAGTCATCTTTATGAAAAAGCAGTCAAATATATGGCTTTATTTTTTCGGAGCTCTTGGAGGCGCGTTATATGGCTATGATACCGGAGTGATTTCCGGAGCTATTTTATTTATGAAAAAGGAGTTAGGCTTAAACGCGTTTACAGAAGGTCTTGTTGTCAGCTCCTTGCTGGTTGGGGCGATATTGGGCTCAGGAGCGGCCGGCAAGCTGACTGACCGTTTCGGAAGAAAAAAAGCAATTATGGCAGCCGCGCTGCTGTTTTGTATAGGCGGTCTTGGTGTGGCACTGGCCCCAAATACAGGAGTCATGGTGCTGTTTCGCATCATTTTGGGACTTGCAGTCGGAACATCGACGACAATCGTACCCCTTTATTTATCTGAACTGGCGCCAAAACATAAACGCGGGGCGCTGTCATCACTGAATCAGCTGATGATCACGGTCGGCATCCTTCTTTCTTACATTGTCAATTACATATTTGCCGATGCCGAAGCGTGGCGCTGGATGCTTGGATTGGCTGCTGTGCCGTCATTGCTCTTGCTTATTGGCATTTTGTTTATGCCGGAGAGCCCGCGCTGGCTGTTCACGAATGGCGAAGAAAGCAAAGCGAAGAAAATTCTTGAAAAATTGCGTGGCACAAAAGATATTGATCAGGAAATACATGATATAAAAGAAGCGGAAAAGCAGGATGAAGGCGGTCTGAAGGAGCTGTTCGATCCATGGGTGCGCCCAGCGCTTATTGCAGGTTTGGGACTCGCTTTTTTGCAGCAATTTATCGGAACGAATACGATCATCTACTATGCGCCAAAGACCTTTACAAACGTCGGATTCGGAAACTCCGCTTCGATTTTAGGCACGGTCGGAATCGGCACAGTCAATGTTCTCATGACATTAGTAGCGATTAAAATCATCGACAAGATTGGAAGAAAGCCGTTACTGCTATTCGGGAATGCGGGCATGGTGATCAGCTTGATCGTTCTCGCTTTAGTAAATCTCTTTTTCGATAACACTCCGGCTGCCTCATGGACGACCGTCATTTGTTTAGGCGTGTTTATCGTTGTCTTTGCGGTCAGCTGGGGACCGGTTGTGTGGGTGATGCTTCCTGAATTGTTCCCGCTTCACGTCAGAGGAATCGGGACCGGTGTTTCGACCTTAATGTTGCACGTTGGGACACTGATTGTTTCATTAACCTATCCAATATTAATGGAAGCGATCGGAATCAGTTATTTATTCCTGATTTATGCCGCGATCGGTATCATGGCGTTCTTATTTGTCCGATTTAAAGTGACAGAGACAAAGGGAAGAAGCCTTGAAGAAATTGAGCAGGATTTACGGGACAAAAACGGACAGGGAGGAGCGGCCGGAAAACAGCAGACTGTCGGAACATAAAAAAGGGTGCGCGATCATGCGCACCCTTTTGATTGCTTACTTTCCCACCGTGCCAAAGTTAATGATTTTAAAAGAAATATCGTACTTAAAATCAGCCTCAGAAAATATTTCATCCCAATGCCCTTTTACTTTATTCCAATAGTCAGGGTGTTGAATCCTTATGTGGTCTGATAAAAAGACCGGATCGGTTTTATACTCGTGCTGCAGTTTATCCATCACCTGCTTTACGTCTCGTTCAAGCTTTTTCTCAAAAATGTTCTCCAGCCTGTGCAAATATCTTTTGCTAAAGGAGTTTTCATTCGGGTTTTGGTCTTCTGTCAGGATGCCCTTCGTTTTAACAGAAATCTGAAAGACAGGCTTTCCGTTTTCAATGACGGGTTTAATTTTCGTTTTCGACTTTTTAATTTCAAACGTAATCGGATGTCCTTTATCTGTCGTTGGCATGACACCGCCTTGGATCGTCCCCATGACCCATGTCAGTGTCTGGGTTTCATCAGCTGAAAGAAACCCAACGAGTTTATTGCTGCCTCTTTTGATAACGCCTGAACCGTCATACTTGGCTTTTCCCTTTTGGTTTTTCACGGCTTGAATAAGATAACTGTACCCGTTCTGAGAGTATATAGATGCTCTGCCGATACGCAGCGGTATCATAATCTTACCGTTATATCCGCTGTGAGTTGTCAAATCAATCAGTTTTTCTGAGGGCATCGGCTGCTGCTGATTGGGGTTTCCTTTTGTGAAAACATCAGCTGCATTCCCTCGGGCTGCCATCAAATAGCTACTTCGCCGCAGCTCATCATCCCGGATAAAGTGGTTGAAGACTTGGTCTACATTTTGATTCCTCATCAGTTTTTCTCCCAAAAGAATCACTTTTAAATGATCGCTATAAACAGGAGGGTCCTTGATGGATACGTCACTGACTGCTTCCAGGATCGTTTTCCCGTAGGACGTCACATTGACAAATTCGGGTTTTCCGGATGCTTGGCTGTCTTCGCTTTGGGGAAGAAGGTTTTGATATGTCAGTTTGTACTGGTGATCATCTGTCTCATCGATCGCCAGCCCTCTGGCGAAGGATAGTTTCTCAATATTTTTGACATCCCAGCACCCGCAGAGAACCTGCAGCATAAGAAACATGACTGCGAGTTTTGTTGCTGTTTTCATTGCAGCTGACCCCTCCCAAGTTTTTTCTGTACCCAGCTTAAAAGCCAGACGAAGAATGGAATTGCAATCACAATTAAGAAAGCATATCCAAGAAGCGTCCCGTAATAAAACACGTCATTCAAGTCCTTGGGATACATCGTTATGAAAAACGTCGCAACCAGCATTGCAGTCAGCAGCCAAGCATTGTTTTTATTTTTTAGATGAAAGATTTCCGTTAACCCGATATGGGCGCCTTTGAAGGATCCGAGCATACAGGTAAATTGCTGAGCAGTCCAGGTCAGCTGTAAAAACAGATCAAATCGTTCAATAAAGATACCCGGAACCTCTAATGCGTGGATGAGGGAAATGGTCGGCCATGTCACCGTTTTTGCCTCAGCCACAGTCATACAGCCAATCACAATGAACAAAGTAATGCTGTAGAACACTGTAGAAGTCCCGATCCCAAAAGCAACAGCCTTTTTCGCTTGCTTCGGATCTCTCATAAATGGGACGAGATAAAAGATGATTTCAAATCCTGAGAAATATAAAAGTGTTTTTGGGAATAAAGAGAAAAAACTTTGATAGCCTCCCTCAAAAACAGGCCGGATAAAATCGAACTGGAACAAGCGAAAGCTGAACATCAGAAGCATCATAAAAATAATAAGGGTTATAGGGAAAATATAAGCGTATACCTTTGCAATTGAATAAACGCCTCCACCCACATGATAGATGGCAACTGCAAGAAATATAAACACCACAACTGCCATTGGCGTGTTTTTCAACAAAAAGAATCCGACAACCTCTCCCAAAATCCGAGCTTGATAGCAAACAATCCCAATGAAATATAGACAGATATATAAATTCAATAGAAAGCCGATGAATGTTCCAGCTACAATGTTGTTGAGCTTAAAAAGAGTTTTTTCGCTGTTTTTTTGAAGGAAAGGCAAAAAAAGCAGAACAATGATAATAAAAATAACGCCCTGCAGCAGTATCATAAGCCATCCGCTCGGACTGCCGGTTTCGGCAGCTGAGCGGGGAAGGGTTAGGACCCCGGCACCGATCAGTGTGCTGCTGATCATAATGAGCGTCTGCATAAATGTCAGTTTATGCTCTGATTTCCTCATAGCCATCACCTTTGTCTGATGTTATCTTCAGGATCGTTTCGTGTCGGTCTTCTTTTTAAAAATATAGTAGGAATGCGGATCACCGTGTCTTTTAAATCTCGTCCAGGAATTGCTAAAATCGGAATAATATAATCCTGTCCGAAGCTTTTCAGGCGCATAAGATGGCCGATCACAAACAGATAAACCATTATAACGCCATACATGCCAAGCGCTGTTGCACTTATCATAACCCCGATCCGAATGATCCGCAGCGGAAAGTTATAGGCGTATGAAGGAACGGTAAAGGATGCCAGTGCTGTGACAGAAACGACAATGACCATAAGCGCACTGACAATTTGTGCCTGAACAGCTGCCTGTCCGATGACGACCCCGCCGATAAGGCCAATTGTCTGTCCAATCGGCTTAGGCAGCCTTAATCCGGCTTCTCGAATCAATTCGATCGTAAAGATCATGATAAAGGCCTCTATAAAAGGCGGGAACGGTACGTTAAGCCTGCTGCCTGCAATGGAAATGGCCATTCTAGTCGGCAATAGCCCGGTGTGAAAAGAAACGAGAGAAATATACAGACCGGGCAAATAAATGGTGATCAGGATGCTGGAATAACGAAGAAGGCGTACAAGTGACATTGGGATCCAGCGCTGGCTGTAATCATCGGGCGAATGAATAAATTCGTCAACCGTAGCCGGTACAATCAAAGCAAACGGCGTACCATCCACTAATATGGACACTCGCCCTTCTAACAGTGCAGCCTCTACACGATCTGGCCGTTCTGTGCTTAATATTGTGGGGAAAATTGAAAATGGTTCGTCTTCAATCAGCTGTTCAAGCGTCCCCGATTCCGGCAAATTATCTATATTGACTGATTTCAGCCTTTTAAACACTTCTTTGACGACATAATCTGGGGCGATATCCTGAATATAAGCGACAGCGATTTTCTTTTTGGTCCTTTTTCCGAGTGTCATTTCTTTGATGACGAGATTAGGATCACTCGTCCGTTCACGTAAAAGCGCCGTGTTTGTCCGCAGTTTTTCAATAAATCCTATTTTAGGGCCGCGTTCCACGACTTCGGAGGAGGGTTCATCAAGACTGCGTGTTGCGACTGACTTTGTGTCGAAAGCTAATCCCCCGCGATAGCCATCAGCGAGCAAAATGGCTTGCCCTGAAAAAACGAGCTGCTCTATTTCTTTCATTGTAGAAACAACGCTGTGGTGAAAGCCGAAAAAAAAGGCGGATAAGTCTTCAATCGAGCTTTCCTTATGGGCTAACGCCTCTTTTTGTAAAGGAGAAATGACGTATTGCGCCAGCATTTTATTCTCTGTCAGACCGTCAATATACAGTAAACACGCCTTTTGTCTGCTATCTCCGAAAGCAAATGTATAAAACATCATATCGTCGTTTTGTCCCAATGTTTTTTTCAGTGTGTCTAAATTGTTCTGGAGATCAGAGTCGATTTGCATAGTTTCTCTCCTTCGTAAACAGATTGACGGTTTTTATTAATTTGTATCAAAAAAGGAGAATTATTCTTATCAAGGAAAAGGCTGAAACAAAGCTTCTTTTCGACGTGATATAATAGATAGGAAGCGTTTTCTTTGAAGGGGTAATGAAAAGATGATGCTTTGTACATATGTTGTCATCGGAAAAAGACAGCTTATACGGGCGTTTGTAAGAGGGGCGCACCGGGAAAATGATGATCAGTTATTTACAGGGGAGGGGTACGGATCATGACGCAATCACCGATTTTTCTAACGCCTGTGTTTAAAGAAAAAATCTGGGGCGGAACCGCTTTACGAGATAGATTTGGATACAGTATTCCTTCAGAAACAACGGGGGAATGCTGGGCCATTTCCGCTCATCCAAAAGGACCGAGCACTGTTGCAAATGGCCCGTATAAAGGAAAGACATTGATCGAGCTTTGGGAAGAGCACCGTGAAGTATTCGGCGGCGTAGAGGGGGATCGGTTCCCGCTTCTGACAAAGCTGCTGGATGTGAAGGAAGATACGTCAATTAAAGTTCACCCTGATGATTACTATGCCGGAGAAAACGAAGAGGGAGAACTCGGCAAGACGGAATGCTGGTACATTATCGACTGTAAGGAAAACGCAGAAATCATTTACGGGCATACGGCCCGCTCAAAAACCGAACTTGTCACAATGATCAACAGCGGTGACTGGGAGGGCCTGCTGCGAAGAATCAAAATTAAACCGGGTGATTTCTATTATGTGCCGAGCGGAACGCTTCATGCATTGTGCAAGGGGGCCCTTGTTTTAGAGACTCAGCAAAATTCAGATGCCACATACCGGGTGTACGATTATGACCGGGTTGATGACAACGGGAAGCCAAGAGAGCTTCATTTTGCCAAAGCGGTCAATGCCGCCACAGCTCCCCATGTGGACGGGTATATAGATGAATCCACAGAATCAAGAAAAGGAATAACCATTAAAACATTTGTCCAAGGGGAATATTTTTCGGTGTATAAATGGGACATCAATGGCGAAGCTGAAATGGCTCAGGATGAATCCTTTCTGATTTGCAGCGTGATAGAAGGAAGCGGTTTGCTCATGTATGAGGACAAAACATGTCCGCTCAAAAAAGGCGATCACTTTATTTTGCCGGCTCACATGCCCGATTTTACGATAAAAGGAACTTGTACCCTTATCGTGTCTCATATTTAAACTTAATCTCACTTCGAGATTAAGTTTTTTTTATTAGAAAATGGAAGTGATTCACCTATAAATGAAGCATGCGCGTGCCGATAAATAAACTAGTTTTATATACTCATAGAATAAGAAAGAGGAGAAGGAATGAAAAAGAGACTAATCGCACCTATGCTTCTATCCGCCGCGTCCCTTGCCTTTTTTGCCATGTCTGGTTCTGCCCAGGCAGCCGCGTATACCGACTACTCACTATATAAAGTAGAGCCGTCGAATACGTTCAGTACAGAAAGCCAAGCCTCACAAGCTGTCGCCAAACTGGAAAAAGATACTGGCTGGGATGCATCCTACCAGGCTTCAGGCACAACAACGACCTACCAAATTTCCGCCTCAGGCTTTCATAGCGAATCAGAAGCGAAAGCAATACTGAGCGGACTCGCCAAACAGACATCGATTACAGGAACGTCAAGTCCTGTTGGAAGCAAACAGCCATATGTCACCATCTCGTCAGGTGCCATCTCCGGAGAAAAACAGGCCAACACTATGCTAGCAAAGCTGAAACAGGAGACGGGAGTGGCTGGCGCTGTAAAAGCTTACGGAGCAGCTCAGCCCTATATGAACGTCATGACATCAGACATTGCTGATGAGACAAAAGTCAAGGCGCTTATCCAGAGCCTGGCTAAGCAAACGGGGATTAAAAGCTCGTATCAGCCCATCACACACACGGTGTCTGTCACAACCATTCAGTCTGGCACAATCGTTGGAGACAGCAGAGCAGCGCAGATCAAAAACGCCTTCCAAAAGGAATCGGGGCTGCAGGCATCATTAAAGGAAACGGTGAAAGGACAAGCCTATTATACGTTCACAACTGCCGCCATTTCAGGTGAAGCGAATGCCAAGACTCTATTGCAGCAGCTGAAACAGAGCACTGGCATCACAGGCAGCTACAAGTCCATCAATCAAAAAACAACCGTTGAGTCATACAATGTCCAATCAGCGTATTTCAAAGGGCTGAGTACAGTAAAGGACGCCATCAGCCAAATCAAGAAAAACACCGGCGTATCCGGCAGTTATCAACAGGTTGGAAAAAGCACATCATATACCGTGAATATGAAGGGTATAACAAAACAGCAGCTCCAAAAAATAGACACTTTCTTTAAAAAGAAAAAATGGCATTACACGTCATCCAGCGTCAAAAAAACGACAACGTCTGCAGCTTATCAAATCACGACGGCAAAGATTTTAGGCGAGCAGCAAGCAAACAAAGCAGCAGCCTTCTTTGCTCAGAAAAAAGTAAAAGCTGCAAAAACAGCAGCTGGATCAACAGCAGAAAATCAATATCAGCTCATCTCAGAAGAAACATCAGATCAAGCAAAAGTCACAAAGGGTTTGAACATATTAAAGAAAAATCAGCTAAGTGCTTCTGCGAAATCCGTCAAAAAACAAATAGCTGACACGTTTAAAATCACAACCGAATCTCTGCTTGATCAAACGAAAGTCAATCAGGCACTCACGTTTTTCAAATCGAATCATATAACAGCAGCAAGCCAGAAAACCGGTCAGACAGCTGCGAGCAGCTATCAAATCACAACTGAAGCTATCATCAGCCAAGAAGAGATTGACCGCACTTTAACATTTTTCAAACAAAATAAAATCCCAGTCACAACATCAAAAACAGGCCAGACTGCATATACACAATACAAAATCGTGACAACACAGCTCAGCAGCAAAACAGCATTGAACAATGGGTTAACCTATCTTAAATCGAAAAGTGTAACCCCGAGCTACACAACGAAAAGCAATACGCTTTATAAAATCATCGTAAATGAGCAGTTCACAGGCAATGATACAGCTGCTGCGGCATCAGCGAAGCTAAAACAATTATACGGATGGACATCATCTATCGTGAAGATCAAAAACGGTCCGCAAATCATGAAAACAAATTACAATCTCTCGCTTCGTGATATGGTCCAAAAACAAATGACAGTAAGTCCGCAAACAGACGGAGCGGCTTACGTATCGCTCACGTACATTAATACAGCAACATCAACCGTTACGGCTGATGTACTAAATATCCGGTCAACGCCGGAAGTCAGTCCGACAAACGTGATCGGCCAATTTAAAAAAGGCGATAAAGTGAAAATCATCGGACAGATAAACGGCTGGGCTAAGATCAATTTGGGCTGGCGAAACGCAAGCAGTGATGAAGTAGTTCAATACGTGGATCCAAATAACTTTACCAGGGACAGCAAATACTACTTCCAATTTCTCAAGCTGTCACAGACAGCGGGCCTCAGCGTTACTGAGGTCAATCAGAAAGTGCTTGCGGGTAAAGGCATCCTGACAGGGAGAGCAAAGGCATTTATCGATGCCGCCAATCAATATAGCATCAACGAACTGTATTTAATCTCACACGCTCTTCTTGAAACAGGAAACGGGACATCCGCCTTAGCAAATGGATTAACCTATAACGGAAAAACCGTATACAACATGTATGGAATTGGAGCATACGACAGCAATCCGAATTACTACGGAGCCAAATATGCGTACGAGCAGGGCTGGTTCACACCAGAAGCGGCCATTATCGGCGGAGCTAAATTCATAGGCTCATCGTATATCCACAACACAGCTTACAATCAAGACACACTGTACAAAATGAGATGGTCAGCTACAGCGACACATCAATACGCAACAGACATCGGCTGGGCGTACAAACAAGTAAACCGCATGTACAGCCTGTATTCATTGCTGGACGGTTATACACTTTATTTTGATGTTCCGGAATATCGATAAAAAACTTAGAAAGTTGCAAATAGGCTGTAGCTATTAAATAGCTACAGCCTATTTGATTATCACACCTCAATCTTGTCCGCAACAATCATAAAAATACTCATTCTTGAAGCATTTGAGATGGCTGCATCATCGGGTCTGATTTTTGTACTCCCTTTCATAAAACCTATTTCAAGCACATTTGATTTTTCTCCGCCGGCAAAATACCAGGATCCCATTCGGATATCCTTTTGTTTTAAGCGGAAATCTCCTTCTATCGATTGATGCAGTAAACTAATATAGCGTTCATTTAATGTGACTTGCAAGTTTCCATCTGCATTGATAGTAATATTTCGGACTAAATTTGATGTGTAAGATGGTAAATAACCTGAAGTCGGAACCATCCATTTTTTGTTTTGAGCATTATACTCTAAAATGAAGGTTTGCATAAATGGTTGAAATCTTTCTGGAGGTGTATCTTGGTGCCCCACGGTTTTTAATAAAGGGGATCGAAGCATAGGTACATGATTCATGAAGTTTTCATAAGAATGGTATGCATAAATTCTGCTTATACGATTTCCTTCTTTTCCACTTGTAATTCCCACCATTAATGATTTTGCCCCAGTTTCAGGATTGGTGTACATACAGATCCCTTCCGGTTCACGGAAGTTATTCTCATATCTGGTGGACAAGTCTTTGCCAACAGTAATTTCTTTTTGCAGCACTATTTTATTATCGGAATCAAATACAGTTATGAGATTCGGATAGCTTTTGCTGTTTGTATCTCCTGTATACCAATATAAATAACCGTCATCTAAAAAGAAACCTTGTAAATAATGAAGTTCGTCAGGAATGTTAATAGTATAAAGAGGATTGTTTTTATTTGCTATTGCATCGTCCAGGTTAAAGATTGTCACCCACTGTTTATTATTATTATTTTTTGTATCGTATTGTCTAATTGCCAACTGTCTATTCTTCATATCAAGAGCAGGTGTAACCCTATGATCGAAAGGCATATTCGAGAATCGCTGAAGTTCTTTAGAATTTTCATCTAAAGTCGCGCCTGCTTTATATGGGAAACAAACTAATTCACTTTTATCTGTTTCGTTTGGTTTATCGTATAGAGACCAAATATAAATGGTGCCATTACGGTTTTCAATTCCAATATTTGTACCATGACCTCCATGTTTCAACAGCATGCTGTCTAATTGTAAACCTTCAAGAGATAGACGAGTTATGCGATAGCTTTGGGTGTTGTCTTTTCCTAATCCACTTGCGACTTGGGTTGTATAAATTTGGTGGTTTTTCTCATCGAAATTGAATGATTGAAGTACGGTTTTGTCTGCTACACGTAGTTCAGTAAATAATTTTGGCGTGATGTTGGTGAAATCAAACAGTTCTTTTTTTCTCATAAATTTACCACCTCTATTATTATTTGCTGCCATAAGCAACTAATTACATTAAAGCAAACATACGTTCGGTATTCAATAGAAAAAAGAACACTTGTTCTGTTTTGAACAAGTGTCATCATTTAGCTTATTAAATTTTCGATGAAATTCAATAAATTTTGGCTTGAATTCCCATCAGAATACTTATTCCATCTATCGGAAAAAACTTTTATTTTGGAATAATTAAATGGGGTTTGAATTTCATTTATTAATGATTCACTGTCATAGCAGGCTCTTCCAGGTATTATGGAAAGATAATTATCAACCAATCCCCGCTTCTGTTGATAAAGTTTTAAATCGTAAGTATAAAAAAGAATGGGTTTATTTAAAATCGAAAATTCAAAGGGAACAGAAGAATAGTCAGTGATTAATATGTCTGCAGCCATGAGTAGATCAAACAAGGCATAGTTAGAAACATCTTTAATATAATCACTGGAATATTTAATATCAATATTGTTCTGAATGGCGGGATGCAGCTTAACAAATAAAACATATTCTTCTTTTAACTGATGAATTAATTGTTCTTCTGTAAAAGGCAATTGAATTGATTGCATATTATAATCTCTAAACGTCGGTGCATAGAGGATTATTTTTTTTCTTTGTATGTTTAGAGTATCTGAAATTTTTTTCTTGTTTTCTCGGTAATAAGGGTCTGTTAAAGGTACACCTATTTTTAATAATTGGTTATCCTTTATTCCAAATGATTTCTTGAAGATATTTGCCATCTCTTCTGAGCCAACAGTTAAATAATCATACGAACTGTATACTTTTTGGAACCTTTTAATATCAGTTTTCGTCCGTTGCATGTTTGTAATGTCTTCCAAACCAAATTTTTTGAGTGAGCCATTTGCGTGCCATACTTGGATACATTTCGTTTGCTTCCGCTTATTTAACACACTTGTTAATAGAAAGTAATTATCTGTTATGATCACTTTACTGTTAAACATTAGGTATACAGCTTTAATGAGATGGATAGGGTTTTTTTCTTGTAATAAATATGCATCTACATTCGGGAAGCTCTCGGCAATAGCAGAGGCCTGCTGGGTATACAGGATGTTAAGTTTATAAGAGTATTGTCCTTGTTCATATTCCTCAAGAATCGCTTTTGCGTTTGCTTCGAATGAGATCAGGAGGGTCACTTTGCTTTCAGGTTTCACCCATTGCAGAAAAAAGGCGATTGCTGATAAAAAATACAAATAGCAATTCGCCAGTAGTGATCTTATTTTCATTTTTATCATCCATTTATTTGAAAGTTTTGTTTTTAAATCTGTTTTGTATGATCTTTTTCAGGCTTTGGATAGAAAGTTTTTTTGTTTTTTTCTTCTTTTAAAACCGTTAAAGCATATTTTGGGATGCTAAGCATTCTTTTCCATCGCCATGGATTCAAGATTAACCGGTAGAACCATTCTAAATTTAAACGTATCATCCAGGAAGGGGCCCGTTTGACATTACCGCTAAATACATCAAAGCTTCCTCCTAGACCTATAGATACGGCTTTAGGGAACAAGTGTCTGTAGTTATGAATGAATTTCTCTTGATGAGGATACCCTAAAGCTACGAATACCATGTCAGGATTTGCTCTTGCAATTTGTTTTGCCACTAGGGTGCGATCTTGAACATAACCGTCTGAATAACCTGCGATTTTAATGTTTGGGTATTCAGAAGAAATTTTGGATACAACACCTTTTATAACATCTTTCTTCGCACCGTACAGAAATATGCGTTTTTTCTTTTTGTTAGCAACGCCCAGAAGTTCTTTAAAAACATCGTAACCTGCGATTCGGGACTGAAGCCTGTTGTTAGTCAAACGTGACATCATGACTACACCGATCCCATCAGGCAAAATGAAGTTTGAAGAAGATAGTACATCAAAGTAGTCCCGATCTTTAATAGCTGCAAATGCAATTTCAGGGTTGACTGTGGAAATGACAGCACCAATCTTTTGATCAATATAATGTTTCTCTAGATAATCGATAAATGATGTTAAGTTACTGTTAACATAAGGAATATTGTGAATAGTCTCTGTTTGCATGTCTGGCTCCTCCTTCCTTTAAGATTCTATTTATATAGTTAAAAACCGAGAGTTTCTAAAAGCAAAATCAAGCTACCTTATATTTTAACATAAATCTTCAACAAAGGATTAACATTATCTTTACATTAAATTTAAATATGTTTCCAATTTTACAATTGAATGAACGAATGAACAACAGACCTTGGTGCCAATGGAGTCTGAGTGTAATTACATATTTTGGAATGTTTTTCTCCTCATGAGTACTTAACCTTTTTTAGGCGGTATGCTATAATTAATGATCAGTGAAGACATACGAGAAATATGTCGATATAAGGAATACAAACAGGTTTTTAGAATTTAATCGCTAACGTCAGTAGTGTTTTTAATAGTGTTTAACATTAGGAAGGAGCGTTTCTTTAAATGAAAAAAGTTATCACATATGGAACTTTTGATTTACTGCATTGGGGTCACATTAAATTGCTTGAGCGTGCAAAGCAGCTTGGTGATTATTTAGTTGTTGCTATTTCAACGGATGAATTCAATTTACAAAAGCAAAAAAAAGCTTATCACAGCTATGAGCACCGTAAATTAATTTTAGAAACCATTCGATATGTGGACGAAGTAATTCCTGAAAAGAATTGGGAGCAAAAAAAGCAAGATATTATTGATCATAATATTGATGTTTTTGTTATGGGGGATGACTGGGAAGGTAAATTTGACTTTCTCAAAGATCAGTGTGAGGTTGTTTACCTCCCAAGAACAGAAGGCATCTCTACAACAAAGATCAAAGAGGAAATTGCTGGTTTATAATTTAGGATCCTGATATCATTGGTTCAATATCTAATTAAAGTACTTCTTATTGAAATAAGAAGTACTTTTTGATGCTTACATTGATTTTTGTGACTAAAGTATCCGGGTAGATATAAATTTCAATGATCATATATTCTAGATGCCGAAAGGGAGTAAAAAATTGTCTTTACATGCGGTGAGTGAATCTAATATAAAACAAATTCCTGACATGGATTATTATTTTATCTCTGGTGGACTGCCAAGTAATTATGGCGGTCTGACGAAATCATTATTATTGCGTTCAAAATTATTTGGAGAAGAGTGTAACCAAAACACCTTTTTCTTAACGTTTCGTTTTGATTTAGAGTTGTCTTCAAAAATTGATGAATTGTACAGCAACGGTAAGATTGATAAAAAATTCACAAGTGTTATTAATCTATTCGATGATTTTTTAAGTGTTAGAACAAATGGGAAAAGATCATACGAAGAAAGGATAGGCCTTGACCAGATAAAAAAGCAAGTTGGAATGGGAAAATTTGCAAAAACTGTGTCGAGATTGTTTGGTAAGAAGAACAATGAAATGTCTGTAATTTACTACGGAGATGGAGAAACTATCCGGTACGTCGACTATTGGAATGATAAAAACCAGCTCATAAAGAGAGAGGAATATACGAAGAACGGAAACTTAGTTCTCGTTACTCATTATGATGTGCAGCTAAACAAGATGTATCTGCAGGAATATATTAATGACCAAAATCAAGTATATTTAGACAAACTCTATGTATGGAACAATGAAGAAAAAGATGTTCAATTATCTCATATTATTTGGTACTCCCTTGAGGGTGAGATAAAAGTAAAAGATGAATCGGAACTGCGTCAATATTGGATAGAATATCTGCAAAAACAAAATGATAAACCTAAGTTGTTTTTAGTGGACAGCAGACCGCAAGACAAACATGTCTTTAAAGTGAAAAAATCACCTTCTTCCTATTATGGAGCAATTATTCATAACAAGCATTACGGCAGCAATAAATATCAAATTAAGGGTCGCTATAAAGAAGTATTTAGTCAGATGTATAATTTGGATGCTGTCTTTTTTATAACTGAGGAGCAGCTAGAAGATTTTAAATTGATTTCAGGGGAACAAGAGACGTTTTTCTTTACTCCGCATACAATTGATAAGCCTCTTGATCCCGCTGTATTGAATGTGCCGAGTGAAAAATACAAAGCTGTCATTATTTCAAGACTTGCATCTATGAAAAATCTGATACATGCAGTAAAAGCATTTAGTTTAGTCGTGAAAGAAATTCCTGAAGCAAAACTTGATATATTCGGATCGGGTGAAGATTTCGAAAAAATAAAAAAAGAAATTGAAGATACCAAACTGCAGAACAATGTCTTTTTGAAAGGCTATACGGATAACCCTGACTCAGAGTTTCAAAAAGCTTGGCTAACCATTTCAACCTCTCATTTTGAAGGGTTCGGTCTATCAAATATGGAGGCACTGAGCAATGGATGTCCAGTTGTAACATACGATTATGATTACGGAGCAAGGAGCTTAGTTACTGACGGAGCAAATGGATATGTCATTGAACAGTATAATATAGAGAAATTGGGTCAAGCTATTATCTCTTTGATGAAAGATGAAAGTACTCATCAAAAATTTTCAGAACAAGCTTTTAAAATGGCTGAAAAATATTCAAGACCCAACTATATTGAAAATTGGGCTTTTGCTCTTAATCAGATGATTGAGGTGCGAATAGAAAGAGAGAAGTTCTCTAAAAAGGTTGGAAAAAAAGATCCTTCTATTAGTTCCTATACTGAGGATTTTGATAAAACTAAAATAGAAATTGACATTGAGAATTTTGATCATAATGATATTAAAAAAATACGTTTAGTGGGCTTGGACAGAAAGAATAAGGCTGAAATTATTTCAACAAACTTACAAAATGATCAACTGTTTGTAATTGATCTCGAAAAAGATGTAAATATTGAAAAGATAGCTGCTAATAAAACCCAAGTTATTGATTTTTATATTGTTTTCAATGCAAATGGCCATATTAAAACAATGCGAAGACTTTCGAGTGAAGAAACAAAATTGTCAGGAAACAGTATAGATACTAATAATGGCTATAGAGTAGAGCCCTATACAACAGTTAAAGGCAATTTCTCTTGGAGGGTCACGGAAATAAAAGAGAGTTAATATTTTGGGTAATGTCCTTAGTAGTTGACACTAATAAAAGGAAGCAAAAAGGAAAGAGCTTTTATACAGAGGAGCAGAAAAAAGTAATGATTGAAAACACTGTGATTAAATGTATTTTGAAAAGCTTGAAAAACAATTTAGGAAGTCTTGAATTGTTAATCTCAATTGATTCAGAACACCAATTTTTAGAGGATTACCAGTTATTTTTAAAGCTGAAAGAGAGACGTTCAGGAACGGAATCTGAATTTCCGCTTCAAAACACTGGCTCATTAGAGTATAAAACTGAGATAAATGCTCATGTTTTGCCTATGCCTGTTGAAATGGGACAAACATATGATTTTTATGTCGAATTTCGAAAAAAATATGAAGATGCGGAGCAGGAACCACTCTTGAAGCGTCTTTCTGCTGAAGTAAATTCAATTGAGCGCGCCTTTCATGTCGATCAAACCACAGAACTTTTGATTTTACCTTATACAACTGATAAAGGCAACTTTTCTATTAAGGTGAAAAGAGAGGCCAAAATCATCAGATTTGATCAAATCGAGATTAGCTCTGAAGAAATAAGCATAACAGGTTATGCGGGATACCTGAGTTCCGAAAATCAATATCGGATAAAAAACTTGAACCTTATTTTAAAAAAGGGTGGAGAAACACCTATTGAGGAAAAATTTCCAATCAAGCTAGATAGAAAAACACATGGCCTTGAAAACATGAGAGCAGATGGTTTTGTTCCGGAACTGTATGATTTTGAAGTGAAAGTGCCTTTGAAAGAAATTCCTTTCTCAAATGAAAAACGTTATGTTTATCGTCTTTTTATGGAGTATATATGCAATGACGATAAAGGAACGGATATTCAGTTCAACAGCACTGCTCTTGTTTTAGGAGATCGAAAAAACAAATTAAAAGGATTAGTAAGTATTATTAAAACAAACAACGCACCAGTTCGTTATGAAGTCTTTAAGAAAAAGAAAAAGCAGACTCTAGGTATCAGAGTAAACGACTATAGCCTGAAAACAAGGATGAAATACTTTATTAAAGGAAAGAAGAAGAGATTAGTATCAAAATTAAAAAAGATCACAAAAATGAGAAACAAGTTAATCACTAAAACATACAAATCTCTATTCATGATGGCTAGCAGAATGCCAGTTAAAAGGAAAACAGTCATTTTTGAAAGTTTTAATGGGAAACAATACAGTTGTAATCCGAGAGCGATTTACGAATATATGCGGGAAAACCACCCTGAGTATAAAATGTATTGGAGTGTAAATAAACAATATTCAGCGCCTTTTGACGAAAAGGGAATTCCTTACATCAATCGCCTCTCATTAAAATGGCTCTTCGCTATGGCAAGAGCTGAGTATTGGGTTGTTAACAGCCGGCTTCCATTATGGATTCCGAAACCTAGTCATACAACATATTTACAAACATGGCATGGCACGCCTTTAAAAAGACTTGCAATGGATATGGAAGAAGTCCATATGCCTGGTACAAACACTAAAAAATATAAAAGGAATTTTATCAAGGAAGCTTCTAATTGGGATTACTTGATTTCCCCAAATGGTTATTCAACTGAGATCTTTACACGGGCGTTCCAGTTTAACAAGACAATGATTGAATCTGGATATCCTAGAAATGATTTTCTTCATAATGATAATAATGAGGAAACAATATCATTGATAAAGAGTAGGTTAAATATTCCTCGTGATAAAAAGGTTATTTTATATGCCCCTACATGGAGAGATGATCAGTTCTATGCAAAAGGGCGTTATAAGTTCGATCTCGATTTAGATTTGCATCAACTTAGACAAGAGCTTGGAAATGAATATATCGTAATCTTAAGAATGCATTATCTGGTAGCTGAGAATTTTGATTTAGGTCCTTTTGAAGGATTTGCATATGATTTTTCTGCTTATGAGGATATTCGAGAATTGTATATGGTTTCTGATTTGCTGATTACTGATTATTCTTCAGTATTCTTTGATTTTGCAAATTTAAAACGGCCAATGCTATTCTTTGTCCCTGACATCGAAACCTACCGGGATAAGTTGCGTGGTTTCTACTTTGATTTTGAAAAAGAAGCTCCTGGTCCTTTGGTAAAAACTACTGAAGAAACGATTGAGGCTATCAAGCAGATCTCATCGCCTGATTATAAGCTTCCGGTTTCTTTTGGTCCTTTCTATGATAAGTTTTGCTATTTAGAGTCAGGACGTTCATCTGAAAAGGTTGTTAATACTGTATTTAAAGCTGAATAATTTAGGTTATTTTATAAAATGTATAGCTGTCGATATTTCGGCAGCTTTTTAGATACTTGTTGAGAAGTGAAAAAAAATGCAGGATCTGTTACAATAATCAGCGGTGCTTTCAAATTTTTAAACAGAAAGATTCCCAAAAACAATTAAGTCTAAGGAAGATAAAAAATGAATGATTTGTTGCGTATACTCAGAGAGCAAATAACGTCATTTCCTTTAATTTTAAGATTGGCGGCTTATGAAACCAAGTCTAAATATCAAATGAATTATTTAGGTGTCTTATGGCAGTTCTTAAATCCGCTTATCCAAATGCTGGCCTACTGGTTCGTATTTGGTATGGGGATTAGAAAGGGCGGTCCTGTGACAACCGGAGCGGGCGAAGTGCCTTTTATTATTTGGATGCTGGCAGGATTAATCCCATGGTTTTTCATCAGTCCAACTATACTTGATGGATCAAATAGTGTATTTAAGCGCATTAATATGGTGGCTAAAATGAACTTCCCGATTAGTTCTCTACCGTCCGTGGCCATTGCATCTAACTTATTTAGTTATATGATCATGATGGTGATTTATATCATTGTACTCCTAGTTAATGGTGTGTTCCCGAGTGTGCATTGGTTACAATATATTTATTACTTCATCTGTATGATTGCTTTTATGTTTTCGTTTAGTTTGTTTAACTCAACGATCAGTGTGCTGATTAGAGATTATCAATTTTTGCTGCAGGCCGTAACAAGACTTTTGTTTTTCTTGTTGCCAATTTTTTGGGATGTTAATGCGAAACTCGGTCAAAGCCACCCCGAATTAGTGCCTGTTCTGAAGTTGAATCCACTATTCTATATTATTGAAGGATTCCGGAACAGCTTCTTAGATGGAGCATGGTTTTTCCATGACATAAAGTACACGCTGTACTTTTGGTTGTTCACATTCCTTTTATTGTTAGTAGGTTCTATCCTGCATATGAAATTCAGAGACAAGTTTGTTGACTTTCTTTAATACGTAAGGAGATTTTACGATGAAACTAAAAGTTTCGTTTCGAAATGTTTCAAAGCAGTATCATTTGTATAAAAAACAATCGGACAAGATTAAAGGATTGTTTTTTCCGGCTAAGGATAATGGTTTTTTTGCTGTGCGGAATGTCTCCTTTGACGTGTATGAAGGGGAGACAATCGGCTTTGTAGGAATAAACGGGTCAGGAAAATCGACCATGTCTAACCTGCTGGCTAAAATTATTCCGCCGACCAGCGGTGAAATTGAAATGAACGGCCAGCCGTCGCTGATTGCGATTTCGGCCGGTTTAAATAACCAATTGACGGGCCGGGACAATGTCCGGCTCAAGTGTTTGATGATGGGGTTAACCAATAAAGAAATTGACGAGATGTATGACAGCATCGTTGAATTTGCTGAGATTGGCGATTTTATTAATCAGCCGGTTAAAAACTATTCCAGCGGGATGAAGTCGCGTCTCGGTTTCGCGATCTCCGTGCATATTGACCCTGACATTTTAATTATTGACGAAGCGCTTTCTGTGGGGGACCAAACGTTTTATCAGAAGTGTGTAGACAGAATAAATGAGTTTAAAAAGCAAGGAAAAACGATTTTCTTTGTCAGCCACTCAATCGGCCAGATTGAAAAGATGTGTGACCGCGTCGCTTGGATGCACTACGGCGAGCTTCGTATGTTTGATGACACAAAAACGGTTGTGAAAGAGTACAAAGCGTTTATTGACTGGTTTAATAAGCTATCGAAAAAAGAAAAAGAGACATATAAAAAGGAGCAAACGGAAGAGCGGAAGAAAGAAGATCCTGAAGCGCTTGACCGTCTCCGAAAAAAAAAGAAAAAGCCAAAATCACTGGCTAATGCTGTTCAAATTGCTATTTTGTCTATTCTGACTGTCTTCATGGCGGGAACGATGTTCTTTAATGCCCCGCTTCGTACAATTGCTTCGTTTGGCGCTATTCCGCAAAATGAAGTGAAGAACCATCATGGCGATGCAAAGGGCAAGTCGGAGGAACGCTTAACCGCAGTCAATAAGCAAGGGTTTATAGCAAATGAAAAAGCGGCTGCTTATAAGGATCAGGGTTTGAAACAGAAGGCTGACGTTACACTGCCATTCGGTACAAAAGTAACGGTAGCTGCAAAAGGCAAACAAGCAGCGAAAATACAGTTTAACGGACAGTCTTATTTTGTGAAAAAGAGTGCTGTTGCAGCTAACATGAAACATGCTGAATTGCGTGCTGCTGCATTTACGTCTTATGTCTCGCAAAACGCAGCATCTTCCTATGAATACTTTCTGAAATTCCTGGGAGACAGCAGAACCAGCATTCAATCCAAATTGAATGGATATACTGAAGGGGATACGGCTGACGGCAGAAAAACGTTAGATTTTGATTATGAAAAAATCAGCTATGTGCTGGAGAATGATAAAGCAACAGAGCTTATTTTTCATAACATTTCTCCTATCAACCCGGCGTCACTATCCTTAAGTGATAGCGATGTATTGTATGACAGCAGCAAGGATCGTTTTCTTGTGAATACAGATGATCAGGTTTTTGCAGTTGATAATGAAGAGCATACACTGACTTTGATGTTGAAATAAAAAAAGGCTATTGGATGAATGTCCAATAGCCTTTTTGTTTAGATTTCTTCTTTGTTTAGTAAACCTTCCATAAATGGCACGAGCTGATCGCGAAGTTCTTTATCCTGCATCGCAAATTCTAGAGTTGTTGTGATAAAGCCGAGCTTTTCACCAACATCATAACGCTTGCCTTCAAAATCGTAAGCAAACACTCTTTGAATTTCATTCAGTTTTTGAATGGCGTCTGTGAGCTGAATTTCTCCGCCAGCGCCAACCTGCTGCTCTTCTAAATACATGAGGATCTCAGGCGTGAATACGTCGGCCTAAGATGGCAAGATTAGAAGGTGCTGTGCCTTTAGGCGGTTTTTCAACGAAGTTTTTCACCTGATAACGGCGGCCTTCACTTGTCAGCGGGGCGATGAAGCCATAACAGTGTGTTTCATCTTCAGGCACTTGCTGAACACCGATAATAGAAGAAAGTGTTCTTTCATATTCATCCGTTAATTGGCGCAACCCTAGTGTGTCAGCCTGAACAATATCGTCTCCAAGCAGAACCGCAAACGGCTCATCGCCGATAAAGTTAGGCGCGAACCAGACAGCATGTCCAAGACCTTTAGGTTCTTTTTGGAGGATATAGTGAATGTCGGCCAGATTAGAAGCTTTTTTCACTTTCTCAAGAAGCTCGGTTTTTTCTTTATCTAATTAATTAATAGGTTTCGTTTGTATCGTATCAACCTTTCTTTCATCTATATGTCTATAAAAACAAGTGTCATTCGTATAGGTTGATTAAAGTCTCTTAGCTTGAAAACATTTTACTCTATCTTACCGCAAAAATCTTTAGGAACTTTTAACATTCGTATTACAATTCCTTCATGTTTTGACGATGTATTAATATGAGAAGGGCGTACAAAATAAATGGTGTTGCAGAAAGAAAACGTTTCACTTAAAAACTCGACAAAAGAATAGATTTTTCCGAAAAAGAAAACTCGTTATAAAGGGTATAGATAAGATATTGGACCTGCAAAAAATATACAACAATACAACGGTGATACAAAAAATGCTGGTGATTAACATTTTTAAAGAGTCTTAACTTTTATAGGAACTTATGCTATTATTGTTCATTATTAATGGTACGTAAAAAATATGTCGAAATGATAAACAACCTGTTAAAGTTTTTGGTTTTTTTCTGGTACTCTCAGTTGGAAGGTGATGTTATCTCATGAAGAAAGTGATAACGTACGGAACATTTGATTTATTTCACTACGGACATATGAAGCTGCTGGAAAGTTTACCTTTCAAGAACAAAAGCCATTTCAACTACCAAATCAAAAAACACATGGCTAGTTTATAGACGCACTAACTAAAAGAGGCTTGAATCATTCAGTTGCTTCTTTTTTTCTTGTTTGCTGAGATAAGTATTTAATTCTTTGATATTTAAAGAGAATAAAATGAAATCAAAGATTTTAATGAAATATAGAAGACTATTGGTCAGTGTATACTCAATTATTTTTAGAATAATTGGGCTTTTGCCCAGAAACGAAAGATTACTCATCTTCGAAAGCTATTCAGGCAAACAATTCAGCTGTAATCCAAGAGCAATTTTCGAGTATCTTGAGGAAAATAAGAATAAATATGAATATGGATATTTTGGAGTGTAGATAAAAGAGACAAAGATTTATTTGATGATTCAGATGAGAATTATTTGAAAAAATCTCTCTCAAATGGCTGTTGTATTTGGCTACATCAAAATATTGGATAACAAACATCCACTTGCCGCTATAGGTTCTAAAACCGAGAAACACTACATATGTGCACACTGGGCACGGAACTCCCCTAAATGCAAATGACATGGATAAAGTACATATGCCCGGCATGAAGACTGAATAATATAAAAGAAACTTTCTTATAGAAGTCAGTAAATGCGGTTATCTCATTTCCCTTAATGCTTACTCTACGAAAATTTTTAAAAATGCGTTTCAGTTTAAAAAGACGTTTATTGAATAGGGCTATCCGAGGAACGATTTTTTATATAAAAAAAATAGCAATGAAGGAATGCTGAAAATAAAAAGAGATAACTCATTTTATGTTAAAGGTAAATATAAATTTAATATGGTGTTGGATTTAGAAAGTCTTAAAGACCAATTAAGTAATGAATATATTGTTATTTTAAGGGTCCACTATCTTGTATCTGAAAATATTAACTTAACTGAATACATGGGTTTTGCTTATGATTTTTCTGATCATAATGATATTAGAGAATTATACTTAATATCAGATATATTAATAACAGACTATTCTTCAGTATTTGCTTATTATGTCGGTTTAAAAAGGCGTTATGTTCCCGATATTAAATTTTATAGAGATAAACTAAGAGATTTTTATTATGATTTTGAAAAGTGTGCTCCGGGACCTCTTTTTAAAACAACATAAAAAGTAAATTGAATCCATACATAAAACAAGAGACTATAAACAGGATGAAAACATTACTTCATTTTATGACCAATTTTGTTAGTTGGAAAAGATGATTCATTCAAAAAAAGTTGTGGAAGACTACTCGGATAAATACTTATTATTTTAAAGGAGCACTTGAGATGTTGTTTTCAATTGTAATGCCTGTTTATAATTCGGGATTATATATAAGAGAGGCCATTGACAGTATTATTGATCAGACAATTAATTTTGAAAAAAACATAGAAATAATATTGATTGAAAATAATAGCATAGATAATTCAAAAAACATATGTGAACAATACGCAACTGCATATCCGAATAATATTAAAATTATTTATCAAGATGAACCGAATGTCAGTATGGCAAGAAATAATGGATTAAAAGTTTGTGATAATAGTAAATATATAGGGTTTATAGATTCTGATGACAAAGTCTCACTAAATGCTATTGCTGAGGTATTAAAGTTTTTTGAAAAGCATACCGATATTAATTTAGCGGTACTGCCGCTATTTTTCTTCGATAATAAAAATGGAGAACACTCACTTAATTATAGATTTAAAAGTGGTGAAAGCATTGTAAACATAACTGATAATTACACTGCTATTCATTATCACATAGGTGGAACATTTTTTCGAAAAAAAGCAATAGAACGTCTTGGTCTTGCTTTTAATGAAAAAATGGATTTTTGGGAAGATGTTTTATTTATTAATACGTTTTTAATTAAAGAACAAAAATATGGCCTTATTCCTGCCGCTAAATATTTCTATAGAAAAAGAAAAAGTGAGGATTCTCTAGTAGACACTTCGTGGTCTAAAAAAAACAGGTATACTTTTTTACTTACAAATGGATATGGTGAAATGGTTAAAAGATCATTAGAAGAGTACAGCGAAGTTATACCTTATGTTCAATGTTTAATTCTTAATCATTTAAAATTATTTATTTTTCAAAAAAACAATAACAAGGTTTATGAAGTGCTAAATAAGATAGAACAGAGTGAGTTTTTTAAGGAATTATTTCACGTTTTGAAATATATAGATGAGAATTTAATTGTAAAACAAAACATGAAAACATATTTAAAAGAGTATCTCATTTCATTTAAACGATGGGGTTATCCTGTCAACAGACTTATTCAATTAGGGAAACTAGAAAATGAAAAAATCGTTATTACTTCATGGAAAGTCAATAAATTTTCAATTGAGCTAATGGTAAGTTTGAGTAATGAAGAGTCTGTGATTAACGATAAAAATAGTGTTTATATCTCTTATGGAAGAAAATTGAGAAAAGCAAAATTAATAAACAAGCAAGAACATAAGAACATAGTTATTTGGGGAACCACAGTTAGGGATAGAAAATATTCTTCATATCAATTAAAACTTCCGATAGGAGTTACTTTTTTTAGGTTTATTGTTGAAAAAGACAACAATTTAATTGATCTTCAAAAAGTTAATGTTTTAACTAGAATATTTCAAAAGTTGATTAGAATCTAATACCCTTGAGTAAAAAGAAATAAATTAAAGGAGATTGAAAAACTTGGAACAAAAGAATTTTTTCTTTTCTATTATAATGGCAATTTACAATGTTGAAGAATTTTTAGATGAAGCAATAACAAGCATAATTGATCAGGCACTTGATTTTGAGCATCATATACAGTTGATTTTAGTCAACGATGGAAGTGTTGATGCATCAGGGGAAATTTGCTTAAAGTATAAAGAAGCGTATCCAGAAAATATAGTCTTTATCGATAAGGAGAATGGCGGAGCAAGTAGTGCGCGTAATGAGGGTTTAAAATATGCCAAAGGTAAATATATTAATTTCTTAGATCCTGATGATACATTGTCCCCTTCAACCCTTTTAAAAGTATATGATTTTTTTGAAAAGAATTATTCTAAAGTCGATGTAGTTTCTATTCCAATGATGATGTTTGGTAAAACAAGTGGTCCACACTTATTAAATTATAAATTTGATAAAACTAGGCTAGTTCATATCTTGAAAGAACATACAGGAATTCAATTATCAGCACCAAGTTCATTCGTGAAAAAAGAAGCTGTTAAAAATCACTTTTTTAATGAAGATATGGCCTACGCTGAAGATAGTGAATGGCTGACTAAAATTATAATGAAGCGCCAAGTATACGGTATTGTGTCAGAAGGACAATATAATTATCGACGAAGAGAAGATGCGTCATCTGCAACTCAAACAGGTAAAAATGATAAAAAATGGTATGTGGATTATTTGAAGAATTTCTCTCGAGAATTAATTAATCATAGTATTACAACTTTAGGATACGTTCCAAGATACATTCAGTATATGATTGCCTATGACTTGCAGTGGAGAATAAATATAGAAGACAGAACTGATGTTTTGACGGATAAGGAAGTTGAAGAGTTTTTTGACTTGCTAGAAAGAATACTTGCATTTATAGATGACGACATAATCTTTGAACAAAAATCTCTAAACTTGCACAGAAAATATTTTTTAATCAAATTGAAATATCGAAATAAAAAAAATGTATTTAAAAAGATCTTTTTGAATCGTAATGTGAATTTATATTTTAAAGAGAAATTAATTAATTCTATGAGATATGAAGCTATAACAATGGAGCTATTAAGCATTGAAAAGGGGATTTTAACCCTTGAAGGTAATTTTGGTTCATTATTTGATGCCGCAGAATTAGAAGTGAAAGCATGTGTCAATGACAAGATATATCATGCCGAAAAAATTGATAGAACAGTACACAACTTATATTGCTTAAATAAGCCAGTTAAAGAGTACCTGGGCTTTAAGGTTGATATCCCAGTTGGTGAGCTTGCAAATAACTCGAATATTGAAATGATGATTTCATCAAATGGAAAACTAATAAAAGTAAAAATTAACTTTGGACGATTATTCCCGCTGGATAAACATATAGTTGATTTCTATACCAAAAATGGTATAGGGATTTATTTCGATCATAAACTTAATAATTTAGTAGTTCTAAAAGATAAAAATCAGATTATTAGAGCAAAAGAAAAGCGGGCTCAAAGACGTTTTAAGACCTTTAATAAAATAGGTGCTGAGAAAGCATCAAATGTAAGAAAGATTATGGAACACCTCTATAAAATAAAGAAAAATAAAAGAGTATGGCTTTTTATGGATAGAATCAACAAGGCAGATGATAATGCTGAAGCATTATTTGAATATGCAATGCAGCAGAATGACGGCATCAAAAAATATTTTATTATCAGTAAAGATAGTCCAGATTATAACAGGCTGAAAAAAATAGGACCAGTTGTTGCATACGGGTCACCTAAGCACAAATTTTTACATTTACTTGCCGATGAAATTATCTCTTCACATGCAGATGATTATGTAGTCAACCCGTTTGTGAATATGAGGAAATATTATAAGGACTTATTTAAATTTAACTTTGTTTTTCTTCAACATGGAATTACGAAAGATGATATTTCGGGATGGCTTAATAAGTATAAGAAAAATATTAGACTATTTATCACAGCCGCTCAACCTGAGTATGAGTCTATAATTAATGGTCATTATAATTATTCAAAAAGAGAAGTAATTCTAACTGGATTTCCTAGATTTGATAAGCTTGTTAATCATAATCATAAAAAGATATTAATTATGCCAACATGGAGAAATCATTTAGTAGGAAAAATAAATCCGCAAACAGGGAAAAGAGATTACTCACCACTCTTTAAAAACTCAGTTTATTTTAATGAACTTAATAATTTATTAAATGATGCTAAACTCATTAATGAGGCTAATGAAAAAGGATACGAGATCGTATTCTTCCCGCATCCAAATATTGTTCAGCAGTTGAAAGATTTCAACAAAAATAGTTCAGTGAGGATTGCGGACATTAATGAAAGTTATCGAGATCATTTCAATAATAGTGCGATTTTAGTTACAGATTATTCATCCGTTGCATTTGACTTTGCTTATCTTAAAAAACCTGTTTTTTACTTCCAATACGAAAAAAATCACTTGGAAAAAGGGTATTTTGATTACAATTCAATGGGGTTTGGAGAAGTAATTGCTGATAAAGATGCTTTAGTTGATAAGCTGATAAATTGTATGGAAAACGATTGTATAATGGATGCCAAATATATTGATAGAGTAAATCAATTTTATAAGTATACGGATAAAGAAAACTGTAAACGTGTTTATCAACAAATTATTAGTCTAGGAACTAATATTAAAGAGGGAATAAAGAAATGAAAAAAGTAGCTGTTTATGGTAGTTGTGTTACACGTGATAACTTTAACTCTCAATTTAATGCTGATTATAAAAATTTTTTTGATTGTGTATTGACCCAAAACCAATCGTCCATTATTTCAACAATGAGTAAACCTAACTACATTGTTATTGATAATGAGAACATGTCTAATCATGAAAAAAACACTTTAAAGACGGATTTTGAGAATAGCTTTCTAACCGAGATTAAATCTGTTCAGCCAGACATTTTGATTTTGGACTTTTTCGCAGATGTGCATTTTGGCTACGTAGAAATTTCAGATAACCAGTTTGTTACAAATAACAGATGGACTCTCCCTAAAACGAATTATTATAAATTTACAATTCAAAATAAAAAACAAAGTTTTAATATAGAAGATCATTTTGAAAATTATTTTGCACTATGGAAACAGAAATTTAATCTTTTCTATAACTACGTCAGATTAAATTGCCCTAAAACCAAAATTATCTTAAATAGTGCAAGAAACGTTCATCACTTTTTTGATAAAGAAGATCAGAAAAAATTGCTTATAAATGGAGGGAACATCAAAGTAATTGATGTTGATTATTATAATAAGATTTGGAATAAATTTGACGCATATGTATTAGATAGCTTCAATGATATCGAGGCGATAGATTTATTTAAAAATAAAAGCTATAATTCCTTTGAAAACCATCCATGGGGCAAATTTTATGTGCATTATACAATGGATTATTACACTGATTTTTTTGACCAGTTTAAAAAAATAAGTCTATAGAGTTAACTCTTCGACGAAGGGTTAAACGTGAAAATTGAGATAATGAACATTTCTGCAAATCATAAAAATGATGGATGGATATATTTGGACATGCCGACCGAATAGAGGAATTTGAGGGCCTGGCTCATAAATTAAAAGGGATTAATATGGTAGCCAAAATGAACTTTCCGACAGTTCACTGCCTTCTGTTGTAATTGCTTCAAATTTATTTAATTATTTTGTAATGCTGGTTGTTTAGTCATTGTTCTTTTAGCAAGTGGTGTTTACTTAGCTTGCATTGAATACAAGATATTTACTATTTAATCTGCATGTTTGTATTTATGTTTTCATTTAGTTTGTTTAACTCTACAATCAGTGTGTTTGTCTGGGATTATTAATTTTTGCGGCAGGCCGTTGATCAGGTCTTCGCAGTTGATAATGAAGAGCATACATTGACTTTGATGTTGAAATAAAAAAAGGCTATTGGATGAATGTCCAATAGCCTTTTTGTTTAGATTTCTTCTTTGTTTAGTAAACCTTCCATAAATGGAACGAGCTGATCGCGAAGCTCTTTATCCTGCATCGCAAATTCAAGAGTTGTTGTGATAAAGCCGAGCTTTTCACCAACATCATAACGCTTGCCTTCAAAATCGTAAGCAAACACTCTTTGAATTTCATTCAGCTTTTGAATGGCGTCTGTGAGCTGAATTTCTCCGCCGGCGCCAACCTGCTGCTCTTCTAAATACATGAAGATCTCAGGCGTGAATACGTAACGGCCTAAGATGGCAAGATTAGAAGGTGCTGTGCCTTTAGGCGGTTTTTCAACGAAGTTTTTCACCTGATAACGGCGGCCTTCACTTGTCAGCGGGTCAATAATGCCGTAGCGGTGTGTTTCTTCTTCGGGCACCTGCTGAACACCGATAATAGAAGAAAGTGTTTTTTCATATTCATCCATTAATTGGCGCAACCCTGGAGTTTCAGCCTGAACAATATCGTCACCAAGCAGTACCGCAAACGGCTCATCGCCGATAAAGTTGCGTGCGCACCAGACAGCATGTCCGAGACCTTTAGGTTCTTTTTGGCGGATATAGTGAATGTCAGCCAGGTTAGAAGCCTTTTTCACTTTTTCAAGCAGCTCAGTTTTTCCTTTTTCTTCTAGGTTTCTTTCAAGCTCAGGAGAGTAATCAAAATGATCCTCAATCGCACGCTTGCTTTTTCCTGTTACGATAATAATATCTTCAATACCGGCTTCAACAGCTTCTTCAATTATGTATTGAATGGTAGGTTTATCAACGATAGGAAGCATTTCTTTCGGCATTGCTTTCGTAGCCGGAAGAAAACGTGTTCCTAAGCCTGCTGCTGGAATTATGGCTTTACGTACTTTTTTCATTTAAAAGGCACCTTCCTTATGATCGAAAAAATTTATGGTTAAACTATTCTCTATTTACCCTTTTCAATATGTTTTTACACATTTTTATGATATCGGATAAACCATTTTTAAACAAGCTTTATCCTTAATATTAAAACTTATATCATTTTATTTGAATCAAGAATGAAATGATTTAAAATGATGCATTTTCATGTAGAATATGTAGTATGAATTTATTTACTATAGCAGAAAACCAGGTGACAAATATGAAAAAACTAAAAGTGATGACCGTTTTCGGGACCAGGCCTGAAGCGATCAAGATGGCACCGCTTGTGCTTGAATTGAAAAAATATCCTGAAATAGATTCCTATGTAACGGTAACTGCACAGCACAGACAGATGCTCGATCAGGTGTTAGATGCGTTTCACATCAAGCCTGACTTCGATTTGAACATTATGAAGGAGCGGCAGACACTGGCAGAGATTACGTCTAACGCACTTGTAAGATTGGATGAGTTGTTTAAAGATATCAAACCCGATATTGTGCTTGTCCATGGTGATACGACGACGACGTTTGCCGGAAGCCTAGCCGCTTTTTACCATCAAATTGCTGTCGGTCATGTGGAGGCGGGGCTCCGTACAGGGAATAAGTATTCCCCGTTTCCGGAAGAGCTCAATCGACAGATGACAGGGGCGATTGCTGATTTGCATTTTGCTCCGACAGGCCAGGCGAAAGACAATTTATTAAAAGAAAACAAAAAGGCCGACTCTATTTTTGTAACGGGCAATACAGCGATTGACGCACTCAACACAACGGTTAGGGATGGTTACTCACATCCTGTTCTCGATCAGGTGGGTGAGGATAAAATGATTCTCTTGACCGCTCACCGCCGGGAAAATTTGGGTGAGCCAATGGAAAACATGTTTAAGGCCATCCGCAGAATTGTAGGGGAATTTGAAGATGTACAAGTCGTTTACCCTGTGCACCTGAATCCTGTTGTCCGGGAAGCGGCTCATAAGCATTTTGGTGATTCTGACAGAGTGCATCTGATTGAACCTTTAGAGGTGATCGATTTCCATAACTTTGCAGCGAAATCGCATTTTATATTGACCGATTCGGGCGGCGTGCAGGAGGAAGCCCCATCTCTCGGGAAACCGGTTCTTGTTCTGCGTGATACGACGGAACGGCCTGAAGGAGTGGAAGCGGGAACGCTGAAACTTGCAGGTACGGATGAGGAAAACATTTATCAGCTTGCAAAACAGCTGTTAACTGATCCTGATGAGTACAAGAAAATGTCCCAGGCTTCTAATCCGTATGGAGATGGAGAGGCTTCCCGCCGGATTGTGGAAGAATTGCTGTTTCATTACGGGTATCGAAAAGAACAACCGGATTCATTTACAGGCAAATAAAAAAGAAGCTTTGCACATTGTGCGAAGCTTCTTTTTGTTTTACTTTTCGAGGCTTTCCTTCAGCTCTTTTGTAATATCGGAAAGGGCGCTTTCATCAGCTTGGTAGTAGTAAATTCCATTGATTTTCGTGCCTGTACCTTTTAGTTCGTGCTGTTTAATATGTTTCCGCGCACCTTTGTAATCGGACTGGATATCCCACATGTTATCGAAGGTCAAGTTCGTTTTCACATTATTTTCAACAACTTTAAACATATCTCCGAATTTCGTGATGGAAGAAATATTAGCGCCTTTATTAATAATACCTTGGATGACTTGGCGCTGGCGGTCCTGGCGTCCGAAGTCGCCTCTCGGATCTTCTTTTCTCATCCGGGTATAAGCGAGCGCTTCTTTTCCGTTCAGCGTGATTTCTCCTTTGCCGAACGAATAACCGTCATAACTGAACGCGAATGTGCTGTTAACTGTAATGCCGCCAAGTGTATCAACAACGTCTCTAAAGCTTTCCATGTTCACTTTCACAAAATAATCAACCGGAACATCGAGGAAGTTCTCAACAGTGTCTACCGTCATCTGTGTGCCGCCGAAAGCGTATGAATGGTTGATTTTATCCATTGTGCCTTTTCCGATAATTTTTGTATACGTGTCACGCGGAATGCTGACCATGTCGGTTGTATTCGTTTTTGGGTTAACGGTCATATAAATGAGCGTATCGGCACGGCCCTTATCGCCGTCGCGTTCATCCACACCCATGATTAAGACGGAAAAAGGATCTTTTTTATTGATACTGACCTCTTTATCCCTCTTTTTAGATTTATCAATGCTTTCATGAATACTTGCCACGGTTGAAGCTGCTTTATGCCATAAGTAGTATGCATAGCCGCCAGTTCCGAGTACAAGAAGTCCGATTATCGTTAAAATTGTCAGTAATAAAGTTTTTTTCTTTTTTCTGCGTTCGTTTCTCATCCTTTGCACCTCGTCTGTTAAATTACTTTCATTATGAGTTAAATTTCCAATAAATACAACTCTATTTAATACAAGAATGAAATCCTAAAATAGTCGTTTTTTATAAAAAAAAGTTTCATTGTTTCTTAATTTTTCTTTAAAATATAAAATAGGTTGACGATAAAATATAATGAGGTGAAAAAAATGAAAAAATTTATTGCTTTACTGTTCTTTATATTGCTTCTTTCGGGTTGCGGGGTTAATAGTCAAAAGAGTCAAGGTGAAGATGTATCGCCAGACAGTAACATTGAAACAAAAGAAGGTACTTATGTAGGGTTAGCTGATACTCATACAATAGAAGTAACAGTAGATAATGAGCCGGTTAGTCTTGATATCACTGAAGAATCGACAAGTGATCTTGATAAGTTTAACAGTGGAGATAAGGTCACGATTACATATGAAAAAAATGATGAGGGTCAGCTTCTGTTAAAAGATATTGAACGTGCCAACTAAGATATAGGGAGGAACCTGAAATTTTGAAATCTTGCAAACAATTGATAGTGTGTTCACTTGCTGCAATCTTATTATTGATTCCATCAGTTTCTTTTGCAGCAGACTCAAACATCTCAGTTAAATTGTTAAATTATATTGGAAATAAATCTAGCATCAGTCTATCGCCAACAGGATTTTATAAAGTAACTGGAGATAATGTTGCTGTTACGGATCGTTTTGCAGGCGCTTCACGATACGAAACTGCGACTCTTGCATCCAACAGCCAGTGGAAAAATCCTAATACAGTGATATTGGTGAACCGAGATATTTTTATTGATGCATTGCCTGTTATTCCATTGGCGAAAAAACTGAACGCACCAGTTTTATTTACTCAGCCTGACACGTTAACAAAAACTACTGAAAGACAAATTGCTAAGTTTAACCCTGATAATATTTTAATCATTGGGGGAGCGCGAAGCATTTCAAAAGACGTAGAAAACAAGCTGAAATCATATGGCGCTGTGAAAAGGATAAGCGGAAAAAATAGATATGTCTTATCAGAAAATATTGCAAAGCAAATGGGCAGCTATGATAAAGCGATCGTTGTAACCGGAAGAGTATTTCAAGACGCTTTAGCCATTGCTCCATATGCAGCAGCACACGGATACCCTATTTTGCTTACAGAGAAAGACAAGCTTCCGGATTATGATTTGCCAAAACAAGTCATCATTATAGGCAGTTCATTTAGCGTCAGTGATAGTGTAGAAAACCAAATTAAAAAAACTTCAACTGTGCAAAGGATTCCTGGATCAACCAGATATGAACTTACGGCAAATATAATTAAGCAACTAAAGTTGAAGGCTGATAAAGTCGTAATGACGAACGGGACAAAATATGCAGACGTATTGATAGGCGCTTCGCTTGCCTCGAAGAAAAACAGCCAAATTTTATTTGTTAAACAAGATAGCGTTCCGGCTGCGGCTAAAAGTATAACGAAAGATAAAGCCACATATGCATACGACTTTATTGGAAGTACCAGTTCAATTTCTGCTGAAGTTGAGAATTCACTTGCTGATGAATTTTATTTAGCTGACGGTGGCACCTATAATCTAAAAATCAACAGCGGAAAATTAAACCTTGAAAACATCAAAACTTACGGAAACTCCCTAAGAATTAAACCAGAAAACTATTCTACTTCAAACAGAATTAGTCTTGATGGAAAGCAGTATCTTGGCACGGTTAATTTCTCTATTGAGTCTACTAAATATATCCGACCGGTAAATGAGAATATTCCATTTGAGGATTACTTAAAAGGAGTAATTCCGAATGAAATGCCTGCTAGCTGGTCACTTGAGGCTCTTAAAGCACAGACTGTCGCTGCAAGAACCTACTCAATAACAAAAACAGGAACTACTGTACCTGATACAACCGCTTTTCAAGTTTATGGTGGCTACAGTTGGAATTCGAATACCAATAAAGCGGTAGAGCAAACGAAGGGGAAAGTTCTGAAATATAATGGATCTCTTATAACTGCAGCTTATTCTTCCAGTAATGGTGGTTACACAGAAGCTAGTAATGAAGTGTGGTCGTCAAGTGTACCTTACTTGATTGCAAAAAAAGATACAAAGGATCCTCAAATAGGCTGGACGCTTACTTTGTCAAAACAACAGCTAGATACGAAATCTTTGGACTTAACGAAGCCTTCTTCTTGGTGGTCTTCAGCGACTGAAACTGATTCTGCAAGACTTTCCGGAGTTAAGAACTGGATCTTGAAAAATAAAGAAACAAGCGCTGATTCTGTCAAAATTGCAAGTATTGACGATTTAAGCTTTAGTGGAACGACACAAGGGCAGCGTGCAAAAACAGCATCGATGAAAGTGAAGTATTTTGTTAAAAGCAGTACTGGCTCCTATAACTTGAGCAAAATTACAACCATTAGTGTACCAACAAGTGAGTTAAGAACAATGATTGGAGCGACTGTATTTAAAAGTACTTATGTGACTGTAAAAAAAGATACTTCAAAGTACACAATCAGCGGTAAAGGATATGGTCACGGGATCGGAATGAGTCAATATGGAGCAAAAGCAAGAGCAGAAGCTGGAGATTCATATAGTTCAATTTTGAAATTTTACTATCCAGGTACAACTCTGACAAGTTATTGATTATTTTAGGATATAACGCCATTTAAGGAGGAAATCAATTGCGTTCTTATATAAAAGTCCTAACAATGTGTTTTCTGGGGCTCATACTTTTTGTGCCAACAGCTTTGGCCGATAACTCAGTGAAAAGAGTTGGGGGAAGCAATAGATACGGCACTGCTGTACAAATATCAAAGCAAATGTATTCAACAGCAAGTACAGCTGTAATTGTTGGTGGGAGTTCCTATGCAGATGCTATTTCAGCAGCACCTCTTGCTTACCAGAAGAATGCGCCATTGCTTTACACTAATTCTGATAAGCTTTCATATGAAACGAAAACAAGATTGAAAGAGATGCAGACTAAAAATGTAATTATTGTAGGCGGAACACCTGCTGTTTCTTCTAACACTGCTAACCAGATTAAAAGCTTGGGGATAAGTATTAAACGAATTGCAGGAAGCAACCGTTATGATACGGCTGCACGGGTGGCAAAAGCGATGGGTGCGACTTCAAAAGCTGTTATTTTGAACGGCTTCTTATATGCAGACGCTCCGGCCGTCATCCCTTATGCAGCGAAAAACGGGTATCCAATTCTTTTTACAAATAAAACATCTATAAATAGTGCGACTACGTCTGTGATAAAAGATAAGGGAATTTCGAGTACCGTTGTTGTAGGAGGCACTGGAAGTATCAGCAATACGGTATACAACAAGTTACCTTCTCCTACAAGAATTAGCGGTTCAAACAGATATGAGCTTGCTGCAAATATCGTACAAAAACTTAATTTATCAACAAGCACCGTATATGTAAGCAATGGATTCAGCTACCCTGACTCTATTGCAGGAGCTACACTGGCAGCTAAGAAGAAGCAATCTCTTATTCTTACAAATGGTGAAAATTTATCTACAGGAGCCCGTAAAATTATTGGAAGTAAAAACATGTCAAACTTTATGATTATCGGAAACACTCCTGCCGTAAGCACAAAGGTTGCTAATCAGCTAAAGAATCCAGTTGTAGGTGAAACAATCTTTATTGATCCGGGTCACGGTGATCAAGATTCAGGAGCAATCGGCAATGGACTCCTTGAGAAAGAAGTCAACCTTGATATAGCGAAAAGAGTCAATACAAAGCTAAATGCTTCAGGTGCTCTTCCAGTACTGTCAAGATCTAATGATACTTTTTATTCTTTACAGGAGAGAGTAAATAAAGCAGCTTCTGCACAAGCAGATTTATTTCTCAGTATACATGCAAATGCTAATGATAGCTCATCACCAAATGGAAGTGAGACGTACTACGATACAACATATCAAGCTGCAAATAGCAAGAGACTGGCTGAACAAATTCAACCAAAGTTAGCGGCTAATCTTGGAACGAGAGACCGGGGAGTAAAAACAGCTGCTTTCTATGTTATTAAATATTCTAAAATGCCGAGTGTTTTAGTTGAAACTGCCTTTATCACTAATGCATCAGATGCAAGTAAATTGAAGCAAGCGGTTTATAAAGATAAAGCTGCACAAGCTATTCATGACGGCACAGTATCTTATTACAGATAATCGAAAGAGACAAATCTAATCACAGATTTGTCTCTTTTTTATATGAAATGATTAAAACAAATAGGACTTGTATATAAAATAGTAAAAGAGTATTAACAACATTTATCAGAAAAAACACGTAATTCACACTTCTTAACATACCATTTACATCCAATTAACATCCGTCTGCTAAACTGACTGGCATAGGTCATCATAACATCCCAAACAAATCGTGAGGTGTGTGTCAGTGAGTGCAGAGAAAAGCATGAATGTGAGTCGTGAATTCTCAGTTCAGCAAATACATTCTTTTACATTATCTGAAAAGACGGCTCGTTATTTGGCAATAAAGCGCGTAATGGATATTTGGTTTGCGCTCATTGGGTTGGCGATTGCGATGCCAATGATTGCGGTATTTTCAATTTTGATTTGTTTGGAGACGCCGGGACCTGCCATTTATACGCAGGAACGCGTAGGGAAAGGCGGGAAACCATTTAAGCTTTATAAGCTTCGTTCCATGAAAATAGATGCCGAGAAGTCTGGAGCGGTTTGGGCACAGAAGCAAGATCCGCGGGTGACAAGGATCGGAGCTTTTATCAGAAGAACGAGAATTGACGAGCTTCCTCAGCTGTTTAATGTGCTGAAAGGCGATATGAGTATGATTGGCCCTCGTCCGGAACGGCCCGTATTTACGGAAAAATTCCAGAATGAGATTCCAGGCTTTACACAGCGTCTGGCTGTTAAACCAGGATTGAGCGGCTGGGCTCAGGTGAACGGCGGTTACGATATGACGCCGAAGGAAAAGCTGATATTTGATTTATATTACATTCGCAATCTGACTTTCACTTTAGAATTAAAAATTATGTTAAAAACTTGTAAAGTAGTTTGGACGGGTGATGGTGCAAGATAAAACGGAATGCCATTATTCACCATCAATCTGAGCTTAAAAAGAAGTAGGGAATATGATGTCAAGTATTACAAAACAAATCATGAGCGGTGCAAAGTGGACAAGTATTTCAACCATGTGTATTACAATCATACAAATTGTTCAGTTTGCCCTGCTTGGAAATATGATGACCTTAACAGAATTTGGGCTTGTCGGCATGATCACAACGGTTACAGTTTTCGCCCAGATTGTGCTCGATATGGGTTTTGGCGCAGCATTAATTCAGAGAGAGGACGCGACGGAGCGCCAGCTGTCAACATTGTATTGGCTTAACATTATGACGGGCGTTTTGCTGTTTGTTCTTTTATATGTGAGCAGTCCTGTCATTGCGGGATTTTATCAAAGAGAAGAGCTGGTGTTTCTGGTTCGGATTCTGGCGATTATGTTTTTGATCGCGCCAATTGGACAGCAATATCAGTATATGCTGCAAAAGCAGCTGCATTTTAATACGTTAAGCAAAATAGAGATTTTTTCAAATGTATTGTCATTCGGATATTTAGCGATAGCGGTTTTTATGATGGATGCGATTTTGGCGTACGTGATTTCTCAAGTCCTGCTGCAGTCCAGTAAAGGGATTTTATATTGGGCTGTATACCGAAAAAAGTGGCATCCTGCTTTTGTTTTTGATTTGAGAGGCATGAAGGATTTCTTTTCTTTTGGAGCCTTTCAGCTTTCATCCCGTCTTGTGAACAGGCTGGGAGCAAATATCGACATGATTTTGATCGGCCGGTTTATTGGTGCTGAAGCATTGGGGATTTATAACCTCGCTTATCAGATTGTCACTATTCCGGTTTTGAAGATCAATCCGATTGTCACACGGGTGGCATTCCCTGTTTTCGCAAAAAACAAATATGAAAACAGCGCGATCAGAGAAGGCTTTCTGAATATGACAAAAATGCTGGCGCTTGTTTCGTTTCCGCTGTTAATCGGGCTCGTGTCTGTGTCAGACGCCTTTATCACAGCGGTTTTCGGAGAAAAGTGGCTTGCTGCTGTTCCGATCCTAAATGTTCTGGCGATTGTCGGAATACTAAGAGTGCTTATGAATCCAAATGGATCTGTGTTGCTGGCTAAAGGAAGAGCTGACTTAGCGTTTTATTGGGATTCTGGCGTGCTGCTGCTGTACGGATTATCACTGTTTGCAGCTGTACAGACGGGAAGCCTGCTGACAGTCGCATGGGTGTATGCCATTATCAGTGTTGTTAATTTCCTGATCGGGCGCTGGCTTTTGGCATATGTCATCAAGCTTAACCTTTCAGCTTATTTCCAGTCGATTATGAAGCCATTTCTGATTACTGCGGCGATGGGCATCATCGCGTTTGGTGTAAGCCTCAGTACCGAACACTTCAGTATGCAGGCAGAAATGCGGCTGGCCATTTCAGTTGCAGCCGGGGCGCTGTGCTATCTCTTTCTTTTGGTAAAAGCGTACCCTCAAACGAAAAGCAAACTACTAAGAAAAGGACGTTTGTCATGAAGATTTTGTGGATCACAAGCGTATATCCGAGCAGTATGAAACCCGGTGAGGGTGTGTTTCATGAGACACAAGTGCAAGAGCTGCAAAAACTCGGGCTTGATATCACTGTGATATGCCCACGGCCTTTTCATTCAGCGCCTGTCCGCATGCTGAAAAAGACATATCGAAAAAAGGATGCCAGACCGGAGTATGAGATTAGAAAGGGAATACCTGTTTACCGGCCTTTCTATCGGGCAGTTCCCGGCCAGCTGAAGTGGGCGCAGCCTCATCGGAGAATCGCATCAGCCGTTTTAAAAACCATGAAACAATGCGACCTATATCCGGATCTGATCCATGCGCATTTTGCCATGCCATCGGGCGGGGCTGCGGCAGTCGTGTCAGAGTCCGCGCAAATTCCTTATGTCCTGACCTTGCATGGCAGTGATGTGAATGTCTATCCGCATTATAGCAAAGGAGCGTTTAAAGCCTTCAAGCGTGCCGTAGGTTCTGCATCAGTTGTTTTAGCAGTCAGCCACAAGCTTCAGGAAGAAGCCAAAAAGCTTTCGGGCTTTGACAGCTCGGTTTTGCCAATCGGCATACAGCTCAGCCGTTTTCAGGAGAATGAGGAGACGAAAGAGGAAATCAGAAAAAGACTCGGACTCCCGCTCGATCAGCGTCTGGCTGTCTATGTCGGCCGGCTGGTCAGAGAGAAAGGCATTTTTGAACTGTCTGAAGCGATCGAATCGCTGCAGGACTCTCCTAAGGCAGTCTTTGTCGGGGATGGTCCCGCAAAATCGATGCTGACACAGAAGGGGCATATTGTCACAGGCCAAGTCCCGAATCATCAGGTAAGAGACTATTTACTTGCGGCAGATCTATTCGTACTTCCTTCTTACAGTGAGGGGATGCCGACTGTTGTGATTGAGGCCCTGGCGCTAAGGGTTCCTGTTATTTGTACGGATGTTGGCGGAGTGTCGTCTTTATTCGGAAAGCACCAACATCTGCTGATTAAACCGAAATCCGCTCAAGCCTTGGCAGAAGCGATCACTCGGTACGAACATGAGCAAATATGGAAGCCGGAAGTAGCAGATGACTTGTATGAAACCGTGCAGGCTCAATTTGACGCAGGAAAAAACGCCAAGGCCTTGCATCATCAGTATCAGACGGTCACGAAAACGTCCGTTTAATCGTAAGAAACTGCGACCAATATAAATAGGAAGATCATTTTACAGGAGAGGGATGAGCGCTGTGAAAAAAATAGCTGTCATTGGAACAGGTTATGTAGGACTCGTATCAGGCACTTGCTTTGCGGAGATCGGCAATAAAGTTGTTTGCTGTGATATCGATGAATCAAAAATCAGAAGTCTGAAAAATGGGGTAATCCCAATCTATGAACCAGGGCTTGCAGACTTAGTTGAAAAAAATGTGCTGGATCAGCGCCTGACCTTTACGAACGATATCCCGTCCGCCATTCGGGCCTCAGATATTATTTATATTGCAGTCGGAACGCCTATGTCCAAAACAGGTGAAGCTGATTTAACGTACGTCAAAGCGGCGGCGAAAACAATCGGTGAGCATCTTAACGGCTACAAAGTGATCGTAAATAAAAGCACAGTCCCGGTTGGAACAGGGAAACTGGTGCAATCTATCGTTCAAAAAGCCTCAAAGGGGAGATACTCATTTGATGTTGTATCTAACCCTGAATTCCTTCGGGAAGGGTCAGCGATTCATGACACGATGAATATGGAGCGTGCCGTGATTGGTTCAACAAGTCATAAAGCCGCTGCCATCATTGAGGAACTTCATCAGCCATTCCATGCTCCTGTCATTAAAACAAACCTAGAAAGTGCAGAAATGATTAAATACGCCGCGAATGCATTTCTGGCGACAAAGATTTCCTTTATCAACGATATCGCAAACATTTGTGAGCGAGTCGGCGCAGACGTTTCAAAAGTTGCTGATGGTGTTGGTCTTGACAGCCGTATCGGCAGAAAG
Source organism: Bacillus sp. LM 4-2 (assembly GCF_000978495.1). NCBI lineage: Bacteria > Bacillati > Bacillota > Bacilli > Caryophanales > Bacillaceae > Bacillus > Bacillus sp. LM 4-2. The sequence continues at coordinate 3,505,348 of NZ_CP011101.1, read as the reverse complement.
TTCCTTAAAGCGGGTATTGGATTCGGCGGTTCATGTTTTCCAAAGGATACAACCGCGTTGCTTCAAATCGCAAAATCGGCAGGCTATCCATTCAAGCTCATCGAAGCTGTCATTGAAACGAACGAAAAGCAGCGTGTTCATATTGTAGATAAACTTTTGACTGTTATGGGAAGCGTCAAAGGGAGAACCATTTCAGTCCTGGGATTAGCCTTCAAACCGAATACGAACGATGTGAGATCCGCTCCAGCGCTTGATATTATCCCAATGCTGCAGCAGCTGGGCGCCCATGTAAAAGCATACGATCCGATTGCTATTCCTGAAGCTTCAGCGATCCTTGGCGAACAGGTCGAGTATTACACAGATGTGTATGCTGCGATTGAAGACACTGATGCATGCCTGATTTTAACGGATTGGCCGGAAGTAAAAGAAATGGAGCTTGTAAAAGTGAAAAGTCTCTTAAAACAGCCAGTCATCATCGACGGCAGAAATTTATTTTCACTTGAAGAGATGCAGGCAGCCGGATACATTTATCACTCTATCGGCCGTCCCGCTGTTCGGGGAACGGAACCCTCTGACAAGTATTTTCCGGGCTTGCCGCTTGAAGAATTGGCTAAAGACTTGGGAAGCGTCAATTTATAAAAAGAAAAAGTGTTACTTGGTTGAAGCTGCCGGCTGCTAGGCTCGGCCGCCGGCTCCTGAAACATCAGGAAAGGGGTTAAACATGTGAGTATCAAACGATCAGCGGTCCATACGCTAGCGTTACTGGCCGCTGCTATATTTGGAGTCGTCCTATTGCTGGGAGCCATCCATAAAGATATAGGTTTCATGCAGATGGCTGCTGTGCTTGCGGTGTTGGCAATTGGCCTGTTTTTACTGACGCTTGCAACCGCATTTACAACAAAAGAACGGCTCTTTATGGCTGTAATCTATATTTTGATCGCCTGCACTTTTTTAAATAATGCATTTTTTGCCATTCATCTTGGATTTTTCAGTTTGTTCCTTTACCGGCTTCTGCTCATTGCAGCGGGTTGCCTTCATATTTTCGGCATGGTTCGGAATCGAACCCATATTGAAAGATGGCATGGGCTGCAAGTAAAAGGGATTTTACTCTTTTTCGCCTTTTGGTTTATATATGGCCTTGTTTCTCTGCTGTGGGCCAAGTCGGTAACAGTTGGCCTCAAGTATTTAGCCTTATTGGCAATGGGGATCTTCTTCATTTATCTTATTGTCATGTACGTGCAAAAAATGGAGCGGCTGATGATTGTTTATGCCATTTGGCTGGTGATGACGGTATTTCTGATGATCATTGGTTTTTACAATCATATCACCCACCATCATCTTGCGAGTTCCACATTGTACAGCGGACCGGAGTACAAGCAGCATTATCCGACATCGGTCTTTTTTAATCAAAATGACTTTGCGACCTTTTTATCCATCAGCTTCTTTTTTTACATCACGATGATGAAAAACATTAAGAATGGATACATCAAGGCAATTGGCCTTGTGCTCTCGCTCTGTGCGTTGTATTTAATTTTTGCCACTGGTTCAAGAGCCAGCCTTCTGGGCATTTTTGCAGGTATTGCTGTCTACATCTTCATTGTATTGCCGCCTGTTTTAAAGAGAATGGCTATATGGCTGTCGGCGGCGGGAATTGCTCTTTTCGCAGTTCTTTTCGCCAGCAAAATCTATTCAAAGTTTTGGGAGCTGTTTCTGGCCCCGCAGACGCTGCATTCATTTCATGACAGGCTTCCATCAAATGTGGCTCGGGCAAATCTGCTGAAAAACGCTTGGCATTTTTTCCTTGATTCATACGGATTCGGAGTCGGGGCAGGAAATGTATCCTATTATCTTGAGCATTATGCTGTATATGATACTGACAATGTGGCAGAGGTGCATAACTGGCTTGTTGAAATTCTTGCTAATTTTGGTTTGTTCATCATGCTGGGATATTTGTCCGTTTATGCCTACCTCATATGGGTGCTTTACAAGTTTTATGAAAGAAAATTAGAAAATCAGTCAAAACTGATCACAGAAGGACTTATTACCGCTATGGTCAGTTTCCTGGTATCAAGTATCAGCCCAAGCTCTGTTTCAAATTTATTTTTCCATTGGGTGTTTATGGCGCTCGTCATCGCCGCCGTGAATGTGTTAAGGCGATCCAGACAAATGCCTGAGCCGATGTACAGATAAACAGACTACAAAAAGCAGGGAGACTTATATGAACGATATATTGATAAGAATAGCCCGTCGCATAAAAAAAAATATCATTTGGATCATAGCGGTGCCAATTATATTAGGTGCGGCGGGGTATATCCTGCCGTCACAGATCGCTGATCAAAAGAGCTATACAGCTGAAGATACTTTGGCTGTGGGGAGCTATGATCATCCGGTTTATAACAGCACAGAAGAGATTCCGCTTCTATTAAAGAGCGACTCCTTTTTGAAGGAGGCGCTTCCTGATGAAAAGGATGAAGATGTAGCAGAGATCAAAGAGAAGCTTACAATCAATACGGAATCCAAATCGTTACTGACTTTAAGCTATAGTGACGAGGATAAGGATAGAACGGAATCTGTCTTAAACGCCATATCCTCCACCTTCCTCAAAAACGATCAAAAGCTGTATGCAGAAAGAGAAGCCGTCATCCGCAGCAGCATAGACGCGCTTGAAGGCGAGTCGGTGAGCGAGGATTCCAAAGTGGATAAAGAGAGATTTTTATATGAACTCAAAAACACACAGCTTAACCTGAAAGCGGCAAGTGTTACTGATTCCGAAACCGTAAGTGAGACAGCAGGCGGCGGTATGTCTCCGAAAAAGAAAGCAGTTCTCGGCGTTATGATTGGCCTTACGATTGCCTTTATGTTCGTTGTCATTCCTGAATTTTTCAGAGAATCCTTTTAAAATCATACGATGGAGATGTGATCATGACCAATTGGAAACCTCTCGTATCTGTCATTACACCTTCCTATAATGCGCGTGACTATATTGAAGACACGGTTCATTCGGTATTAGATCAGAGCCATCCTCATTGGGAAATGATTATCGTGGATGATTGCTCAACGGATGGGACCCGCGACATTTTACAGCAGTATGAAAAAATAGACGAAAGAATTCATGTGGTGTATCTGGAAGAGAACTCCGGAGCTGCGGTTGCTCGCAACAAAGCGTTGGAACGCGCTCAAGGGCGCTACGTAGCATTTTTGGACAGTGATGACAAATGGAAAAAAGACAAACTGGAAAAGCAGCTTGAGTTTATGATGGAGCGCTCCTGTGCGTTCTCTTTCACGGGCTACAGCTTAATGGCGCAGGACGGGACCCCGCTCGATAAATTTATTCATGCGCCGGAAAGCCTGACGTACGATGACGCCCTGAAAAATACAATTATCGGCTGCTTGACGGTGATGATTGACAGGGAGCAAACGGGACAGATCCAAATGCCGAATATCAGAACGAGACAGGACTTAGCCACATGGCTGTCTCTTTTAAAAAAAGGATTTACTGCCTATGGAATGAATGAATGCCTGGCTGAATATCGGCTTGTCAATAATTCAATTTCCAGCAACAAATGGAAGGCTGCGAAAAAAACGTGGTTTGTCTACAGGGAGATCGAACGGCTTCATTTTATGAAAGCAACATGGTGTTTTGTTCAATATGCAAAAAACGCGGTGAAAAAAAGATTATAGCTGCAAACAGAGAGAAAAGGTGATGAAGGTGGAAACAAAAGAAGCAATCATTCATGTCATCGTTGCCACTGCTGAATGGGGAAAAGACCAATTGAGATACAGAAGGCACCGGCTGGCAGAATTTTTAGCTGCTCAGGAGGAAACGAAGGAAGTTATTTGGGTATGTCCGGCTCCGCGTGCCCAAGGGAAAGAGTTTCAGGAAGTCCATTCTGGCATCAGGCAATTCGCTGTCAAAGACCTGCTGCAGAAAAAAATGTTTCGTTTCGGACGATATACAGATGTCTTTTACAGACATAAGCTCTCCCCATTACTCGATGAGCTTACACCTGCTTCTGCAAACGGTGAACGCTGCTGTTTATGGTACACGTTTCCCGGATTCCCGCTGCTGTCTTCGCTGTATTCTTGGGATCAGGTCATTTATGACTGCAGTGACCTATGGGCTGCGCCGATCAGCGGCCGATCAAATCTGCTGTCTGAATTCCGGCGAAAAGTCATTAAATCGGCAGAGCTGAGAATTATACAACGAGCAGATTCAATAACCTGTTCATCAGATTATCTTCACAAGGAAGTAGACAAAAAACTGACTGCAGGACGAGAAAAGGTTCATACTGTGGAAAACGGTGTGGAGTATGAGCTGTTTTCTGCAAATAAACAAGCTCCCGATCGCAGTATACTGCAGGGGAGAGAAGGAATAGTGTTAGGTTTTATTGGCGGGATTAAACCGAAGCTCGATTTTAAAATGATTAAAGAAGCGGCACTGCAAAAGCCTGATTGGACATTTTTATGGGTTGGCCCGGATGCCACCAATGGTGATGTTTCGTTTCAAGAGCTGCTGAGGCTTCCCAATGTCATATGGACCGGTCCGGCAGATCCAAAAGAAGTGCCTCATTATATGGAGCTTATCGACATTGGCATTATGCCATATAAACAATCACCGTATAATCAAGCTGTGTTTCCGCTGAAACTATTTGAATTTTTAGCGGCAGGAAAACCTGTTGTAGGCACTAATCTTCCGTCAACCTCAAAAATGCAAAAGCCGTATGTATACGAATATGTAGAGGGCGATCATCCGATTGATTTTATAGCCGCTTGTGAAAAAGTTCTCGGTCAAAACGGAGACGAGACCTATAAAGAAATGCGCCGAAACATCGCCCGGACACAAGATTGGAATTGCTTATTTAGACAAATTATGAAATATACAGGGATTCAAAAACATGCGTAGTCCTATAAATTGGGATGCGCGTTTTTTGATTATACGTGTTTCTTTTTGATGAAGCTTGTTATAATAACTAAGGAGAAGGTATAATGGAAGGAACGGTTCTCTATATAAATAAAGACTTCATTTAATTCCAAAGGAGACTTCTTTATGCTTGACGAACGCATGATTCGCATTGTTGTTGCGTTTATTGTCTCGCTGCTGACAGTTTTAATCATAACCCCAATCGTAAAAAGGATTGCGATTAAAATAGGTGCAGTTGACCAGCCCAGCAATCGAAAAGTACATGACAAAATCATGCCCCGCATGGGCGGGCTGGCCATATTTATCGGGGTGGTTGCAGGCGTGCTTGCATCCGGTATTTACACAGAAACAAGGATGACGGCAATTACAGTCGGAGCATTCATCATTATTGTGTTAGGTATTCTTGACGATAAATATCAATTAAGTGCAAAAGTTAAGTTTTTGATTCAATTAGGTGTAGCCATTATGATTGTAAGCACTGGCTTAAAAATGGACTTTTTCTCAGTACCTTTTTTAACAGAACGATTTGAGTTAGGATGGATGGCTTATCCGCTGACGGTATTATGGATTGTCGGCATCACGAACGCAATTAACCTGATTGATGGATTGGATGGCCTTGCTGCCGGTCTTTCTGTTATCGGCCTGTCAACGATTGCTGTCATGGCGCTATCCGGCGGAAAAGTGCTCATTCTGTCACTCTCATTAGTCGTTATTGCCAGCACGCTGGGGTTTTTGTTTTACAACTTCCATCCGGCAAAAATCTTTATGGGAGATACGGGATCACTGTTTTTAGGGTATAGTATCTCGATTCTTTCATTATTAGGCCTGTATAAAAGTGTCACATTGTTCAGTATCGTTATCCCGATTATTATATTAGGCGTACCGATTTTTGATACAACATTTGCTATCATCAGAAGAATATTAAACAAACAGCCGATTTCAGCGCCTGATAAGTCGCATATTCACCATAGACTGATGGCCTTTGGCCTTTCACATCGGATGTCGGTCTTAGTTATTTATTTAATTGGATTTATTTTCAGTATCAGTGCGATTGTACTTAAAAGTGCCACAATTTGGCTTTCTTTGTTTATTATCTTCATTTTGATTATTTTTATGCAAATCATAGCAGAAGTGACAGGACTCGTGAATGAAAAATTTAAGCCGTTTACAAAGTTTTATAAACGGCTGGTGAAAAGGAATTAAAAACTCCGGCTTATGTGCCGGAGTTTTTTTCTGCGCAAAAATGCCCGATCCTCTAAAAGGACCGGGCATTTTTTAATAGGATGAATCAGTTGTTGAATTCGTTGTACTGTTGTTTGAGCTTGTGCTGCTGTCATTCGAATAGCTGCTTCCGTTCGTCGTCCCGTCAGTTGTTGTGCCAGTGCTGCCAGTGCTGCCAGAACTGCTTGAGCTGTCAGTCCCGTCTTCGGTACCGGAAGTGCCAGTGCTTGTATCAGGAGTATAATCTAAATGCTCTTGAAGCGTTTTTCTGACTTTCTCGAGATTTGTAGCATCAGGTTCAAAGTAATATGTGTTGTTAGGCCCTAAATACAAATCAGAACCTGTAATGCTCAATGTGTCGATTTTTTTGCTGGTAAAGCCGCTGTAAATCTGCTGAAGCGCTAAACCTTCAGTAATGCGAATATTGGTTTCAACGTTTTCGCTGGCTTTTTCTGCGATTTTATCAATTTTAGCAATGTTGCTTGCACTTGACATGCGGTCAATCAGCGCGTTTAAGATTTGTTTTTGTCTGTCATTACGGCCAAAGTCTCCGCGTTTATCCTGTTTTCTCATCCGGGCATATGCTAAGGCTTCTTCGCCGTTCAAATGCATCTCGCCTTTTTTGAAGTAAATCCGTTTGCTTTCGTCTACATCACTTTTTTCATCGAAATCGAAAGGCACGTCAACATCAATACCGCCGACTTCATTAATCACATCTTTAAATCCGTCAAAATCAACTGTGACATATTTATCGATCGGGATTTGCAAGAAGTTTTCAACAGTTTCAACTGTTTCATCTTTACCGCCTTTGCTGTAAGCGGCATTGATCTTCGTCTTGCTTCCCGTTGTGTCACCAGCTAATTGCACACGTGTGTCACGCGGAATGCTCAGCATTTTCATGGTTTTATTTTTGGGATCCAGGGTAACAACAATAAGAGAGTCTGATCTCCCTTTTTGTCCTTTAGTCGCGTAATCCTCTATTCCCATAAATAAAATAGAAAATGGTTTTTTCTTCATGTCTACAACTTCGTTGCGAAGATTTGATTTATTCCCGCGGGATAGGGCATCGTACGATTCATCCGCAGCGTTAATGGTTTTATAAAGTTTATACCCGCCAAGCCCTACAACTACCAATAGTGCAAGGGCGAACAATAACATTATTCTTTTTAAAATTTTCCTACGTTTGCTCTTTTTCTTTTTTCGCACACGCACTCTAACGCGTTCAGCCATTATTCAGTCTCCTTTATGTGATTGACGGCTTTTTCAAGATACGTCAACTCTCCCTCTTTAATATCACTCTTTCCATTTGTCAGTTCTGTCATCCATTCAGAAAAAGCGTTGGTTTCTTTTTCTTCCACGTATGTTTCGAATTCAACATTTTCTGAATAATGGATTTCCTTTAACAGAAATTGTGACTCCCTTAATTCATTTTCAATCTTGCCAAGCCATGTGTAATCTGCAGAAGTATGCATGATTCGCATAAGCTTCCGTTCTACAACACCTATATGATTTAATCCTTCAGACACTGATTTCCCATAAGCGCGAATTAATCCGCCAGCACCAAGCTTAATGCCTCCGAAGTAGCGTGTAACGACGGCGCAAGTATCCTTCAGCCTGCGTTTTTTTAAAACCTCGAGCATCGGCACTCCCGCTGTACCGCTTGGTTCCCCGTCATCATTGGCTTTTTGGATATGATCATTCTCGCCAATAACATAAGCCGAGCAATTATGAGTCGCATTCCAGTGCTGTTTCTTTATTTTCTGTATAAATTCCTGTGCCTCTTGTTCGGTAGAAACACGGCTTAAATGACAGATAAAACGCGATTTTTCTATAACAATCTCGTGTTCTCCCGCTTCTTTCACAGTAAAATAGCTGTGCAGCATGCTAGCTGACCCTCCTGCTAAGCATAAAAGACTGCCTATACAAATTCGTACAGTCTTTAGAATTTTTGTGCGTATTTTGGTATCATAAAGAGTAGATAGTATATAAAAATGTTTTTTTCTAGAATATACGCATTCTTTCATTATAATTCGACATAATTTGCAGATCAATTACATTTATAATAAAAATATATGACAACGCCGTGACGGAGGGAAATTATGAATAAAACAAAGATGGATTCCAAAGTGCTGGATTCTATTTTGATGAAGATGCTGAAAACCGTTGACGGGAGCAAGGACGAGGTTTTTCAAATCGGGGAGCAGTCACGCCAGCAGTATGAACAGCTGGTCGAAGAACTGAAACAAATTAAACAGCAGGTGTATGAAGTGATTGAGCTTGGCGATAAACTTGAAGTGCAAACTCGCCATGCGAGAAACCGTTTATCCGAGGTCAGCCGTAATTTTCATAGATTCAGTGAAGAGGAAATCCGCAATGCTTATGAAAAAGCCCATAAGCTGCAGGTAGAATTGACGATGATCCAGCAGCGTGAGAAGCAATTGCGCGAACGGCGGGACGATTTGGAGCGCAGATTGCTAGGGCTTCAGGAAATCATTGAGCGGTCAGAATCATTAGTAAGCCAAATTACAGTTGTGCTCAACTACTTGAATCAGGATTTGCGCGAAGTTGGACTGCTTCTTGCTGATGCTCAGGCAAAACAGGATTTCGGCTTAAGAATTATTGAGGCGCAGGAAGAAGAGCGAAAAAGAGTCTCAAGAGAAATCCATGACGGACCCGCTCAAATGCTGGCGAATGTTATGATGAGATCGGAATTAATCGAGCGGATTTTCCGTGACCGGGGCGCAGAGGACGGATTCCAAGAAATTAAAAATCTCCGCCAAAATGTTCGGAATGCCCTTTACGAAGTGAGAAGGATTATATATGATTTAAGACCGATGGCCCTTGATGACCTAGGCCTGATTCCAACTTTAAGAAAATATCTATATACAACCGAGGAATATAACGGGAAGGTCAAAATACATTTTCAGTGCATTGGAGAAACAGAGGATCAGAGGCTAGCGCCTCAGTTTGAGGTTGCGCTCTTCAGGCTCGCACAGGAAGCTGTGTCTAATGCGCTAAAGCATTCTGAATCTGAAGAAATTACAGTCAAAGTTGAGATCACAAAGGATTTTGTGATTTTAATGATAAAAGATAACGGTAAAGGGTTCGACCTGAAGGAAGCGAAAGAGAAGAAAAACAAATCATTCGGCTTGCTGGGCATGAAAGAAAGAGTAGATTTATTGGAAGGAACGATGACAATAGATTCGAAAATAGGTCTTGGGACATTTATTATGATTAAGGTTCCGTTATCTCTTTGACTATGATTTGTAAAATAGAGCCAAAAGGCATATTGACCGAATGCTAGAGTATATAGAACAATAATACAAGGAGGCGTGGCTTGTGACTAAAGTAAACATTGTTATTATCGACGACCATCAGTTATTTCGTGAAGGTGTTAAACGGATATTGGATTTTGAACCTACCTTTGAAGTGGTAGCCGAAGGTGATGACGGGGACGAAGCGGCTCGTATTGTTGAGCACTATCATCCTGATGTTGTGATCATGGATATCAATATGCCAAACGTAAATGGTGTGGAAGCTACAAAACAGCTTGTAGAGCTGTATCCTGAATCTAAAGTAATTATTCTATCAATTCACGATGACGAAAATTATGTAACACATGCCCTGAAAACAGGTGCAAGAGGTTATCTGCTGAAAGAGATGGATGCTGATACATTAATTGAAGCGGTTAAAGTAGTGGCTGAGGGCGGATCTTACCTCCATCCGAAGGTTACTCACAACCTCGTTAACGAATTCCGCCGCCTTGCAACAAGCGGAGTTTCTGCACACCCTCAACATGAGGTTTACCCTGAAATCCGCAGACCATTACATATTTTAACTAGGCGGGAATGTGAAGTGCTGCAGATGCTTGCAGACGGAAAAAGCAACCGCGGTATTGGTGAATCATTGTTTATCAGTGAGAAAACCGTTAAAAACCATGTCAGCAATATTTTACAAAAAATGAATGTAAACGACCGGACGCAAGCCGTTGTGGTCGCCATTAAAAATGGCTGGGTAGAAATGAGATAGTATAATAGGAGACTTGCCTTTTACTAGGCAGGTCTTTTTTTAGGCTGCCGTTTCCCTTACAATAGAGTTATAAAGCAATAAGGCAGGTATCGAAGCTATGAATATTGCAGTCGTAACAGACAGCACGGCATATATTCCGAAAGAAATGCGTGAACAACATCAGATACATATGATCCCTCTCCAGGTTGTTTTTAGGGAGGAGACTTACCGTGAAGAAATTGAGTTGGACTGGAAAAGCTTTTATGAAGAAGTGAAAAAACATAATGAGCTCCCGACGACTTCTCAGCCGCCAATCGGCGAGCTGGTTGCGTTGTATGAAGAGCTTGGCAAGTCTTATGATGCGGTTATCAGTATCCATCTTTCCAGCGGGATCAGCGGAACATTCAGCAGTGCAGCAGCGGCTGATTCGATGGTCGACAATATTGATGTGTATCCATTTGACTCAGAGATCAGCTGCTTGGCTCAAGGCTTTTATGCCCTTAAAGCTGCTGAATTAATCAAAAACGGAGCATCATCGCCGGAAGATATTATAAAAGAACTGGAAGAAATGAAAAAAACAGTTCGAGCTTATTTTATGGTAGATGACTTAGCCCATCTTCAGCGCGGCGGGCGATTAAGCAGCGCCCAAGCCTTCATTGGTAGTCTTCTAAAGGTAAAGCCTATCCTTCATTTTGACAATAAGGTAATTGTGCCTTTTGAGAAGATTCGCACACGTAAAAAAGCAATTTCGCGAATTTATGAGCTTTTAGACGAAGATGCGAGTAAAGGGTTGCCTATGCGAGCTGCTGTTATCCACGCTAATCGAGAGGAAGAAGCAGCGAAAATCATTGAAGAGCTTTCTGCAAAATATCCTCATGTTGAATTTTATAACAGCTATTTTGGCGCGGTAATCGGCACTCATTTGGGTGAAGGTGCGTTAGGAATTTGCTGGTGTTTTAAATAAGGCCAAATCTCCGTTTTTAGAGCGGAGATTTTTTTATATTCTTATTTTAATAGTTGGACAGAAAATATTCATTCAGGCATACTGTTTCGAAAGGAGGCGTGCTATGTGAATGTGCCAGTTGAAAAAAACAGTTCCTTTTCAAAAGAATTGCAGCAGACGCTTCGAAGCCGTCATTTGCTCAGGACTGAGCTCTCATTTTCCGATGAGATGATTGAATGGCATATCAAGAATGGATATATCACTGCTGAAAATTCTATATCCATAAATAAACGGAGATATAGATGTAATAGGTGCGGACAAACTGATCAGCGGTATTTTTCTTTTTATCACTCATCTGGAAAGAATAAGCTGTATTGCCGTTCCTGTGTCATGATGGGCAGAGTGAGTGAGGAGGTTCCTTTATATTCATGGAAAGAGGAAAATGAATCAAACTGGAAGTCTATTAAGCTGACATGGGATGGCAAGCTTTCAAGCGGACAGCAAAAAGCCGCCAATGTTTTAATTGAAGCAATATCAAAAAAAGAAGAGCTCCTCATCTGGGCGGTTTGCGGCGCTGGCAAAACAGAAATGCTGTTTCCTGGTATAGAATCAGCGTTAAATCAAGGACTGCGTGTATGTATTGCAACACCTCGCACCGATGTTGTATTAGAGCTTGCTCCAAGACTCAAGGCTGCCTTTCAGGGTGCTGACATTTCAGCGCTTTACGGAGGAAGCGATGACAAAGGGCGGCTATCTCCGCTTATGATTTCCACTACGCATCAGCTTTTGCGATATAAAGATGCAATCGATGTTATGATCATTGATGAAGTTGACGCTTTTCCATATTCTGCTGATCAAACCCTTCAATTCGCTGTTCAAAAAGCAAGAAAGAAAAACAGCACCCTCGTTTATTTAAGTGCAACACCTCCTAAAGAATTAAAAAGAAAAGCACTGAACGGACAGTTACATTCAGTTCGCATCCCCGCAAGACACCACCGGAAACCTTTACCCGAACCGCGCTTTGTATGGTGTGGAAACTGGAAGAAGAAATTAAACCGAAATAAAATTCCGCCAGCGGTGAAAAGATGGATAGAGTTTCATGTAAAAGAAGGGAGGCCTGTTTTTTTATTCGTTCCTTCCGTTTCTATTCTGGAAAAGGCTGCTGCGTGCTTTAAAGGTGTTCATTGCCGAACCGCATCTGTGCACGCGGAAGACAAGCATAGAAAGGAGAAAGTGCAGCAATTCAGAGATGGTCAGCTCGATCTATTAATCACAACAACAATACTGGAAAGAGGCGTCACAGTCCCCAAGGTGCAAACGGGTGTACTAGGAGCGGAATCGTCTATCTTTACGGAAAGCGCACTTGTTCAAATTGCAGGAAGAACCGGCCGGCATAAAGAATATGCGGACGGCGATGTCATTTACTTTCACTTCGGCAAAACAAAGAGTATGCTCGATGCAAGAAAGCATATAAAAGAAATGAATGAATTGGCAGCAAAAGTTGAATGTACAGACTAGCCATTATTTGAAAACGTGGTACAGTATACTCATATAACCGATGATGAGGAGCTGTAAAAATGCTTGTCAATTCAAAAGAAATCGTAATGAAAGAACTGCTCGACCGATATATGGACCAGCTTCATATGGCCTGTACTTGCCAAGTATGCCAAAACGATGTATTGGCACTTTCTTTAAACAAAGTGAGTCCATCCTACGTTACTGATTTTAAAAAGATCGCATATACGAAAGCTGAGCTGGTAGATAAACAAAAAAACACAGCAATGCTTGTCATTTTGGCTGAATCTGCTGCAGTAGTTTCAGAGAGTCCAAGCGATTTATGTCAAACGAAGCAGGAGGAGGCATTCATAAACTGATCTGTTTATTATGTGATTCGCAATTTTCTCAAGATGTTACATGGAGAGCCCTTTTTTTACTAAAGCCTGATGAAAAGGTTTGTTATTCTTGCAGAAGCAAATTAAAGAAAATCACAGGACATATCTGCCCCCTGTGCGGCAGACCTCAATCTGTTCATGCCGTATGCAGGGATTGCGAGGTGTGGAGAACAAGGATCAGAGACAGTTTGCTATTGCGTCAAAACCGTTCAGTTTACACATATAATGATATGATGAAAGAAACGCTCTCCCGTTTTAAATTTAGAGGAGATGCAGAAATCATAAATGCATTTAAAAGTGATTTTTCTTCAACCTTTTCTAAGGTTTACCCCGATAAGCATTTTGTTCTTGTACCTATTCCGCTGAGCAAGGAACGGGAAGAAGAGCGCGGATTTAACCAGGCACATCTCTTGGCAGAATGTTTAGACCGGCCTTCCCACCATCCCCTCATTCGCCTGAATAATGAGAAACAGTCAAAGAAAAAGAAAACAGAACGCCTGCTGTCAGAGTGCATTTTTGATACAAAAAATAATTCAGCAGAAGGTATGAATATCATTTTAATAGACGATCTTTATACAACAGGCGCCACCTTGCACTTCGCAGCCCGCTGCTTATTAGAAAAAGGAAAAGCCGCTTCAGTGTCATCTTTTACCTTGATCAGAAGCTAAATGATTCTGTTTTTATGCCGATATAATCACTAGAAATTGACACAGGCATATTATCTAATAAGGAGAAAAAAAGATGGGAGAACTGGCTAATTGTCCGAAATGCAATGCTTTATTTTTAAAAACAAAGCTGCAAACCGTATGTCAGGCGTGTATTAAGGAAGAAGAAAAATCATTTGAGACTGTCTATAAATTTTTAAGAAAACAGGAAAACCGGCAATCAACTTTGAGCCGGATAACTGAGGAAACAGGTGTGGAAGAAGAGCTGATATTGAAATTCATCAGGCAGAAGCGAATTCAGATCACTCATCTTCCTAATTTGGCATACCCTTGTGAAAGGTGCGGGACATCGATTAGAGAAGGCAAGTTCTGCAAGGCTTGCCAGTCTGATATTAAGGATCAAATGGATCATTTGAACCACGAGGATGCTCTGAAAATCGAGAAAGAAAATAGTAAAAAAGACACATACTATGCCTATAATACCAAAAACAGCTGATTCCCTAAACTAACTGAAAACGCAGTCGATAAAAGGGTTAAGATTGTTTAAAGACTGCAACGGAAAGCGAGAGGAATCCTATGAAAATCAATCAATTTGGAACACAATCCGTTAATCCATATCAAAAAAATTATGATAAGCAAGCGGTGCAAAAAACTGTTGCACAGCCTCAAGATAAAATTGAAATTTCATCACAGGCTAAAGAAATGCAACATGCATCCGACGCAGTCACTGGTTCACGACAGGAAAAAATTGCGCAGCTTAAAGCGCAAATTGAAAACGGGTCATACAAAGTAGACGCAAATCATATTGCGAAAAATATGATTAATTTTTATAAAAAGCAATAAAAAAGGAGAAAGCCCATGTCAGCGAAGGCAATTATTGAACAATTGAAGCGACTTTGCGTTCTGCATGAGCACCTGCTCACGCTGTCTGAAGAAAAGACGGAAGCGCTCAAAGCCGGCAAAACAAAAGAGCTTTCTAACATTTTGACAAAAGAGCAAAAATATATTCAAGCAATCACGCAGACAGAAGATGACCGGATCAAAACAACTTCGGCCTTTCTCGGATATAGCGAAAATAATACTATTTCCGCATGTATCGCCAAAACCTCAGGCAGTGAAAAGGAAGAGCTGGAACAACTATACGAATCTCTTTCTCAAGTTCTCGGACGTCTGAAAAAAGTAAATGAGATGAATAGGCAGCTGACAAGAGACGCGCTGCAATTCATCTCTATTTCGTACGATATGCTGGTTCCTAAGGAAAATAACTTCAATTACAGCAAATCAATTAAAGCTGAGCTGCCGAAAAGTAGCAAAATGAAACTGTTTGATTCAAAAGCTTAGCAGAAAGGAATTCAGAAAATGACATCTACCTTTATGGGGCTTGAAACTGCAAGGCGGGCGTTAAGCGCTCAGCAGGCAGCGTTAAGCACTACTGCAAATAACGTGGCAAATGCCAATACTGATGGTTATACAAGACAGCGGGTCTCATTGGAGGCAACTGACTATTTCCCTGCTGTATCTAAAAATGCAGAAAAAACAGCGGGACAAATGGGTACGGGCGTTCAAGGAAAATCAGTTGAGAGAATAAGAGATATCTTTCTTGACTACCAATACCGTCTTCAAAACAACAGTGCCGGATACTATGACACGAAGGCAAAAGCGCTGTCCCAAATGGAAGGCGTTTTAAATGAAACGGATGACAGCGGCTTGAACAGTGTGCTCAATTCGTTTTGGAATTCCCTGCAGGAATTATCGAATAATACAAATGAAGAAAGTGCACGTTCTGTTGTTGCTCGAAAAGGACAAGCTGTAGCTGAAACGTTTAATTATATTTCTGAATCACTTACAAATGTCCAATCGAATTTAAAAGCAGAGCTAAATACAACTGTGTTGGATGTCAATTCTCTGCTTTCTCAGTTAAACAGTTTAAATAAGCAAATTGCACAAGTAGAGCCGGTCGGGCTCCTTCCGAATGGCTTATATGACCAGCGAGATTTGCTGATCGATAAATTATCCTCAATGGTTGATATCAAAGTCAGCTACAACAAATCAGGCGGGAATGCACTTGCATCTGCTGAAGGAACTGTATCAATTGAAATCCTTGATAAAAATAAACAGTCGCTAGGAACTGTTTTGGACGGTAAAAATTACGAGGTTTCAGAACTTGCAGCCAACTATGATAATGAAACTGGGTTAGTATCAAGTATTTCAATCGGGGATACAGCTGTGCAGGCGGAGTCCTTTAGCAGCAAGGGATCCCTTTTAGGATTTATAGAGTCTTACGGTTATATAACAGCAGACGGCCAAGAAAAGGGCGTATACCCGGAAATGCTTTCTGATCTTGACAATATGGCGCTTGAATTCGCGAAAGCTTTCAATGAAGTGCACAGAAATGGTGTGACCAAGAGCGGTGAACAAGGCGGAGACTTTTTTGATTTTACTGGCGGTGAAACTGAACCTGCCAAGGGCGCGGCGGGCAAGATCAAAGTGGCTGACAGCATAATAGATTCAAAAGGCGCAAACATTGCTTTCTCACTGACTGGTGCAGCCAACGATAACGCAAATGCTACAAAATTAGCAAATGTTTTAACCGGTAAAATAACCATTAACGGTAAAGAAACTAGTGTTTTAGATTATTATGCGGGTCTGATTGGCGAGCTAGGGATCGAAGCTCAAGAGGCTAATCGACTGGCGTCTAATACAGAAACACAGCTGAATGATGCTGACATAAACCGTCAGCAAATGAGCGCAGTTTCTTTAGACGAAGAAATGACGAATATGATTCAATTCCAACACGCATACAATGCAGCTGCAAGAATGGTGACTTTACAAGACGAATTGCTTGATAAAGTGATCAACGGCATGGGTGTTGGAGGAAGGTAGGTAGAGTCACATGAGAGTAACACAAGGCATGATACAGCAAAACTCACTGAGATATATCGGTTCAAGCTACTCGAAGCTGGATAAACTCCAGTCGCAGATTTCTTCAGGAAAAAAAATCTCAAAAGCTTCCGACGATCCTGTAGTAGCAATGAAAAGCTTAAAGTATAATACGCAACTGTCTCAAGTGCAGCAGTACAAAAGCAATGCTTCTCAAGCCTTTACCTGGCTCGAAAACACAGAAACAAACATTACAGAAGGAATTGACATCTTGTCAAAGGTCAGAGAATTAGCGGTTGAAGCTCAAAATGATACAAACGGCGAGCCGGAGCGGCAAGCGATTGGCGTAGAGGTAAAGCAGTTAAAGGAACAGCTTTTAAATATTGCGAATACACAAGTGAACGGCAGATATATCTTTAATGGCACAAATTCAGATAAGCCTCCGGTTACAGATAACGGAGACGGAACTTATACAATTTCTGATACAGCTGATGTCGTAGTCAATATATCAAATAATATGTCATTGAAAGTGAATTCAGATCCAAAGTCAGCTTTTGGAGGCACTTCTGAAAGCGGGCAGAATGTATTTGAAATGCTTGATTCTTTTGAGAAAGCACTAAATTCTGGTTCGCTAGATGGCATGGACAGTGTTTTAAATGATATTGATCATTTTTCTGACGGCATGAGCGCTGAACGATCTGATCTTGGAGCGAGATATAATCGTCTTGAACTGGTTAATACAAGACTGTCAGCGCAAGAAGAAACAGCTACCAAAGTGTTATCAGACAATGAAGATGTAGAACTGGAAGAAGTAATAACTGAATTTATTGCGCAGCAAAGTGTGCACAGGGCTACTCTGGCCGTTAATGCGCAAATTGTTCAGCCTACATTGATTGACTTTTTAAAGTAAGCGGCTCTTAGGAGTTCGCTTTTTTTATAGTTCAGGAGGTAGAGTGATGCAGATTCCCAGATTGATTATGCATAGTGTTCAAGGAAAAATTGGTTTAACAACGACGCCTGCCAGCTTAAAAATGGAGCAGCCTCAAGCTGATCTAGAGATCGAACAGCCGAGTGCGGAAATGGAAATATCGGTGACACCTGGAAAACTCACGATTGACCAGACACAAGCATGGGAAGAATTAGACAGAAAGCATGTTTTCAAGAGAATTGAAGAAGCCGCCCAACAAGGGCATGAGGATGTAATGGAGGGAATAGCACGCACTGCAGAAGAAGGCGACGAGCTTATGAAGATTGAAAATAAGGGGAACCCAATCGCTTCACAAGCAAGGAGGAACTCTGAAATGCACCAAATTCAATTAGGCGAAAATTATGCTCCTTCTCTTTCGAGGGTGAAAATACAATATACTCCGTCACAGCTTGATGTGCAGATTACGCCGCGAAAGCCTGTTATTCAGGCTGAGCCGCATAAGCCAATTGTTGAATATACGCCAGGAAATGTTAAGGTTGACATGCTTCAATACCCTGATTTAAATATAGATGTAGAATACCCGAAAGAATCACCCGAAAAGTAAAAAGAAAAGGATCGTGAACAATGATCATTCATACGAAGTACCATGGCCAAATGAACATAAAAGAAGAACAAATCATTCTTTTTGAAAGCGGGATTCCAGGCTTTTTAGAAGAAAAACAGTTCGTCATACTTCCGCTTTCAGAAGACTCTCCATTCGTGGCACTGCAGTCCGTCACTTCAGAAAATCTTGCGTTTATCGTCGTAAGTCCGTTTATCTTTTTTAAGAATTATGAATTTGATCTTGATGAATCAACTGCTGAACTTTTGGATATCGATAATATTCAAGACGTAGAAGTCATGACAATATTGACTATGGCAGAGCCATTTGAAAAGTCTACTGCGAATTTATTGGCTCCCATTATTGTGAATCGCAAGAACATGATGGCTAAGCAAGTCGTTTTACACGACTCCTCATATACGACAAAGCATCCGATTGGAGGAGAATCATGCTAGTTTTATCGCGGAAAATAAACGAAGCGATTCAAATAGGTGCTGATATTGAAGTAAAAGTGATTGCGGTTGAAGGGGATCAAGTGAAGCTTGGAATTGACGCCCCAAAGCATATTGATATTCACAGGAAAGAAATTTACTTGACCATTCAGGAAGAAAATAACCGTGCAGCAGCGTTATCCAGCGATGTGATCTCCGCATTATCCTCACAAAAAAAGTGAGGATTTTTTTATTTTTGTATTAACAAAATCAGAGACAATCCGATATTAATGATGTAGCCGGGAGGAGGCGCAAAAGACTCAGCCAGTTACAAAATAAGGGCACAAGGACGTGCCTTAACAACATATTCAGGGAGGAACAAAACAATGAGAATTAACCACAATATTGCAGCGCTTAACACACTGAACCGTTTGTCTTCAAACAACAGTGCGAGCCAAAAGAACATGGAGAAACTTTCTTCAGGTCTTCGCATCAACCGTGCGGGAGATGACGCAGCAGGTCTTGCGATCTCTGAAAAAATGAGAGGACAAATCAGAGGTCTTGAAATGGCTTCTAAAAACTCTCAAGACGGAATCTCTCTTATCCAAACAGCTGAGGGTGCATTAACTGAAACTCATGCGATCCTTCAACGTGTTCGTGAGCTAGTTGTTCAAGCTGGAAACACTGGAACTCAGGACAAAGCAACTGATTTGCAATCTATTCAAGATGAAATTTCAGCTTTAACAGATGAAATCGATGGTATTTCAAATCGTACAGAATTCAATGGTAAGAAATTGCTCGATGGCACTTACAAAGTTGACACAGCTACTCCTGCAAATCAAAAGAACTTGGTATTCCAAATCGGAGCAAATGCTACACAGCAAATCTCTGTAAATATTGAGGATATGGGTGCTGACGCTCTTGGAATTAAAGAAGCTGATGGTTCAATTGCAGCTCTTCATTCAGTTAATGATCTTGACGTAACAAAATTCGCAGATAATGCAGCAGATACTGCTGATATCGGTTTCGATGCTCAATTGAAAGTTGTTGATGAAGCGATCAACCAAGTTTCTTCTCAACGTGCTAAGCTTGGTGCGGTACAAAATCGTCTAGAGCACACAATTAACAACTTAAGCGCTTCTGGTGAAAACTTGACAGCTGCTGAGTCTCGTATCCGTGACGTTGACATGGCTAAAGAGATGAGCGAATTCACAAAGAACAACATTCTTTCTCAGGCTTCTCAAGCTATGCTTGCTCAAGCAAACCAACAGCCGCAAAACGTACTTCAATTATTACGTTAATTTTAAAAAAGACCTTGGCGTTGCCAGGGTCTTTTAATTTAAATTTCTATCTCCTAATCATTCCTCATCCTGTCACTAACTCATGATATAATAACCGGATTCTCCACTAACTTTTTATAAATGTATTTCCATACAAGAAATCTAAAACAGAAGATTTTTTTCCAAAAATATGTGTAATCTTATCTCGACTTAGTCGATATAAACGATAGATTGGGGCATAGGGGATGATCAATTGAACATTGAAAGGCTCACTACGTTACAACCTGTTTGGGATCGTTATGATACTCAAATACATAATCAGAAAGATAATGATAACGAGGTTCCTGTTCATCAAGTTTCATATACCAATCTTGCTGAAATGGTGGGGGAAATGAACAAGCTTTTGGAACCTTCGCAAGTTCATCTGAAGTTCGAGCTTCATGACAAGTTAAATGAATACTATGTAAAGGTAATAGAGGACTCTACAAATGAAGTGATCCGCGAAATTCCACCAAAACGGTGGCTTGATTTTTATGCGGCTATGACTGAATTTCTTGGGTTATTTGTAGATGAAAAAAAGTAGAATAGGAGTGGTTTGAGATGGTCACAAGAATAACAGGTCTGGCGTCAGGAATGGATATAGATGATATCGTATCAAAGCTGATGCAGACAGAAAGAGCGCCGCTTGATAAGCTGACACAAAAAAAGCAGACTCTTGAATGGCAGCGTGACAGCTATCGTGAAGTAAACTCAAAAATAAAAGAATTGCAAGATTATATGTCTAAAAATACGTTGACATATCCGAGCACGTATCAGAGCAAAACTGTGACAAGCTCTAATGAGTCTGTGTTAACTGCTACAGGAAGCGCAAGTGCACCAAACTCTTCTTCTACTGTTGAAGTGGCGAGCTTGGCAACCGCAGCAACGTATAAGGCAAACAATTATACGGGATACACTCAAGGCGATTACAATTTGGCATTTAACGTTGTTGCGCCTGGCGAAACAACGGCAAAAACAGTGAACATTAGTGTGACGAGCGCCGATACGATTGATAATGTAATTTCTAAACTTAACAGCTCAGATCTAGGAGTATCAGCTTTTAAAGATAAAATTTGGAATGGTACAGAGTACGTAGAAACAATTGCGTTTTCTTCTAAAGCAACAGGTGCAGGGGGCAGTATACAGGCAGCAGACTCTGCTACAGCTGACTTTATGTCCGGTCAGCTTGGTTTTTCTTTGGATGCTGATAATAAGCTCACTGCTTACAAAGAAGGCACAAATGCCAAAGTCACAATCAACGGCTTTGAAATGGAGAAGCTGACAAACAATTTCACGGTGAATGGTGTTACTTACTCGATTAAAAATACAACTGCAGCCACAGGCCCTGTTACCACATCTGTTTCTACTGATGTTGACGGGATTTATAACCAAATCAAAGAGTTTGTAGATAAATACAATGAAATGGTTGACAGCCTGAATGAAAAGCTGAAAGAAGAAAAATACCGAGACTATACTCCGTTGACAAGTGAACAAAAAGAAGCCATGTCCGATAAAGAGGTAGAGCTCTGGGAGGAGAAGGCGAAAAGCGGATTGCTGAGAAACGATTCAAGCATCAGCACTGGCACGAACCAAATGCGGACTGACTTTTATACTCAAGTGAATGCGGATGGGAAAACCTATCAATTAACTGAATTTGGCATCACAACTTCAAGTGCTTACCAACTGCGAGGGCACTTAGAGATTAACGAAGAGAAATTGAAAGCAAAAATAGCAGAAGATCCTCAAGGAGTTGCTAATCTTTTTACAAGTGGAACAAATGATAGTAACTATAGCGATAAAGGTATTATGAAGCGGATTACTAATACACTTAGAAGTACTGTGAAAAGTATTGAAGCTAAAGCTGGGAACTCGACAATGGGAGCTAGTAGCTATTCCATTGGAAAAAATTTAAACTCGATAAGTACTGAAATAACTGATATGCAGGACAGATTGAATACCATAGAAAACCGCTATTATTCAAAATTCAGTGCAATGGATTCTGCGATTCAAAAAATGAACGAACAAGCGTCCTATTTATCACAGCTTCTTGTACAATAAATGTAATTTGGAGGATGACACATGGCGATCCAAAATCCATATACAGCCTATCAGCAAAATTCAGTGAATACGGCTACACCCGGGGAGCTGACGCTTATGCTGTATAATGGCTGTTTGAAATTTATAAGACTTGCCGCTCAGGCCATTGAGAATGATGATATGGAACGTAAAAATGAAAATCTGATTAAAGCGCAAAATATTATTCAGGAATTAAATTTTACACTTAACCGTAACATAGAGCTTTCCGCTTCTATGGGTGCGATGTACGATTATATGTATCGCAGATTGGTACAGGCAAATATCAAAAATGATACGGGCATGCTGGCTGAGGTTGAAGGTTATGTAACAGATTTTCGCGATGCTTGGAAACAAGCCATTCAAAGTGAGCGGAAGGACCGGCACGGATCAGGCGGGATCGCATGAATAATATAGATCAACTATACACTGAGACGAAGAGTATGCTGTCACACATACAAAATACGCCGGAAAGCGATGAACTTTTAAAGCAAATTGAAGACTTTGTGGCTACACGGTCTGAACTGATTCAGGAGATATCTCTGCCGCTTTCAGAAGAAGAGCGAAAGCAGATGAAACTTATTTTGACATGGGATCAGCTGATTGTGAAGGAAATGGAAAGACTGAAGCAGTCAATCGCAACAGAACTTCAGCAGATAAAAAGAAAACGTGTGATGCATACGACGTATTTAAACCCTTATAACAACATTACGATTGACGGCACATATTATGACAAGCGTAAATAGGTGAGTGCCTTGAAGAGCATTGAAGATTATACGCTTTTATCAGCTTATTATCATCTTCTTTTTACCATCGAAGAGGGGTTGTGTTATTTGATAGAGGCTGAAGAGAATTTATCAAAAACAGAAGGGGATCGGATCTACCAAGATCTGATCCAAGCCTTTTTTTATTTGGATTCAACACATTCAACACTTCTCTTCATTATGGATTCGCGGTGTGCTGAAATTTGTGTGAAAGCATTTGACCAAATTTTTGCGGAGTTTGATCAATTGGTCTCTTTCTCTTTTCCCTCTCATGAGTTCTGTGAGTATTTAAAGGAACATTTTCTGATTCATTATAGAAAATGGATGCTGTCTATTCATCAATGTATGGAACCCTTTTTAATCAATTAGGCGTGTGTGAGGTATTTGTTTCGTTCAATCAGCATATACATATACCTCCGAACCGCCAATAACAGAGCAAATACAAACAAAATTCGACAAAGTTCACTGAATTTTCACAAAAGATTTATGTTTCAGCAGGAATTGTAAAGGGTAAAAGAGAAATAGATACATATCCTTAATAAAAGGGAGGCGTTCTTTGATGAACTATAACATCAGAGGAGAAAATATTGAAGTGACACCCGCGTTAAAGGATCATGTCGAGAGGAAGATCGGCAAGCTGGAGCGCTATTTTGACCATAGCGTGGATGCTGATGTGAACGTCAACTTGAAGTTTTACAATGACAAGGAGTCTAAGGTTGAGGTTACGATTCCGATGACAGATCTGGCGCTTCGGTCCGAGGTGCATAACGAGGATATGTACAACGCAATTGATCTCGCAACAAACAAACTGGAACGTCAAATCCGTAAGCATAAAACGAAAGTAAACCGTAAATTCCGTGAGCAGGGCTCTCCAAAATATTTATTGGCAAACGGTCTTGGCTCTGATACAGATATTGCGGTTCAGGATGACATAGAAGAGGAGGAGAGCTTGGACATCGTCCGTCAGAAACGCTTTAATTTAAAGCCGATGGATAGTGAAGAAGCGATCTTGCAAATGAATATGCTCGGCCATAATTTCTTTGTTTTCACAAATGCGGAAACAAACCTTACAAATGTCGTGTACCGCAGAAATGACGGGAAATATGGCTTAATTGAACCGACTGAATAATGAAGAGAAGCCTTCCGTGATGTCCGCGGAAGGTTTTTGTTTTTCTTATTTGCAAATTCTTTGGAAATAACAAAAGGTATGATATGATAATGAGAGGTATACATGGACTAGTAAATTATTTATACATGCCTCTAAAATAGGCGTGTGATGATAGAGGAGCGTTATAAATGCTTGGAATTTTAAATAAAATGTTTGATCCAACAAAACGTACGCTGAATAGATACGAAAAAATTGCTAACGATATTGATGCGATTCGCGGAGACTATGAAAATCTCTCTGACGACGCATTGAAACATAAAACAATTGAATTTAAAGAGCGTCTTGAAAAAGGGGCGACAACGGATGATCTTCTTGTTGAAGCTTTCGCTGTTGTTCGAGAAGCTTCACGCCGCGTAACAGGCATGTTTCCGTTTAAAGTCCAGCTCATGGGGGGCGTGGCGCTTCATGACGGAAATATAGCGGAAATGAAAACAGGGGAAGGGAAAACATTAACGTCTACCCTGCCTGTTTATTTAAATGCGTTAACCGGTAAAGGCGTACACGTCGTGACTGTCAACGAATACTTGGCAAGCCGTGACGCTGAGCAAATGGGGAAAATTTTCGAGTTTCTCGGTTTGACTGTCGGTTTGAATTTAAACTCAATGTCAAAAGACGAAAAACGGGAAGCTTATGCCGCTGATATTACTTACTCCACAAACAACGAGCTTGGCTTCGACTATTTGCGTGACAATATGGTTCTTTATAAAGAGCAGATGGTTCAGCGCCCGCTTCATTTTGCGGTAATAGATGAAGTTGACTCTATTTTAATTGATGAAGCAAGAACACCGCTTATCATTTCTGGACAAGCTGCAAAATCCACTAAGCTGTACGTACAGGCAAATGCTTTTGTCCGCACGTTAAAAGCGGAGAAGGATTACACGTACGATATCAAAACAAAAGCTGTACAGCTTACTGAAGAAGGAATGACGAAGGCGGAAAAAGCATTCGGCATCGATAACCTCTTTGATGTGAAGCATGTCGCGCTCAACCACCATATCAACCAGGCCTTAAAAGCTCACGTTGCGATGCAAAAGGACGTTGACTATGTAGTGGAAGACGGACAGGTTGTTATTGTTGATTCCTTCACGGGACGTCTGATGAAAGGCCGCCGCTACAGTGAGGGGCTTCACCAAGCGATTGAAGCAAAGGAAGGGCTTGAGATTCAAAACGAAAGCATGACCTTGGCGACGATTACGTTCCAAAACTACTTCCGAATGTACGAAAAACTTGCCGGTATGACGGGTACAGCTAAGACAGAGGAAGAAGAATTCCGCAACATCTACAACATGCAGGTTGTCACGATCCCTACCAACAGGCCTGTTGTCCGTGATGACCGCCCGGATTTAATTTACCGCACGATGGAAGGAAAGTTTAAGGCAGTTGCGGAGGATGTCGCACAGCGTTACATGACGGGACAGCCTGTTCTAGTCGGTACGGTTGCCGTTGAAACATCTGAATTGATTTCTAAGCTGCTTAAAAACAAAGGAATTCCGCATCAAGTGTTAAATGCCAAAAACCATGAACGTGAAGCGCAGATCATTGAAGAGGCCGGCCAAAAAGGCGCAGTTACGATTGCGACTAACATGGCGGGGCGCGGAACGGACATTAAGCTTGGCGAAGGTGTAAAAGAGCTTGGCGGGCTCGCTGTAGTCGGAACAGAACGACATGAATCACGCCGGATTGACAATCAGCTTCGAGGTCGTTCCGGACGTCAGGGAGACCCGGGGATTACTCAATTTTATCTTTCTATGGAAGATGAATTGATGCGCAGATTCGGAGCTGAGCGGACAATGGCGATGCTTGACCGCTTCGGCATGGACGACTCTACTCCAATCCAAAGCAAAATGGTATCTCGCGCGGTTGAATCGTCTCAAAAACGCGTCGAAGGCAATAACTTCGATTCGCGTAAACAGCTTCTGCAATATGATGATGTTCTCCGCCAGCAGCGTGAGGTCATTTATAAGCAGCGCTTTGAAGTCATTGACTCTGAAAACCTGCGTGAAATCGTTGAAAATATGATCAAGTCTTCTCTCGAACGCGCAATTGCAGCCTATACGCCAAGAGAAGAGCTTCCTGAGGAGTGGAAGCTTGACGGTCTAGTTGATCTTATCAACACAACTTATCTTGATGAAGGTGCACTTGAGAAGAGCGATATCTTCGGCAAAGAACCGGATGAAATGCTTGAGCTCATTATGGATCGCATCATCACAAAATATAATGAGAAGGAAGAGCAATTCGGCAAAGAGCAAATGCGCGAATTCGAAAAAGTTATCGTTCTTCGTGCCGTTGATTCTAAATGGATGGATCATATTGATGCGATGGATCAGCTCCGCCAAGGGATTCACCTTCGTGCTTACGCGCAGACGAACCCGCTTCGTGAGTATCAAATGGAAGGTTTTGCGATGTTTGAGCATATGATTGAATCAATTGAGGACGAAGTCGCAAAATTTGTGATGAAAGCTGAGATTGAAAACAATCTGGAGCGTGAAGAGGTTGTACAAGGTCAAACAACAGCTCATCAGCCGCAAGAAGGCGACGATAACAAAAAAGCAAAGAAAGCACCGGTTCGCAAAGTGGTTGATATCGGACGAAATGCCCCATGCCACTGCGGAAGCGGGAAAAAATATAAAAATTGCTGCGGCCGTACTGAATAGTTCGCCCCGGCAAGTTTACTGACCGCGGCGCCTGCAGGCGCCTGCGGATCTTTTAATGAGGTGAATGAAATGGAATTATCAGAAATTAGAGCAGAGCTCGAAAATATGGCTTCTCGTTTAGCGGACTTTAGGGGGTCTCTTTGACCTCGAATCAAAGGAGGCCCGCATTGCTGAGCTAGATGAACAAATGGCTGATCCGGAATTCTGGAATGATCAGCAAAAAGCTCAAACGGTTATAAATGAAGCAAACGGTTTAAAGGATTATGTCAATTCGTATAAAAAATTGAATGAATCCCACGAAGAATTACAAATGACTCATGATCTTTTGAAAGAAGAGCCGGACACTGATCTCCAGCTTGAGCTTGAAAAAGAACTAAAGTCATTAACAAAAGAGTTCAATGAGTTTGAGCTTCAGCTTCTTCTCAGCGAGCCGTATGATAAAAATAACGCGATTTTAGAACTGCACCCTGGTGCTGGCGGTACAGAGTCACAGGACTGGGGCTCTATGCTTCTTAGAATGTATACAAGATGGGGAGAGCGCCGCGGCTTTAAAGTAGAGACTCTCGATTACCTTCCAGGTGACGAGGCGGGAATCAAGTCAGTGACATTGCTCATCAAAGGACACAACGCTTACGGGTATCTCAAAGCAGAAAAAGGTGTTCATCGTCTTGTGCGGATCTCACCATTTGATTCATCAGGCCGCCGCCACACATCTTTCGTTTCATGTGAAGTCATGCCTGAATTTAACGATGAAATTGATATTGATATTCGTACGGAGGATATTAAAGTTGACACGTACCGTGCAAGCGGCGCGGGCGGACAGCACGTCAATACGACGGATTCAGCCGTTCGGATTACTCACTTGCCGACGAACGTAGTTGTGACATGCCAAACGGAGCGCTCACAAATTAAAAACCGTGAAAGAGCCATGAAAATGCTGAAGGCCAAGCTGTATCAGCGCAGAATTGAAGAGCAGCAGGCAGAGCTGGATGAAATTCGCGGTGAACAAAAAGAAATCGGCTGGGGCAGCCAAATCCGTTCTTATGTATTCCATCCGTATTCCATGGTAAAAGACCATCGGACCAATACAGAAATGGGGAACGTTCAAGCTGTAATGGATGGTGACATTGATACGTTTATTGATGCCTACCTGCGTTCTAAGCTTTCATAAGCTGAAAAACACACCTGATGCATACGGGTGTGTTTTTTTATTTCTTATATCCTTGATTTCACTGCTGCTTTAGCATATTACCACTGTATTTGGGTGTTATTTACATCTAATCAGGGAAGGATTAAAATGCTATCGGAGAGCATTGGAAGAAACGGAGGATATATGATGGACGTACGGAATAAAACATTGTGGATTTTGCGGGATTATGTATACATATTGATAGGAGCAGCGATTACGGCCGTGTCCTTTAATGTATTTTTGCTTCCGAATAAGATTGCCGCCGGCGGGGTCAGCGGGATCAGTACGATTTTACAATCATATGGTTTTGAAGCAGCGTATGTACAGTGGATTATTAATATCCCTTTATTTATTGCTGGCGTCATTTTGCTCGGCGGGAAATTTGGACTAAAGACGCTTGCAGGTTCTGTGTTTTTGCCGCTAGTAGTGTTTCTGACAAGGGATATTCAGCCCGCCACTCATCATGAACTCCTGGCGGCGATTTTTGGCGGTGTCGGGATAGGTATCGGAATTGGTATTGTGTACTTAGGGAAAGGTTCGACGGGAGGTACAGCCTTGGCTGCACAGATCATTCATAAGTACTCCGGTCTGTCATTGGGGAAGTGTCTCGCCATCATTGACGGAATGATCGTTGTTACGGCTATGATTGTATTTAATATTGAGCAAGGCTTATATGCCATGCTTGGCGTCTATGTGTCCAGCAAAACCATTGATGTTGTGCAAGTCGGCTTTAATCGTTCAAAAATGGCGCTCATCATTACAAAGCAGGAGCAGGCTGTCAAGGAGGCTGTCTTACAGAAGATTGACAGAGGCGTGACAAAAATTTCTGCAGTCGGCGGATATACTGACGATGACCGTCCGATTTTAATGTGCGTGGTTGGGCAAACTGAATTCACCAAATTGAAACAAATCGTCAAACAGATTGATGAGTCAGCTTTTGTAATTGTAGCAGACGCGAGCGAGGTGCTGGGCGAGGGTTTCAAACGCGCTTAAACGAGGTTATAATATGGAAGAGATCGTAAAGGAGTTGTGCTTCTCAACATGAAATCAAAGTTATCGATACTAATGATTGGATTTGCGCTTTCTGTTCTGTTGGCTGCCTGCGGATCAAACGATGCAAAAGAAGAGAAGACAGACACTGGCAGCAAGACGGAAGCCACTGCATCTGAAGGGGAAGAATTATATCAGCAAAGCTGCGTAGGCTGCCACGGCAAGGATTTAGAAGGTGTGTCAGGGCCTAATCTCCAAGAGGTCGGAGGCAAATACGATGAACACAAAATTGAAAGCATTATTAAAAACGGCCGCGGCAATATGCCAAAGGGGCTTGTAGATGATAACGAAGCCGCTGTTATTGCCAAATGGCTGTCAGAAAAAAAGTAAGATAAAAACATCCTTGCCGAGTGCTGGCAAGGATGTTTTTATGCCTTGACAATATGAATGAAAAGAAACTGTAATAGTATTATGTCTAAATTTGACGTATAATGAAGTGTATTGAAAAAGGGAACTTTCAGATTTTTCATCTTTTTACAAATGAATGGGTCATAAATTGTCGAATGCATTCGAAGAGTATGACCGTGTGATAGATAAAATGATATAAAAGATTAGGTGATTTCATGATAGAGATGAAGGAAGTATATAAAGCCTATCCGAACGGCGTAAAAGCACTCAATGGGATTTCTGTTACCATTCATCCCGGCGAGTTTGTGTATGTTGTTGGTCCGAGCGGAGCAGGTAAATCTACTTTTATTAAAATGATTTACAGAGAAGAAAAACCGACAAAAGGACAAATTTTAATCAATCATAAAGATCTCGCGACAATTAAAGAAAAAGAGATTCCTTTCGTGCGCCGCAAAATAGGTGTTGTCTTTCAGGATTTCAAGCTTCTTCCGAAACTTACTGTTTTTGAAAATGTGGCATTTGCCCTTGAAGTGATTGGAGAACAGCCGTCTGTCATTAAGAAACGGGTGCTTGAAGTGCTTGATCTCGTGCAGCTGAAGCATAAAGCGCGACAATTTCCTGACCAGCTTTCAGGCGGGGAGCAGCAGCGTGTATCTATTGCCAGATCAATTGTGAACAACCCTGATGTTGTCATTGCTGATGAACCGACAGGAAACCTTGATCCGGATACGTCCTGGGAAGTCATGAAGACGCTGGAGGAAATTAACAACCGCGGGACAACAGTCGTGATGGCGACACATAATAAAGAAATCGTAAACACCATGAAGAAACGTGTCATTGCAATCGAAGATGGTATCATTGTGCGTGATGAGTCAAGAGGGGAGTATGGTTCATATGATTAAAATTCTCGGGCGCCACTTGCGTGAGAGTTTTAAATCTCTCGGGAGAAACACATGGATGACATTTGCATCCATTAGTGCTGTAACCGTTACGCTGATTTTAGTCGGCGTGTTTTTAGTGATTATGCTGAATTTGAATAACATGGCCACGAATGCAGAAAAACAAGTCGAAATCAAAGTGCTGATTGATCTGACTGCAGATCAGAAGGCACAGGACAAGCTTCAGAACGATATTAAGGAACTGAAGGGCATTCAGAGTGTCACTTTTTCATCTAAAGAAAAAGAGCTTGACCAGCTGGTTGACAGTTTTGGTGACAGCGGAAAATCCCTGACAATGAAGGATCAGGAAAACCCGCTTAATGATGCGTTTGTCGTCAAAACGACAGATCCGCATGATACGCCGAACGTGGCGAAAAAGATCGAAAAAATGGATCATGTTTATAAAGTCACTTATGGAAAAGAAGAGGTCAGCCGTTTGTTTAAAGTGGTCGGCGTTTCCCGCAACATCGGAATCGCGTTAATTATCGGCCTGGTATTTACGGCGATGTTCTTAATTTCCAACACCATTAAAATTACAATTTTCGCAAGAAGAAAAGAAATTGAAATCATGAAGCTTGTCGGCGCGACAAACTGGTTTATCCGCTGGCCGTTTTTCCTTGAAGGATTGCTGCTAGGCGTATTCGGTTCTGTGATTCCGATTGCACTGGTGCTGAGCACTTACCAATACGTCATCGGATGGGTCGTTCCAAAGGTTCAAGGATCATTTGTCTCTCTTCTTCCTTATAATCCATTTGTATTCCAAGTTTCGCTAGTGCTGATTGCAATCGGCGCAGTAATTGGAGTATGGGGAAGTCTGACTTCCATCCGCAAGTTTCTGCGAGTATAAAGTGAAAAAGCCGTTCCGTTTTCGGGACGGCTTTTCATTTGCCTTCTTTTTCTTCTATGATTACATGAAATCTCCATCCTTTACATATACTATCTCTAGGTTTTGGTAAAGACAGTCTGGCATACAGGAGGAGTAAAGGATGAATCAAAAAATAATGGCTGTGATAGCAGCAGGGAGCATGCTGTTCGGAGGCGCCGGTGTATATGCGGGAATCAACCTGCTTGAGATGGATAAGCCCCAGACTGCAGCAGTTCCCGCGACGGCACAAGCTGACTCTGAACGGGATAAAGCTATGGACAAAATCGAAAAAGCGTATGAGTTAATTTCGAATGAGTACGTAGAAAAAGTAGATAGAGAAAAGCTGCTCGAGGGAGCCATCCAGGGAATGCTGTCTACGCTAAATGATCCTTATTCTGTTTACATGGACAAGCAGACAGCTAAGCAATTTTCTGATTCTCTTGATTCCTCATTTGAAGGCATCGGGGCTGAGGTTGGAATGGAAGACGGCAAAATTATTATTGTTTCTCCATTCAAGAAATCGCCAGCGGAAAAAGCCGGGTTGAAGCCTAATGATGAAATTATCAGCATCAATGGAGAATCGATGGCCGGCAAGGATTTAAACCACGCTGTGTTAAAAATAAGAGGAAAAAAAGGGTCCAGCGTTTCAATGAAGATTCAGCGGCCTGGAACGAAGAAGCAGTTGTCATTCCGGATCAAGAGAGCTGAGATTCCGCTCGAAACGGTTTTTGCATCAGAGAAAAAAGTACAGGGGCATTCTGTCGGATATATTGCCATCTCTACTTTTTCTGAGCACACCGCAGAGGATTTTGCAAAAGCGCTGAGGGAGCTTGAGAAAAAAGAAATAGAAGGACTTGTCATTGATGTACGCGGCAACCCGGGTGGATATCTTCAAAGTGTGGAAGAAATTCTTAAGCATTTCGTTACAAAGGATCAGCCGTATATTCAGATTGCTGAACGCAATGGAGATAAAAAACGTTATTTTTCAACATTGACCCATAAAAAAGCGTACCCTGTCAATGTGATTACGGATAAAGGAAGTGCCTCTGCATCAGAAATTCTTGCCGGCGCATTAAAGGAAGCTGGCCATTATGATGTTGTAGGCGATACGTCTTTTGGAAAGGGAACGGTTCAACAGGCTGTGCCAATGGGGGACGGCAGCAACATCAAATTAACGCTTTACAAGTGGCTGACGCCAAATGGAAACTGGATTCATAAGAAAGGAATTGAACCGACCATTGCGATTAAGCAGCCCGATTATTTTTCCGCCGGGCCCTTACAGCTGAAAGAGCCGCTTAAAGTGGACATGAACAATGAAGACGTCAAGCATGCGCAGGTATTGTTAAAAGGTCTCAGCTTTGATCCGGGACGTGAGGATGGCTATTTCAGCAAAGACATGAAAAAAGCGGTTATGGCTTTTCAGGATCAAAACAAGCTGAATAAAACCGGTGTGATCGACACTCGCACTGCAGAGACATTAAATCAGCAGATAGAAAAGAAAAAATCAGATGAAAAAAATGATTTGCAGCTTCAAACAGCATTGAAATCATTATTTGTCAATTAAAGGAGATGGTATTCCATCTCCTGTTTCTTTGTGCTTAAAGAGATTATGGATCATAAGTCACATAAAAAATGAGTTTTTGACAAGAAATTAAAAAAATTTTCACAAATAAACATTTATAAAGGACTGTTATTACCCGATATCAATATATGAGAGAGACTTTCTAACGAGTTAATATGCATTTAAAATGAAACTTTTGCAAGTTGCCTAGTCTTTGTTTACTTCATACAATATAAGAAGGTTCTAAAAAGAACAGTAATCAGGTTAATGGCAGCTGAACGACAGGTATTTAAAGAGTAACGTTAGCGAGAATGCTTGTTAGCACTCCAGTACTGCTGCTTATACTGGCCCGTGCTTATCTGTATAAAGAAAATGGGGGTTCACAATTGAAGAGGGCAAGTATTGTGCGTGAAAAAAAATATTATGAATTAGTGGAACAATTAAAAGACAGAACACAAGACGTAACATTTTCAGCTACAAAAGCACTAAGTCTTCTTATGCTGTTCAGCAGATATTTGGTCAATTACACCAATGTCGAATCAGTAAATGACATTAATGAGGAATGCGCCAAACATTATTTTAACTACTTAATGAAAAACCATAAGCGATTAGGAATTAATCTGACAGATATAAAAAGGTCGATGCATCTAATCAGCGGGTTATTGGATGTGGATGTAAACCACTATTTAAAGGATTTTTCACTATCGAATGTCACGCTGTGGATGACGCAAGAGAGATAAACTCTCCTGAGGATATCCAAGCCATTTAATATTTGATAGAATATGAGTAACATGTTTGGCTTGAGGCGGTGAGAGATAGTGTCTGTTCAATGGGGAATTGAACTGTTAAAAAGCGCGGGCTTGTTCTTCTTACACCCGCTTTTCTGGTTTTTTATCATCATAACCTTGGCTTTCGGCTATGTAAGAATCAAACGGGAACGAAAAACCTTTCATACAAGAATAGCAGATATTTATGATGATCTGAAATTTACATATACAAAGGGACTGATTCCAGGTCTTCTTTTGTCAGTTATTTTAGGTGGACTCGGAATATCGATTCCTCTCGGTTTACTTGCGATTATTGCCGTTATCACTGCAGCGGCAGCGTTCACTCTTCGCGCAAACTGGATGTCTGCTGCATATATCGTCAGTGTGAGTATGCTGATAGGTTTTGGACTGCAAATATATCAGGCGGAGCCCTTTCTGGAGAGATTTCCGCAAGGATTTGCAGTTGTTTGGCCGGCTGTGGCTGTGTTTCTAGGTTTGCTGATTATCACTGAAGGAGCGGTTGCTTATCGTTCTGCGCATGTGAGAACATCACCGGCACTTGTCGTAAGCAGCCGCGGTTTGCCGATCGGACAGCAGCTGGCAAACCGGGTTTGGCTTTTGCCGCTGTTCCTTCTCGTGCCCGGTAATGGTTTAGAATCGCACCTTAGCTGGTGGCCCGTGTTTACGGTTCCCGGCGGCTCATTCCATTTTCTATGGATTCCTTACTTTGTCGGATTTGGACAAAGGGTACAGGGATCGCTGCCTGAAACGAGTATAAGGATCACAGCGAAACGCGTTTGTATTCTCGGTCTTGCCGTCGCAGTTCTCGGTGCAGCGAGCTTACTGTGGACGCCGCTTGCGGGTGCAGCGGTCTGTACCGCTTTGTTAGGGCGTATTTTTCTGTCCATAAAGCAAAGAGTGAATGATAACGCGGCTCCGTTTTATTTCTCGAAAAGGGATCAGGGCTTAATGGTGCTTGGGATTATCCCCAATACGCCGGCTGAGGATCTGGAATTGAAAATCGGGGAAATCATAACGAAAGTCAATGGCATACCGGTTAAGAACGTTTCTGATTTCTATGAAGCGCTTCAGCATAACCGTGCATATGTAAAGCTTGAAATTATCGGTTTGAATGGAGAAATTCGTTTTGACCAGCGAGCTTCTTATGAAGGAGAACATCATGAATTGGGCATCCTCTTCGTAAAGGATGACCGTGAAGACGAAGCAGTCGCTTCGGGATCATAAAAGGCAGCCCGGCACCGCAGGATGATGCGATGCCGGGCTGTTTTGTGTTACGCTGAGTTTTTTTCTATCCGTGCCGTTTCATCAGATTTGATGCCCAATGAAACAAAAACGCCGATGATGGATACAGCAAAGAGAATCATAAATAGGGTGTGATATCCCGAAATCAGGCCAATTAAGGCTGATGAAATGATGCTTCCGAAATAACGGAAGGTCGAGAAAATCCCAGATGCCACTCCTGACATACCGGGGTCTACTGTGGCAAGGGATGAAACCTGCATGCTGGTCAGACCGACTCCGGAAGCGAGCCCGCCAAGGATAAGAGAGAGCATGAGGAACAAGACAGAATGCGAGCTGCTTAACAGCAAAAATAATAGATTCGCACCAGCCATCATGGCAAATGAAAGAAAAATGATTTTTTTGGCTCCCCATTTGTGATGGAGCTGCGCGCCCACCCAGTTGCTGGCTGACATGAAGATCGAAAATACAGAAAGCGCCATCCCGCTGTTAGATGTATTA
Organism: Bacillus sp. LM 4-2; assembly: GCF_000978495.1. Classification (NCBI taxonomy): domain Bacteria; kingdom Bacillati; phylum Bacillota; class Bacilli; order Caryophanales; family Bacillaceae; genus Bacillus; species Bacillus sp. LM 4-2. The sequence continues at coordinate 3,470,401 of NZ_CP011101.1, read as the reverse complement.
AGCCCAAATTGGTTCGTCATAAATAACGGCATAATCAATAAGACGGCATACATCATCAAATTGCTTAACAAGACTGATAGATTCGCATTTGTAAAGGTTGAGCTTTTAAACAGTGCAAAGTCAATGATGGGGTGCTGGGTACGTTTTTCTCTTCTGAAAAAAAGCGGAACAAAAAGAAGTATCAATACACTGTATACAGTATATCCCCATGGAGCCTCATTTTTCGTCAGCAGGATAATGGAAACGATGCTGCCTGCAAGCAAGAGAGAGCCGATGATATCCAGCGGCGCGTCAGATTTATTTTCTTTATATTGAGGAAACATCGTTAATGCCGTAAATAAAGCAATGGCGAGGAACGGGATGTTGACCCAAAAAATCGAATGCCAGCTGAAGCTGTCAATCAGTATAGAGCCGATAAAAGGCCCGAGTGCTGCACCAAGTCCCGCGCCCAGTCCGAAAAATCCAAACACTTTCGGTAGGCGTTTTTCAGAAACAACATGCCGGATAATGGCAATGCTGTTTGGCGTAAGCAATGCCCCGCCGACAGCCTGCAATGCCCGAAAGACAATTAACAGGAGCAGACTCGGTGAAAGGGCGCAGCCTAGAGATGCGATTAGAAAAAGGCCGACTCCCCATAAGTACATTGTTTTATTGCCGTACATGTCACCGAGCTTTCCTGCAATCGGCTGTGTGACTGCCATCACGATTAAATAAACGGTAACCACCCAAGTGATGCTTGCGATGGACTCGTTATACGTATGGGAAATAGATGAGAGCGCGACCGCGATCATCGTTGAGTTAATGGGAACCAGAATGGCCCCCAATAATAGCGAGACGATCAGCGCCCATTCTTTTCTTGAGCTCATTGGGATCCTCCTTTTTATTATGCCAAGGAGTTAATCAGCAGAAATTCCTTTGACAAATAGAGCTGTGCTATGCTCCAGCATTTTTTCCTGGGGCATTGATATGACCCGGTCTCCTAAGTGGAGACGGTGAATGAAATAACCGAAGATAATCGACATGAACACGTCGGCATGTTCCGCTTCATTTCCTGTCTGAATAACCCCTTTCTCACCCATCGTTTTGAGATAATCAACCAATAGCTGTTTCATAGATTGGGGATATTCAGTGACGTGGTTAATGACATCCTGAAACATGGCCGGTTCACGAAAGCTGATTTTAATGATATCTTTTCTATGTTCGAGCTCCTCCAAGAGACAGGTTCCGATATGAAGCAGGTCTTTGTACAAATCCCCTTCTGTTTGTTCCAAAATGCTGCCTCTGTTTGAAGAATGCTGAGAAAGCAAAGCCTCAACTAGTCCTTGTTTGTTTTTAAAGTTCCTGAAAATCGTCGCTTCACTTACATTTGCTTTTTCTGCAATTTCTTTTGTAGTCGTTGCGCGATATCCTTTTTTGACGAGCAGCTGCATGGCAGCATCAAGGATTCTCTTGTTTGTCGGTCTCAATACGTTTCACCTCACGAATATACTGGCAGGACAAGTATACACCCGCCCCGCTTGTATAAGAAAGAGGGGGACGCATCAGGACCGGCTGACAACTGTGATTTTGCCGCTGCTTCCGTCAACAGTGATGATGTCACCGTCTCGCAGTCTTTCGGTTGCCGTGCGTGTGCCGAGAACGGCTGGAATGCCGTATTCACGGGCAATAATCGCAGCGTGAGACAAAATGCCGCCTGTGTCTGTAATAATCGCTTTGGCGTCTTGAAACAGGCTGGTCCATAGCGGTGTGGTCATCTTGCAAACGAGTACGTCTCCAGGCGCGAATTGAGAAAATTCATTGGCGTCCCGAATGATTTTCACCGGACCTGTCGCAATGCCGCTTGATGCCGCAATGCCAAAAATATGATTCTCTGTGTTTTTTTCATCCTCTATCACAGCGCCGACAATTTCTTCAGCTGCTTTGAGCTGTTCTTTTGTCGGGGTGCCGAGGTAGGCCGGGGCTTGGGCCAGCTCATACTCATGAAAAATCTGTCTGCGTTTTTCAGCCTTTTCTTGCAGGGATACAGGGTGAAGAAGCGCTTGTTCCACTTCGTCGTCATATAAGAACCAAAGGTCCTCCCGATCTTGAATGACACCGTTTTCCGCCAGCAATTCACCTATCTTCAGCAGAAAGATTCTCGCCTTGGCATCCAGCATGGCGTCAATATAAAAGTGGTGATCATCTTTTATATTTGCAGAGTTCAGTGTCCATTGATAATAGCGGTCAAATTCGGTGCGTAAACCGGGATCTTCTATGCTTTCCAAGAATTCATTGTATAATTTCTCTCGTTTTTCTTTTGTTTTCTGAAATTCATTGTCAAAATGATAGCCATTACGGACATAATTTTGAATATTGGCCAGAGCGAAATACGGATTTTCCACCCAGATTTGTTCAATCAGATCATGACTTTTAACAGATCTCCATCCGTATTCTTGCAAGAATTCATGGACGTTCTTCAGGAAGTGTCTTCCCTCATCTGTTTGTTCCAATTTCTCCTGGAGCTGTTCAGGCTTGTTGTTTTCAAAAATGGCCAGAAGGTTCGGGTTCTCCTGAACTTCCACAGAAAATAGCCATAAGCAACGGTCCGTTTCCAGTGATTTGTTCATTTTTCCTGTCAGCATCTCGTAAAAATGAGCGTTTTCGGACTCTCCTTGAATGTCCTGATACATCGCTTGCAGTTTGTTTGTTAAAAGGATTTGCGGGAAAACGATATTAAAGTGCTCTTCATAAGCCGTGAGATAAAAGGCCTTTAGTTTTTGAAAAGCTTCCAGTGCGCTTTCTGCGGTATGCTCAGTTTGTGCGAGCTGGTCCAGTGTCCGGTAAAAAGGGAGGTATGTGTGATTGATGATGTCATACATATGCTCCGATAAAATCGGGAAAAGCTCTTTGCCGCAGTCTTCAGAAGGAGGCTGCTGTCCGCCTTGGTTTTTGGAATAAATATGTCCGCGATAAAGTTTTACTTCATCAACAACTACACCAATCGGAAACTTTTGCATGCTCTTCTTCAAGCCATATTCCAATGCCGGCACGATGAAGGATGAAAATAACGGACTCACCGGACCTTCAATATTAGACTCCATGTTAAGCCAGAAATCATTCATATCAGTGTCGGTAATCATGAAGCTGCGTTTTTCTTCTGCCGCTTTTTTGTCCTGATCAATGGTTGTAATCGGGCGAGCTTGCAGAAGGTATATTTGATGATCAGCAATTCCAAATTCTATATCAACAGGATATCCGTACAGGTCTTCGGTTTTTTTTGTGATTTCAGCCAATTCAATCACTTGTTCATCTGTAAGGCAAAAACGGCTGCGCATGTCTTCACTCGTTTCTTTTTCAGCAATTCCTTCTGCCGCAGACTCCATGTAGATTTCCTTTGCACCTATTTCTTTCTGAATCTCAAACGAAGATTTATTAACAATGAACGTGTCTGGGGTAACATTTCCTGAAACAACAGCTTCACCCAACCCGTAGCTGGCGCTGATTAAAAGCTCTCTATCATCATGGGTAACAGGGTTGCGGCTGAAGATAACACCTGACATTTCTGAATCGATCAGCCCCTGAACGACTATTCCCATTAACGGCTCTGCGATTTGATTGTTCATTTTTTTCTTATAGCTGCTGACCCGCCCAGAAAAAAATGAGGCCCAGCATTCTTTCACTTTAGCCAGAAACTCTTCCTCTGTTTTGATATTTAAGTAGGTTTCATATTGACCCGCGAATGAGGCGCCTTCTAAATCTTCCGAAGCAGACGAAGAACGCACGGCTACGGATCGATATGATTCTCTAAGCTTATAAAAGGAACTAGTCAGCTCATCTTTCAGCTCATCCGAAAATGTTCCGGAAATGATCCCGCCTTCGACGTTTTCACTAGTCTCTTGAAGCTGGTTGTCCTCCATAAAACGTGCGAGCGCATTCGTTTGAATAATAAACCCGTCCGGAACAGGAAGACCGTGTTTGGTCAATTTAATCAAATTCATTCCTTTTGCTCCAGCCAGCTGGCTGGACTCTTCTGCCTGGCGAAATAAAACAGAATACATATTTGAAACCCCTCTTTTCTTCATTCATTTTGTTTTTCTCTCTAGTCTTTTTATTGCGGAGCCTGTGTTTAAAAAATGATAGTAAACACTATCATTTAATTGTAGGTTTTCAGGAAAATGCTGTCAAACGCAGAAAGTCCTAAATAAAATGAATAGTTAAGTTGGTTATATTATCCTGAAAAATGCGGCCGTACTGGTACTGTATGCCTATTTTCTTTTATTCTCGGAATCTGGCGGCGGACTTGATGATGTAATAAAAAAAGTGCCGCTGATTAGAACAGCGGCACCATGGAATAAGTTTTGACCGGCACCAAAATGCAAATATGGTGATTGATTTTGGCTGAAAAGGGGTATGGTGTAAGTAGAGGGAGCGAATGCACGATTGTCCGATTCTTCATTTTTTACTATAATCAGATCAGATGAAGAATCCCTGAGGAGGGTTTTTGTTGATTACAAAAGCCGTTTTTGCATTGTTTTTCCCTTTTATGCTTGTTGTTCTATTTACTAGAGTCACCTTTAATCATTATGTGGCGATCGCTTTAACAGCTGCATTGCTGTTTGCCTCTTATTTAAAAGGCTATACAGAAACGTATTTTATTGTAGGATTGGATGTTGTGTCTCTTGTGGCTGGCGGACTGTATATGGCCAAAAAAGCTGCAGAGAAAAAAGAAGAATAAATCGGACATAATGAATATAAAGACTGAATACCTGCTTTTACGTTTTAAAAGCAGGTTTTTTATACACAAAAACAGCTGGAAATAAAAAACCACCGAACTTTAGTTCGTATTTTTAGTGATTTTGCTTTCCATTGTGTTACTATATCTATAGGAAGATTTCGTTAAAGAAACGGAGGCTTATTTTTGTGAAAGATCGCTTTGAGTTAGTCTCGAAATATCAGCCCCAGGGAGATCAGCCGAAAGCCATTGAAAAGCTTGTGAAAGGAATTCAGGAGGGCAAGAAGCATCAGACTCTGCTGGGTGCAACAGGAACTGGGAAAACATTTACGGTGTCCAATTTGATTAAAGAAGTCAATAAGCCGACTCTCGTGATTGCCCATAACAAAACCCTTGCTGGACAGCTTTACAGTGAGTTCAAGGAATTTTTTCCGAACAATGCTGTCGAGTATTTTGTCAGCTACTATGATTATTATCAGCCGGAGGCGTATGTGCCTCAAACGGATACATTTATAGAGAAAGACGCTAGTATTAATGATGAAATTGATAAACTGAGACACTCCGCCACATCAGCTTTGTTTGAGCGCAGAGATGTCATTATTATTGCGAGTGTGTCTTGTATATACGGCCTCGGTTCGCCTGAGGAATACCGGGAAATGGTCGTGTCACTGCGGACTGAAATGGAAATTGAGCGCAACGAGCTGCTCAGAAAACTTGTAGACATCCAATATGCCCGCAACGATATCGACTTTCAGCGCGGTACATTTCGTGTGCGCGGGGATGTAGTGGAAATCTTTCCGGCATCCCGTGATGAGCATTGTGTCAGAGTTGAATTTTTCGGTGACGAAATCGAACGGATTCGGGAAGTAGATGCGCTGACAGGAGAAATTCTCGGCGACCGAGATCATGTTGCGATTTTCCCGGCATCCCACTTCGTAACGCGGGCCGAGAAAATGGAGAAGGCGATTCAAAATATCGAGAAGGAGCTTGAGGAGCAGCTGAAGGTCATGCATGAAAACGGAAAGCTCCTTGAAGCGCAGCGTTTAGAGCAGCGGACAAGATATGATCTTGAAATGATGCGTGAAATGGGTTTCTGCTCCGGCATCGAGAACTATTCAAGACATTTGACTCTGCGGCCTCCAGGTTCAACGCCGTATACGCTTCTTGATTATTTCCCAGACGATTTTATGATCGTGGTGGATGAGTCGCATGTGACAATTCCTCAGGTGCGCGGCATGTTTAACGGAGACCAGGCGCGGAAACAGGTGCTCGTGGATCACGGCTTCCGGCTTCCATCAGCGCTTGATAACCGTCCGCTTCGTTTTGAGGAATTTGAAAAGCATATGCACAATATCGTGTATGTATCAGCAACACCAGGGCCGTACGAGATTGAACATACAGATGAAATGGTCGAACAGATCATTCGTCCGACGGGGCTTCTTGACCCGCTTATTGACGTCCGTCCAATCGAAGGTCAGATTGACGACTTGATCGGCGAAATTCAAGCAAGAATCGAGCGGAATGAACGGGTGCTTGTGACAACTTTGACGAAGAAGATGTCAGAGGATCTGACCGATTATTTAAAGGAAATCGGCATTAAAGTAAACTATCTGCATTCTGAGATCAAGACGCTTGAACGGATTGAAATTATCCGCGACCTGCGCCTTGGCAAGTACGATGTGCTTGTCGGCATCAACCTGCTGAGGGAAGGTTTGGACATTCCCGAAGTATCCCTTGTTGCGATTTTGGATGCGGATAAGGAAGGTTTCCTTCGTTCGGAGCGGTCGCTGATCCAGACCATCGGACGGGCAGCGAGAAATGCGGAAGGCCGCGTCATTATGTACGCCGATAAAATAACGAAGTCTATGGAAATTGCGATTAATGAAACAAAACGCCGCCGCGAGCAGCAGGAGCGGTTTAACGAAGAGCACGGCATTACGCCGAAAACGATAAATAAAGAAATTCGCGATGTCATTCGTGCCACAGTAGCAGCTGAGGATAAAGCGGAATACAAAACAAAAGCCGCGCCGAAGCTGTCGAAAATGACGAAGAAAGAACGCCAGAAAGTCGTTGAACAGATGGAGCATGAAATGAAGGAAGCCGCCAAGGCGCTTGACTTTGAGAGAGCCGCGGAGCTTCGCGATTTACTTTTAGAGCTAAAAGCGGAAGGATGATGAACAAATGGCTATGGATCGGATAGAGGTGAAGGGAGCCAGGGCGCATAACCTGAAAAATATAGATGTAACGATTCCGAGAGATCAGCTTGTCGTTGTCACGGGTTTGTCCGGATCAGGTAAATCCTCCCTTGCCTTTGACACGATATATGCTGAAGGACAGAGACGGTATGTCGAGTCGCTGTCTGCCTATGCCCGCCAGTTTTTAGGGCAAATGGATAAGCCGGATGTGGATGCAATTGAGGGGCTCTCTCCCGCCATCAGCATTGATCAGAAAACAACGAGCCGCAATCCGAGGTCTACTGTCGGTACGGTAACTGAGATTTATGATTATCTGCGTCTTTTATATGCGAGAGTAGGGAAGCCTCATTGTCCGGAACACGGAATTGAGATTACATCCCAGACCATCGAGCAAATGGTGGACAGAATTCTGGAATACCCGGAACGGACGAAGCTTCAGGTGCTGGCGCCGATTGTCTCGGGCCGAAAAGGCGCTCATGTCAAAGTGCTTGAACAGATTAGGAAACAAGGCTATGTCAGAGTCAGAATTGACGGCGAGATGGCTGAGCTTTCCGACGATATCGAATTAGAAAAGAACAAGAAGCATTCCATTGAGGTAGTCATTGACCGGATTGTCGTGAAAGAAGGCGTGGCAGCCCGGCTGTCAGATTCATTGGAAACGGCGCTTCGTTTAGGTGAAGGACGGGTTATGATCGATGTCATCGGTGAGGAAGAGCTGATGTTCAGCGAGCATCATGCCTGTCCGCACTGCGGATTTTCAATTGGTGAGCTTGAGCCGCGTCTGTTTTCGTTTAACAGTCCGTTCGGGGCGTGTCCGACGTGTGACGGTCTCGGAATGAAGCTTGAAGTGGATGCCGATCTTGTCATCCCCAATCAAGATTTGTCATTGAAGGAGAATGCGGTCGCCCCTTGGACACCGATCAGCTCACAATATTATCCTCAGCTGCTTGAGGCAGTCTGCACCCACTACGGGATTGATATGGATGTGCCGGTCAAAGATTTGCCGAAGCATCAACTGGATAAAGTGCTGTACGGCAGCGGGGATGACCTGATTTATTTCCGATATGAAAATGATTTTGGACAAATCCGCGAAGGTGAAATTCAATTTGAAGGCGTATTGCGCAACATTGAAAGACGCTATAAGGAGACAGGCTCCGATTTCATACGTGAGCAAATGGAGCAGTATATGTCTCAGAAGTCTTGTCCGACGTGCAAAGGCTATCGGTTAAAGAAAGAGGCGCTTGCCGTACTGATTGACGGCCGCCACATTGGGAAAATTACCGAGCTGTCTGTCGCCGACGCACTTGCCTTCTTTAAAGATCTTACCCTTTCTGAGAAGGATATGCAGATCGCCAATTTGATTTTGCGCGAAATTGTGGAGCGCTTAAGCTTTCTGGACAAAGTCGGCCTCGATTACCTGACATTGAGCAGGGCAGCGGGTACATTGTCCGGAGGAGAGGCGCAGCGCATCAGGCTGGCGACTCAAATTGGCTCGCGTTTATCCGGTGTGCTTTATATTTTAGATGAGCCGTCTATCGGTCTGCATCAGCGTGATAACGACCGCTTGATCAGCGCTCTGAAAAATATGAGAGACCTCGGGAACACGCTGATTGTTGTCGAACATGATGAGGACACGATGATGGCAGCAGATTATTTAATAGATATTGGACCGGGAGCCGGCATTCACGGCGGACAGGTGATATCTGCGGGTACGCCGGAAGAAGTGATGGAAGATCCAAATTCATTAACGGGCAGCTATTTATCAGGGAAAAAGTTTATCCCATTGCCTCCTGAAAGAAGAAAGCCGGACGGACGTTACATTGAAATTAAAGGTGCATCAGAAAACAACCTGAAAAAAGTGAATGCCAAGTTCCCGCTTGGGACGTTTACAGCAGTTACAGGTGTTTCCGGTTCAGGAAAGAGTACACTCGTTAATGAAATTTTGCATAAGGCGCTGGCGCAAAAGCTTCATAAAGCGAAAGCGAAGCCCGGCAGCCATAAAGAGATTAAAGGTTTGGATCATTTAGATAAAGTCATTGACATTGACCAGGCGCCAATCGGAAGAACGCCGAGATCCAACCCTGCGACATACACCGGTGTATTTGATGACATTCGTGATGTATTCGCGCAGACAAATGAAGCGAAGGTCCGCGGCTATAAAAAAGGCCGTTTCAGCTTCAACGTGAAGGGCGGACGATGTGAAGCCTGCCGCGGAGACGGGATTATTAAAATTGAAATGCACTTCCTTCCTGACGTATACGTTCCATGCGAGGTGTGTCACGGCAAACGCTATAACCGTGAAACGCTTGAAGTGACGTACAAAGGAAAAAGCATCTCTGATGTGCTTGATATGACGGTTGAAGATGCTCTTTCTTTCTTTGAAAATATCCCGAAAATCAAACGCAAGCTCCAAACCCTTTATGATGTTGGTTTAGGTTATATTACGCTCGGCCAGCCGGCGACGACCTTGTCAGGCGGAGAAGCGCAGCGCGTGAAGCTCGCGTCAGAGCTGCACAAACGCTCAACCGGACGTACGCTCTACATTTTAGATGAGCCGACGACAGGTTTGCATGTCGACGATATCGCCAGGCTTCTTGTCGTGCTGCAACGGTTGGTAGACAACGGAGACACTGTACTGGTTATTGAGCACAATCTTGATATCATTAAGACGGCCGATTACATTGTGGATTTGGGCCCGGAAGGCGGAGCCGGAGGCGGAACCATTGTCGCGTCTGGAACGCCTGAGGAAATCACTGAAGTTGAAGAATCGTATACAGGCCGTTATTTAAAGCCTGTTATCGAACGTGACAAAACACGCATGAAATCGCTCTTGAAAGCAAAAGAAACAGCTACATCTTAAAACCCTCTGTTAAGAGGGGACAGCTTGTCAGCAAGTCCATCCTTGGGCTTAGCAGGCAAGCTTTTTCTTTACGGCATAATAGGTTTAGAAGTGAACTTACTGTTCAAGCAGGAAACACAGGTACACAACAAGCAGAAGATCTTGGTGCAATTAAAGATGAAATGGATGCGCTTATTGAGGAAGTTGATGGCATTTCAAATCGTACTGAATTCAACGGCAAAAAGTTATTAGATGGTACTGAAACTGATGGTTTCACTTTCCAAATTGGAGCAAATGCTGGCCAGCAGCTTACAGTTAACATTGACAGCATGTCATCAACTGCTTTAGGAGTAAACGCACTTAATGTAACAGATTTTGCTAATACTCCTTTTGATACACAACTTGAAAGTATTGATACTGCAATCAACAATGTTTCAAACCAACGTGCTAAACTTGGTGCGGTACAAAACCGTCTAGAGCACACAATCAACAACCTTGGTGCTTCTTCTGAAAACTTAACAGCTGCTGAGTCTCGCATCCGTGACGTTGACATGGCGAAAGAAATGAGCGATTTCACAAAGAACAACATTCTTTCTCAAGCTTCTCAAGCGATGCTTGCTCAAGCAAACCAACAGCCGCAAAACGTGCTTCAATTGTTACGTTAATTTTGAACGGCTATCTCTTTCTGATAGTTACAGCTTGCCGACAGAGTCCATTAACTGGATGTGCCGGCAGGCTTTTTTTGTTACAATCATTTTGTGACAGCCAGGGAATCACTTGTTTTTTCAAAACAAAAAAGGCAAGATATTGTCATCTAACCTTTAGCTTTGTTTCAGTTATAATGAATGATATGTTTTCCGCAATTACAAAGTCTTCTTATACAGCTGCTTACTTACACTCATTAAATCTTGAACAATATGTGTGTTGCTGCTGTCGAGCAGCACTTTTATATATTGGATATCGTGAGAGATCGGGAAGGGTCCGTGAATCTGCTCAAGCTCGGTGATCATTTCACGATTCATTCTTTTTTGTTCCTGAATCAGCTTTAACACTGATTCTTGTGTTACTGTATAGTCACTGGGATCTTTCTCCATTGCTTGTCCAGCCTCCTTGGTTGCCGTAAGCTTTTTACATATTGTAATCGGTATAGCCGGAAGATTCTACTTCTAAAACTTTTTAAAATCCAATTTCCGTAAATCGGAGCATGTCTAAAGAATGAATTTGAAACCTGAAGAGATTTTAAACGTATAAATAAGTAAAACGTCCCTGATCTTTTGTCATGGACAATTCACAATAGGAGTGTGGAATGAATTGAACCGTAATCAAGCTATTATTGCATCACTTTGTTATTTCAGTGTGTTCATTGCGCCAATCATTGTGCCGATTGTCGCATATTTTGTTGTAAATGAGAAAGAAACAAAACGCCATGCGATACGCTCTCTTATTTCTCACATTGTTCCGTTTGTCGGCTGGCTGTTCCTTTTTATTGCTTTACTTGGCGGAGCCGTTGCGATTGATGGAGACAGCTTGCTTCCTGTATTTGTAATCATCGGGGGAGCGGTTATTTATTTCTTAGTTGTCATTGGCATTATCATTTGGAATGTGATTCAGGGCATTAAGGTCCTGCGTGCAGCATAAGTAGACAATGGGGAGGAGATCGTAATGAAGCAAGAAAAGGAACGAATCCTTAAGCTTGTTGAGGAAGGAAAGCTTACAGCACAAGAAGCTTTGACACTGATTGAAAAGCTTGACAGCGACTACAAGGAAAAAGAAGAGAAAATCACAGCGCTCTCAGTTCACGTTCATGACGAGGAAGAGCCATTTACAACGGCAAAAAAAGAAAGCGGTAAACCGTCTTTAGGAGCCAAGCTGTTTGACTGGATTGATTCTGCTGTGAAAAAGGTCAAGGAAGTTGACCTTGATTTAAACTTTGGCCATGCGTATGATGTTCAGCACATTTTTCAATTTAAAGATACTGACTTTTCCAGTGTTGAGCTGCAAATTGCCAATGGCAGCGTAAATATCGTCCCTTGGGAAGATGACGATATCAGAGCGGAATGCCAGGCGAAGGTATATCGCGCTGACAACCAGGATGCGGCGAGACACGCATTTCTTCAGCATATTGAATGTGAAATCAAAGGTAATAAGTTTTTTATCCGTACTGAGAAAAAGACGATGAAAACGAATGTCACTTTGTATATTCCTCAGAAGGAGTATGATAAGATTCGGGTGAAGCTGTTTAACGGTCCGGTCAGAGGGGAACATTTACATGTAAAAGAGTTCTCAGCGAAAACGACAAACGGCGTGCTGTCGTTCTCGTATTTAACAGCCGAAAAAGCCATAGCTGAAACGGCCAACGGGCAAATTAAGCTCGCAAGCCACAGCTGCGGTACGATAGAAGCGGAAACCATTAACGGATTGATCGATCTCCGAGGGAAAAGCGAATCCATTGACGTTCAAAGCTTTAACGGAAATATTGCGATTAACGTAACAGAATCAGACTGCCGCTCCATTTATGCAAAAACAACGACTGGAAATGTAGAGCTTGCAATTCCGGACGATCTCGCAGTGAAGGCAGAGCTGAAAAGCAATCTTGGTACGCTGTCCCATGAATTAATGGATGTAGAGATGCTGAAGGAAAAAAATGATACGATTCAAAAAGAAATGATGTTCACTTCAAATCAGGCACATGATCAAAACATCACCGTCTTCTCAGAATCACTAACAGGCGCCATCAAACTAAAGTACTCACAGAGGTGATCGAATGAATAAGCTTTATCGCTCAGAAAAAAATAAGAAAATCGCCGGTGTTATCGGAGGTCTCGCGGAATATTTCAATTGGGACGCATCACTCCTCAGAGTCATAACTGTCATCTTAGCCATTATGACAAGTGTCTTGCCGGTTTTGCTCATTTATATCATTTGGATTTTTATCGTCCCGTCAGAAAGGGATATGAAATGACATGGTAAAATGGGCAGTCAGCATTTTAGTCAATGCATTGTTATTAATCGTCATTGATGGATATATTGACTCCATCCATATCAGCAGCATTGGGGCAGCGATTATCGCCAGCCTCATTTTATCGATCTTAAACGTGCTGATTAAACCGCTTTTAATTATATTTACACTGCCGGTCACGATGGTGACGCTTGGACTCTTCTTGTTTGTGATTAACGCCATCACGCTTATGATGACCGCGTCCATTATGGGTGACAGCTTTCAAATCGACGGCTTCGGCACAGCGATATGGGCCTCCGTTATCCTGTCGGTCTTCCATTTGCTGATTCAAAAAGGCATTTTAGAGCCGCTTAGAAAAAAATAAAAAAAGCTGCCCGCAAAGGCAGCTTTTTTACATGTGGTGCTTTTTTTGTTTCGTGCGCTTCTGCGGCGAAAACATTGGCGGAAGAAGGCAAAAGCTCAATGCGGCAAATCCAAGGCCTAGGAGGCTAAAGGAAATGGCAGACGGCATCATTGTGAGCAAGTAGGCAGATACCATCGGACCTGCTGCCATGCCTGTATATCGGATAAAGTTAAACATTCCGATTGCACTCCCTCTGTTGTGCTCAAATTCATTAGTAATCATTGTAGAGTACAAGGGAGGAATAACCCCCATCGAGATGCCAAACAGTGCCAGCGTCAGAGCCATGAGAACGAGAGAAACGGAATGTGTAACAGCAAATAAAATGATGCTGCAGGCGGCAATCACATTGCTTCCGATAAACAAGGTGTGTAGCCCGATTTTTGCCTGTATTCTTTTAAACAGAAACGTACCTGCAATCGTGCTCAGCGCCAGCGGCAAATATAACAGTCCTGCTATACCCACATCTATATGGTAATGCTCTGTCAGCAATATTGGGAGGTAGACAATTACTGCAAAATAAATGAAAAAGAGAACAAAACTTAAAGTCAAAATGACGTTCCCTGTTCGATTTGTAAATATTGATTTATAATGAGCGAACACATTGCCTTTGGCTTGCTGCATAGATTCAGTTGGAGAATCTTTAGGAAAGGTGATGCTGTTTGTCACCAGCAAAACGATCGAGATGGCCGCAAGTATCCAAAAAATCCCTTCGTATCCGGCTGCTCCGCCTATGAATCCTCCTAGAACTGGGGCAATAGCCGGTGCGACAGACAGGAGCATTTGATACGTTCCCATTGCACTCCCGCGTTCATTGCCTGTAAACAGCTGTCCGATCGTTGTGGCAGCAATAAGAGGCAGTGCTGCGGAACCGGCTGCCTGTATCATTCTGAATATCAGAAACAAAGTAAAGTCAGTAGTCACCGCACAGCCGATGCTGGCTGCTGCCGTTGCCAGAATACCGGTAATCAAGACGATCCGAGCGCCTTTAAAATCAATGATCGCTCCTAATATAATTTGCATTATTGCTGTCACAATCATAAAAACTGAGACTGACAGGTTCACCATAGCTGTGGAAACATGGAATGATTCTTTAATGATCGGAAGAATAGGTGAATAAATGTTCTGGCTTAAAGATGCAAAAAATGCACTGAAGCAAACAGTGTATAAGATCAATACTGCCTTTGATTTTGTATGAGCCAAAGTGTACACCGCCTTTTTGTTTACTTTACAGGTTTGTCTGGAGTCCCATCGGTTTGTTCTGCTTCAAGTGTTGACGTCAACTGCTCTAGAAACTTCAATACAGCCTTTTGTTCTTCTTGTGAAAATGAATCGAGGAATTGGTAAAAAGCCAGCTCCTTTTTTTTATGCAGTTTCTCATGTAAGTCGAAAATCCGTCTGCCTTTACGGGTTAATTTAAAATAAACTTCTTTTTTGTTATCTGTCAGCTGATAGCTGTTAATGAATTCTTCCTTGATCAGTTTTGTGCTGATTTTCGTTACATTCGCTTTCGATAAGTTCATTTTTCTGGCAATTCCGGCATTATTAATGGGTTCATGCTGGCCGATGCAGTCAATGACGTGAATGCTTGTCATATTTTTGGGAATTTCAGCCACATCCTCTTCTGCGGCCTCCTTAAAAAATTGCTGAAGTGAAGTGTTCGCTTTTTGTTCATTAAGGTGCAGCAGTCTCACGTATATGTCGTATATCATCTGTTTTGTCAAATCAGACATAGGCTACCTTCTTTCTTAGGAATAATAGTTTACGATGAAACAATAAAACAAATCGTTTACTGGTGAACAATTTTATTTTATCTTTTCTTGTTTTCGTTGTCAATTGTTGGTGTTTAGACTATTTGTTGATATGTCATGCTGAATATGCGTGTAAAAAGTGTGTGGAAAATGTGATGTTTACATTTATTTTCAAATATTTGGGCACAGATCATATTGACGTTTGGAAGGAAAAGGGATAAAATGACTAATGTTTACTAGTAAACATTTATCATGATATGGGTATTGAAAATGATTATTAAAATCTTAAAAAACATTTGGAAACTTTAAGTGATGCCTGCCATTCGTCTTGTTCAGTTGTTCTAGCTATTCCATCTTGTATTTGAGGGTGATGACTTAAAGCGGGATAAGTTTTAGGGGTGAATGAGATGACCGGAATGGTAACGGAAAGAAGGTCTGTGCATTTTATTGCTGAGGCATTAACAGAAAACTGCAGAGAAATATTTGAACGGCGCAGGCATGTTTTGGTGGGGATCAGCCCATTTAACAGCAGGTTTTCAGAGGATTATATTTACAGATTAATTGGATGGGCGAAAGCTCAATTTAAAAGCGTTTCAGTTTTACTTGCAGGGCATGAGGCGGCTAATCTTCTAGAAGCGCTTGGAACTCCGAGAGGAAAGGCTGAACGAAAAGTAAGGAAAGAGGTATCACGAAACAGGAGATTTGCAGAAAGAGCCCTTGTGGCTCATGGCGGGGATCCGAAGGCGATTCATACATTTTCTGATTTTATAGATAACAAAGCCTACCAGCTGTTGAGACAAGAAGTTGAACATGCATTTTTTGAGCAGCCTCATTTTCGACATGCTTGTTTGGACATGTCTCGTGAAGCGATAATCGGGCGTGCGCGGGGCGTCAGTTTGATGATGGAAGAAGTCAGTGAGGATATGCTGAATTTGGCTGTGGAATATGTCATAGCTGAGCTGCCGTTTTTTATCGGAGCTCCGGATATTTTAGAGGTGGAAGAGACACTCCTTGCTTATCATCGTCCGTGGAAGCTGGGTGAGAAGATCAGTAACCATGAATTTTCTATTTGTATGCGGCCGAATCAAGGGTATCTCATTGTACAGGAAATGGCGCAGATGCTTTCTGAGAAACGGATCACATCTGAAGGATGATAGGGGGAGTAAAACATGAGCCAATCGATTAAATTGTTTAGTGTGCTTTCTGATCAATTTCAAAACAATCCATATGCTTATTTTTCACAACTGCGGGAGGAAGATCCGGTTCATTATGAAGAGTCGATAGACAGTTATTTTATCAGCCGCTATCATGATGTCCGCTATATCCTTCAGCATCCGGATATCTTCACGACGAAATCACTTGTTGAGCGTGCCGAACCAGTCATGCGAGGCCCTGTGCTGGCCCAAATGCATGGAAAAGAACACTCTGCCAAAAGAAGAATTGTAGTGAGAAGCTTTATCGGTGACGCACTGGATCATCTGTCTCCATTGATTAAACAAAATGCAGAAAACTTGTTAGCGCCTTATCTTGAAAGAGGGAAAAGTGATCTCGTCAATGATTTTGGAAAGACGTTTGCGGTGTGCGTCACGATGGACATGCTCGGGCTGGATAAAAGAGACCATGAAAAAATCTCTGAGTGGCACAGCGGAGTTGCCGATTTTATCACGAGTATCTCTCAATCTCCTGAAGCGCGGGCACATTCGTTATGGTGCAGCGAACAGCTTTCCCAATACTTGATGCCGGTCATTAAAGAACGTCGCGTCAATCCGGGATCAGATTTAATTTCGATCCTATGTACTTCTGAATATGAAGGCATGGCGCTGTCGGACAAGGATATACTCGCACTGATTCTTAATGTGCTGTTAGCCGCAACGGAACCGGCTGATAAGACGCTGGCACTGATGATCTACCATTTGCTCAACAATCCTGAGCAGATGAATGATGTTTTGGCTGACCGTTCGTTAGTTCCGAGAGCCATTGCGGAGACATTGCGTTATAAACCGCCGGTTCAGCTGATTCCGCGGCAGCTGTCCCAAGATACAGTGGTCGGCGGTATGGAAATCAAAAAAGATACGATTGTTTTTTGTATGATCGGTGCGGCTAACCGGGACCCTGAAGCATTTGAACAGCCTGACGTGTTTAATATTCATCGGGAAGATCTTGGTATCAAGAGCGCTTTTAGCGGCGCCGCCCGGCATCTCGCTTTCGGATCCGGCATTCATAACTGTGTAGGAGCAGCTTTTGCCAAAAACGAAATCGAAATTGTAGCTAATATTGTGCTGGATAAGATGCGGAATATCAGATTAGAGGAAGATTTTTGTTATGCTGAGTCCGGTCTGTATACACGCGGACCTGTTTCACTTCTCGTTGCGTTTGACGGGGCATAATAGAATTCCAAAGGTCTCTCCCATGCGGGTGAGACTCTTTTTACATATATTTGATCCACAAGTTGAAAAACGCAGTCACTGTTTTTAAATCATCAATTGAAAATTCATTGAAAAGCTGTTTATATTGCTCCTTTGCTTTCTCATGAAGCTGTTCATGTAATGCCGCCAATTTTCTGCCGCTATCAGTTAGCGTATAAAAAATTTCTTTTTTGTTGCCAGGCTTTTTTGTCACTGTAATGATATTGTGTTTCAACAAAGCATGAACCGCTTTTGAAACAGCGGCTTTTGAGATGTGTAAACGGGATGCTAAGAAGCTGTTGTTCACATTTTGGCTGGTATGTATGCAGGAAACAATGTGAAGCTGGGTCAAAGTCCAGTCTTTTTTGAGGTGATCGTGATGTTGTGAGGATATGCCAATGGATGGTATCTGCACCTTTTGCCAGACGCGTTTATCCCTTTTTAATGCGAATTGTTGTATAGCTTGAAATAATTCATCATGAATGCTGTTGTCCATCAATTTGCCTCTCTGATTTAATTGTTAACTGGTTAACTATCCTTAGTTTACTGGGTAATAGTGGAATTTTCAAGAGACAGACGTTTTTTTGTTCTTTATGCACAAAAATGAACTCATAAGCTTCCCTGTTCAGA
Organism: Bacillus sp. LM 4-2; assembly: GCF_000978495.1. Lineage (NCBI taxonomy): Bacteria > Bacillati > Bacillota > Bacilli > Caryophanales > Bacillaceae > Bacillus > Bacillus sp. LM 4-2. The sequence goes on along the minus strand of NZ_CP011101.1, from coordinate 3,452,511 downwards.
CGCAAAATACATGAAAAGGGAGGTGCTTTGATGAGGAAATACACGGTTATTGCTTCTATATTACTGTCTTTTCTTTCCGTTTTGTCTGGCGGCCATCATGAATCGAAAGCTTTTCCTGTTGTACAGCAGGAACTATTTCAAACGCCTCATTACATACCCTTGCTTGAAAATCCTCCTCAAATTGATGTGAAAGCTGAAATGAGAAGCAATCTAATGATTGAGGCTCAAGTTCGCGATAATTCGTATCAAGCATTTTCCGCCTTTCTTTTTTATAAACAAAGTAATGAGCTGGGCTACAAAATGGTGCCGATGGACCCGACCCCCGGAGCGGTCCGCAAGTTTTTGGCACAAATTCCGAAACGTTTGATTTGGAACAGCGAGCTTGAGTATTACATTGTGATGTCGAATGGGAAGCAGCGGGTTGAGTCGGAGACGAAGAAACTGAAGCTTGAAGGATACCAGGCTGACCTTGCCCATATTCCGGAGCTTCTGATCACAGAGCTGGCGGTTGATACGAAGAATATAGGACGCGCAGACGGTTATGAATTTATTGAGATTTTTAATACGACTGACAGAACGATTGATTTTAAAGACTACCATATCCGTTACCGCTACCCAAAAGAAGGGCCTGACTCCGATCTGATTTGGAGACCTGATGAAAGGATCTTGATACCATCCGGCGAAACGTTTGTCGTCTGGCTGAAGCCTGCCGGGCATCCAGAATTGACGTCAGCGGATTTCAATCGTTATTATCAGACACAACTAAAAGAAGGAAAAAATCTTGCGGTGATAGACGAGACAGAGGGTATGGCCAATACGAGGCCGCGGGCCGTTGTGATATCAACGAATACAGGAAAGGACATTTCGGTTGCGCATTATCGGAAACATGCGCTGCGCCGGCTGTCATCAGTGCTTTATAAGTATCCACTGAACGGAACAGCAGAACTTCTGAACATTTCAATCGGGGAAAAGAATCCGTCTCCCGGAACCGTATTACAGGCACAGGTGCCCGACCAGAAACGGAAAATCAAGCTCGATAAAGAAAAGCCGGTCATTGAGGATTTGACTGACCGCAAGCCTGTCCGCCCTGCTGAAAGCATTGAGCTGCGGGCTGACATACGGGACCGAAGCCTAGTGAAAACAGTGGCCTTTTACTACCGGACGGATGAGAACAAACCGTTTAAGCGAATTCTTGCTGAAAAAGACCGCAACGATAATCTCTTCCATTATATTGTGTATTCGCCTGAATTGATCGGGAAGGATCAGCTAGAGTATTATGTGGCGGCCGGGGACGGGATCAATGAAGCGAGAACGCCGGTCAAAATGATTGATATTAAACAAACAAGCAAGGCGCACGGTCTGCGGATGAATATTGAAAACAGAGACACGCTGTCGGGAACTCAATTTCTCAAAGCCACGACAGAAGGGCGAGCTGACAGCATTAAGCTATGGATTGACGGGAAAAAACAAGTGACAGAGCCCGCGATGGAAAAAGAAGTATATTTTGCATTCGATACGAGGAAAACGAACCTTTATTTTAAAAACGCGGTAACGATGGAAGGCAAAGTGCTGAAGGTGTTCGATGATACAACAAATAAATACCGCACCTATTCTGTTCCATTGCCAGAGACACTGCTTCGGAAAGGGAAGCAGCTGCAGCGTATTACGATACGTTCAGGTTCGAAGGTGTCTCCGTTTGATACGGCTGAAAACCGTGATGACTTCTTAGTCAAAAACGCCCGATTGGTGTTATCGGATGGAACGGTGATCAGAGATCAGAGGGTGTCTCCTGAGAAGGAACTCTTTATTGGCGATAATCAGCGCTCGAATAAAAGCTGGCAATTTCAGTTCAATCTGCCTGACGGACTATTTACATCACAGCTGCTGGAGTGGGATACATCAAAGCTTTCTGAAGGCGCTCACCATATTCAAGCAAGCGACGGGAAGGAAAATGTCAGCCTGGTTGTACGGGTAGATAATTCAGGACCTCACATTGAGCCGAATATCACCGAGGGGCAAACGTATAAAGGAAACCTTATCCTGCAGGCGGATATGTATGATAAATGGAGCAGAATTGAGGAAGCGGAGGCGTCGTTAGATGGAGAAAGCATTACACTCCCATATCATACGTCATCTTCTGACCTTTTGCCGGGAAAACATTCTCTAAAAGTGACAGCAACGGATCTCGCGGGCAATAAAACAGTGATTGAGAGGATATTTAAAACCGAACGAGAGCATCCGGACCAGCCGGAGGTTATAGACAGCGAAGCCGACACGCATAAGGCCAAGCTTTCTGTACGGGTGAAAGATCCGACGAATGATGCCATGGATGTTGGTTTTTATAGGGGATTTCAATATACAGCGCGCAATCATGTGAAAATATTTAAGCACGCGTCACTGACTGAACCGCCGAAAAGCTTTGTGCCGGAAAGGGAGACCCCATTTACGAATAAAGAATTGGAGCGGGTATCAGCTGCTGATGGAAAAACAGTATCGACAGAAAACAAAGAGCTTTTCCCTTATCATCGCTTTGAAGTGACGGTTGATCCATCAATTGATGAGAATGATCTGGCAGAATCAGTCTGGAAGGGCAGTTCTTTGCCGGGGAGAAAGGTGACGATGTATGCTTGGAATTATCGGACAAACGAATGGCAGCCTGTTGACAGCTTCGTCGCGAAGGATGACAAACCGTTTACGCTGAAAGCGTCTGTGATTGCCGCCGATTTTGTACGGGAGTCGAAAATGAATGTGATTGTACAGGATGAAATTCCTCCTGCGAAGGATATGTACACATTTGTCTGGATGTCTGATACACAGTATTACGCCGAAAGCTATCCGCATATTTTTGATAAACAGACCGAATGGATAAAAGATAATCAAAAGCAGCTCAATATCAAATATGTGTTCCACACGGGTGATATTGTAGATGATTCCGCCGATATCAGACAGTGGAAAAACGCTGATCGGTCAATGTCCGTTCTGGATAAGAGCGGAATTCCTTACGGCGTGCTGGCCGGCAATCACGATGTCGGACATAAGGACGGCTCCTACAGGGCGTTTGGCAAATATTTTGGCAGCGATCGTTTTGATAAAAAATTTCATTATGGCGGTTCCTATAAAAATAACCGCGGACATTATGACCTGATTTCTAGCAACGGCAATGATTATATCATGCTGTACATGGGATGGGGCATTACGGATGAAGACATCGCGTGGATGAATCAGGTGCTGAAGAAGCATCCTGACCGGATGGCCATTTTAGCTTTTCATGAGTATTTGCTGGTCAGCGGAAACAGAAGCCCAATCGGAGAGAAAATATTCAAAGAAATCGTAAAGCCGAACCCGAATGTCGTGATGGTGTTGAGCGGGCATTATCATAGTGCGATGAGAAAAACAGATGAGCTGGATGATGATGGTGATGGGAAACCGGATCGTCTTGTGCATCAAATGCTGGCCGATTATCAGGGCGGGCCAGAAGGCGGCCAAGGGTATTTGCGTTTGCTTCAATTTGACCAAGCCAATGACATGGTGCACGTATCGACGTACTCTCCGTATGTAAAGGATAAGAACTACTATGATACGGATACCTATGGCAACAAGGATGAATTTTCCCTTTCGCTTGATTTGAAGCCAAGAATCAAAAAGGTGGAAACCGATTATTTTGAATGTAACGTATATACCAATGAAGAGCTCGGAAAACGGGAGCAAGTGAAGAGCGGGGACACAGCTGAATTCCGCTGGGATCATCTTGAACCGCAGTCTGTTTATTATTGGTACATTATAGTGGAAGACAGTTTTAACGGCAAAACGAAATCACCGATCTGGAAGTTCAAGACGAAAAAAGAAACATATCGTCCGGCACCAGACCAGTTTGATTTTCGCCATGTCTCCAATCCTTAAAAAGGGTTGGAGGCTTTTTTTATGAAAGACGATCCATATAGTGGACAAATGTATAACGGTCGCCTCTGTATACGGATTTTGCATGCTCAAAAGCAGTTCCGTTCTGCAGATATGTTGTTCGTTTAATTAATAGGACCGGCGCTCCCTTTTGAATACCAAGAATGTTCGCTTCTTCAGTGGTGGCAGCGCTTGGCTCAAGCTCCTGTTTTGCACGGGAAATCGGTATGCTGTTGTACCTTTCAATATGATCATAGATCGACGACTGAAAATGCGATTCGTTTAATTCACCCGCAAGCTCAAACGGAATATGTGAGGACTCAATCGCCATCGGAATATCATTTGCCAGCCGCACCCGAGTGATTTTATGGATAGAGGAGGGGTGCCCGCAGCCTAATATAGCCGCGAGTTCCTCAGTCGAATCAATAAGCTGATAATCAATGAGCCTGCTGCCCGGTGTCATCCCGCGGCTTTTCATATCCTCGGTAAAGCTTGTCAGCCCTTGAAGTGCTTGTTCCATTTTTGGCTTGCTGACAAAGGTGCCCCGCCCCTTCAGGCGATAGAGCAAGCCTTCATTAACTAAATTAGAAAGCGCCTGGCGAACTGTCATCCGGCTGATCCCGAATTGTTCGGCATATTCGCGCTCAGAAGGAAGAGGCATATCCGGCTGCAGTTCTCCGCTCTTAATTTGGGTTTTTAATTGCTCCATAATCTGATAATAAATCGGAATAGGCGATTGTTTATTGATATTCATAAGTCAGCATGTTCCTTTCAAGGTCTTAATGACGCGGCTTCACGATCAATCAAAACCGTGACATCGGAATGCAGGTGCAAAGCAGATGCGGGAAAATCTTCGCTGATGTTTCCTTCTAACAGCTTACGAACAGCTTCCGCTTTGCTTTTTCCAGAAATAAGCAGCAGAATGCGCTTGCTTGAGAGTATCGTTTGAATTCCCATTGTCAATGCTTTTTTTGGCACGCTGTCTATGGAGGGAAAATATCTGGCATTTGCCTGGCGAGTTTGTTCATTTAAAGTCACAACATGAGTTCGCGACTTGAAAGACGTTCCCGGTTCGTTAAAGCCGATGTGTCCGTTTCGGCCGATGCCGAGAAGCTGAATGTCAGTGCCGCCGAGGGACTCGACTAGCTGTTCATACCGTCTGCATTCGTCCTCCAAATCGTCTGCATTTCCATTCGGAATAAAATGCCGGCTAGGCTTGCTGTCGATATGCTGAAATAAACGGTCATTCATATAGAAGTGATAGCTGTTCGGGTCATTGCTTGAAAGTCTGGCGTACTCATCCAAATTAACTGTAGTGACGTTTTGAAATGAGAGATTCTCAGTTTGGTGCAGGCGGATCAGCTCGCGATACGTGCCTTCCGGTGTGCCGCCCGTCGCTAACCCGAGAACGGCATCAGGTTTTTCTTTGATTGTATCTGCCGTTATTCTGGCTGCTTTTTGGCTTAGCTCTTCATACGTTTGACATTCCATTACTTTCATATCTGGTCAGCCTCCTTGGATATAAATGCAATGTTTCCGCGGCAAATGGTGAGAATCACCTCGCAATCACTGCTGACAATCACCAAATCTGCATCTTTTCCCACAGTCACACTGCCTTTTCGGTCAAAGATGCCCAGCTGTTTGGCCGCGTTTGCAGAAGTTATATTAGCTATATCCGTCCAAGAGCAATTTGTAAACTCACGCATATGCCGTGCGCCTTCGTTCATTTTGAGGATCGAACCGGCAAGGGTTCCGTCTGAAAGAAGAGCTGTTCGTCCTCTTACCGTCACACTTTGGCCGCCGAACTCATATACGCCGTCTTTCAGGCCTTTTGCCCTCATGGAATCGGTAATTAAAATGAGCTTGCTGCTGCCTTTCGCCAAAAAAGCAAGCTTTGCAGCTAAAGGGTGGGAGTGAATGCCATCGGCGATAAGCTCTGTCACAAACCCATCATGGGCCAGCGCCGTTCCGATCACTCCGGGCTCTCGGTGATGAAACGGGCTCATCGCGTTGTACAGATGGGTCATATGGCTCGCCCCTGCTTTTGCGGCATCCGACAGCAATGCGGAATCGGCATCCGTGTGCCCCATGGATGCGATAATCGATTCGTCTTTCAAATGGCGGATCAGTTCAAAATGCTGATCCTCCTCCGGCGCAAGTGTAACAATTTTGATCAGTCCGCCCGCCTCCTGCTGCCACTTTTTGAAAAGCGCAACATCCGAAGGCCTAATCCACTCCTTTGGCTGCGCTCCGGCTCTTTTAGGCGAAACAAAGGGGCCCTCTAAATGAATGCCGAGCAGTTCTGCACCTAATAAAGAGGACTCTTCAGCCGCTTTCCACTCTCTTGCGTTCACCAAAGCTTGAGAAATGTTCCCATGCTCTTGGGTAATCGTTGTGGCTAAAAAGCTCGTCGTGCCTTCTTCGGGCAGTCTTGACGACATGATGTCGAGCGTGGAAAAGCTAGCATCCATCGTATCTGCGCCATAGCCGCCGTGGATATGAATGTCAATCATGCCGGGAAGCAAAACGGAATCCGCAGGTGCTTGAATCTCTTTTGAATATGACTCCTTGGGCCGTTCTGTTGAGACTGTGCTGATTTTTCCGTCATTGATTCCGACATAGCCGTTTTTGATTACTTCATTTTCTGTCACGATCGCAATGTCTTTGATAAGAAGACTCTCTGCCATAGATGATCCGCCTTTCTGGAATTTGAATACCTTTATTTTACTCTTTTTCAGACTAGTGATCTAGACCAGCTGAGGTGTTTTCCCGCCTTTTATAAAATCTGTTTTAGGTTCAAGCCTGAAAGTGATAAAATGAAAGTATTGTGAGCAAGCTCGGGGCAGCCCGGAACAGGAGGAACATATCGTGGCAAAGGTTCGCACAAAAGACGTAATGGAACAGTTCAATTTGGAATTAATCAGCGGAGAAGAAGGAATTAACCGCCCGATTACAATGAGTGACCTATCAAGACCAGGCATTGAAATTGCCGGATATTTTACATATTACCCGAGAGAGCGCGTGCAGCTTCTCGGAAAAACAGAGCTTTCTTTCTTTGAACAGCTTCCTGAAGAGGAGAAAAAACAGCGAATGGATTCTCTGTGCACTGATGTAACACCAGCTATTATTCTTTCTAGAGATATGCCCATCCCGCAGGAGCTGATTGACGCCTCCGAGAAAAATGGGGTGCCTGTCCTCAGATCGCCGCTGAAAACGACAAGACTGTCAAGCCGTTTAACCAACTTCCTTGAGAGCAGGCTGGCGCCTACCACAGCAATTCATGGCGTTCTTGTCGATATATATGGTGTCGGCGTGCTGATCACAGGAAAGAGCGGCGTCGGAAAAAGCGAAACAGCGCTGGAGCTTGTGAAAAGAGGGCATCGCCTTGTTGCCGATGATTGCGTTGAAATACGGCAGGAGGATCAGGATACTCTTGTGGGAAACGCTCCGGAATTAATTGAGCACCTTCTTGAGATCAGGGGCCTTGGCATTATCAATGTGATGACGCTATTTGGCGCTGGCGCGGTCAGAAGCAATAAACGAATCACGATTGTCATGAATCTTGAACTCTGGGAGCAGGGCAAGCAATACGACCGGCTCGGACTTGAGGAAGAGACCATGAAAATCATTGATACAGAAATTACAAAACTGACGATTCCCGTCCGCCCAGGCCGAAATCTTGCAGTCATCATCGAAGTGGCAGCAATGAACTTCAGATTGAAGCGGATGGGGCTGAATGCCGCTGAACAATTTACCAACAAGCTGGCGGACGTCATTGAAGACGGTGAACAAGAAGAATAGGAGTTGGCGTTAAATGAATGAAGCGATAGAACCACTCAATCCGATAGCATTTCAGCTGGGGCCGTTAGCCGTCCATTGGTACGGAATCATTATCGGTCTCGGTGCTTTGCTCGGGCTGTGGATTGCGATGAGGGAAAGTGAAAAACGGGGGCTGCAGAAAGATACGTTTATTGATCTTGTCCTGTTTGCCATTCCAATTGCGATTATTTGCGCACGAATTTATTACGTTGCCTTTGAATGGGACTATTATGCGGCACATCCGGGAGAAATCATTAAGATTTGGAAGGGCGGCATTGCCATTCATGGCGGATTAATCGGCGCCATTTTAACGGGTTATGTGTTTTCGAGAGTGAAAAACCTTTCGTTCTGGAAGCTTGCGGATATTGCCGCGCCCAGCATTTTGCTCGGCCAGGCGATCGGCCGCTGGGGGAACTTCATGAATCAGGAAGCGCACGGCGAGGCTGTCAGCAGAGCCTTTTTAGAAAACCTGCACTTGCCTGAATTTATCATCAATCAAATGTACATCAATGGGCAATATTATCATCCTACTTTTTTATATGAATCACTATGGAGTTTTGTCGGCGTCATTGTTTTACTGTTCCTGCGCAGAGCGAATTTGCGTAGAGGCGAGATGTTCTTGATCTATATCATTTGGTATTCAATCGGAAGATACTTTATTGAAGGAATGCGGACTGACAGCTTAATGCTGACTGATTCACTTCGCATCGCTCAGGTGATTTCAATCGTATTGATTGTTTTGGCTGTGGCAGCCATCATCTTCAGACGCGTCAAGGGATATTCGAAGGAGCGGTACGCGGAGTAGACGTCAACAAAGGGGGATGAGGGATGAAGAAGATCTTTCTGGCCGGTCTTGCGGCAGGTCTTCAAACAACATGGACACTCGGTAAAGTGATTTTCCCGGTAACGCTATTGGTCACTTTGCTTCAGCATACCCCTGTCATGGATTGGCTTGTACGGCTGATCACACCGGTAATGGGTCTCTTCGGGCTTTCTGGTGAAGCGGCCATTCCGCTTGTACTGGGAAATATGCTGAATCTGTATGCGGGAATTGCCGGGATTTTAACATTGGATTTATCTGTGAAAGAAGTCTTTATTTTAGCTGTTATGCTTTCTTTCTGTCATAACTTGATTATCGAATCGACAGTTGCCGCAAAGGTTGGTATCAGAATTGGCGTCATATTGGCCGTGCGCATCGGTTTGGCCGCTGTGTCAGCCATCGTCATCAACCTCATTTGGCATGGCGGAAAGGAAACGGCGCAGTACGGTTTTATCGCTGCGAAGAGCGCCGCGCCAGACAGCTGGCTAGGAATGTTGGCAGAAGCATTAACGAAAGCCGGACTTGGTGTTTTGCAGCTGGCGGCAATTGTCATACCGCTGATGATCATCATCCAGTTTTTAAGAGATTTAGGCTGGCTGCATCGGTTCTCCAGGTGGCTGTCTCCGTTTACGCAGCTGCTTGGCATGAATAAAAATACGTCTATGACAATGGTGGCGGGACTGACAATTGGTCTGGCCTACGGAGCGGGTGTCATGATCAAAGCTGTCGAGGATGACGGCGTGAGCAAGCGGGACATGACATTGGCATTTATATTTCTCGTTGCCTGCCACGCGGTCGTGGAAGATACACTTGTCTTTATTCCGCTTGGCATACCGGTCTGGCCGCTTCTTTTGATTCGTGTCACCACAGCAGTTCTGCTGACAATGGCTATTGCGCACACGTGGAAAAAATGGAAACCCTCAGCGGTTGGAAAGGAAGCAATATGAGTGACAAACAAGTAACGACGATTCTGTTTGATTTAGACGGAACGCTTATTAATACGAATGAATTAATTATCGCGTCCTTTTTGCATACACTGGAGCATTATTATCCGAGCAAGTATAAACGAGAAGATGTCCTTGCATTTATCGGGCCGTCTCTTTTTGATACGTTCTCTTCGATGGACCCTGATAAATGTGAGGATATGATCGCTATGTACAGAGCGTACAATCATGACATGCATGATTCACTCGTGACTGAATATGAAACGGTATATGAGACCCTGGATGCATTAAAAAAAGCCGGCTTTACATTAGGAATTGTGACAACAAAATTAAGAGATACTGTCAATATGGGCCTCAAGCTCACGGGAATCGGCGAATTCTTTGAAACAGTTGTCACCCTTGATGATGTGACGAATGCAAAGCCTGATCCCGAGCCTGTGCTGTTAGCGCTGAAACAGTTAGGAAGCAAGTCCGAGGAAGCCATTATGGTCGGAGATAATTACCACGATGTGCTGGCAGGCAAAAACGCCGGTACAAAAACGGCAGGAGTCGCATGGACGATTAAAGGGCCGGAAATGCTGGCGAAGCATGAGCCGGATTTTATGCTTGAGAAAATGAGTGATCTATTACAAATCGTTGGAGTGAAGTAATCTGTGAGAAAAACAGATCGTCATCCGGTCTCGGGGGCCAACTCACTGTGGCATGTCTATCAAACGGTACCTTTTTTAAAGGTCGTCAAAAATTTCATTGTCATTCAAATTGCGAGATATACGCCGTTTATAGGGATGAAAAACTGGCTGTACCGTACATTTCTGCGGATGAAGGTTGGAAAACAGACATCCTTTGCCCTCATGGTGATGCCAGATATCATGTTTCCGGAAAAGATCTTAGTCGGAACAAATACAATCATCGGGTACAATACGACCATTCTGGCCCATGAGTATTTGATTCACGAATACCGGATCGGCACAGTTCTGATCGGAGACGAAGTGATGATTGGTGCCAACACGACCATTCTGCCCGGGGTGAAAATAGGAGATGGCGCAGTTGTGTCCGCCGGAACGCTTGTCCATAAGGATGTGCCTGACGGGGCATTTGTCGGCGGAAATCCGATGAGGATCATCTATACGAAGGAAGAAATGCAAGAAAGATTGAAAAAGTCCGCTGAATAACATCAGCGGACTTTTTTTGTTAAAATTGAGTGTTGTTGTTTTCGTAAATATGCTGAACACCAATCCATTTTTGACCGACATTAGAGTAGCGTGTATTTGTCATTCTGACCGTGCTTGTTTTGCTGTCCGTCCGGAATATCGCTTCCTTCATGTTTGTGATGGTGCACTTATCGATGATCACATCAACGTGGAAGGTTGAACCGCCAAGCTGTCTTATGAACTTTCCGCCATTGTCTGCCGTGAAGTTTTTCACTGTGAATGTACTGGCTTTATTGATTTGGAATATCTTATCTGACGCTTTTTGAGCAGAACCGCCGTCGATCGTCACTTTTCCTTCCTTCTTCACCGTTAACGCATCCTCACCAACATCTTCCCATTTCACATTCTGAATGTTAACGTTTCCATAAGTGTGTACGCCATCAGCGGCAGGGGCGCCAAGCACCACATTTTTCAGGGTTGCACCATCCTCCACACGAAAAACAGGGTCTTGGTTTTCTGACTGGCTTCCGTCGCCTAATTCTTTCCCTGCCACAAACCGCTGTCCTTTCCCGTCATATGTTGTATTTTTTGGTACGATAATTGTTTCGTGCACCACTTTGTCTGCTGCAAAAGCGGTTGATGATTGAAACTGGCTGAACCCCATAACCAAACCGAACATAAATAGGATAGACACGAATTTTTTCAATGATAAATCCTCCCCGGATATCTTTCATTTTTTGCAAGAGAAGCGTCAGCGACTTGCACCGGCTTCTCTCACATAGATCGGGGCAAGGCTGAATCTGCTTTAATCATAAAAACAGACAGCCTGAAAGTAAAGACAATTTTGGATGATAAATGGAAAATGAATCGATCTTACCGATTGAAACAAAAAGCATGAATATTGTCGTATTTGCTCAGGATAGAGCATAGTGCGGCTTTCAGGTGTTTACTTTTGAATAACCACGGCCTGGCTGCCCATTTGTTTCCACGCTTTTTCAAAGCTTGTTCTATCGGTTTTTCTGTTTTTATAGCCATACGGATCATTGAGATACACATATTTATCATCATATCCCGTAACGGCGACGCTGTGTTCGCTGTACGTAATCTCTATCGTTCCGTTTGGCGTTTTCCATGTCTGCATGTTGTCAACTGGCGTAAAGTTGGCTGTCGTAATAACCCAAACTGGATTGCCTTTTTCAAGCTGTTCATAAACAGCAGAAATGCTTTTTCCAGTCAGGTCAAACACTTTGTCTCCTGCATAGGTTTTCGCCAGCTGATAGATCGGTCGATGGTAGACACCGAGACCAGGGCCATTCGCCATATCCCCGACAAATCCGTCATTCGGATCACCCTTTAATCCGCTGCTGTATGTCAAAGGCACTGTGGCAACCTGATTTGCCAGGGTGTTTTTTGTCACGTCGTATCCCGCGTAATTCAGCACCATTGCAAGGCTTGTTACTTCACAGCCGTTATAGAGCCGGGGTGCGTCCATTTGATTGTAAAGGATGACATCCAGCGGTTTTGCGCTTCCCTTCAGCTCCTTTTTGCTATTCGCAGCTGAGTCTGTATCGCTATCAGAAACCACTTTTTTAAGGCTGTTCAAAAAAGGAATATCTATATCTTTTGCATCTATTTTAAGTCCGAAAAAAATAACGCCTGAAAGAATCATCAGGACACATAGAGTTCGCAGTGTTTTCATCTTTATCTCCTTGTTCTCTATTTGATTTGTATTATAGCATGCCAAACATAAAGAATTTGAGATATTACGTACCTTTAATACATTATTCATGATTTTTTCATAATGAGGAGAAGGATATTTGAACTAAAAATATCCTTACTGAAGTTAAGCGTTGATTTTCATTCTTTCATCTGCTAACATATTATCATATTAGCGAACTAAAGGATTCGGAATTTTCCTTCATAAGATAACAGCGGAGGTGCTCGGGTTGATGTTTATGTTTGAAAAACCGCACGGCATGAGAGATACACTGCCCGGTTTATACGAAACGAAAAAAAAGGTGAGACGATCGTTAACCGATTTGATTGATAAATGGGGATATCAATTTATGGAAACGCCGACACTGGAGTTTTACGATACCGTTGGCGTCCAGTCAGCAATTGAAGAGCAGCAGCTGTTTAAGCTACTTGATCAGGACGGCAAGACATTGGTGCTTCGCCCGGATATGACGGGGCCGATTGCAAGGGTAGCGGCATCGAAGCTTCTGAAACACGGTCATCCGCTAAGAGTCGGCTATGCGGCAAATGTATTCAGGGCTCAGGAGCGTGAAGGCGGACGTCCGGCTGAGTTCGAGCAGGTCGGAGTGGAGTTAATCGGTGACGGCACGACGAGCGCGGATGCGGAGGTCATTGCTTTAGTCGTCGGGGCATTAAAAAACGCTGGGCTGGCATCCTTTAAAATTGCCATCGGCCATGCCGGCATTGCGGATGCTTTGTTTGTTGAGGTGCTCGGAAACGTTGAACGAGCTGATGTGCTGCGGAGGTTCTTATATGAAAAGAACTACGTCGGCTACAGAGAGCATGTCAAGTCTCTCCCGCTTTCCTCCATTGATAAAAGCAGACTGCTTGAGCTCCTCGAATTGCGGGGCGGCATAGAAGTATGCGGACGTGCCGAGGAAATCGTCGATTCTGCGCAAGGAAAAAGCGTGGTTGATGAGCTGAAGGCGCTGTGGGGCATTCTTGAGGATTACGGATGTACGGAAAATGTCCGCCTGGATCTGAATATGGTCAGCCACATGAGCTATTACACAGGGATTTTATTTGAAGTGTTCGCCGAGAATGTCGGTTTTGTCATTGGAAGCGGCGGCCGTTACAACAAGCTGCTGGGCCATTTTGATTCACCTGCACCGGCAACAGGCTTCGGGCTTCGGATCGACCGGCTGATTGAAGCCCTTCATATGAAAGAAGAACCTTGTGATATAGACGCTGTTATTTTCAGCAAAGAGCAGCGGGCGCAAGCCATCGCTTATGCGAATGAAGAACGCATGAAAGGGAACAAAGTGGTTCTTCAAGATTTATCGGGAATAGAAAATATCGACCAGATGACAAAATCTTTTGTAAACGTCACTTATTTTATCGGTGCCAGAAAGGAAGAGCAAAATGGGTAAGTTACTCACAATGGCGATGCCAAAGGGCCGGATATTTGAAGAAGCGGCAGGGCTGCTGAGGCAGGCAGGCTACAGGCTCCCTGAGGAGTTTGAAGATTCGAGAAAACTGATCATCGATGTGCCGGAGGAAAATCTTCGTTTCATATTAGCGAAGCCGATGGACGTAACTACGTATGTGGAGCATGGCGTGGCAGACGTCGGAATTGCGGGCAAGGATGTCATGCTGGAGGAGGAACGCGACGTGTATGAGGTACTGGATTTAAAAATCAGCAAATGCCACTTAGCTGTCGCCGGACTTCCGAATACAGACTGGAGCGGAGTAGCGCCAAGAATCGCGACAAAGTATCCGAATGTGGCTTCCAGTTATTTCAGAGAGCAGGGAGAACAAGTCGAGATTATTAAGCTCAACGGTTCAATTGAACTGGCTCCGCTCATTGGGCTTGCAGATCGGATAGTGGACATTGTTTCCACAGGACAGACGCTGAAAGAAAATGGGCTTGTTGAAACGGAGCACATTTGTGACATTACCTCTCGCTTTATTGTCAACCCGGTAAGCTATCGCATGAAAGACGATGTGATTGACGAAATGGCATCCCGCCTATCTCTCGTTGTGGAAGGAGAGACGGCAAAATGAAGATCAAAACCATCAGCGGAGCGGAACGGCTTTCTCTCAAGCGTTCCATCGATGCCGGAACGGAAGAGCAAAGAAAGACGGTCCGGTCCATTATAGAAGATGTTAAAGCAAACGGTGATCAGGCGGTTCGCAGCTACACGGCGAAATTTGACGGCATCGAAATAGACAGTCCGCTGGTCACAAAAGAAGAATTTGAGGAGGCATACACCTCACTGGATTCACGTCTTCTTCAGGTGATTAGGCAGGCAATCGAAAATATTAGGGAATATCACGAAAGACAGCTGCAATCCTCCTGGTTTTATCACAGAAAGGACGGCACAATGCTGGGGCAGAAAGTGACGGCGCTGGATTCCGCCGGTGTATATGTGCCGGGGGGAACGGCCGCATATCCTTCATCTGTTTTGATGAATGTGATTCCGGCGCTCGTAGCGGGCGTTGAAAGAATCGTTCTCGTCACGCCTCCGGGAAAAGACGGTCTGCTGTCTCCTGGAGTTTTGGTTGCAGCAGCCGAGCTGGGCATAAAAGATGTTTACAAAATGGGCGGCGCTCAGGCGATTGCGGCGTTAGCATACGGAACAGAAACCATTGAGCCGGTGGATAAAATCACGGGTCCGGGCAACATTTATGTCGCGCTTGCCAAACGAGAAGTGTTCGGCGATGTTGATATCGATATGATTGCCGGACCGAGTGAAATCGTCGTGCTGGCTGATGAAACAGCGATTCCGAGCGAAATTGCAGCCGATCTGCTGTCACAGGCGGAACACGATAAGCTCAGCTCATGTGTGTTTGTCACAGATTCCATGGCGCTGGCCGAGGCGGTTTCAGCCGAGGTGAGTAAGCAGCTGAAAACCTTGCCGCGAAGAGAAATAGCGGAAGCTTCAGTGAGAGATTACGGTTGTATATATGTGGCGGAAACAATGGTGGAAGCGATTAATACTGTCAATACACTCGCGCCAGAGCATTTAGAAATCATAACACAGTCTCCGGAAGCTTTGCTTGGCAGTATCAAACATGCGGGTGCAATTTTCTTAGGCAGATACAGCCCTGAGCCTGTCGGTGATTATTTTGCCGGACCGAACCATGTGCTTCCGACAAACGGAACAGCCAGATTTTCAAGTCCATTAAACGTAACTGATTTTCAAAAGAAATCGAGCATTATTTCTTACAGTCAATCAGCCTTTGAAGAACATGCCGAAAGCATCGCGGCTTTTGCCAGACTGGAAGGGTTAGAAGCCCATGCCAGATCAATTGATGCGAGAGAACGGAGGATTTCTAAATGAGAAAAGCGGAACGCGTCAGGAAAACAAACGAAACAGATATTGAACTGGCATTTACAATAGACGGCGGGGGACAAGCGGATATCAAAACAGATGTGCCGTTTATGACACATATGTTGGATTTATTCACGAAACACGGCCAATTCGATCTTTCCATTAACGCAAAAGGCGATGTTGATATAGATGATCACCACACGACTGAAGATATCGGCATCTGCTTAGGGCAGGCGCTGCTCAAAGCGTTGGGCGATAAAAAAGGAATCAAACGCTACGGATCGGCGTTTGTGCCGATGGATGAGGCACTTGCTCAAGTTGTGATTGATTTAAGCAACCGGCCGCACTTAGAAATGCGCGCTGATTTCCCGGCTGCTAAAGTCGGAACTTTCGATACGGAGCTTGTACATGAATTTTTGTGGAAGCTGGCGCTCGAAGCTCGAATGAACCTGCACGTCATCGTTCATTATGGCACAAATACCCACCACATGATTGAAGCCGTTTTTAAAGCACTGGGACGTGCGCTTGATGAAGCGACAACGATCGATCCGCGAGTTAAAGGAATACCGTCAACGAAAGGGATGCTGTAAATGATCGGCGTGATAGATTACGGAATGGGGAATTTATACAGTGTCTCAAAGGCGCTTGAACGTGTCGGCGTGCCGTATTTTGTTTCTGAAAAGCCGGAGGAGCTGAAAGAAGCTGATGCCTTCATTTTGCCGGGAGTCGGTTCATTTGGAGACGCGATGGACAATTTGCGCTACACGAAGCTTGATCAATTGATTTACGATATGGTCTCAGAGGGAAGGCTGCTTCTCGGGATCTGCCTCGGCATGCAGCTTTTATTTGAAGAAAGCGAAGAAAACGGCACCGCTTCAGGACTCGGGCTGTTAAAAGGAAAAGCAGTCAGGCTGAAAGCAGAAGATGAAAAAGGAAACAAGCTGAAGGTTCCGCATATGGGCTGGAATCGTCTTTCCTTTCATAATGAATCTCCGCTGCTGACTAAAACAGAACAGGGCTACGCTTATTTCGTTCATTCCTATTACATTGACGGGATGGAGGAGAACGCGCTTCTGGCAAGCGCCGATTATGGTGTACGAGTGCCTGCTGTAGTCGGAAAAAGAAACGTCTTCGGCGCCCAATTTCATCCGGAAAAAAGCAGCACGGTCGGAATGTCTATTTTAACTCAATTTACGAAAATGGCAGCAGAACAGAAGGTGAAAAAATGAGTGCTTTTACATTATATCCGGCAATTGATATGAGAAACGGCAAATGTGTCCGCCTTGTTCAAGGGGATTACAATAAGGAAACGATATATGGCGATTCACCGTACGACATGGCTGAGTTATTTGCGAAAGAGGGTGCCGAATGGATCCATCTCGTTGATCTCGACGGGGCCAAAGAAGGGAAAAGAGTGAATGACCGCCATGTGATTGAGATTACGCAAAAGCTGAACCTGAAAGTCGAAATCGGTGGCGGGATCCGTTCCGAAAATGATGTCTATGAATATTTATCAGCAGGAGTCGATCGGGTGATCCTGGGAAGCTCAGCAGTTTCTAACCCTCCGTTTGTCAAAAAAATGCTGAAACAATATGGCGAGAAAATTGCAATCGGACTGGATGCGAGAAACGGTTTTGTTTCAACAGAGGGATGGCTGGAAACATCAACCCTTAAGGCAACTGAACTGGGCAAAGAGCTAGCCAATGAAGGTGCGGAAGTCTTTATTTTTACTGACATCGCGACAGACGGAATGCTGTCAGGCCCCAATGTTAAAAGCACGGTCGAGCTTGCTAAGGAAACGGGGAAATCGGTGATCGCTTCCGGCGGAGTCAGCTCCGTCGCGGATCTCGAAGCTCTCGCCCGCTATGAGGCGGACGGCGTCTCTGGAGCGATCATCGGAAAAGCGCTGTATACCAATCAGTTTACGCTGTGTGAGGCGCTTGAAAGGGTGAAGCGCAAATGATCACAAAACGGATTATTCCATGCCTTGATGTCAAAGAAGGACGCGTTGTCAAAGGAATTCAATTTCTCGAATTGAAGGATGCCGGTGACCCAGTTGAACTGGCGGAAGTGTACGACCGGGAAGGCGCGGATGAACTCGTTTTTCTTGATATTTCTGCCTCGCATGAAGGACGCAAAACGATGGTTGACGTTGTGGAGCAGGTTGCCGCGAAGCTTGCCATTCCGTTTACAGTCGGCGGCGGCATCAATCAGCTCAGTGATATGAAAACGATACTGCGTGCCGGAGCGGACAAAGTGTCGGTGAACACGGCAGCTGTTCTCCGCCCTGAGCTGATTGCAGAAGGAGCCGAGTTTTTCGGTTCGCAATGCATCGTTCTTGCCATTGATGCCAAGTATGACAAAGAATCTGACACATATAAGGTCTATACGCACGGCGGCAGAAAGAAAACAGATTGGGAGGTCACCGCGTGGGCAAAAGAAGGCGTCAAACGCGGGGCAGGAGAAATATTGCTGACAAGCATGGACTCTGACGGTGAGAAAAAAGGCTTCGACCACACGCTGACAAAGCTTGTTTCCGAAGCTGTCCCCGTCCCTGTTATCGCCTCGGGAGGCGCGGGAAACGCACAGCATATGCTTGAGGCTTTTACAAAAGGAGAAGCCGACGCCGCGCTGGCCGCCTCAATTTTTCATTATAAAGAAACATCGATTAAAGAAGTGAAATCATACTTGAAAGAGTACGGGGTGAATGTGAGATGAAACAGGCAGATGAACTGCGTTTTAACGAGGACGGATTAATTCCTGCTATCGTGCAGGATGCGGCAAGCAAAGAAGTGCTGACACTTGCGTATATGAACAAGGAATCGTACGAAAAAACGCTGGAAACGAAGGAAACATGGTTTTACAGCCGCTCACGCCAAGCGCTATGGCATAAAGGAGAAACCTCAGGGAACACGCAAGCCGTCAAAGGTATCCGGTATGACTGCGATCAAGACGCGCTGCTCGTACTCGTAGAACCGTCAGGCCCGGCATGCCACACTGGCAGCTACAGCTGTTTTACAAAGGAACAAACAGAAGAACAGGCCGCGGACCGATTCGGCATCATGAACGAACTGGAGCGGGTGATCGCGGAACGCCAAGCGGAAATGCCTGAAGGAGCTTACACTACGTACCTCTTCCGTGAAGGCGTCGATAAGATTTTGAAAAAAGTAGGAGAAGAAGCATCCGAAGTCATCATCGCCGCGAAAAACCGGGATCATGAGGAACTCAAATGGGAAGCGGCAGACCTGCTGTATCACCTGCTTGTCCTGCTCAGAGAACAATCCCTGCCGCTGGATGATGTGCTTGACGTATTGAAAAAACGCCATTCTGAGATTGAAGAGTAAAGAGCCGTATGATACGGCTCTTTTTGTTTTGTGAAAAAGGTAATAGGTATTTAGATTTATATTAGGTGTTATATATGATTAGTTAATAAAAGGAGATCAAAACCGAGTCCGATTTCCTATTTATCCAAATTCAGCCATGATGTAACATGAAAAAGGATAAAATAATCATTTCTTAAGCAGGTCAATAGAATTATTTTAGTATGAAAATAGAATTCTATTCTCACAAAAACCGTGGAGGTTCGTAATGAAAAAGATCATCTTTATTTGCTTCAGCTTATTACTTGCCCTGACAGGAGGATGCAGTATGAATGACAATGATAAAAACAGCACAAATGACAATAAAACAGAAGCGGTAAAGCCAAAAGACATGGATCCCAAAGACCTGCCTCAAGTACCTGCGTTTCAGGACGAGAAAACGAGAGAGTACATGGTGTCAACAAAAGAAGAGGAACCAGGATATTATTTGCTGGAATCTAAGCTGAAAGGGTTTAGGATGTTGTTTCCGGAGGATGGAAAGTATTCAAGTTATTTGTCTAGCCATGATGAAAATGAAGAAATCATAGCATTTGATAGCTATAAAAAAACAAAAAATAAAATGCTAAATGCACAAATAGAGTATTATCAAGGAGTAACTTTTATTAACAATCCTGAGACAATGTTAGACCAAATTAGTAGTGAAAATGGCTATAATGGTAATTTTGAAAAACTAGAGAGCGAAGGTAAAGATATTTATATTGCTCACAAGAAAAATAATTTTGAAAATGATAAAAATAAATATAATTTTTCGTACAGATACTTCGGTTATATTAAATCTACTGAGAAAGACCAAATAGGTATTGTGTTTTCGTTTATGTTTAGATGCCCAAATAATGATAAGCCTTGTACGTTAGATAAAGATAACTTAGGAGATCAGGTTAAAAAGCTCGTAAAATCCATCACCTTTTTAAATAAGGAGGGGTAAGATGGCTAACTATAATATATTTTCAAATGAAAATGTAAAACTGCGGTTAATAAATTTAGAGTATGATTATAAAAAAAAGTTTGCATCAAACAATCCTAAAGAAATAAAGGAAGCAAAAGCAGAATTTGAAGCGGAAGTCCGCAGGATCTATAAAGAAGAAACTAATCAAAATCTTCCTAAGGATATTGAGATATATACATCTAAAGAACTGATTAAGAAAAATAACCAAAAAGATAAGTCAATAAAAGAATCGGGTTATGATGGTACGGCAATATATATAAAAGATAGTGAAAATCAAATAGACCAACTTCATATTATTTCAGAAGGTAGTGCTGATAACGAGGATTGGTCTTATAATTTTTTTGGCCTCTTCTTAGGGATCGACAATAGCCAATACAGAGCAACGAGAGAATTTACTAAGGAAGCAAAGAAAAGAGCTGGAAATTCTGATGAGTTACATACTTATGCTCTTGGGCATTCACTTGCAAATAACAACCAGTTAATGGTTCAGTTAATAGATGGAGAATTTGATGAAGTATATGGGGTAAACGGTGCTCAGGTTAGTGTAAATCATTTGTTACAGGCTGATAAAGATTTACTTGATGCTATGATCAATAAATTTAATGTTCTGAATACTGATGAACTTGAAAACGTCCGCAAAGAAGACCTTAAAAAAGCAATCACCCAATACTACAATGACAAAGGCGTCACAGCAAAGATCACCCAGCGTATTTCTAAAGATGACCCGCTTTATGGCGTCAGCGGAAAGGCCGATTTTATTACATTTGGCAATGTAAAGATGAAAGATACAAATACAGATGTCAAAGGAATTAGAAGTATTATAGATAAGATTCCTGATGAGGAAGTCCGTTCTATCCAAACTTTTTTACGAAAGTATTCGGATGAATATAAAAAAGGCGGGCTAAACGGATTTGTCATGGCTTCGACCGGGATAGATGCAGAGCTTGTCGGCAGTATAATTAGTGCTGATGGAAATGTGGCGAAAGGGAAAATAGTGAAAGACCGGTTTGGTGATATACAGGTAATGGTTAAAAATATCGGGGAAAAAATGCCGGCCTTTATCAAATTCTTTCATACTATCTTGAATAATAGCGGAACAGTTGTGGATCAGCTTGAAGAGAATGGGTATATTGATGAGACGCAAAGGAAGAGTATCAAAAAACAGTTAAAAATTGTTAATAGTAAGATAGGCGATATAGAAATTCAATATCAACAGTTAAAATACGCACTTTCTACTAATAATGTAGTTGCAATTGTTTATTATGTCTGTGAGTTAATAGGCAGTGTTAATGAATTAAAAGATGCATTTGAAACACTCGACACAGAAACAAAAGACGCACTAAAACTTATCGTCGACGGCCACAGTATCGTTCAAATGCTCAACGCCTTGTCAAAGGAAAAAGGCTTCAGCTATAAAGGCTCCGATATTTATTTTACAGGGAAGAGCGGCTCGGGAGAAACGATTCAAGTCAATCTCTCATCCGCTGTCAGAATCTATCAAAACGGTATGAAAATCGTTGAAGATATGGAAGATGCGATTTCTAAGTACCAGAAGGTTTACAGTCAGGAAATCGATGAAGATTTCATAGACAAAAAGCAGGCGATCATCACGGCTATTCATCATATGGAAGAAAACCCTTCGCATTATGCCTTCGATCTTCAATTCCGGCTTGCAGCTGGTTTCAGCCACACATTCGATAAATTGGAGAAAATCTCTGTTCATGAATCATTCCACACAGGTGCGCTTCCTGCAAATGATGGAATTGTTGCTGAATTAAAAAAACAGACAACAGAAAAAAGAGATTTTATCAAAAATATCCGCGAGAGTATTGAAAAGCTGTTTGAAAAAGAAGAAATGATTTCTCAGTTATTTGATTTTCAGCCTTAGGAGGAATATGAAGAGTGACTTCCTTATTTTCAGAAAGTGAAACAGAAATTGTATCAACGACCTATATGTTTCTTACCCAAGATGAAATGAAGGGGAAAGCGGGCACCCTCAATCAACCGATCAACGACTTTCTCAGCCTGACAAAGAAATTTGAGTCTTCATTAAAAGAGGAAATCAAAGGGCAAAAAGGGTTGATTGTAAAAAAAATAAAAAAAGAGCTTGAGTCGAAAAGCGAAAAACGAAAAGCTGCCCTTCAGATGATAAAAGAAGAACATACCGCAAAAGTTGATCGGTACAAAATGATCATTGAAGACTTGCGGCAGCAGGATGTAACATTGACTTACAGAAAAAAGAAGCCAGTGCTCTAACATAAAAATCTCCTATTCAAACAATGAGTGGGAGATTTTTATTTTGATCACGGCAAAAATATACTGAAAAAGTCTTTCTCCATTGATATGATTGAGAAAGAGTAAAAATCATCCTTTTGCTATGACTTTTCACCTTTCTGAACGCTGAAACAGGAGGAAAATATATGCCAACCAAGAAACAAAAATCTAAAAGTAAATTGAAACCCTTTTTTGCCTTAGTAAGACGGACCAATCCTTCTTATGGAAAGCTTGCCTTTGCGCTTGTCCTCAGTGTTGTAACCACGCTGGTCAGCCTGCTCATTCCATTATTAACGAAGCAGCTTGTCGATGGTTTTTCTATGTCAAATCTGTCAGGCACGCAAATCGGTTTGATCGCGCTGGTGTTTTTCGTTCAGGCGGGTTTAAGCGCTTATGCCACCTATGCCCTTAACTATAATGGTCAAAAAATCATCTCTGGGCTGCGGGATTTATTATGGAAGAAATTAATTAAGCTTCCTGTCTCTTATTTTGATACAAATGCTTCCGGAGAAACAGTCAGCCGTGTAACGAATGATACGATGGTGGTCAAAGAACTGATTACAACCCATATCAGCGGGTTTATTACAGGCATCATTTCTGTCATTGGATCATTGACAATCTTGTTTATTATGAACTGGAAGCTGACACTGCTTGTGTTAGTGGTCGTTCCGCTGGCCGCTCTTATTTTGGTGCCGATTGGACGGAAAATGTTCTCCATTTCACGGGAAACGCAAGATGAAACGGCTCGTTTTACAGGCCTGCTGAATCAAATTCTCCCGGAAATCAGACTTGTTAAGGCTTCAAATGCGGAGGATGTCGAATATGGGCGCGGGAAGATGGGGATTTCCTCATTATTTAAGCTTGGCGTTCGTGAAGCCAAGGTTCAATCGCTTGTCGGCCCGCTTATTTCACTCGTGTTAATGGCAGCGCTTGTCGCAGTGATCGGATATGGCGGCATGCAGGTCTCATCAGGCGAGCTCACAGCCGGAGCGCTCGTGGCTTTTATTTTATATTTGTTTCAAATTATTATGCCGATGGGCCAGATTACAACGTTTTTCACACAGCTGCAAAAATCAATCGGTGCAACAGAACGAATGATTGAGATTTTGGCAGAGGAAGAGGAAGATACAGTGACAGGAAAACAAATTGAAAATGCACATCTGCCTATCCAGCTTGATCGCGTGTCTTTTGGATATAAGCCTGATCAGCTGATCTTAAAAGAGGTCAGCGCCGTCATTGAAGCAGGGAAAGTGACAGCGATCGTCGGTCCGAGCGGCGGGGGAAAAACGACGCTGTTTAAGCTGCTTGAACGCTTTTATTCTCCGACTGCAGGGACCATTCGGCTGGGGGACGAGCCGGTCGATACTTACTCGCTTGAATCGTGGAGGGAGCATATCGGGTATGTATCACAGGAAAGCCCGTTAATGTCCGGGACAATCAGAGAAAATATTTGCTACGGGTTAGAACGAGATGTGACGGATGCTGAGATCGAAAAAGCCGCGGAGATGGCATATGCGCTCAATTTTATAAAGGAGCTGCCGAATCAGTTTGATACAGAAGTGGGCGAACGCGGCATTATGCTGTCAGGCGGACAAAGGCAAAGAATCGCGATTGCGAGAGCGCTTCTCCGTAACCCAAGCATTCTTATGCTCGATGAAGCTACCTCAAGTCTCGACAGCCAATCTGAAAAATCAGTTCAGCAGGCGCTGGAGGTGCTGATGGAGGGCCGCACAACGATTGTTATCGCTCACCGCCTATCTACCGTTGTAGATGCGGACCAGCTTTTGTTTGTTGAAAAAGGGGAAATTACCGGTCGTGGAACACACCATGAGTTAATGGCTTCCCATGGCCTTTACCGGGATTTTGCTGAACAGCAGCTGAAAATGAATGCGGACTTAGAAAACAAAGCCGGGTAAATTTTGGTCGAATCAGCCAATAAAAAAGAGGAGGGATTTTCCCAATCCTTCCTTTTGAACTATTGAGGGGCTTACGATTTATGGTATACTACTGACGGTAATATTGTATAAAACGGAGGGTAGTTGTGGGAAAACACACTTCTGAACATAAAAATCACGCACAAATTGTCCAGCTGCTTCAAGATGGACAATATTTTTTTCATAAAGGCTTGAAAGCGTATAAAGAGCGCAATCTAAAACGGGCAAGCAAACTGATTCAGCGCGCGGTTCATTTGGAGCCGGAGGATTCAGAGATGCTTTCACAGCTTGCGGTCATTTATTCGGAAATGGGCCAGTATCAAGAGTCGAACGATCTTCTTGACTATATCATGGCAAATCTGGAGGCCGAAATGCCGGAGTGCCATTACTTTAAAGCGAATAACTTTGCCCATCTGGGGCTCTTCCAGGAAGCTTATAAAGAAGCGGCCGCTTATTCTGATGCGGACCCGGATGGTGAATTCGCCGAAGAAAACGATAGTCTGCTTGATTTGCTCGATTTAGGAGACGACGGCATTGAGGATTCGTTGTATGATCAGGATGAACTGCTGGTGAAACAGGATCGGGCAAAGTCATTGCTGGAAAGCGGCCAGCTTGCTGAAGCGGTTGCGGCGCTTGAGGAAATCACAACTGAATATCCGGAGCTTTGGTCAGCATACAACAATCTCGCGCTTGCCTATTTCTATTCAGGAAACGTTGTAAAAGCGAAGCAAACCGCTTATGAAGTGCTTTCTCATAATGAAGGAAATCTTCACGCCTTATGCAATCTTCTCGTTTTCTACTATTATGAAAGAGAAGACGAAAAAGTGGCGGAATTGAGTGATCAGCTCTCCAATGTCTATCCGATGCTATTGGAGCAGCGTTATAAATTGGGTGCTACTTTGGCGCTTGTCGGCCGCTACGAGATCGGATATAAATGGCTCAAATCATTATATAAAACCGGCTTTGAGGGTGACGACACCTTCTTTTACTGGCTTTCCTGCTCTGCTTATTTTACGGGACATACCGACTTTGCCGAGACGATCTGGAGAAAAGTCGAGTCGCAATATCCCGGCGAAGACCGCCCGGCGCCTTGGATTGAGCGGAGGGAAGCTCTTCCTTCATCTGTGGAGCAGCGACTCGCAGCCTATTATATCAGCAGCACAAAGGGAGAAACAGAGCATCTTGAAGCGGTGATACGCTCAAAGAGAATTACCGCTCCTTTTGAAACTCATTTTGTAAAGCTGCTTCTGAATGGAGATTCTGCGGCTGCTGACGTTTCAGAGGATGCACTTTTCGCTTATCAAACGGTCAAACTATTAGAGCAAGCTGAAAAAGAAGAGATGAAAACAGAAGTCATGAGCTGCTGGGTTTTTCATGTCATCCAGCAAATTCGTGCAGCTGCTCCGTTGAAGAATGAGAAAGGCTGGGCAGCAGCCATCTGTTATATTTGGAAAGAAGCCCATGGCAAGCAAGACACGAAAAAAGACACAGCGGCCCGATTCGGCATCTCTCCGGCAACTTTGACGAAATATATGAAATATATTGATGATATTCTAGAATAGTAAATTTTAAAGAGTTGATTTATTTAATCGACTCTTTTTTTGTTAGATAGATTATATTAAGAAAATAATATCGACAGTTTTTTTACACGCTTAAGAAAAATGACAAATGATGTGTGACTTGACATCTGTTTGAAACATAAATGTAATAAAATTTATCGCTAATTTGTCGAAACTTGATGGTATAATGATTCTCGTACATAAGGAATTAGTGTTTTTTACATATGATGTGAAATAAACGCTATACAACCAGAATAAGAGATGCACAGAATAATTAACCATAAACAACCATCATTCCTCGTAGAGTATGAGGAACGAAACTTGATGTTCAAAATACGATTCCAAATGAGGACAGGTTCACAGTAAAAGGGAGGATATAAAAAGTGAGAAAGAGTTTAATTACACTTGGTTTGGCTTCCGTCATCGGGACAAGCAGTTTTTTGATCCCATTTACAAGTAAAACTGCATCGGCGGAAACATTAGATGAAAAGAAACAAAAAATCGAAAGCAAGCAATCTGAGGTTGCTTCCAGCATTGAAGCGAAGGAAAAAGAATTAACCGAGCTTCAGGAAAATCAATCAAAGATTGAAAAAGAACTGAAAGACATTAACGATAAGGCGCTTGATACAAGCAACAAGATTGAAGATAAAAAAGAAGAAAACGATAAAACAAAAGAAGAAATCAAAAAACTGAAAAAAGAGATTAAAGAAACTGAAGCACGCATCGAAAAACGCAATGAAATCCTGAAAAAACGCGTTCGTTCTTTACAGGAAAGCGGCGGATCTCAAGGATACATAGATGTTCTTTTAGGATCAACAAGCTTTGGTGACTTTATCTCTCGTGCGACTGCGGTTTCATCTATTGTGGACGCAGACAAAGATTTAATCAAACAGCAAGAGCAGGATAAAGCGAAGCTCGAAGATTCTGAAGCGGATTTGAATGACAAGCTGAAAGAAGTTCAAGCTGCCTTGGCTAAATTAGAAACAATGCAAAAAGACCTTGATAAACAGCTTAATGAAAAAGACAAGCTTTTCGACGAAGCAAAAGCAAGCCAAAAGAAAACGGCTAAAGCGATTTCTGAATTAAAATCAGAGGCGTCTGAACTTGCAAATCAAAAAGCAAATACTGAAGCTGAACAAGCACGCATCAAAAAAGAACAAGAAGCAGCGGCTGCTTTGATCAAAAAGCAGGAAGAAGCACAAAAAGCATCTGATGAAACACAAACAGATGACAGTCAAACGGCGACAACTGAATCATCAAAAGCAAGCTCATCTGATGATTCTTCAGACAATTCTTCAGACAATTCTTCTAACGGTTCATCAAACAGTTCGTCAAACGGCTCATCTTCTAAGAAGAGCAGCGGCTCAAACAGCAATTCAGGCGGCACTGTTATCAGCAACTCTGGCGGAATTGAAGGCGCGATCAGCGTTGGTTCAAGCATTGTAGGACAATCTCCGTACAAGTTTGGCGGCGGACGCACTCAGTCTGATATCAACAACCGTATTTTTGACTGCTCATCATTCGTACGCTGGGCATACGCTTCTGCAGGTGTTAACCTTGGACCTGTAGGCGGAACAACAACTGATACGTTAGTTGGCAGAGGACAAGCTGTCAGCGCGTCTGAAATGAAACGCGGAGACCTTGTGTTCTTTGACACTTACAAAACAAATGGACACGTAGGAATCTACTTAGGAAACGGTACTTTCCTAAACGACAATACATCTCATGGCGTATCTGTTGACTCTATGAGCAATCCTTACTGGAAAGCAGCATTTAAAGGTGTTGTAAGACGTGTTGTTCAATAATAAATATGACAAGGGCCTTCTATAAACAGAAGGCTCTTTCTTTATTAACATATACCCTTTTCGAATACATTTAATCGTGTTGAGCAAAAAAATAGCGTATCACCATGAGATTTTATAGGATATGGGTAAGGAATACGTTTGATGGGGATTCTTATCTTATAAGAAAGAGCCCAAACTTGAAAAGATGGTTTAAGGAGTGAATAGTGTGTCAGAAGAAAAAATTTATGACGTGATTATAATCGGCGCGGGCCCTGCTGGGATGACGGCCGCTGTATACACATCAAGAGCGAATTTATCGACATTAAT
This sequence comes from Bacillus sp. LM 4-2, assembly GCF_000978495.1. Classification (NCBI taxonomy): domain Bacteria; kingdom Bacillati; phylum Bacillota; class Bacilli; order Caryophanales; family Bacillaceae; genus Bacillus; species Bacillus sp. LM 4-2. Next base: position 3,424,646 of record NZ_CP011101.1, on the reverse strand, counting down.
GATTGAAAGAGGAATTCCTGGCGGACAAATGGCCAATACGGAAGATGTAGAAAACTATCCTGGATTCGAAAGTATCCTTGGGCCTGAGCTTTCTAACAAAATGTTTGAACACGCGAAAAAATTCGGCGCTGAATACGCTTATGGCGATATTAAAGAGGTCATTGACGGCAAAGAGTACAAAGTAGTCAAAGCTGGTTCAAAGGAATATAAAGCCCGTGCTGTCATCATTGCTGCAGGTGCGGAATATAAAAAAATCGGCGTGCCTGGCGAAAAAGAATTGGGCGGACGCGGTGTATCTTATTGTGCAGTATGTGACGGCGCTTTCTTTAAAGGCAAAGAACTTGTCGTTGTTGGCGGCGGAGATTCCGCGGTTGAAGAAGGCGTATATCTGACTCGTTTCGCTTCAAAAGTAACGATTGTTCACAGACGTGATAAACTCCGTGCTCAAAGTATTCTTCAAGCGAGAGCATTTGATAATGAAAAAGTTGACTTCCTATGGAACAAAACTGTGAAGGAAATTCATGAGGAAAACGGCAAAGTCGGTAACGTAACGCTTGTCGATACGGTAACCGGTGAAGAAAGTGAATTCAAAACAGACGGCGTATTCATTTACATCGGCATGCTTCCTCTGTCTAAACCGTTTGAAAACCTGGGCATTACGAATGAAGAAGGCTATATCGAAACAAACGACCGCATGGAAACTAAGGTTGAAGGGATTTTCGCTGCCGGAGACATCCGCGAAAAATCACTGCGCCAAATCGTAACGGCTACAGGAGACGGAAGCATTGCGGCACAAAGCGTACAACATTATGTCGAAGAGCTCCAAGAAACGCTGAAAACCTTAAAATAAAAAGGGCTGTCATACGAGTTTCACATTACGTTACTGGGTTTTAATTCCGCTGTAACACATGTGTAATGCTTTTCGGTTATGATTAATAAAGTAATTGACCCCCTTTTTATAATGAATACACTTTTTTGGCACGGATTCTCCAGTTATCCGTGTCCTTTTTTTGTCCATAAATAAAAGAGAATTCCAGTTACAGCAAAATCATCTGAATTAAGGAATGAATATGCTGTAAAATAGAAGAAAAGATTGTCAATGTCTCTTCATTGTGGGAGGCATCTTGAAGCGGTATAATAAAGAGACGATGACAGGACGAAGGTTAGGTGACGTACTTGCAAAGAGTGACAAATTGTGTGCTTCAGACGGATGACAAAGTTCTTCTGCTTCAAAAGCCGAGACGCGGATGGTGGGTCGCGCCGGGAGGCAAGATGGAGAGCGGAGAATCAGTCAGAGACTCCGTCATCAGAGAGTACAGAGAAGAGACTGGTATCTATATCATAAATCCTCAATTAAAAGGCGTTTTTACCTTTATTATTAAAGACGGTGACCACATTGTCTCCGAGTGGATGATGTTTACGTTTGTCGCTGATTCATATACAGGACAAAATGTATCAGAATCAGAGGAAGGCAAACTGCAGTGGCACGATGTCAATGACATTCAGAACCTGCCTATGGCCCCTGGAGACGGCCATATCCTTGATTTTATGATGAAGGGACAAGGGCTGCTGCACGGCACATTTACGTATACACCGGAATTTGAGCTGCTCAGTTATCGTTTAGACCCGCAGCACATCAAATAGAAAGACAAGTCAGGGGGGAGAAAGATGAGTGTTAGTGAATCACATGATATTCAGCTTGTCATTATAACTGGAATGTCGGGAGCGGGGAAAACTGTCGCGATCCAAAGCTTTGAAGATCTCGGCTATTTCTGCGTCGATAATCTTCCGCCTTCATTGCTTCCGAAGTTTTTAGAGCTGATGAAGGAATCAAATTCGAAAATGAGCAAAGTTGCGCTCGTGATGGATTTGCGCGGCCGCGAATTTTTTGACCGGCTGATTGAAGCGCTGGATGAAATGGCCGAAAATCCGTGGATCACACCGCGAATTTTATTCCTGGACGCGAAGGATTCCATTCTCGTCACAAGATATAAAGAAACGAGACGCTCGCATCCGCTGGCAGCGACTGGCCTGCCGCTTGAAGGCATCGCGCTAGAACGAGAGCTGCTTGAGGAATTAAAAGGCCGCTCTCAAATCATTTACGATACGTCTGACATGAAGCCGCGTGATTTGCGTGAAAAAATCGTGAAGCACTTTGCGACAAACCAAGGAGAGACATTTACCGTAAATGTGATGTCATTTGGTTTTAAATACGGTATTCCAATTGATGCAGATCTCGTCTTTGATGTCAGATTTTTGCCGAATCCGTACTATATCGAAAGCATGCGGCCGCTGACTGGCAAGGATAAAGAGGTTTCCTCTTACGTCATGAAGTGGAATGAAACGCAAAAGTTCAATGAGAAATTAATTGATCTGCTGAGCTTTATGCTTCCATCTTACAAAAGAGAAGGAAAAAGCCAGGTTGTCATTGCGATCGGCTGCACAGGGGGCCAGCACCGCTCTGTGACATTAGCCGAGAATTTAGCTGATTATTTCAAAAAGGATTACTATACTCATGTTACTCACCGGGACATTGAAAAGAGAAGCCGGAAATAAGATGGGACAAAAGCCGAAAATCGCAATCTTTGGCGGCGGTACAGGTCTTTCTGTATTGCTTCGGGGCCTAAAGCATAAACCCGTTGACATCACGGCCATTGTAACAGTTGCCGATGATGGGGGGAGCTCTGGCCGTCTGCGGAATGAACTGAAAATTCCGCCTCCCGGAGACATCAGAAATGTGCTTGCCGCTTTATCCGATGTGGAGCCGCTTGTTGAAGATCTTTTTCAGCACCGCTTCAATAAAGGGAATGACTTAACAGGCCATTCTCTCGGGAATTTGATTTTGGCAGCGATGACAAATATAACCGGTGATTTTTTTCACGCTGTCACAGAAATGAGCAAGGTGCTGAATGTAAGAGGAAAGGTTTTGCCGGCTGCCAATGCCAGTGTCGTTTTGCATGCTGAGATGGAAGATGGCCGCGTGGTCTCAGGCGAGTCAACGATCCCAGAATACGGACAGCGCATTAAGCGTGTTTTTCTCACGCCTGAACAGATTGATCCGCTGCCGGAAACAATAGACGTAATCAGGGAAGCGGATTTGATTATTATCGGCCCGGGAAGCCTCTATACCAGCATTCTTCCCAATTTGCTCGTCCCAAAAATCGGGGAAGAAGTGATAAAGGCGCCGGCGAAAAAAGTATACATTTGCAACGTGATGACTCAGCCCGGCGAAACGCTCCATTACACCGCTGCTGATCATGTGAAAGCGCTCAATCAGCATATGGGCTGTGGTTTTATTGATACGATATTAGTGAACAGTGAAGACATTCCCGACGAAATAAAACGTAAGTACGAAATGGAATCGGCGCGTCCTGTTGATTTTGATATCGAAGAGCTGAAAGCGATGGGGCTTGAAGTCATCAGAGATCAAATTGTAACGTATAAAAATGACGTAATACGTCACGATACACATAAAGTGGCCTCTCTTCTTGTTGATTTACTGAAAGAATGAAGCCTTGAAATGAGGTGGCTATATGTCATTTGCATCAGAAACAAAAAAAGAATTAACGAATCTGGAAGTGAAGGACTGCTGCATTAATGCCGAGCTGTCTGCACTCATTCGGATGAATGGAGCTTTATCATTTACAAACCGCCATCTCGTACTCGATGTTCAAACCGAAAACGCGGCGATTGCCCGCCGCATCTATACATTGCTGAAAAAACAATATGATGTGTCGGTCGAGCTGCTGGTCAGAAAGAAAATGCGGCTGAAAAAGAATAACGTCTATATTGTGCGTTTTTCAGAAAATGCAAAAGCGATCTTAGAGGATTTAAAAATACTCGGGGAGAATTTTGTGTTTGAACGAAGTATTTCGAAAGAGCTGGTCAAAAAGAGATGCTGCAAGCGTTCTTATATGAGAGGAGCATTTTTGGCAGGAGGTTCGGTCAATAACCCGGAAACCTCCTCGTATCATTTAGAAATCTTCTCTCTTTATAAGGAGCATAACGATTCATTATGTGACCTGTTAAATGAGTTTCAGTTAAACAGCAAAACGCTTGAACGGAAAAAAGGCTATATTACCTATTTAAAAGAGGCTGAAAAGATTACAGAGTTTCTGAACGTAATTGGCGCTCACAATTCGCTTCTGCGATTTGAGGATGTCAGAATCGTTCGGGACATGAGAAATTCGGTCAACCGCCTCGTCAATTGTGAAACAGCCAACTTAAACAAAACGATCGGCGCATCGCTGAGACAGGTGGAAAATATTAAATACATCGATGAAAGAATCGGCCTGGAGGCGCTGCCTGAAAAACTTCGGGAAATTGCGCAGCTGCGGATTGATTATCAGGAAGTGACGCTGAAAGAGCTAGGGGAAATGGTAGCAAGCGGGAAAATCAGCAAATCAGGGATCAATCACAGGCTGAGAAAACTTGACGAAATCGCAGAACAGCTGCGGACAGGGCAAACCGTCACTTTAAAATAACCGTAAAGAAAAGGGGAGATCTTATGGTTCAACAGAAAGTGGAAGTTCGATTAAAGACAGGACTGCAAGCACGTCCTGCTGCTTTGTTTGTACAAGAAGCAAACCGGTTTACGTCAGATGTGTTTCTTGAGAAGGATGGGAAAAAAGTAAACGCCAAAAGCATCATGGGGCTGATGAGCCTTGCGGTAAGCACAGGCACTGAGGTTACCTTGATTGCCCAGGGAGAAGATGAACAAGAGGCGCTGGAGAAGCTGGCTGCTTACGTTCAAGAAGAAGTTTAGGTGATAAAAATGAGTGACTTTCTAAAAGACTGCTTTCAGAAAATCGGCTGGGAGAAAGACCATGTCAGCTTCGGCGATCTTCCCCTTTTTCTTAAAGCAATGGCATACCGTTTTCCATTCGAAAACCGTGCCGTACTTGCAAAAGAGAATTATAAGATCACAAAAGAAGAGCTATGGCGACGTCTGCTCAAAGATCAGCACGGCGGCCTATGCTACGATCTAAATGGTTTCCTTTATTTTGTCTTGCGTGAGGCCGGGTTTCATGTGAAGCTCATTCGAGGAACGGTTTATGCAGGCGATCAAGAGGGATGGGCACTAGAAGGGACGCATGCTGCTGTATGGCTGTCTGCGGAAAACGGCGATTACCTCGTTGATATCGGCTTCGGCATCAACCTGGCGCTCCAGCCGATACCGCTTTCCGGAGAAACGGTACAGTCACCAGTCGGGTCATTCCGAATCAAAAAGGAAGAGACAGAAAAGGGCAGCTATGTTCTGCTGATGGACAAAGGAGAAGGCTGGCAAATTGGGTACGCCTTTACCCTTGAAGAGAGTGATCTCGGTGATTTAGATAACATGAAGGACATCATTCACTCTCATGAAAAATCTCCTTTTAACAAATCCCTGCTTGCCTCAAAGCTGACGCCGAGCGGAAGGATGGTCATGTCAGAGCGCCATTTTACGATTTATGAAAACGGCGGTAACATTCAAAAAAGCGACATCGGCCCTTCAGGATTTGAAGAGAAATTAAATACTCATTTTTTGTAACGTGAAAAGCTTGCAGGTTATCTGCAAGCTTTTTCTTATGAACAAGTGTAGATTGCTGTATCAAATGCGTCTTCTGGGATATACAGTTTTCCCTTTTCGTATTTATAAGGAATTTCATTCTCTTTAAAGCACTCTTTGGTATAGTCAGTTAGTGTATCCCCAATTTCTATGTATTTCCCGGTATAGTTGGGCTGACATGCTGAAAGAATTGACGTCATTGCCAGAAACAGCATGATTTTCTTCATCACGACACCTGCCTATTATGAAAATTTTACCTTTATCATTCTATCATAACAAAAAGAAAAAGACCGATTTACTATTCCGCACATGCTATAATAATTTTGGAATCTTCTAGAAAAATCATCGTGATGTACATATAAGGGGGATCAACGTGTATCGGATTTTGCTTGTGGAAGATGATGAGCGGATTGCTTCTTTGCTGGGCGGTCATCTTCAAAAATACGGATATGAAGTGAAAATTGCTGAACAGCTGAATGATATAAAATTGGAATTTGCAGAAATGAAGCCTGATCTTGTGCTGCTTGATATCAACCTGCCTTTTTTTGACGGGTTTTATTGGTGCAGGCAAATCCGTACCATTTCCAATGCGCCGATTATCTTTATATCGGCACGGACCGATGAGCTGAATCAGGTAATGGCGATTGAAAATGGCGGCGATGATTATATCACAAAGCCGTTCCATCTAGAGGTAGTGATGGCCAAAATCAAAAGCGTCCTGCGCCGCACATATGGTGAATATTCGCCCTCTTTGCCGCAGGAATCTAGAATAGTGGAGCTTGGCGGGCTGACGATTTATCCTGATCAGAATGAGGCCGAATGGAACAGCGTCCGGATTTTGTTTTCCCAAAAAGAATTCCAGCTTCTCTCGATTTTTGTGAGGGAGCATAAAAAAATTGTCTCTCGTGATGAACTATTGGAGGCGTTATGGGATGACGTTGATTTTGTCGATGACAATACGTTAACGGTCAATGTCAATCGGCTGCGGAGAAAACTGGAGAATGCAGGACTGACAGATTGCATTTCCACAATCAGAGGACAAGGTTATCAATTTCAAGTCAATCGGAAGGATGAAGCGGAATGTTAAAGACTTATCTCATCGACCGCTTAGCCATTATTCTATTTTCATTATTAGGGATAGGGTCCGCCATGCTGATTGCGTATTTAAGCATTGTAGAGAGCGGCGCAGAACCTTCCAAAGAAAATATGATGTACATATGGATTTTGCCCGGTACTCTTTTAGCCGCAGGTTTTGCTGCTGATTATGTTCGGCAATTTTCCTTTCTCACATATGTTAAAAAGCTTGCAGAACAAGCCTCTTCTTCGAATGACATCGGACAGTCTTTGAAAGCCAGAAAGCCAAGAACAGGAGAGCAAGCGCTTTGGACGAAGATGATCAACGCACTCGGGCAGCAATACGAAAGCAGGCTCTCACAATATATCAATCAGCAAAAACAGCATTACACCTTCACCAACCAATGGGTCCACCATATGAAAACACCGGTATCTGTCATATCCTTAATGATTCAGGAAGGAAAAAACGGAACCTCATCCTCTTTTCCGACGTTCTTAGAGGAGCTGGAGGATGAGAATGAGAGATTTCGTTACGGTCTTGATATGATGCTGCAAACGGCTCGGCTGGAGGAATTTGCATTTGATGTAAAGCCGCAAACCTTTGATTTGGCAGAAATGGTTCGTTCACTGATCAATCAGGAAAAACGTCAGTTTATTAAACGGCGCCTTTTTCCAACATTACATGTGCCGCCAAATGCCGTTCAGATTTCCAGTGATCAAAAGTGGCTTTCCTTTGTTGTCGAGCAAATCCTTTTCAACGCCTTAAAATATTCAAAGCAAGGTGTGGGAGACCCTATTACAATCCGGATTGAAACACAGGGACATGAGACGCGATTGTCGGTTGCCGACGAAGGAATCGGCATACCGCCACAGGATCTGCCGCGGATTTTTGACGCGTTTTTTACCGGAGAAAACGGACGAACCATGAAAGAGGCAACTGGAATGGGCCTTTATTTAGCAAAACAGGTGTGCAGCCGTCTCGGCCATAAGCTGTATGCGGAATCAAAAGAAGGGGCTGGCACTGTGATGACCATCGTGTTTTCAAGTGACACCCTCGTGAATGTGACAGCATTGTAAGGTTGGGGAGCGGAATTGCAAGAAAGTTCGATGGGAGGATGCTGACTTCCTTTTTATAATAAAGAAAAAGGAGGAGCAGAACATGAACGTGTTGCAAACAACGAACCTATCGAAAACGTACTATTCAAATAAAGGAACAATATCATACCAAGCGCTCAGCGCCTTTGATCTCAGTGTGTCAAAAGGGGAATTTGTCGGGATTATGGGGCCGTCGGGAAGCGGAAAAACCACGCTTTTGAATTTGCTGGCTACCATTGATAAGCCGACCCAGGGCGAGATGATGATCAACGGCATTCAGCCGAAAACGTTAAAGGACCAAGAGCTGGCTTTGTTTCGCAGAAGAGAACTCGGCTTCGTCTTTCAGGATTTTAATCTGCTTGATACGCTGACGATTCGTGAAAATATTCTCTTGCCGCTCGCATTGGATAAGGTAAAGCTGAGAGAAATGGAAGCCCGATTGGATGAACTGGCGGATACGCTGCAAATCAAGCACATTCTCGATCATCGCACATATGAGGTTTCGGGCGGACAGCAGCAGCGGGCAGCCTGTGCCAGAGCGATTATTCACAATCCGGCGCTCATCCTTGCCGATGAACCGACAGGAAACCTCGACTCAAAATCGGCAAAGCAAGTGATGAACACACTGGCTCAGCTGAATGAGGAAAAGGAAGCGACGATTCTGTTGGTTACGCATGATGCCACAGCAGCAAGTTTCTGTAAACGAATTGTTTTTATTAAAGACGGACGTTTCTTTTCAGAGATTCACAGAGGAACAAACAGGCAGGTGTTTTATCAAAGTATATTGGATACCTTGAGTGTGTTGGGAGGCGATTTTCATGAATTTGAGAACTATCGCCCGTAAAAACATTCTTGGGAATCTGCAACGGTATGTGGCCTACTTTTTAAGCTGTGTGTTTGCCGTTTCGGTGTTTTTTGTCTTCACATCATTTATTTTTCATCCTGATGTCAATGAAGACAATATATATGGCGGAAGCCTTGTCAAAACATGCTTGAGCGCAGCTCTTGTCGTCATCATTGTGTTTTGTATATTTTTCATCACATATTCCAATTCAGCGTTTTTGCAGGCAAGAAAGAAAGAGTTTGGGCTGCTGACACTGTTTGGCACATCAAAGCAGCAGCTTCGCAAGATGATTTATTATGAGCAGTCACTTATTTCTCTTGCGGCGATTGCGGCCGGCATTGGAGCAGGCCTGTTATTTTCAAAACTGTTTTTTATGATTATGACATGGATGCTCAGCGTGAAGGTGCCGATTTCGTTTGCCATTGTGCCGAAAGCGTTTGTGATGACAATTGCCGGCTTTCTCATCCTGTTTCAGACGCTGCTCATTTTATCACTGGGACGGATTCGGAAGCTGGAAATCATTGAACTGATTAAATCGGCCAAAAAGCCGAAAAGTTTGCCGGTTTATTCGAAATGGCTCACTGTATTGTCTTTGCTATGTCTTGGCAGCGGTTATTATCTATCTGCAACAGCCAATGCCATTGACATGATGTTTCGGGTATTTCCAATTTTGATTTTAGTGTTAGTTGGCACGTATTTCTTTTTTACACAAAGCAGTGTGGCGTTTTTCCGCATGCTGTACCGAAAGAAACACAGCTTCTACAAAGGCACGAATATCATTGTGCGTTCCAACATGATATTCAGGCTGAAGGATCATGCACGCATGCTGTTTTTAACCTCTGTCATTACAGCGGTCATACTAACAGCTACAGGTGTCATCTATATGTTTTATTCCGATTTACAAAGGCAGGAGGAGCAAAGCATTCCTCAGTCTGTTTCCTGGGTGGAAAAGGATGCTTCCCGCTTTCAGGTCATGAAGCCTGAGACAGCTGAGAATACATTGAAAAAAGCTCATGCTGTTATCAAGTATAAGGTGGATGCCACAGGGATTCCTGTCACTTTTCAGTCAGACTTGCCGTATGGAAATAAGAAGATGGAAGCTGAAGCTTTGCTGATTTCAGAAAAAGTCTATAATCAAGTCGCAAAGGAAAAAGGGTTCCCAGTTATTCATTTACAAGAAAATGAAGCATTTATTAATGTTTCTTTTCAAATGATGGTGAAAGACACATTTGGAGAAGGGGAAACAGCAGCATTTCATATGAAGTCAGGAAAAACCCTTTCCTATGTCATGAAAAAGCAGCAAAACAAAGGGATATTGATGTCTGTCGATGGAGTCAGCCGTTTATTGGTTGTCAGCGAAAAGAGCTTTGACAGTCTGTCACAGGATGTGCCGCTGAAGGAACAGATGAGAATGGTAGGTTATGAGCTTGAGCATTGGCAGGAGACGGTGGATGTCTCTGAAAAGCTTGAAAACATGGTGCCGAAAGAACATACATCTGATTTTCAAACACGTGCTCCTAGTTATCAAATTGTGAAGCAGGGAGTTGCATTAATGCTGTTTATTGGTCTGTTTGTCAGCGTGCTGTTTTTTATCGTGCAAGGAAGCATGCTGTATTTGCGGATGTTTACGGAAATAGAAGATACGAGAGTGCAGGTGTTAGCGTTAAAGAGGATAGGGGTTACGGACAAAGAGATTCACTCGATCCTTGGAAAGCAAATAGGATTTTTATTCTTCATCCCATTTATCGCAGGTACGATTCACGCGGGCTTTGCGTATGCAGCGTTAAGTAATATGCTGAATTCCAATTTATTTCTTGAGGCCGTAATTGTCATCTTCATTTATTTTGTATTCCAGGCTCTTTATTATATCGTCACCCGTCATATTTATAAGCGTGCTGTTCTTCAGCGTATGTAATATGAAATCCGGTCTGTTATCAGACCGGATTTTTGATTTATTGAAATTCTCTTGTAAGATTTTTCGGTGTTTGCCCTTGGATCGCTGCGAGCATATTTTCGGCGGCCTGTTTGCACATGTTGAAGCGCACTTTAGCTGTTGCTGAACCGATATGAGGAAGCAGCGTGACATTATCCAGCTGCAGGAGCGGATTATCTTGGGTGACAGGCTCTTTTTCGTATACATCTAAGCCGGCTCCCCTGATCCAGCCTTCCTGAAGAGCGCGAATCAGTGCTTTTTCATCAACTGTCTTTCCCCGGGAAATATTGACGAAAATTGCTGAATCCTTCATCAACTTAAATTCGCGTTCTCCTATCATGTGATAGGTTTCATCAGTCAGCGGCGTAATGAGAAGAATAAAATCAGATTGCTCCAGCAATGTATCAAGCTCTGCATACTTAACGCCGATGCTGTCTTCTGTTTCTTGTTTGCGATGTCGGTTATGATAAAGCACTTCCATATCAAAACCAAATTTGGCGCGTCTCGCTGCTTGTTCTCCAATTCTGCCCATGCCGATAATGCCTAACGTTTGATGATGAACATCAATTCCGAAAAGCGCTTCCTCTTCCACGGTTCCCCATTTTCCTGCTCTGACAAAACGGTCCAGTTCGGCAACACGTCTGGCGGAAGACAGAATCAGTGAAAAAGCCAGATCTGCAACTGTGTCATCCAGTGTATAAGGTGTATGAGTCCCGACGACTCCTCTTTCTTTCATTGCTTCTATATCGAAGTTATCGTAGCCTACTGATTGGTTGCTGACCACTTTGAGCTTAGGCGCGTGTTCCAGCAACTCACGATTGATTGACGGCCCGGACGTCCCTGATGTTAAAAGTCCCTCCGCTTCTTTTAATTTTTCAAATAGCACGTCACTCGGAAGCGTATCCTCCTGCCATACTTCATAACGGCAATGTTCACCGATGAATGCTTCAATCTCTTCAGGAATCGGTTTTGTGATAAATACAAATGGTTTCAACAAGGCTCCCCCTTTATGGCTGTTGTCTATTTCATTATATCGAAAATAAATAGGTGTTAAAAATATAGCTGCGTTTTTTTAGTTTCTGGTTCTTTTGAACTTAAAATGAAGATCGAACAGCTATATCTGCTTAAAAAAGTTTTTTAATTATCAGAATTCACCCATATTTTTTGTCAGACAAATCATCAATATGCGAGCTGCAGCCGGATTATAGGATTCATTAAATATAAATTTTATTATCTTTGAAAGATATAAATGTTTATGTTTTGATTCTACAGTCCAATTATAGTGTCTTTTTTTGAAAGCCTTTTCTTGGCTTATTCCTATGCTATAATTCCTTACTGTAAGCTGGGTAAGAAGGCTTGCAAAATCATATGGATGGGAGATGAATCAAATGGTTTCTTTAACATCAATTTTGGAACACAATCAGCGGTTTGTCAGTGAGAAGAAGTATGAACCGTACAAAACGACAAAGTTTCCTTCGAAAAAGCTCGTCATTGTCACCTGTATGGATACAAGGCTTACAGAACTTCTTCCGCAAGCAATGGGGCTTAAAAACGGTGATGCTAAAATTGTAAAAAACGCGGGAGCCATCGTTTCTCACCCATTTGGAAGCGTGATGCGAAGCATACTGGTCGCGATTTATGAATTGCAGGCTGAAGAGGTATGCATTGTCGGCCATCATGAATGCGGAATGTCAGGGCTGAATGCGTCCTCGATTCTTGAGAAAGCAAAGGAACGCGGGGTGGAGGATAGCTGCCTGAATTTGCTGACGAGTGCCGGACTCGATTTGAAAACGTGGCTGACTGGTTTTCACAGCGTGGAAGAAAGCGTTTCCCACAGTGTGAACATGATTAAGAACCATCCGCTGCTTCCGAAAAAAGTGCCGGTTCACGGACTTGTCATTCACCCTGAAACAGGAAAACTTGATGTGGTCATTAACGGTTATGAAACTGAGCTAATAAACAATCACTCATAAGGGAGGTTATAACAAAATATGCGATTCTCAGGGAGATTCAAGGGATACAATTTACAGAAATTTCAGAAAGACTTAATTGCAGGTATCGTAGTAGGTGTCGTGGCAATTCCTTTAGGAATGGCGTTTGCCATTGCCTCGGGAGTCGAGCCCGAATACGGGCTGTACACTGTTGTTATAGCAGGGATTTGTATTTCTTTGTTTGGGGGATCAAAATATCAGATTGGCGGTCCGACGGGCGCCTTTGTCCCGATTTTATTCGGCATTATCATGCAGTACGGCTTGGAAAATCTGCTGATTGCGGGGTTTATGGCAGGGGTAATGCTGGTGCTGTTTGGGCTGTTTAAGCTCGGAAAAATAATGAAATTCGTGCCTAAACCCGTTATCGTCGGTTTTACAGCCGGAATTGCCGTGCTGATCTTTACGGAACAAATCGCTAATTTTCTCGGATTGAGAAATGTTGAAAAACATGAGAACTTTCACCACAACATGTTTGAAATTGTACAGCAGCTCGGCACCTTTAACGTGTATGCCATTTTGACAGCTGTGATCGGGCTCGTCATTTTGCTTGTATCCGCCAAGGTGATGCCTAAAGTGCCGGGCGCTTTGTTGGCGCTTCTTATTTCCACAGTGGTCGCGGTTGTCTTTTTCCCTGACCGCATGGCAACGATTGGGTCAACTTATGGAGAAATCCCCCGCCATTTGCCGGAATTTCAGTTTCCTGAGCTTACTTTGGATAAAATGGTTATGCTGTTTCCGGCTGCGCTTGTCATCGCGCTTCTTGGAGGACTTGAGTCGATTTTGTCCGCAATGGTCGCTGATAACATGAAGGGCTCAAAGCATGACAGCAACAAGGAGCTTGTCGGCCAGGGGATTGCGAATATGGCAGCGCCCCTGTTTGGCGGAATCCCGGCTACAGGAGCGATTGCGAGAACGGCGACCAATATAAAAAACGGAGCGGTTTCCCCTGTTTCCGGCGTCGTTCACGGCGTAGTCGTTCTCCTTGTCCTGCTTGTATTTGCGCCTTATGCGTCCCATGTGCCGCTTGCCAGTATGGCACCGATTCTCATGGTGGTCGCATGGAATATGAGTGAGCGCAAGGAAGTCGCAAACATGCTGAGACTGAAAAATGCTGATTCCTTTATTTTGGCGGCGACCTTCGCCCTTACGGTTCTTTTTGACTTAATCATCGGTGTGGCAACCGGATTGCTGCTTGCATTTGTGTTCTTTATCAGAAGAATGAGCGAAGCGACCCGCATCCACAATCAGGAATCGCATCCTGTTCTGGCGAAGAGAGAAGATCCATCTGTCAGCATGTATGCCATAGAAGGGCCGCTGTTTTTCGGATCAATTGATTCCCTTGAATCGTCATTGCTGGAGCATGTACAGAAAAAACCGAAAACCCTCATTCTGCTCATGAATAAGGTGCACTATATGGATACGTCAGCTGAAGCGGTGCTTGGGAACATTATGAATCGAATTAAACGCCACAATGGAAAGCTGATGATTGTAGGATTGCAATCGCAGCCAAAGGAGCTGCTGCATAAAACAGGCCTTTTTCACAAAATAGGAAAGCAGCATTTCTTTGATCACCATGATGAAATCACAGGTTAAAAAAAGCGGCCATCGCGGCCGCTTTTTTATGCATGTTCAAATCGTTTTGTCAGTTTTTCTTGGTGTGCCTTCATGATGTCTTCTAAAGAGACACCATACATATCAGCAAGAATGGCGATATTTCCGATGACATCTCCCATTTCTTCAATCAATTCTTGTTTTTGCTCAGCGCGTGACGATTCTTTCTCATCCGGCCGGTCTCTGCCGATTTCATACGCCCTGACAGCCCGGGCCAGTTCTCCGGCTTCCTCCATTAAAAAGCCGACGCGAATAAAAGGTCCGTATTCTGTCCAGCCTCTTTTTTCGTAAAACTCTTTCATCCATTTTTCTGCATCAGCCAGCTCCAACCTCATCACTCCTGCATTCTTTATGTATTTCATATTGATATTATCACATGAAGATGGGACAATATATAGTGTGTTTTTGAATATTTAACACGATATATAGATGCGGAGATGACAAGATGAAAACCATTTGTGTATTTGCGGGATCAAACCCTGGGGGAAATGAAGCGTATAAAAGAAAAGCGGCAGAGCTTGGCGTGTATATGGCTGAGCAGGGAATCGGCCTTGTCTATGGGGGCTCCCGCGTAGGCTTGATGGGCACGATTGCTGACGCGATTATGGAAAACGGCGGAACTGCAATCGGGGTCATGCCGAGCGGTTTGTTCAGCGGGGAGGTTGTCCATCAGAATCTGACTGAGCTGATTGAAGTAAACGGGATGCATGAACGAAAGGCTAAAATGAGCGAGCTGGCGGACGGCTTTATCTCGATGCCGGGCGGCTTCGGTACATATGAAGAATTATTTGAAGTGCTGTGCTGGGCACAGATCGGCATCCACCAAAAGCCAATCGGACTGTACAATGTAAACGGATATTTTGAACCAATGATGAAAATGGTGAAATACAGCATTCAAGAAGGGTTTTCTAACGAATCGCACCTAAAACTGATTCACAGCTCGTCACGGCCGGATGAGTTAATTGAGCAAATGCAAAATTATTCTTATCCGATTTTAGAAAAAAAGTGGACAGAAATTTAAAAAAGAGACTTTCTCATGGAAGTGGAGAGAATGAGTCTGCCACCTAGCGTATGAATCCATGAAAAATCGAGTGTTTTTAACAAAGTGAGGTTTTCCTTAAGGGAAATCTCTTTTTTATTTCTCTTTTGCCTGCATCGTATATTTAACAGTAATAGAGGACTTTATCACTAGTTTGGATAATAAGCACAGATAAGGAGGGGATGAAAATGGCAACATTGTCAGATGTGGCGAAAAAAGCAAATGTTTCGAAAATGACGGTATCACGAGTGATCAATCACCCTGAGACGGTGACAGATGAATTGAAAAAGCTTGTTCATTCTGCGATGAGAGAGCTGAATTACATCCCTAATTATGCGGCGAGAGCGCTCGTGCAAAACAGAACACAGGTTGTGAAACTATTGATACTTGAGGAAATGGATACGACAGAACCATATTACATGAACCTGCTGACAGGAATCAGCAGGGAGCTGGATCGCAATCACTATGCTCTCCAGCTTGTGACAAGAAATTCTCTTAATATTGGCCAATGTGACGGCATTATTGCCACCGGCTTGAGAAAGAACGATTTTGAAGGTGTAATAAAAGCGTTTGAGAAGCCGCTCGTCGTATTTGGACAAAATGAAATGGGCTATGACTTTATCGATGTGAATAACGAGAAAGGCACTTTTATGGCAACCCGCCATGTTATGGGGCTGGGGGAGCGGGAAGTTGTCTTTTTTGGCATTGATTTAGATGAGCCTTTCGAACGTGCAAGAGAACAGGGGTATATACGGGCGATGAATAAAAGCTTTAAAAAATCGAATATGTTTCGGATCGACAACAGTTCTAAGAAAAGTGAGGGCCTTGCAAGAGAACTGCTGAAATCCATGGACAATCAAGCCGCATTTGTCTGCGCATCTGATCGAATCGCGCTCGGCGTCATTCGTGCGGCGCAATCCCTTGGAAAGAGAATTCCGGAAGACGTTGCGGTTACCGGGAATGACGGTGTGTTTCTTGATCGCATCTCCTCGCCGCGCTTGACTACGGTCAGACAGCCTGTTGTTGAAATGGGGGAAGCCTGTGCGAAAATGTTGCTGAAAAAAATGAATGAAGACGGTGCTGCACAAGGAAGTCTATTTTTTGAACCAGAGTTAATTGTACGAGAATCAACGCTGTAAGCGCCTTATTCTGTTATCGGTAACAGGGTGAAAAGGATTGTTCCCACAATTTCATCATGATACTTTCAAACTATGAGCCGGCTTCAATAAAACGGAAATCAAAGGGGGAAACATGATGGAATATGCAGCGATTCATCACCAGCCATTCAGCACAGATGCTTATTCTTATGATGGGCGGACTGTGCATATCAAGATTCGGACGAAAAAAGGTGATGCAGATCACATTCGATTCATTTGGGGTGATCCCTATGAGTACAACGACGGCAAATGGTCGGCAAACGAGCAGCCGATGAGGAAAATTGCTGCTACAGAAATGCATGACTATTGGTTTGCTGAAGTGGTGCCGCCATTTAGGCGTTTACAATATGCGTTTGTTGTAACAGACGATCATGAAGACATCTTTTTCGGAAGTTCGGGTGTATGCCCTTATAACGAAAAAACACTGGAAACGATTCATTATTACTTTAAATTTCCGTTTGTTCACGAGGCTGATACATTTCAAGCGCCTGAATGGGTCAAGTCAACGGTTTGGTATCAAATTTTTCCGGAGCGTTTTGCAAATGGAAGAGAAGACTTGTCACCGAAGAATGCATTGCCGTGGGGGAGCAAGGACCCGGACGTCAATGATTTTTTTGGAGGGGATTTACAAGGAATTGTTGACAAGCTTGATTATTTAGAGGATTTAGGGGTGAACGGCATTTATCTGACACCGATCTTTTCCGCGCCTTCTAATCATAAATACGACACGCTGGATTACTTTTCTATTGATCCGCATTTCGGGGATCCTGAGCTTTTTCGTACATTGGTCAGCCAGCTGCATCAGCGGGGGATGAGAATTATGCTTGATGCGGTTTTTAACCATATAGGAAGCGCGTCTCCGCAATGGCAGGATGTCGTCAAAAACGGAGATCAATCCCGCTATAAGGACTGGTTCCATATTCACTCTTTTCCCGTCACAGACGACAATTATGACAGATTTGCTTTTACAGCTGATATGCCGAAGCTAAACACGGCTAATCCCGAGGTGCAGAAATATTTGCTTGATATTGCTTTGTACTGGATTCGCGAATTTGACATTGACGGCTGGCGTTTGGATGTCGCAAATGAAGTGGATCACGTTTTTTGGAAGACATTTAGGCAGGCTGTATCTACTGAAAAGCCTGATGTTTATATTTTAGGTGAGATCTGGCATTCTGCCGAACCCTGGCTTAGAGGGGATGAATTTCATGCGGCGATGAATTACCCTTTTACAGAGCCTATGATTGAATACTTTGCTGACCAGACGATCTCAGCTTCACGTATGGCTCACCGTGTCAATGCACATTTGATGAATGGAATGAAGCAGGCCAATGAGGTGATGTTTAATTTACTGGATAGCCATGATACAAAGCGCCTTTTGACCAGATGCCGCAATGATGAGAAGAAAGCACGCGCGTTGCTGGCCTTTATGTTTGCCCAGACAGGCTCACCATGCATTTATTACGGAACGGAAATCGGGCTGAACGGCGAAAATGATCCATTATGCCGGAAATGTATGGTTTGGGAAAAAGAGAAGCAAAACCAAGACATGCTGCAATTTATGAAACGGTTAATTGCTTTACGCAAGCAGGAAAACACTTTATTGACTGAAGGACATCTTGAGTGGAATCTGCTGGACGACAAAAATGATTTCATTAGCTTTTCGCGGACTCTTGATGAAAAAATACTGATTTATTTCTTTAATCAAGGGAATGTGGTTCAACACGTCAGTTTACGAGAGTTGAATATTGATAGGAATAAGAAAATCTGTGATGCATGGACAGAGCAGCCGCTTCATTATCACGATGTCATTGCCGTTCAGCCGGGAGAATTTTTGATTTTGAGTGCTGCCGCCCCTGTATAACATTCTGTTATCGGTAACAAATCAAAAGTTGTTGTAACCGCTTTCTATAGGACAATACAATTGTTATAGTTTCGTAAATAGAAGGGGGAAAAGAGATGGTTCTTTTTAAAAAGGGGTTCGCCATATTGGCGGCATCATTTCTGGCAATCGGCCTTGCCGCCTGCTCAAGTTCAAAAAATCCAGCAAGCTCTGATGGCAAAAAGGTGCTGACTGTGTCTGTCGAAGAAACGTATAAAGAATACATTGAAAGCATAAAAACAAAGTTCGAAAAAGAGAATGATGTCACAGTAAAAATTGTTGAAAAGCAAATGTTCGAACAGTTAGAAGCGCTTCCTCTTGATGGCCCGGCGGGTAATGCGCCTGATGTTATGCTTGCTGCATATGACCGGATCGGCGGTTTGGGACAGCAAGGACATTTGCTTGACATTAAGCCATCTCATACAAAAAGCTTTGGTGATAAAGAAATGCAGCAGGTGACAGTTGACGGCAAAGTGTACGGAATGCCGCTAGTCATTGAGACACTTATTTTGTATTACAACAAAGATCTTTTAAAAACAGCGCCAAAAACATTTAAAGACCTTGAAAAGTTAACGGAAGATCCTCGATTCGCGTTTGTTTCGGAAAAAGGAAAATCAACCGGATTTTTAGCAAAATGGACTGACTTTTATATGTCGTACGGCTTATTGGCTGGATACGGCGGATATGTGTTTGGAAAAAACGGCACAGATTCCGGGGACATCGGCCTGAACAATAAAGGAGCTGTAGAAGCGGTGAAATATGCGGAGAAATGGTTTGAAACATATTGGCCGAAAGGAATGCAAGACAATTCAAGCGCAGACGACTTTATTCAGCAGATGTTTTTAGAAGGCAAAGCGGCTGCGATCATTGGCGGTCCTTGGTCAGCTGCCAATTATAAAGAGGCTAAATTGAACTACGGAGCGGCTCCCATTCCGACATTGCCCAATGGAGAAGAATATGCCCCTTTTGCGGGCGGGAAGGGCTGGGTAGCTTCAAAATATACAAAAGAGCCCGAGCTGGCTGAAAAATGGCTTGAGTATGCTGCAAATGATGCCAATGCTTACGCTTTTTATCAGAATACAAACGAAGTTCCGGCCAACACTGCCGCAAGGAAGAAAGCCGATGAGCAAAAGAATGAACTGACGTCAGCTGTGATTAAACAATATGAAACAGCGACGCCGACTCCAAATATTCCGGAAATGGCTGAAGTATGGACAGGAGCGGAAAGTTTAATTTTTGATGCAGCTTCAGGAAAAAAATCGACACAAACATCAGCGAATGATGCTGTAAACGTCATAAAGGAAAATATTAAAGAAAAGTATGTGAAATAAAACGGCGGGATAGCGTCCGGAAGAATAGAGGGCGGAAAAAAATGAATAAACATCACACACTTGCAAAGCAAAAACGAAAGGCAGGGCTTTTATCGATCATTCCAGGACTTGGGCAGATTGCGAATCAGCAATTGTCAAAGGGGCTCTTATTTCTTGCCATCACAGGCTTGTTTGCTTTTGAATTATGCGTTTTCGGTATACAGGCGCTAACCGGATTGATGACATTGGGAAGTGTTCCCGGTGAAGATCACTCGCTGTTTATGCTGATTGAAGGCACGCTGCAATTGATCGTGACAATGATTTTCCTCATGTTCTATATCTTTAATATTCATGATTCGCGTAAGACCGCCGCTATGAAAGCGGCGGGTTTGGAAGTCAATACAACAGCCAAGGATATGATCTGTCATGCGGGCGATAAAGGGTTTCCATATCTATTTACACTGCCGGCATATATCATGATGGTGTTTGTGATTATCTTTCCGGTTTTGGTGACTCTGTTTGTTGCATGTACAAACTATGATTTTTATCATATTCCGCCTAATCGTCTGATTGACTGGGTCGGGTTTAAAAATTTCTTGAATATTTTTTTCCTTGGCTCCTATCGTGAAACATTTGTGAATGTACTGGGCTGGACGGTTATCTGGACAATCTGTGCAACAACGCTGCAAATCATTTTAGGTATTGTGACGGCACTTTTCGTCAATCAGGATTTTATAAAAGGCAAGCGGATATTTCGAATGATTTTCTTATTTCCATGGGCTGTTCCGGCTTTTATTACAATCATGAGTTTTTCCAACATGTTTAACGACAGCATAGGAGCGGTGAATGCACAGGTGATACCATTATTCAATCACCTGCCGTTTGTCGAGCTGCCTGCGATCGCGTGGAAGACCGATCCTTTCTGGACAAAGACAGCCCTCATTATGATTCAAACGTGGCTCGGCTTTCCATATATATATGTCATGGTAACGGGAGTGCTCCAGGCGATTCCAGGTGAATTGTATGAAGCGGCAAAGATTGACGGGGCCACTTTTATTCAGCGTTTTCGGCATATTACATTCCCGATGATTTTATTTGCCACAGCACCCGTGATGATTACTCAGTATACGTTTAATTTCAATAATTTCTCGATCATCTATTTATTTAATGAGGGAGGGCCAGGCAGTGTGGGAGCCGGGGCCGGATCGACCGATATCTTAATTTCGTGGATTTATAAACTGACAACAGGCACATCACCCCAATATTCCGTTGCGGCAGCTGTGACACTGTTAATTTCTTTCATTGTCATTGGAATTTCACTGATTGCTTTCAAAAAATCGAATGCTTTTGGCAATGAGGAGGTTATGTAGGTGAACGCGAGCACTGCCAGAATGCTTAATAAAATCTGTACGTATTTATTTTTGACGCTTTTAAGTATTGTCATTATATATCCGTTGCTGATTACGGCATCATCAGCCTTCCGTGTGGGGAATTCGGCGGCTTTTCAGCTCGATTTTTCGGGTTCTTGGACATTGGATCATTTTAAGCGGCTATTTGACGAAACGCTTTATCTCAATTGGTACAGCAATACACTTGTCATCGCGCTATCGGTCATGGTTTTGCAGGTTACGATTGTGACACTTGCCGGGTACTCGTACAGCCGCTATCGGTTTGCAGGCAGAAAAAAGAGCCTGATATTCTTTTTAATCATTCAAATGGTGCCGACAATGGCGGCGCTGACTGCTTTTTATGTCTTGGCGATGCTAATAGGCGCACTCGATCAATACTGGTTTTTAACAGCGATCTATATCGGCGGCGGAATTCCGATGAACACGTGGCTGATGAAAGGTTATTTTGATACTGTGCCGAGAGAAATTGATGAAGCCGCGCGAATTGACGGAGCGGGACATCTGAGGATTTTCGCTTCAATTGTTCTGCCGCTTGTTAAGCCAATGCTCGCGGTGCAAGCGCTTTGGGCATTTATGGCACCGTTTGGCGATTATTTGCTGGCAAAGTTTTTGCTTCGCTCACCGGAAAGGCTGACCATCGCTGTAGGATTACAATCCTTTATTTCTAATCCGCAGCAGCAAAAAGTAGCTCTATTTGCGGCTGGTGCCAGCCTTGCCGCACTGCCGATATGCGTTCTATTCTTTTTTCTCCAAAAGAACTTTGTGTCCGGTTTGACAGCCGGCGGAACAAAGGGGTAATTCAATGAAGAATCTGGAGAATAAAAGCTTTATCATCCGCTGCCTGAAAGCGGCTGCATCTCCATCAGGTGTTTGCAGCTATGGGAATACCTTCAGCTGGCTGCAGCTCTCTTTTCTCTTTATGTTTTTAACGGCCTGCTTAATGGCGCCGTTAGCGGTTTCGTTTGTGAAAATGGATCGCTTCAGCGTTGCATCTTTTATGCCGTCAGCGATTCAAGGGGTTAATGATCAATTTGCTGATCAATTACAGGGTTTTCAAATCAGGAACGGAAAACTAACAGGCGGGAAGAGCTCTGAGAGGATTGAAGATGGGCAGAATGTGATGGCAGTCGATATGAAGCATGAATATGAGACAAGCGGTGAAAATGGGCGATTGAAAGTAACTGGATTTGAAAACGCCATCATATTTCAGCCTGATCAACTGGTGATCACCGATCAAAACGAAACGGGGTTTTCTGTTGGCTATGCGAAAATGGACGTTAAGCTCGAGAAACCAAACGCCCATGATGTAGAGGTTTTGATCGATACATTATGGTTGGCACAGTATAAGCCGATGATCATGATGCTGGCATATGCGGTAATCTTTATGATCCAGCTTTTGTTAACGTTTGTTCTTGCAGGTGGCCTCTGGATCACAAAAATATCAAACATGATCTCTATTGCGTCATTCAAGGAAGCAGTATCTACGGCGATTTGCGCCTCGGCACTGCCGGCATTTGCGGCAGCTGCTATCGGCATGGTTCATTTTGATTTGATTACTGTATTGATGATCCATTCGTGTGGCGTTACTTTGATGATTTCTTTTGCATTTAGATATTTGACCAAAACCCGCCGTGATAATGGAAACTTACATTCGGGAGGAAATGATGATAAATCAGCGGTTATTTGAGATTGATGAATGGAAAATCAAAACAAATACATTTAATAAGGAGCATACACGGCTGCTGGAAAGCCTGACGTCTCTTGCCAATGGCTATATGGGGGTCAGAGGGAATTTTGAAGAAGGCTATTCAGGCGACAGTCACCAAGGCACATATATTGCAGGCGTGTGGTTCCCCGACAAAACGCGAGTAGGCTGGTGGAAAAACGGGTATCCAGAATATTTCGGAAAAGTGATCAATGCGATGAACTTTATAGGCATAGGCCTATATGTTGACGGTGAAAAAATCGATCTCCATCAAAACCCAATCGAATCATTTGAGGTAGAACTCAATATGAAAGAGGGGATTCTGCGGCGAAGCGCTGTTGTCCGCATTCAGGATAAATCCGTCAGAATCAGGTCAGAGCGGTTTCTTAGCCTTGCTGTAAAAGAACTCTGTGCGATTCATTATGAAGCGGAGTGCCTGACGGGAGATGCTGTCATTACGCTTGTTCCTTACCTGGATGGAAATGTGGCAAATAAAGATTCTAACTACCAAGAACAGTTTTGGCAGGAGGAAGCGAAAGGTGCTGATTCTCACAGCGGCCATTTAGCGGCAAAAACGATCGAAAATCCATTTGGAACACCGCGCTTCACGGTTTTAGCCGCAATGGCAAACGAGACGGAGGGTTTTGTCAATGAAAGCTTTAAAACGACTGAAATGTATGCCGAGAATCGCTACAGTTATCAAACGAAGGCATCATTGAAAAAGTTTGTGATTGTCACGACTTCACGTGATTTTCGTGAGGAAGAGCTTTTATCAAAAGCCAAGGAGCTTTTGGCGGATGTGGTTGAGTACGGCTATGAAAAAGCAAAACGGAGGCACACTGATCGATGGAAGGAAAGATGGGCAAAAGCGGACATTGAGATTAAAGGAGATGAGGAGCTTCAACAAGGAATACGCTACAACATCTTTCAGTTATTCTCGACATATTACGGGGGCGATGCCCGTTTGAATATCGGGCCGAAAGGATTTACTGGCGAGAAATATGGAGGTGCCGCATATTGGGATACTGAGGCGTACGCCGTTCCGATGTATTTGGCGACAGCCGAGCCGGAGGTGACGAAAAACCTGCTTTTGTATCGCTTTCATCAGTTGGAGGCTGCCAAACGAAACGCTGCAAAATTGGGGATGAAGGGGGCACTTTATCCGATGGTGACGTTCACCGGTGATGAATGCCACAACGAATGGGAAATCACCTTTGAAGAAATTCACCGCAATGGCGCGATCTGTTATGCGATCTACAATTATATCAATTATACAGGCGACCGAGACTATATGGAAGAATACGGGATAGACGTACTTGTGGCAGTCAGCAGATTTTGGGCCGACCGTGTTCACTTCTCGAAACGAAAAAATAAGTATATGATCCATGGCGTCACAGGGCCGAATGAATACGAAAACAACGTTAACAACAATTGGTATACGAATGTCATTGCGGCTTGGACGTTGGAGTATACTCTACAAAGTCTCGAAAGTATCTCAGCGGAGAAACGCCGCCATCTGGATGTGCAGGAAGTAGAATTGAAAGTCTGGAGAGAAATCATCCAGCACATGTACTATCCATTTAGTGAAGAACTGCAAATTTTCGTTCAGCATGACACGTTCTTGGACAAAGACCTGCAAACAATTGACGAATTAGATCCAGCGGAACGGCCTCTTTACCAGAATTGGTCATGGGACAAGATTCTCCGCTCCAATTTTATTAAGCAGGCAGATGTTCTCCAAGGCATTTATCTTTTTAATGACCGTTTTACAATGGAAGAAAAACGGCGAAATTTTGAATTTTATGAGCCGATGACTGTTCATGAATCAAGCCTATCGCCCTCTGTCCATGCGATTCTCGCAGCCGAACTCAAGCTGGAAAAGAAAGCGCTCGAATTATATAAGCGCACAGCAAGGCTTGATCTTGATAATTACAATCATGATACGGAAGAAGGCTTGCATATTACTTCAATGACGGGTAGCTGGCTGGCAATCGTTCACGGTTTTGCGGGCATGCGCACCGCGAATGAGACGCTGTCCTTTGCTCCGTTTTTGCCGAAAGAATGGGACGAATATTCATTCAACATCAATTATCGAAACCGATTAATCAATGTGACGGTTGACGAAAAGCGCGTTATTTTTGAGCTTGTAAAAGGCGAGCCGCTGCACATGAACGTTTATGAGGAACCGGTTGTCCTACAGGGACGATGTGAAAGGAGAACGCCTAATGAGTGAATGGTGGAAAGAAGCTGTCGTTTATCAAATTTACCCGCGCAGTTTTTATGATGCCAATGGAGATGGATTCGGAGATTTGCAAGGTGTGATTCAAAAGCTGGATTACATCAAAAACCTCGGGGCGGATGTCATCTGGCTCTCCCCGGTATTTGATTCCCCGCAGGATGACAACGGATATGATATCAGCGATTACAAAAACATGTACGAAAAGTTTGGGACAAATGAAGATATGTTTCAGCTGATTGATGAAGTCCATAAACGCGGAATGAAAATCGTCATGGATTTGGTCGTGAACCACACATCAGATGAGCATGCTTGGTTTGCTGAAAGCCGCAAGTCGAAGGACAATCCTTACCGGGATTATTATCTTTGGAAAGATCCTAAACCGGACGGCTCAGAGCCGAATAATTGGGGATCGATCTTTTCAGGCTCAGCGTGGACATACGATGAAGGAACAGGGCAGTATTATTTGCACTACTTTTCGAAAAAACAGCCTGATTTAAATTGGGAAAACGAAGCCGTTCGCCGGGAAGTTTATGATGTAATGAGATTCTGGATGGATAGAGGCGTTGACGGCTGGCGGATGGATGTGATTGGCTCTATTTCTAAATACACCGATTTTCCGGACTACGAAACGGATCACAGCCGCAGCTATATTGTCGGCCGTTATCACTCTAACGGCCCACGTCTTCATGAGTTTATTCAAGAGATGAACAGGGAAGTGCTTTCTCATTACGACTGCATGACAGTCGGAGAGGCAAACGGCTCTGATATTGAAGAGGCGAAAAAGTACACAGATGCAAGCAGGCAAGAGCTGAATATGATCTTTACATTTGAACATATGGATATTGATAAAGAACAAAACTCGCCAAATGGGAAATGGCAGATCAAGCCGTTTGATTTGATTGCTTTAAAAAAGACGATGACAAGGTGGCAGACCGGGTTAATGAATGTCGGCTGGAATACCCTTTATTTTGAGAACCATGACCAGCCGAGGGTTATTTCCCGCTGGGGCAATGACAGGAAACTGCGTAAGGAATGTGCGAAGGCATTTGCAACGGTTCTGCACGGCATGAAAGGAACGCCGTTTATTTACCAGGGAGAAGAAATCGGCATGGTCAACAGCGATATGCCGCTGGAGATGTATGATGATCTTGAAATAAAGAATGCATATCGTGAACTAGTCGTCGAAAACAAAACGATGTCAGAAAAAGAGTTTGTCAAAGCCGTGATGATAAAAGGAAGGGATCATGCGAGAACACCGATGCAGTGGGATGCCGGAAAACATGCGGGATTCACAGCCGGAGACCCGTGGATACCGGTAAATTCCCGCTATCAAGATATCAATGTGAAAGAGTCTTTGGAAGATCAAGATTCGATTTTCTTTTACTATCAGAAGCTCATTCAATTACGAAAGCAATATAAGATTATGATATATGGCGATTATCAGCTGTTGCAGGAGAATGATCCGCAGGTCTTTTCTTACCTTCGAGAATATCGAGGGGAAAAGCTTCTTGTCGTTGTGAATTTATCGGAAGAAAAGGCTCTGTTCGAAGCGCCTCCAGAACTGATTCATGAGCGTTGGAAAGTGCTAATTTCAAACTATCCGCAGGAGCGGGCTGACTTAAAGAGTATTAGCCTCAAACCTTATGAAGCTGTGATGGGCATTAGTATATGAAAGCGGTCATTTTTGATTTAGACGGAGTGATAACAGATACTGCTGAATATCATTTTCTCGCTTGGAAGCACATCGCAGAACAAATCGATATCCCTTTTGACAGAGACATGAATGAAAGGCTAAAAGGAATCAGCAGAGAAGAGTCACTTGAAAGCATATTGATCTTTGGCGGGGCGGAAACAAAGTATACAAATGCGGAGAAACAAGAGCTTATGCATCGGAAAAATCGCGATTATCAAATGCTGATCAGCAAATTGACGCCGGAAGATCTTTTACCGGGGATTGGCAGGCTTCTATGTCAATTGAAAAACGAAAATATAAAAATCGGGTTAGCATCTTCAAGTCGCAATGCTCCTAAGATTTTAAGACGCTTGGCAATTATCGATGATTTTCATGCCATTGTTGATCCGACGACTCTTGCGAAGGGGAAGCCTGATCCTGACATCTTTTTAACAGCTGCAGCGATGCTCGATGTTTCCCCTGCTGATTGCGCGGCAATAGAAGACGCAGAAGCAGGCATTTCTGCAATCAAATCTGCGGGGATGTTTGCGGTTGGTGTCGGTCAAGGACAGCCGATGCTTGGTGCTGATCTGGTTGTGAGGCAGACGAGTGATTTGACGCTTGAGCTGTTACATGAGGAATGGGAGCAGTATAGAATAAGGGAGTCAATTCCTTGAAATGAAAAAAACCTGCAAGAGACGCAGCTCTTGCAGGTTTTGTTGATTATTTTTTGTCTTCTGTGTGAGTCAAAATTTTGTCAATCAGGCCGTATTCAAGCGCTTCTTCAGCAGACTTGAAGTTATCACGGTCTGTGTCGCGTTCGATCACTTCAAGCGGCTGGCCAGTACGTTCAGCAAGGACTTTGTTTAATTTGTCGCGAAGCAAGAGAATGCGTTTCGCGGCAATTTCAATTTCTGTCGCCTGACCTTGCGCACCGCCAAGAGGCTGGTGAATCATGACTTCACTGTTTGGAAGCGCATAGCGTTTGCCTTTTTCGCCGGCTGCAAGCAGGAACGCGCCCATTGACGCAGCCATACCGATACAAATTGTAGATACCTTCGGCTTAATAAACTGCATGGTATCATAGATCGCCATACCGGCTGTAATAGAGCCGCCCGGGCTGTTGATGTAAAGAGAAATTTCTTTTTCAGGGTCTTCTGCTGCTAAGAATAAAAGCTGTGACACGATGGAGTTCGCAACGTTGTCATCAATCGCAGATCCAAGCATGATGATTCGATCCTTTAATAGACGAGAATAAATGTCATACGCTCTTTCCCCGCGGTTCGTTTGTTCAATGACTGTAGGTATTAAATTCATAATGCTCCTCCTTCACCTTTTAGGTAAGTATGTAGTTACATGATACATTTTTGGTCAATAAAGGTCAAACAAAAAGCTGGCCTGATATGCAAAGTCGTCTCTTTTTCCCATTTTCCCCAAAAATACAGGGGTTCAAACCATCGTATGTCAGATTGCCAATTAAGATGCTTTGTCTATTTAAAAAACGGCCTCTCGAAATAGAGGGTTGTTATTTGAATGGAATTATCGTATAATTAGTTGTGCTGACGTTCTCATAACGCAGTCATTCTGCGCTCGTAGCTCAGTTGGATAGAGCGGTGGTTTCCGGTACCACGTCTGTCGGGGGTTCGAATCCCTCCGAGCGCGTCCAATAGAACAACAGGAAAGACAAGGGTTTGGCGATTTGCCGCTCTTGTCTTTTTTGTGTGAAAAAGGGAATTGCATACCTTAGAGTAACATTTCAATTATATTCTTTAGTTTGAACCCTCACTTTCAAAAGAAGAAGTATGAATTGAGTTTTTCATTCATCTTATTAGCTTGTGATTAACAAACCTTTAAAAAAATCCGGTTCTACCCATTGCCTGTATTTATTTTGAGAATCTTCTCTCGGACAAAATTGGATAAGCGAGAATAGTTTTAAAATAAAAATTTATTTGCTTCCCCAGTTCTTCTCTATAAATTGAATT
Organism: Bacillus sp. LM 4-2; assembly: GCF_000978495.1. Classification (NCBI taxonomy): domain Bacteria; kingdom Bacillati; phylum Bacillota; class Bacilli; order Caryophanales; family Bacillaceae; genus Bacillus; species Bacillus sp. LM 4-2. The sequence continues at coordinate 3,396,155 of NZ_CP011101.1, read as the reverse complement.
GCAGGCTGTAAGTTGGTTTTGTTCGCAATTTCAATGACAGCGGGAACGACGGCAGGGTCCGTTTTGGAGAAGTTCGGAATCCGCGGATCTAACCGGAAAAAACGATCTCCCAGAAGATTCGCACTGACCATGGATTCATAGTACCCATTACCGCCAGCAATCATCTGAAGAAATGGCAGTAAAGGTTCATTAGGCGACCTGTCCAAAAGGACTCCCCAATTTGGAGGAAGGTTCTTCAGATTTTCGGGACGTATGTTATCTGCACTTACCATTCCCCATCCCCTCGTATCTCTTCTTAACCGAGTCGGGGCTTCACCTGTTCCGATGGACAATACCGCAATTTGATCCAATGGCACGTTGGCTTTACCAACTGCAAACGCGATACTGGCTGTACTGGGATTCGTTGCTACTACATATCCGTCCACATAGTTTTGATAGGCGCGTTGCGTCGCGGGAGCACCGCTGCTCCGCAGTATGACATCACTCACTTTTTCATTTAAATAGGGAGAGCCGGGAAAATTGTGAAATAAGACAGGAGTCCAACGGTCCAGTTTTTGAGAGTATAATTTGAATGATGGGACAACAATTCGTTTTCTTAAATCTATAAGTTGAAGATCTGCTGGGAAAAAATTTCTTACCGCTTTAATAAAACCGGAATAGGGTAATTGTTGGTTGAAAACAGGTCCGCCTGGCCGGGAAATGCTGAATGCGGGTAGGATTTCATCCTCAAAATACTGAAGTGTTTCCCTCGGAGATCTTCCGCTTGCTAATGCAAGGGCAGTAAATGAACCGATTGAATTTCCCGAAAATACATGGGTTCGACTAATTAACTTCGGGTTTTGCCTAGCCAATCTGTTTAATAGTTGTAAACTTAAAGCACCTAAGGTACCGCCGCCGTCAAAGGTCATAATCCGATATTTTGCCAAAGCTGATGTCTCCTTTCTACATACATTCAGTATATGATGATCTAGAGTCTGTTGTATGGATGTATACCTCTGGTACTAAACACTTCTTCATCTCTCTTTTCTTTTGGCCTAAACGAATATTCACTCCGAAAAAAACTGGACGCTGCTCCTAAAAACGATAAGAAAAAACGCTTGTTGGAGGATTGGACAGGAAGTTTGCTCAAAATTGTTTGAAAAATGTTTCTCAGCAGACCTCACCGACGAAAAAGGCCTTAGCGTATTATATTTATAGTTCGTAGATCATTTGTCTATGCGATTATCCAGCTCCTGCATATTTTAGTATCTGAATCGAATTTCTTTGGGAGTGAAATAATATATGGGATCAACACAGTTGACAGGGCGTGTAATCTTCAAAGGAGACCCCGGCTATACAGAGGCTATTAAGAATTGGAACCCTTATGTGGATGTCTATCCTCTTGTCTTTGTTTTTGCGCAAAATTCATACGATGTAAGTAATGCCATTAAATGGGCTCGTGAGAATAAAGTGCCCTTACGTGTCAGAAGCGGTCGCCATGCTTTAGATAAGAACCTTTCAGTAGTAAGTGGAGGAATTGTTATTGATGTGAGTGACATGAATAAAGTTTTCTTAGATGAAGAAAACGCGATTGCAACCGTTCAAACTGGTATTCCCGTTGGCCCGCTTGTAAAGGGATTAGCTCGAGACGGTTTTATGGCTCCGTTTGGAGATAGCCCAACAGTTGGAATCGGGGGAATTACGATGGGCGGCGGATTTGGTGTACTCTCACGATCGATTGGCCTTATAAGTGATAACCTTCTCGCGCTGAAAACGGTAGATGCAAAAGGAAGGATTATTCACGCAGATCAATCTCACAATGAGGATTTGCTATGGGCTTCTAGAGGCGGAGGAGGAGGTAACTTTGGATATAATACCCAATATACATTCAAAGTTCATCGTGCCCCTAAAACTGCAACCGTCTTCAATATTATCTGGCCGTGGGAACAATTAGAAACGGTATTTAAAGCTTGGCAGAAATGGGCTCCGTTTGTAGATGAACGATTAGGATGCTACCTTGAAATTTACAGCAAAATAAATGGTTTGTGTCATGCAGAAGGAATTTTCCTCGGTTCGAAAACTGAATTGATTCGATTATTAAAACCTTTATTACATGCGGGAACTCCAACAGAAGCAGATATCAAAACATTATACTATCCAGATGCTATAGATTTCTTAGACCCTGACGAACCCATCCCTGGCAGAAATGATCAGAGTGTTAAATTCTCCTCGGCATGGGGTCATGATTTTTGGTCTGACGAACCCATTTCAATCATGAGAAAATTTTTGGAAGATGCTACTGGAACAGAAGCCAATTTCTTTTTTATCAATTGGGGTGGTGCTATAAGCAGAGTCCCTAAAGACGAAACTGCCTTTTTTTGGCGCCATCCATTATTTTATACGGAATGGACGGCTAGTTGGAAAAATAAATCACAAGAAGATTCAAATCTTGCATCAGTTGAAAGAGTGCGTCAGCTGATGCAACCATATGTAGCAGGTTCATATGTTAATGTTCCAGATCAAAACATTGAAAACTTCGGAAAAGAATATTATGGCGCAAACTTTGCGCGGCTTCGAGAAATAAAGGCGAAATATGACCCCGAAAATGTATTTCGTTTTCCGCAAAGCATCCCGCCATCTCGTTAAAGTTTATTAAAGACAGAATCAATGACTCATACTAAAAAGCACTTGAATGGTTTCCGGTATCTTGTCTGTCGGGGTGCGAATCCCTTCAGTGCGTCCAATCAAACAACAGGAAAGACAATGGTTTGGCAACTTGCCACTCTTGTCTTTTTTGTTTTGTTTCATTTCATAAATCTTTTCCGCTGAAACATAAATGTTCCTCCGCTTGGGCACGTTATGAAATGTGCAATATTGAATATGGGAGGAGAATGAGCATGGGTATTTTAAGCGGAAATCCGCAGGATGAACCGATGCATTACGGTGAGGTATTCGGCTTGTGGAGTTATGTGATGGCGGGCAATAAAATGGTCGGCAATTACCAAATGCTATTGAATCATGTCGGTGATGACGACCTGAAGAAGCTGCTTCGTGAGTCTATTGAGAAATGCCAAGATGAAATCAAACAGGTCAGCACGATCCTGAAAGAAAACGGGGTGGCGCTGCCGCCGGCTTCTCCTGAACCGCCGACAGCAGATCTTAACGATATTCCGCCTGGTGCACGGTTTCTCGATCCGGATGTGGCGGCTTCCGCGGCAGCAGAAAATGCTGCAGGTCTTGTGACATGCAGCAAAATGATGGGGCAATCGATTCGTGAGGATATTGCCATGATGTTTGGGCAATTTCATATGTCGAAAGCGGCAACCGGCGCAAAATACTTAAGGTTGCTAAAAAACAAAGGCTGGCTCATCCCGCCGCCGCTTCATCTTCAAAAACATCACGAAGCTTAATGGCAAAGGCATATACAGCTGTATATGCCTTGATTTTATGAAGATGACGTAAGACGCAGGCCGATGACGCCGGCTAGGATAAGGCAAAGTGAAATCACCTGTGAAAGCTGAAACCGCTCCTTAAACCAGATGAGCCCGACCGCCGAAACACCAATGCTTCCAATGCCAGTCCAGACGGCATATGCGACTCCGGCAGGCAGGACGATCATCGCTTGGGACAGGCAGTAAAAGGATAAGCCGAATCCAACAGTCATCACAATGATTGGCCATTTTTTTCTTGTTCCGTCTATATATTTCATGGCAATGGCAGCTATAATTTCTTCTATGCCGGCAATCACTAATAAAAACCATGCCATTATTGTTCACCTCCCGGCTGAGATTTGCTTTCTTTCGTAAATAATTTCATTCCTAAAATGCCAGCCAGCAATAAAGCTAAAAAGAACATTTGGGCTGCTGAGAAGGATTCGCCCAGAACAATTCCAGTCAGATATGTTCCGACGGTTCCGATTCCCACAAACACAGTGTACGCCGCGGCCATCGGGATTTTTTGATAAGAGCGGATCAACAGGATAAAGCTGACCGCGATTAAGATAAAAATGATGATCCAATCCAAAAGCGAATCGGCATGTTTGAGGGAAGAGGCCCAAACAACCTCTAAAAGCCCTGCAATAAAAACAAGAACCCAATTCAAATGAAACACCTCTCTATTTTATGAATGAACGTCAGTCATTTTTAGGGCATTAAAAAATGAGCGGTGTTACCCAGTCATTTTTTAAGCAGTACCTAAGCTCCGTTTTAAGAAAGTAAAGATTTCTTTTTTATACACTTCAACATTTTCATCTTGTTCAAATCCGATATAGAATCGTTCTGCAGTATTCTCGACCAAGTTGATAATCGTTCTGGCCGTCCATTTTGAATTGATTCCTTCCGTTACCTCATGGTTTGCAATGGCCTTGTTGATGATTTTTTCAAGCCAGGAATAATAAGGCTGATAGATCGTCTCCCATTTTTCCATGGAGTGGTCGATCGCAAGCCCGGAATAACAGAGGACAATAATATCCTTATGGCGTTCTGTAATGAGAAAAGTCTCATCAATTAATATATCTAAAACGGTCCAAAAATCCTCGTCCCCATGCAGCCTACCTTTGATTTGATCAAGTGTATGGGTGAGAAGATTTTCTGCAATGGCCGGTATGAGGGCATTTTTAGATGAAAAATACAAATAGAATGTTCCTTGGGCAGTGCCGGCCTTTTTGACAATATCAGAAATAGAAGCTTTGTCGAGGCCTTTTTCAGAAATGACTTCTATGGCAGCCTGCAAAATTTTTTCATATTTGCCCGATGTTTGTTTTGGCATGAGGAACACCTCCAATAATGACTGACTCTCATTCATTTTATCGCGTGTATGTATGTTTGTAAAGAATAAAGAAGCAAGAAAACCTCTTGCTTCTTTATTTATCATAATCAATGGCGGCTTTTGGGAGCCCGGTATACTTTGCCCAGTAATAAATCGCAAGTGAGCCGATCGCGACTAAAATGAGGTCGAGGGGATTGCTGATAATCCCTAAACCATGTCCGAAAGAACCGATGTAGGAAAAGATCAGCATCATAATATAAAACCCGATAAGCCACCAGGCTGATTTCAGCTGCTGAGCAAGGCTGACATCTTCTTTAGGCGTATATTTGCTGAAACAGAGATAGATCAAAAACATCACGAGCTGTGAACCGAGCAGCCAGGAGACTGTTTTCCATCCTGACCAGTACACGATAAAAGCTGTAAATATAAAGGAAAGCGGCCCGATAATGCTCATTCCCTTTAAATAAAACGGCCTGTTTAAGTCCTTCGCGTTGACCCTCAGCGCAGCTGAAGAAATGGGTGCAATCGCATATGAAAGAATGAGCGCGACTGAACAGACATTGACGAGTGCGTTCCACGAAGGAAAGGGAAGTGTCCAGAAAATGGACAGGGCAAACGAAAGCCAAAGCGAAGCGCGGGGTGTCCCCGTATCTTTATTGACCTTTGAGAATATGCCAAATAATGTGCCGTTACGCGCCCAGGCGTAAACAAGGCGGGATGTCGTATTCATAAAGATATTCCCGTTTCCTCCGGGAGACAGAATGGCGTCTAAAATGACAAGCGTTGCAAGCCAGCCTAATCCGAGCATGACCGCAATATCCTTAAACGGCAATGAGAACTCCCGGCCAATTGCGGGCCAGCCATGTTTCAGTGTTTCTGTCGGGATTGCACCAATAAAGGTGACCTGCAAAACAGTATAAATGATGGTTGAAACGATGATGCAAATGATTAAAGCGATCGGGATATTGCGTTTTGGATTTTGGACTTCACCTGCTACAGATACAATCGGGTGCAGGCCGAGATACGCAAACATGACGCCGCCTGTCGAGATGGCAGCCTGAATACCTGTAAATCCAAACGGTGCAAATCCTTGAACGGATAAATTCTCCGGCTGAAAATGAAAGATCAGCACAATAATGATGGTAATCGGCACAATATATTTAAAAATCGATATGATGAAATTCGCCTTAGCGAAGGTTTTGACGCTCCAATAATTCAGCAGGAAAAACAAGCATAATAGGGCAAACTGCAAGATCCAGCCGGAAATGGTCGGCGAATCAGACCCTTTAATGGTCAGGCCGGGAAACCAATAGGCCACATACTGGCGCACAGCTGTCACTTCAATTGAAATCAAGCTTGTATAAGCGACAATCGTGACAAACGAAATTAAGTAGCCGACAAGGTGGCCATGTGAATAAACGGGGTATCGAATGATGCCTCCGGTACGGGGCAGAGCGGCTCCGAGCTCCGCATATACGAGCCCGATTAACAAAATAATGGCTCCTCCGAGGATCCAGGAAAAAGCGCCGGAGGGCCCTGCTTTTGAAGCGACATTACTGACAGCGAACAGCCACGCTGATCCAAAGATGGCTCCCATCCCAATCAAAATCAGATCAAACAGCGACATTGATTTTTGAAAATTTCCTTGTTTAGACATTCGCTTCCTCCTTTGAAACCAGCCTTATATTTCTTACAATGCCCAATATGTAACAGAGAATACCGCTCCTAATAAAAAAACAGGGCAGCCTGCGCTGCCCCTGTTTTTATTCATGAATCGAATCAAAATGTTTCACTGTTATATTTTTGAAGGAGACTGTGCCGCCATCAGAAAAAAGGGTAATGCCTTTATCTTCAGGCTTTGGGAAGACTTCATTTGAAAAAACGGTTTTCCCATCTCCAACAAATACTTCTATCGTTGTTTTATCGACAAGTATTTTCAAATGCACCTTACGTTTGCTTACATCATAAGGAGCTTTGCTTTCGACATAGGTATTGCTTTTGTCAGGCTGATTTGTGGCTGCTCTATTGACATAAGCATAGCCGCCTTCAGCGAAAATACCGACATCAATATGGCGTTTTTGGTCTTCTGATTCTCTGAGCCTGACGCCTGCATTCTTTAGCTCTGACCAAGAAAGATCCGTATCAAGCTGGTACGTATCACCTGTTATCGACAATGTTTTTGATCCGTTCACATCCTGATCCTCTATTTCGTCAGTTGAAACAGTCAGCTGCTCCAAAGCTTCAATCGGCTGTGAGACGAGGCTGTATGTTCCATCCTGCTCCTTCAGCCGGAGTTCGCGTATGACAGAATCTGTGCCGTTAAAGCCGTTCTTCATTGTCGGGGTGTTGTTGGCATAATCCCAATTGTTCATCCAGGCAAGCGCATACCGCTTTTCTAATGGATCTGTGCTTTTGCTGTCTTCGAACGTCACACCGCCATACCAGTCGAAGCCATAGTCAAGCCATTGGGCTTCAGTCTGATCCGCTTTGAATTCTTTTCCGTCGAAGCTTCCGGTCCAGTAGGCGTACGTATTTGGTTTGCCCCACGGTTTGCCATTCGCGCTGGCACCGAGAACCCACTTATTCGTTCCGTCGCTTGCCCGCATCATGTAGAGGTCGGGACATTCCACCATTCCCGCCTGTTCTGGGAAGAATCCGCTTGTGTAATGCCAGTCCTTAAGATTATCGGATTCATAAAAGCCGATTTTTGATCCTTCAGCCATGACCATGACCCATTTGTTATCCTGGTCATCCCATATGACTTTCGGATCTCTGAAATCGTCTGTACCCGGATTAGGCATAACGGGGTTGCCACTGTAGAATTTGAATGATTTTCCCTTATCTGTGCTGTACCACAAATATTGTTCCTGTTTTTTGTCTTTGGCTGAGGGCTGTGTCACAATCGCGACAAGCGCATTTTTCCCAAAGCCGGCTGTGTTCTCTTTATCAACCACGACGGAACCGGTCCAAATGTCACCGTCCGGGTTTGTATATTTCGGAATCGCCACGCCTTCATCGGTCCAGTGCACCAAATCCTCTGAGACGGCATGGCGCCATTCTGTGCCGTTGCCTTTTGGGTAATCCCGGTTATATAGATAGAAATAATGATACTTGCCATCAAAATAGATCGGTTTTTGAGGGTCATTTTTCCATTTATCCGGAGTCGTAAAATGATATGCCGCCCGGTAGTCCGGCTTCTGTTTTGATTTTGTTTTTTGGTCATGTCCTTCTTTTGGAAATAAGTCGATAAACAGCAATATTCCTAAAAAGGTTAGGAATACGGTTAGCCATTTGCCTGCTTTTATATAGTTCATATGGGATTCACCTTTATGTTGATAAGAAATAAAAGAAAATGCCAATAGGATATCGGAATTTTCTTTTGCGTTTTTATTTGTTAACTGTTAATTGTCCTTGTTCAAGGATGCTGTCTTTGACAACAGATGTTTTCTTGCCTTTGATGTTCAGCAGGAAGCTTGGCGCAAACGTTGATTGTTTGTCTGCGTAGAATCCTCTGTTTGTCATATAGCTTGTAATCACGACATTGTTTCCTTTCGCTTGAGGTACAGCGAAGTGTGAGTAAGTAAAGGTTACATCGTTAGGATCAAGATCCATTTTTAACACAAGGCCAGTTTTGTTCAGCGGCTTGTATGGGCCAGTTAAAGAATTAGAAACATAGCCAAGCATGTAAATATCGTTAGACGTAATGCCGTCAATCGTCATTTTTGACCCGCGGGAGTCAGTGAACAGATACCATTTGCCGTTCATTTTAAAGACGTTCGCGCGTTCAATTTCATCTGTTACTGTGTTAGATGCAATCAGCGGTTTCATCACTTTTTTCAGTGTGTAATCATCGTTTAGCTCAATCATGCCGAGAGCGCCGTTTGCTAACTCAGCCGTGCGTTTTTTATCGCTTTGCAGAAGCTTTTGACTTTCTTGACGGAAGAATGATGTGCTTTTGCCATAGTATGCTTTGTTAAATAAAGATTCTTCGCCTTGGTAGCCATCTTCAGTTCCAGTGTTTGCTTCAAATACTAAGTATTTGTGGCCTTTATCTTCTACGTAGTGAGGATCTCTCAGCGTATGGTTGTCGCCTGAGCTGTAGTTGCCTTCATCGATGAACTGCTGTACATTTTGATACGTTTTGCCGTCACCGTCAAAGATTGATTTATAATCCTCTACACCGTTGATGTTCAGAGAGCTGTCTGATGCTGATACGTTAACCTGTGCAGTTGTCAGTGTTTGTTTGCCGTAATGTTTACCGGAGAAATCAGTGTAGAATAAACGGATTTTTCCGTCAGATGTAAATGTGGCTGAACCTGACCATTCTTGCGTTTGGTCTTTTAGGATAGAATCATTTGCATCGAATTTGTCGCTGTCTTTAAAGACGCGGCCAGCGTTTTTCCAGCTGTCAATAGAAGTTTCGCCGACTTTTTGATAGAACATGTAAATCGATGTGTCATCCGCATTTTTAGGATCTCCGGCTAATGCAAAGACGATGTGGTAGCCGTGATAGTTTGCGACAGTGCCGTCAGCGTTTTGTAATGGCCAGCTGTCCCAAACGTCCAGGCCTTTTGCAGAAGAGATATTTTTAATTGTGGACGAATCGAATTCAGGAACTTGATATTTTTCATTTTTTTGCTGTTCAGGGATTTGCAGCATATCATGGCGTGTAATATGGGAAATGCCGTATGTTTCCTTATATGGCTTTTGGTTCGTTTCTTTCGCAAACGCTTGAGTTGCGCCTCCTGCCAGCAGTGCGGTAGTAAAGGTTAATACTGTTGCTTGTTTTGCAAACTTTTTGATGTTCATCGTTCATGTCTCCTTTTTTATGTACTGTGTTAGCGGTCTGCTTCTTCCAGCCCTCCTGTTTGAAGATGGCAAGTTAGTTACGCACAATAAAAAAAGACCTAAAATATGTAAGGGGTGACGCCAAAGTATACACTTTGCCCTTTACACATTTTAGGTCTTGCCTGCTTTATCAGTAACAAACCCGCTCGATTTACTTTTCGACCTCATTCTATTAGACTCTCGTTTGGATTGCAACTGGTCTATTTTCCTCTTTTGTTGATAGAAAATCATAAAAGGATTTACGGACTACAGGCCTAAAGAACTAAAAAATCTAACTGTTTCTTTTCGTTCTCTGTATTTTTTATAGTTTCTGTTGCATGGGCATAAAGTTGCCTTTTTAATCACAATTCAGAAAATATCATAATATCTCATTTCACTAAATAATAGTGAACGGCAGGTATATGTGATGGGTTAAAAAGGATCTCTAACTGAAGTATTTTTCAAAATATTTGAAACATTAGTAGGTTAGTAACGTACAGAGATATGGGAGGTGGAGGAATGAAGCAGAATAAAAGAAAGCATCTTCAGACGTTATTTGAGACATTAGGCGAAAAACATCAGTTTAACGGGACGGTTCTGGCTGCGGAGGGTGGCGATATTTTATATCACCACTCTTTTGGCTATGCGGAAATGACGGAAAAATGCCCGTTGAAAACCAACTCTTTGTTTGAGTTAGCGTCTTTGTCAAAGCCTTTTACAGCATTGGGAATCATCTTGCTGGAGGAGAAGGGGATTCTTGGCTATGAGGATAAAGTGGATCGCTGGCTGCCCGGTTTTCCGTATCAGGGCGTAACGATTCGGCATTTATTGAACCATACGTCAGGGCTTCCTGATTATATGGGATGGTTTTTTGCCAATTGGGATTCACACAAGATTGCGGTGAATCAGGATATTGTCGATATGCTGATGAATGAGGGGCTATCTGGTTATTTTGAACCGAATGAAGGCTGGATGTACAGCAATACGGGGTATGTGCTGCTGGCGGTTATCATTGAAAAAGCATCTGGCATGAGCTATGCGGATTTTATGAAAACAAGTATTTTTTTACCGGCAGGCATGAATGAAACAAGAGTGTATAACAGGAGGCTTTCGCCTGAGCGAATTGATCATTATGCATATGGATATGTGTATGATGTACATTCCGAAACATACGTCCTCCCTGATGAGCTGGAGGAAACGAACTATGTTGTGTATCTCGATGGCATACAGGGAGATGGGACGGTGAACTCTGTCACAAGCGATTTGTTTCGATTTGATCAGGCTTTATATCAGGACGATTTCATCAGCAAGGCTTCTAAGGAATCCGCGTTTTCTCCAGTGCGCCTCAACAATGGAGAAACAATTGATTATGGCTTTGGCTGGGTACTGCAAAACAGTCCTGAAAAAGGGCGGATTGTCAGCCACAGCGGAGGATGGCCCGGCTATTCGACGATGATGATCCGATATATCGATCATCGTAAAACGCTGATCTATTTGAGTAATAAGGAAGAGGATACTGAATATGAACAAGCGATTCTGAAGGCGGCGGAACATATTCTATTTGGCCAGCCATATGAGGTCCCGGAACGTCCTGTTGATAAAAAGAAAAAAGCAATTGATACGGCGATATACAGCCGCTATGTTGGCAGCTACCTGTTGCAGGATGGAACGGCTGCACAGGTGACAGCCGAGAATGAACGGCTTTATTTGGAGATCGCCGGACAGCTGAGACTGGAGTTATTTCCTTCCTCGGAAACCCGTTTCTTTCTGCGAGCATTGTCTGTTGAAGTCGAGTTTACATTAGGTGAGGATGCTGCGAAAAGCTTTATCCTCTATGAGGATGGCTCAGAGGAAGAAGCGGTCCGTACGAAGTAGAAAGGAATGAATTTGATGATCGGAATATTAGCCGGAATGGGGCCGAAATCGACCTCGCCGTTTATTGATAAGGTGATTGATTACTGTCAGAAGCTGTATGGGGCTTCAAACGATATTGACTACCCGCACATGATGATCTATTCATGCCCGACGCCCTTCTATGCAGATCGTCCAATTGACCATGACGAGATGAAAAAAGCGATTATCGACGGAGCGGTAAAGCTCGAGAAAACAGGCGTGGATTTCATTGCGCTGCCTTGTAATACGGCGCATGTCTACTATGAAGAGATTCAGCAGGCATTGTCGGTTCCTATGTTGCATATCGTTGAGGAAACGATAAAAGAGATTCCGCATCCCGCAAAAAAAGCGGTGGTTTTAGGAACAGAGCCAACCATCCAATCCGCCATCTACCAAAAAGTTCTGAAGGCAAATGGACAAGAAGTTATTCACAAGGACCATTGGCAGCAGGCTGTGAACCAGCTTATCGCCGCAATCAAACAGCCAAATCATATGCAGCATACACAAGCATTGTGGCAGACGCTATATGAAGAAATCAGTCAGCATGCAGACATCATCATTTCAGCCTGCACGGATTTAAATGCGGTGTTAGATCATATTCAAAGTGAGATTCCGATTATAGATTCCTCTGCCTGTCTTGCCAAAAGCACTGTCAGCACATATCTTGCTTATCAAAGCTAGCTTCAGACAAGGACTGTCTTCAAACAGTCCTTGTTTTTTTATGTTCCTATTGTTTGACAGTTAACTTGCACTGGTGTTAAAGTAAACATGTAAATAGTTACATGATTTTTTTCTGAAGGTGAGGTGGTTCTCGTGAAGAAGCCGGTTTTAAAACCATTCGCCTCTTTAGAAATCAAGGTTGATCCGCCTATCACGATTGGTGAGACAGGCCTGGGACTGAGACGATTCATTCCGATTCGTTCGGGAACAATAACCGGGGAAGTAAAGGGACGTATTTTGCCGAGCGGTGCCGATTCGCAAATGATTCGCGCTGACGGCAGAACCGATTTATCTGCCAGGTATGTGATCGAAACAGCAGATCATGAACTGATTTACATTGAAAACAATGGAATACGGCAAGTCAGCGAGCCGTTTCGAAAACAAGCGGCAGCCGGGGAAATCATTGATCCGGAGCATGTTTATTTTCGTACGGTACCGACGTTTGAAACAGGCAGTGAAGTCTATCAATGGCTCCATGACCGCTTGTTTATCGGTTCCGCAGAAAGAACCCCTGATTACGTTCTACTAGACATTTATGAAGTGCAGTAAAAGACTAAGGAGAGTGTGAAAAATGGAAAACTTTATCGGAAGCCACATGATTTATACGTATGAAAACGGATGGGAATACGAGATTTATATTAAAAACGACCATACAATTGATTATAGAATTCATAGCGGAATGGTTGCCGGGCGCTGGGTTCGGGATCAGGAAGTGAATATTGTCAAACTGACAGAAGGCGTATATAAAGTGTCTTGGACAGAGCCGACTGGCACGGATGTTTCATTAAACTTTATGCCAAATGAAAAACGCATGCACGGCATTATTTTCTTCCCGAAATGGGTGCATGAACATCCTGAAATTACGGTTTGCTACCAAAATGACCACATTGATTTGATGGAAGAATCCCGCGAAAAATATGAAACGTATCCAAAATACGTTGTACCTGAATTTGCGGAAATTACATTTCTGAAAAATGAAGGAGTCGACAACGAAGAAGTGATTTCGAAGGCTCCTTATGAGGGAATGACAGACGATATTCGCGCGGGAAGATTATAATAAACATAAAAACCCGGAAAAGAGAATTACTTCTCTTTTCCGGGTTTTCTTTTTGCTGAGTATGCGGGAACCATCACAATTCCCGCGAAAAACAGTATGATGCCAGTCCAGCGCATAGGCTGGTAATAGACTGTGTCCCGTAAACATACCACGGCCGACAAAATAATGATACAAGCTGCCACAACAATGGCAGCACCAATGTATCCTGTTTTCCCCATATTTATTCTCCTTTTGAAGGGAATAGCTTCTGCCTTTTTTCAGATTCGGGATCGTTTTCGATCGTAATCTCTGAGTCTAAAATCAGCGTCTCTCTCGTTTCTTCATGATACGCAGGCCAATTCACAGCTTCGGTGCTTGGGTTTCCTGTTTTAGTGAACGTGATCCACGCTGATTGTATCGTGTGAGAAAGCTGTTTCACCTCATCCGTAATCTCCGCTTTTGCCATTCGTTCCAATCCGTCCAGATTTCCAAAGACAAAAGGAAGCTCTAATGCGTGAAACGCTTTATTGTACGGCGGCTTCTTCGGGTGCCAATCGAACCTGTACATCCAGACAGGGGCGTAATGAGACTGTGCGGATGCATAGGCGACGGCAGGGCGCCAAAATAATAAATCAGTCATCATATGAATTTGGCTTTCCAGAGAATGCGGATACAAATCGGCAGCTTTCTCTGCCAGCGGCTTCCCTAGTAAATACTCGAGCGCTGCATCAAGCGTTTCCTGAGAATGAACGTCTGAATCCGGGGTGAAAAATAAATATCCTTCATCACGGGTTGTTCCGATTAATAGCGGGATGCCGGAAGCAGCCCCTTCTGCGATCGCTTTTTCTGGTTCTTCAGGCAGCGTTTTCGGATCAAGGGCGGGCTGGAAGAACAGCTGAAAGATATTTTCTTTTTCTGCAATCCGAAGCTGATCGGCCGCTTTAAGCAAATCTTCCGCTGCTACAGTATGCAATCTGTCCAGCTGGCTCTCATTAATCCCAAGGACCTGTAAAAAGGCAGCCGCAGTGCTTGCCGCTTGTTCTTTTGTCATTGTTCGGGAAGCGCCGCTTTCCATGATTGCTTTCTGGAACAGGCCTTTTGCCGTAGGCATAGCAAGCAGCGCGGCAATGCTCATGCCGCCGGCGGATTCTCCAAATACTGTTACGTTATCGGGATCACCGCCAAACGCTGAGATATTCTCTCGCACCCATTTCAGTGCGGCGGCTCGGTCTAAAAGCCCAAGGTTATCGGAATACGCCTCATCAAATGAAGACAAGTGCAAAAAGCCAAACGCCCCAGCCGATAGTTCAGTGTAACGACAATGACCTCTCCCTACGCCGCAAGTTTTGATCCGTCATACAATGGCTCACTGCCCGCGCCGAGATAAAAAGCGCCTCCGTGAATCCAAACCATGACAGGCAGGTTTTGGATTGGAGTGTCAGGCGCAAATACATTGACAAACAAGCAATCCTCGGACTGGCGGGGCAGCTCAGTATACGAAAGTGACAGCAAATCAGACGGCTGCGGGCAAATAGGGCCGTACGCTGTGGCATCAAGGACATCTTCCCACACTTCAGGCGGCTCAGGTGCTTTAAAACGCCATTGTCCGACAGGCGGCTTGGCATAGGGGATGCCTTTCCACTTATGTACGCCGTTTTCCGTTGTGCCTTTTACTTTGCCGTATTGAGTCGTTACTATTTGATGAGTCATTGTGCTCTCTCCCTTTTTCACCCATTATAAACAGATTTACCCTATAGATGCGAACGTTAGCCCTTAACCGATCATCATCTTCCCATTGTTTTTAAAAAGGATTTGACTTCATGGACAGTCAGACCTATTTCTCTTGCTTCCGCCATCAGCGCTTTCCATTCTTCTATATTGGATTCCGTCAGTTTGCGGTTGCGGTAAGAGGCAGTTTCGGGCTGTTCTTTCTTGAGTCTGTTCGTAAAAGTGAACAATTCTTCCTTTTCCATCCCGGCTTGTACGGCTTGCACTAAATGTACGCGCCATTCTTCTTCACCGCCGCTGATTTTTTCATACATCATTGTTTCTGCGTCAAATAATTCTGTTAATTCAACTTCCAGTGTGGCAGAAACTTTTTTTAAAAATTGAACGGACGGATTCGTGTGAACGCCTCTTTCAATCTTGCTTAAATAGGATTTGGATACGCCTGACTCAACAGCCAGCTGATTAATAGAATAGCCTTTTCTTTTACGGTACAAACGGATAATTCTTCCAATCATAATATGAAATTCTCCTCTATTCCTGTCGTTATTTCGTTCATTATAAGGAATTTTTCGTTCTTTATAAAATTTAAAATAATAAGGGAAGTGCAGTAAATTAGAGGAAAATCATGATTTTGTTCTCTAAAGAGAACTTATTGGCTTATTTTGCAATTTTTAAATAATAACGTTTTCTTTTATAATCCAATCATTAACAGAAAGGGGCGCGGGAAGCCAGCCGCGGGAAGGCTGAAGGCTATGAATACATGAATGAGAATATGAGTTTCAAAGAATTATATGCGATTGTCAGACACAGATTCGTGCTGATTCTGCTCATCACAATCGGCGTCACCCTTATTATGGGTTTTGTGCAATTTAAGGTCATTTCACCGACCTACCAGGCGTCGACACAGGTGCTGGTTCATGAATCAGACGGTGAAGAAAACTCGAATCTCAGTGACATCCAGCGAAATCTTCAGTATAGCAGCACGTTCCAATCGATTATGAAAAGCACTGCCTTGATGGAAGAAGTTAAGGCGGAATTGCACCTATCTGAATCGGCTTCCTCGCTGAAAGGAAAAGTGGTTACCAGCAGTGAAAATGAATCAGAAATAATCAACGTTGCCGTTCAGGATCACGATCCGGCGAAAGCAGCTGAGATTGCGAACACGTTAGTGAACAAGTTTGAAAAAGAAGTAGATGAAAGAATGAATGTACAAGGCGTACATATATTATCAGAGGCGAAGGCTTCGGAAAGCCCGATGATCAAGCCGGCCAGGCTGCGAAATATGGTCATGGCTTTTGGCGCTGCTGTCATGGGCGGCATTACACTGGCATTTTTTCTGCATTTTCTCGATGATACATGCAAAAGCGCACGGCAGCTCAGCGAGAGAACCGGATTGCCATGCTTAGGCTCCGTTCCTGATGTCCACAAAGGGCGGAATCGCGGGATAAAACATTTCGGGGAGTGAAGCGAGTGATCTTTAGAAAAAAGAAAGCAAGGCGAGGTTTGGCTCAAATATCTGTTTTACACAATAAATCAGTTGTTGCGGAACAATATCGCACCATTCGGACAAACATTGAGTTCTCATCTGTCCAGACCAACTTGCGATCTATCCTCGTCACCTCCTCTGTGCCTGGTGAAGGTAAATCGTTCAGTGCAGCGAATCTTGCGGCTGTCTTTGCGCAGCAGCAGGAAAAGAAAGTACTGCTGGTGGATGCCGATTTAAGAAAGCCGACCATCAATCAAACGTTTCAGGTTGATAATGTAACCGGGCTGACAAATGTGCTGGTCGGCAATGCTTCACTCAGTGAGACGGTGCAAAAGACGCCGATCGATAACTTATATGTACTGACAAGCGGGCCGACCCCGCCAAACCCGGCAGAACTGCTGTCTTCAAAAGCAATGGGAGATTTAATATCTGAGATCTATGAACAATTCAGCCTCGTCATCTTTGATTCCCCTCCGCTTTTGGCTGTTGCAGATGCTCAGATTCTAGCAAATCAGACAGACGGCAGCGTGCTCGTCGTTTTAAGCGGAAAAACAAAAACCGATACCGTTCTGAAAGCAAAAGATGCACTGGAACAATCCAATGCGAAGCTGTTAGGCGCTCTTTTAAACAAAAAGAAAATGAAAAAATCGGAACACTATTCCTACTAGTTTTTGTAAAGGTGATGTCTCCTGACCTGTATCAATGGAGGCACTCGGCTCTGCTGTGGGCAGCTGAAGTTGCTGCCTTAGATGCTGGTCGTCGCTGGCGGGGCGTGAGGATGGGTTAAATGCCCACTTATCTGATATATACATAGGACGTGTTGTCGGTTTAGCTGCTGCCGATTTTTTGGAGAGACGAAAACCGCCGCAGCTAAACCGATAAAAGAATTAGGGGGGAAAAGGTTGAGTTACCGGAGAAGACTGTCAATGATTATTGCGCTGGATACTTACCTCGTTTTAAATTCAGTTATTGCAGGATATCAATTTTTAAAAGATTCCTATCAATTTTATGACTCCGGAGCATTACTGCTTACCGCTGTCAGCTTGCTCCTCAGCTATCATGTGTGTGCTGTCCTGTTCAATCAGTATAAACAGGTGTGGACATACACCGGGCTTGGCGAGCTGATTGTCCTGCTTAAGGGCATTACGCTTTCAGCCGCTGTGACCGGCGTCATTCAGTATGCTGTGTATCACACGATGTTCTTCCGTCTGTTAACCGCGTGCTGGGTGCTTCAGCTTTTGTCTATTGGAGGGACCCGTATTTTATCTAGAGTATTAAACGAAAGCATCAGGAAAAAACGCTGCGCCTCGTCCCGCGCGCTGATTATCGGGGCGGGCTCAGGTGGGACTCTGATGGTCAGGCAGCTGCTTTCGAAAGATGAACCTGATATCATACCTGTCGCTTTTATTGATGACGACCAAACGAAGCATAAATTAGAAATTATGGGACTGCCCGTAATCGGCGGTAAAGAAAGTATCATGCCTGCGGTGCAAAAGCTCAAAATTAATTATATTATTATTGCCATTCCTTCACTCCGCACCCATGAGCTTCAGGTGTTATATAAAGAATGTGTGCGAACCGGAGTAAGCATTAAAATTATGCCTCATTTTGATGAAATGCTGCTTGGCACACGAACTGCCGGACAAATCAGAGATGTAAAAGCTGAGGACTTGCTCGGCAGAAAGCCGGTAACCCTCGACACTAGCGAAATTTCGAACCGCATCAAAGGAAAAACAGTTCTCGTCACGGGAGCGGGCGGATCCATCGGCTCGGAAATCTGCCGTCAGATAAGCGCGTTTCAGCCTAAGGAAATTATTCTGCTCGGCCATGGGGAAAACAGCATTCATTCGATTTATACAGAGCTGAATGGACGATTCGGCAAACACATTGTGTTCCATACGGAAATCGCTGATGTGCAGGACCGCGATAAAATGTTTACCTTGATGAAAAAATACGAGCCGCATGTTGTCTATCATGCAGCTGCCCATAAGCATGTGCCTTTAATGGAACACAATCCAGAAGAGGCGGTCAAAAACAATATTATCGGAACAAAAAATGTCGCGGAAGCAGCCGATATGTCGGGAACTGAGACATTCGTGCTGATTTCATCGGACAAAGCGGTGAACCCAGCCAATGTAATGGGGGCGACAAAACGATTCGCAGAGATGATTATTATGAATCTTGGGAAAGTCAGCAGAACCAAATTTGTCGCTGTTCGCTTCGGCAATGTACTCGGGAGCCGCGGCAGCGTCATTCCAATTTTTAAAAAACAAATTGAAAAAGGCGGCCCAGTCACAGTAACACATCCGGCAATGACTCGCTATTTCATGACGATTCCCGAGGCATCAAGGCTTGTGATTCAGGCTGGGGCACTGGCGAAAGGGCGCCAGATTTTCGTTCTCGATATGGGAGAGCCCGTAAAGATTGTAGATCTTGCCAAAAACCTCATTCATTTGTCCGGCTACACGACTGAGCAGGTTCCAATCGAATTCACAGGCATTCGTCCGGGCGAAAAAATGTATGAGGAATTACTGAACAAAAATGAAGTCCACGCTGAACAAATCTTTCCAAAAATTCACATCGGTAAAGCGGTGGACGGCGATTGGCCGGTGCTGATGCGCTTTATCGAGGATTTTCATGAGCTGCCGGAAGCCGACCTGAGAGCGAGGCTGTTTGCTGCAATCAATACATCAGAAGAAATGACGGCTGCCAGCGTTCATTAGGGGGAGTGAAAATGACGAAAAAGATATTGTTTTGCGCGACTGTTGATTATCATTTTAAGGCCTTTCACCTCCCTTATTTTAAATGGTTCAAGCAAATGGGCTGGGAGGTTCATGTCGCCGCGAACGGACAAACCAAGCTGCCGTATGTGGATGAGAAATTCTCCATCCCGATTCGCAGGTCACCTTTTGACCCTCAGAACCTGGCCGTTTATAGGCAGCTGAAGAAAGTGATTGACACCTATGAATACGACATTGTCCATTGCCATACACCGGTCGGCGGCGTTCTCGCCAGACTGGCGGCGAGGCAGGCACGGCGGCACGGAACAAAGGTGCTGTACACAGCGCACGGATTTCACTTCTGCAAAGGGGCACCGATGAAAAATTGGCTTCTTTACTATCCGGTTGAGAAATGGCTTTCAGCATATACAGACTGCCTGATTACGATTAATGAAGAGGATTACATACGGGCGAAAGGACTTCAAAGGCCGGGCGGAAGGACGCAGAAAATTCACGGCATTGGCGTCAATACCGAGCGTTTCCGGCCTGTCAGTCCGATAGAGCAGCAAAGACTCAGAGAAAAGCACGGGTTCCGTGAAGATGATTTTATATTGGTTTATCCGGCTGAGCTCAATCTGAACAAAAACCAGAAGCAGTTAATTGAAGCCGCAGCCTTGCTAAAAGAAAAAATTCCCTCACTCCGCCTTGTGTTTGCCGGGGAAGGGGCAATGGAACATACGTATCAAACGTTAGCTGAAAAGCTTGGTGCCTCCGCCAATGTCTGTTTTTACGGCTTTTGCAGCGACATACATGAGTTGATTCAGCTTGCGGATGTATCTGTCGCATCCAGCATTAGAGAAGGCCTCGGTATGAATGTGCTTGAGGGAATGGCGGCAGAAAAACCGGCGATCGCCACAGATAATCGCGGGCATCGGGAAATCATCCGCGACGGAGAAAACGGTTTTCTGATCAAAATCGGTGACAGTGCTGCTTTTGCCCGCCGGATTGAACAGCTTTACCATAAGCCGGAGCTCTGCCGAAAGCTGGGACAGGAAGGCCGAAAAACAGCCTTGCGCTTCTCGGAGGCGCGAACGGTGGAAGAAATGGCAGATATTTATTCCGCGTACATGGATATGGATACAAAGGAGAAAAGCGTATGAACTCAGGACCGAAAGTTTCTGTCATTATGGGCATTTATAATTGCGAACGCACTTTGGCAGAAAGCATAGAATCCATACTCAGCCAATCCTATAAAAATTGGGAGCTGATTTTGTGCGATGATGCGTCAACAGACGGCACGCTCCGCATCGCGAAGCAGTATGCCGCTCATTACAGCGACCGCATCAAACTGATTCAAAACAAAACAAATAAGCGGCTTGCCGCATCATTAAATCATTGTCTTTCGCATGCGACAGGAGATTATATCGCACGTCAGGACGGAGATGATCTTTCGTTCCCGCGCCGCCTGGAAAAGCAGGTCGCGTTTTTAGAAAAGCACCGACACTATCAGGTGGTTGGCACCGGCATGCTTGTGTTTGATGAATTTGGCGTAAGAGGCACCCGCATTCTGCCTTCTGTTCCGGAGCCGGGCATCATGGCAAAAGGGACTCCATTTTGCCACGGCACGATTATGATGAGAGCGAGTGCCTACCGCACGCTGAAAGGCTACCGGTCGGTGCGGCGGACGAGACGAATGGAAGATATTGATTTGTGGCTTCGCTTTTTTGAAGAGGGCTTCAGGGGCTATAATCTCCAGGAAGCCTTGTATAAAGTGAGGGAAGACAGCGATGCATTCAAACGGCGGTCATTTACGTATTCAATCGACAATGCCATTCTTGTCTATCAGGCGTGCAGACGCTTGAAGCTTCCTTTATCTGATTACATATATATCGCAAAACCGTTAATCCGCGCGTTTATGCCTGCAGCCGTGATGAATCGCTACCACAAAAAAAGAGTGATGAACCAAAAGGAAGGGCTTGTCAAGCATGAATAGCAGCCAAAAACGCGTGCTCCATGTTCTCAGCGGCATGAACAGGGGCGGCGCGGAAACCATGGTGATGAATTTATATCGGAAAATGGACAAAAGCAAAGTGCAATTTGACTTTTTAACGTATCGAAATGATCCGTGCGCTTACGATGAAGAGATTTTATCTTTAGGCGGGCGGCTTTTTTATGTCCCGAGCATTGGGCAAAGCAATCCCCTTACATTTGTGAGGAATGTGAGAAACGCGATAAAAGAAAACGGGCCGTTCAGCGCCGTTCATGCGCACACGGATTTCCAAACAGGCTTTATCGCCCTTGCGGCAAGGCTCGCCGGAGTGCCGGTCAGGGTATGCCATTCCCACAATACGTCTTGGAAGACCGGCTTCAATTGGAAGGATCGCTTGCAGCTGCTGGTGTTCAGGCGGCTCATCTTGGCGAATGCGACAGCGCTGTGTGCCTGCGGAGAGGATGCGGGCAGGTTTTTATTTGGACAGTCCAACATGGAGCGGGAGCGTGTTCACCTTCTTCCGAATGGGATTGACCTTGAGTTGTTCGCCCCAAATGGGCAGGCGGCTGATGAAGAAAAAGCAGCACGCGGCATTGCAGCCGACCGGCTCATCATTGGCCATGTGGCCCGGTTTCATGAAGTGAAAAACCACGCGTTCCTGCTGAAACTTGCCGCACATCTCAAAGAAAGAGGCGTTCGCTTTCAGCTCGTTCTGGCGGGAGACGGGCCGTTGCGCGGGGAGATAGAGGAGGAGGCGCGGCAGCAGAATTTGCTATCAGACGTCCTCTTTTTAGGCACGGAAGAACGGATCCATGAACTGATGCGAACATTCGATGTATTTGTCATGCCGTCTCTGTACGAAGGCTTGCCGGTTGTGCTTGTGGAAGCGCAGGCGTCGGGGCTTCCATGCATCATTTCAGACAGCATTACAGAAAAAGTCGACGCCGGTCTCGGGCTTGTCACAAGATTAAGTCTTTCTGAGCCGTTCAGCGTCTGGGCTGAAACCATTGCAAGGGCGGCCGCCGCAGGCAGGCCGAAGCGTGAGTTCATCAAAGAAACACTCGCTCAACTTGGCTACGATGCACAGCAAAATGTAGGAGCGCTGCTGAATGTATACAACATCAGCACGGAAAAGGACCATGACCGATGATTGTATATGCCGTCAATATGGGGATTGTATTTATTTGGTCTTGGTTCGCTAAAATGTGCGGCGGCCGTGACGATTCGCTTGCCACGGGGTATCGGCCGAATAAGCTTTTGATCTGGATTCCGCTCGCTTCACTTGTGCTCGTGTCAGGTCTCCGCTATCGAGTCGGCACGGATTTTCAGACGTACACGCTGCTGTACGAATTGGCGGGCGATTATCAAAATGTGTGGCAGATATTCGGTTTCGGCACTGCGAAAACAGCGACAGATCCGGGGTTTACCGCACTCCTTTGGCTGATGAATTTCATCACGGAAGATCCTCAAATCATGTATTTTACGGTGGCGGTCGTGACCTACAGCTTTATTATGAAGACACTCGCCGACTATGGCAGGCCGTTTGAGCTGAGTGTCTTTTTGTTTTTGGGAACCTTTCATTACTACGCGTCTTTTAACGGCATCAGGCAATACATGGTCGCAGCTGCTTTGTTTTGGGCGATCCGTTATATCATCAGCGGGAACTGGAAGCGATATTTCCTGATTGTGCTGGTCAGCTCGCTCTTTCATTCGTCGGCGCTGATTATGATTCCAGTGTACTTTATTGTCAGAAGAAAAGCCTGGTCACCGGCGATATTCGGCCTATCCGCTTTATTTCTCGGCATGACATTTTTATATCAAAAATTTATTTCTGTGTTTGTCGTTGTACTTGAAAACAGCTCATACAGCCATTATGAAAAATGGCTCATGACGAACACAAATGGAATGAATGTGATCAAAATCGCTGTTTTGGTTCTGCCGCTGTTCCTTGCATTTTGCTATAAAGAACGATTGCGGAGTCTGTGGCCGCAAATTGATATTGTCGTCAATTTGTGCCTGCTAGGTTTTTTGTTCGGCCTTTTGGCCACAAAGGATGTGATTTTTGCCAGATTCAATATTTATTTCGGTCTGTATCAAATGATCCTAGTCCCTTATTTCGTCAGGATATTTGATGAAAAATCGAACGCCCTTATCTATATCGCTATCGTTGTTTGTTATTTTCTTTACAGTTATTTGCTTATGCCGGTCGATTCATCGGTTCTGCCTTACAGAACGATTTTTTCCCGGTAATTTATGCACGAGGAGCCGGTCATTATGGAAACACCTGCGGTTAGTCTGTTAGTCGCTGTTTATAACACAGAAACATATATCAGAACGTGTCTCGAATCACTGCGGAACCAGACAGTGGACAATATTGAAATCATCATTGTCAATGACGGTTCAGCTGACGCCAGCCCGGATATCGCAGAAGAATACGCCAAAATGGACAACAGGTTCAAGGTGATTCATCAGGAAAACCAGGGACTCGGTGCGGTTCGGAATAAAGGCATTGAAGCGGCACGCGGCGAATTTATCGCGTTTATCGATTCAGACGATTGGATTGAGCCTGATTATTGCGAGCAGATGCTCCGGGCAGCAGGCGATGAAACTGATCTGGTCATTTGCAATTACGCCGCAGAGTTTGAGGACACTGGCAAAACCATGGACTCAGACATTGCCCAAACCTATCAGGATCAGCCGAAGGAGCACTATATCAAGGCGTTATTCGAAGGGAAGGTCAGAGGGTTTTCATGGAACAAACTGTACAGAAGAAGCATGATTGAAGCCCATCGGCTGTCGTTTCCGCTCCGAGGCGAGCTGGAGCATGTCGAGGATCAGTTTTTCAGCTTCAGGGCTCACTTTTTCGCCCGCTCAGTATCCTACGTAAAAACGCCGCTCTATCATTATCGAATTCACCTTTCCTCCATTGTGCAGCGCTATCAGAAAAAATTGTTTGAATCAGGACTTGCGCTGTATGAGGCGAATGCGGCGTTTTTACAGGAGAACAACAAACTGGAGGAGTATCGCAAGGAGCTTGATACCTTTATCGTTCTTCACAGCAGCATCTGCATGCTGAATGAATGGAAAACGAGCGGCAGCCGCCGGCTGTTTGAAAAGCTTAGAAATGTTGGCGTGATATGCGCGGACCCGGTGTTTCAAGAAAGTCTTTCAAAAACGGGTACCGCTCCTTTTGACGCAAAACGGTCATGCCTGCTTCTGATGGCGAAATACAGAATGATTCCGTTCGTCGCTATGGCATCGGCTGTGTATCAGCGGGTGATCGAGTACAAAATGAGAAACAGAGGGTGAGGACATGTCGTTACAATCGTTGAAAATCAATTTTGCAGAATGGCTGCTGCTAAAGGTCAAATACCCGTCCCAATATTGGCTGGGAGCGGCAGATCAACCGGTAAAGGCCGCAGCACATCAGAAAAAAATCATACTGACCCTGCTGCCGTCCCATGACAATTTGGGAGATCACGCAATTGCTTATGCCAGCAAGGCATTTCTTGAGCAAGAATACCCGGACTTTGACATCGTCGAGGTTGATATGAAGGACATTTACAAATCAGCAAAAAGCCTGATCCGCTCGCGCCATCCGGAGGATATGGTCTTTATCATCGGCGGCGGAAACATGGGGGATTTATACCGTTATGAGGAGTGGACGCGCCGCTTCATCATTAAAACATTCCGTGACTATCGGGTTGTCCAGCTTCCGGCAACGGCTCATTTTTCTGACACGAAAAAGGGGCGCAAAGAGCTGAAACGGGCACAGAAAATTTATAATTCGCACCCCGGCCTGTTGCTGATGGCACGGGATGAAACAACGTATCAATTTATGAAACAGCATTTTCAAGAAAAAATAATTTTGAAACAGCCGGACATGGTGCTGTATTTAGACAGAAGCAAGACCCCCGCAGAACGCGAAGGGGTTTATATGTGTTTGCGCGAGGATCAGGAAAGCGTGCTTCAGGAGGACCAGAGGAACCGGGTCAAGGCTGCGCTATTTGAGGAATTCGGCGAGATCAAATCCTTTACGACAACGATCGGCCGCCGGGTCAGCCGCGATACACGCGAACATGAACTTGAAGCACTGTGGTCTAAGCTGCAAAGCGCAGAAGCCGTCGTCACTGACAGGCTTCATGGCATGATTTTTTGCGCGCTGACAGGAACGCCGTGTGTTGTCATTCGCTCCTTTGACCATAAGGTAATGGAGGGCTATCAATGGCTTAAAGACATCCCGTTCATGAAGCTGATAGAACATCCGGAGCCAGAGCGCGTAACAGCCGCAGTCAATGAGCTTTTAACAAAAGAAACACCCCGTGCAGGCTTTCCGAGAGATGTGTATTTTAAAGGTCTGCGTGACAAAATCAGCGGTGAAGCGCAATGATCCCGCTCGTCAGCATTATTGTCCCGATGTATAATGTTGAACCATTTATAGAAGAGTGCATTGATTCTTTGCTTCGTCAAACGCTTTCTGATATTGAAATCATCCTCGTGAATGACGGAACACCGGATCGTTCAGGCGAAATTGCAGAGGACTATGCAAAACGGGATGCGAGAATCCGGGTCATTCATCAGGCAAATGGCGGGCTTAGTTCAGCGCGAAATACGGGAATACAGGCCGCGCGGGGCACTTACATCGGCTTTGTAGACGGAGACGATTATGTATCATCCGCCATGTTCCAGAGGCTGGCTGAAGAAGCGGAGCAAAATCGGCTCGACATCGTCGGCTGCGGTTTTTACAAACAGTCATCGGACAGGCGGACATATGTGCCGCCGCAGCTTGAGGCAAACCGCGTGCTGACAAAACGAGAAATGACTGAACGGCTTAAACATGCTCACGAAACGAGATTTATCTGGTATGTATGGCGTTATCTTTACCGTCGTGAGCTTTTTGAAAGGGCGAATCTGTTGTTTGATGAAAACATCCGTTTTGCTGAAGACTCTCCCTTCAATTTGTCCGCTTTTTGCGAAGCGGAGCGGGTGAAAATGCTGGATGAAGGATTGTACATTTATCGTGAAAATCCGAACAGCCTGACAGAAATCCCTTATAAGCCGGCGATGGATGAACATCTTCAAAAACAATATCAAGCTAAAATCGCATTCTACAATCACTATGGCTTAGCAGGCGCATGCCAAGAAGATTTGAATGTGTACATTTGCAGGCACCAGCTTCCGATGCTTTTGGCAAATGCCTGTGCTTCTCCGAATTCGCCGAAAGACATCAAAAAGAAGATCAGACAGATTTTATCCTATGACATGGTGCGGCAGGCTGTCAGACATACACCGTTTCAGCATGAGAAATTATTAAGAGGAGAGCGCTTGGTATTAGCACTGTGTAAATGGCGGCTCACTTTTCTCATCAAGCTGTTTTTCGAGCATCGGGGGATAATGAAAGGCAGTGCGAAGCAAGCATGAAATTCACAATAAACTTCAGCGCTAATCTCACGGCTTTTCTCTTGTCCGTTTTCCTATCGGTTTGGATGACGCCTTTTATTGTCAAAACGCTCGGTGTGGAAGCGTTTGGCTTTGTTCACTTGACACAAAATGTGATTAATTACTTTTCGATTATTACCGTGGCGCTCAGCTCGGTTGTCGTTCGATTCTTTTCTGTTGCTGCCCACAGGGGAGAGCGGGAGAAAGCAAATGCGTATATCAGCAATTATTTAGCGGCCTCTGTTTTGATTTCATTGCTGCTCTTGCTGCCGCTTGCGGGTTCGGCTTTTTTTATTGACCGCGTCATGAATGTGCCGCAAGCGCTTTTGGCTGATGTGCGTTTGTCGATTTTAATCGGCAGTTTGCTGTTTATTTTAACGTTTCTGATGGCGGGCTTCGGCGCTGCACCATTTTATGCCAACCGCCTTTATATCACCAGTTCCATTCAGGCGGTGCAAATGCTTATACGGGTGCTGTCTGTGCTGCTCCTGTTTGCATGCTTTGCGCCGAAAATCTGGCAGATCCAGCTTGCAGCTTTAGCTGGTGCTGTTATTGCGTCTGTGCTGTCTTTCTATTTCTTCAAAAAGCTGATTCCGTGGTTTTCGTTTCGTATGAAGGATCTTTCATTCCGTACAAGCAAGGAGCTGTTTCAAGCGGGCGCATGGAGCTCCGTCAATCAAATCGGCGTCCTGCTTTTTTTGCAGATTGATCTGTTAACCGCCAATTTGATGCTGGGGGCGTCTGCATCCGGGAAATACGCGGCGATTATCCAGTTTCCGCTGCTTTTGCGCAGCTTGGCCGGAACGGTCGCATCCCTGTTTGCGCCCATCATGACTTCATATTATTCAAAAGGCGATATGGAAGGATTGATGAATTACGCCAATAAGGCAGTAAGGCTCAATGGTCTTTTGCTTGCACTTCCTGCTGCCTTATTGGGCGGATTGGCGGGACCTTTTCTGACAATCTGGCTCGGACCGTCCTTTTCAACGATAGCACCGCTTTTATTTATTCATGCCGGATACTTGGTTGTCAGCCTCGCCTTTATGCCGCTGTTTTATATATGGACCGCTTTTAATCAACAAAAAACACCGGCGATTGTTACCCTGCTGTTAGGTGCGGTGAATGTGGTGCTGGCGGTCACGCTGAGCGGGCCGGCTCATCTCGGTCTGTACGGCATAACATTGGCAGGGGCCATTTCTCTTATTTTAAAAAATGCCATCTTTACGCCGCTTTACGTATCCCGCATTACAGGCTACAAAAAGCACGTGTTCTTTAAAGGCATAATCGGGCCTCTTTCAGCCGCTGTATTTGCCTGGACGGTCTGTAAGGCAATTCAGTTCATTGTGAAGATTGACAGCTGGCCGTCATTGATAGCGACGGGAGTGACAGTCAGCTTTTTCTACGCTGTTTTCGCTTTTATGCTCGTTTGTACAAAAGAGGAAAGACAGCTGGTATTAAAACGGTTTCGAAAAACGAAAGGAGCTGTGAATCTTTGATCCTGAAACGACTTTTTGATCTGACGGCCGCCATTTTTTTGTTGTGCTGTACGAGTGTGATCATTCTGTTCACCATCGCCGTTGTCAGGCTGAAAATAGGATCACCTGTCTTCTTTAAGCAAGTAAGGCCAGGCCTGCACGGCAAACCGTTCACCCTATATAAGTTCCGGACAATGACGGATGAACGGGACAGTGAGGGAAATCTGCTGCCAGATGAAGTCCGGCTGACGAAAACGGGCAGGCTGATCAGAAAGCTGAGCATTGATGAGCTTCCGCAGCTCCTGAATGTCCTGAAGGGCGATCTTAGCCTTGTCGGGCCACGGCCGCTTTTGATGGACTATCTGCCTCTTTATACAGAAAAACAGGCACGGCGCCATGAGGTGAAGCCGGGTATCACAGGCTGGGCGCAAATCAATGGCAGAAACGCGATTTCCTGGGAAAAGAAATTTGAATTAGATGTATGGTACGTTGACAACCGGTCATTTTTTCTCGATTTGAAAATTTTATGTTTGACGGTGCGAAAGGTCCTTGTTTCAGAAGGGATTCAGCAAACCAATCATGTGACCGCAGAACGGTTTACCGGAAGCGGAGATGTGTCCTCATGAAAAACGTGGCCATTGTGGGTGACGGCGGACACGGAAAGGTGATCAGAGAGCTGATAAACGCCCGCTCAGATACGCGCTTAGCCGCGGTGCTGGATGATAAATTCAAAACGTTCGAAGGCGGAAAAGAATGGTACACAGGACCGCCGGAAGCCGTTACTGAACTGCGCAGGCTCATTCCTGATGTGCTGTTTCTGATTGCTGTTGGGAAGAACAGTGTCAGAAAACAGCTGGCGGAGCGACTGGGACTGAGGAAAGATGATTTTATTACATTGATTCACCCGTCAGCCATCGTCAGCAAGTCGGCTGTCATCGGGGAAGGGACAGTGATTATGGCGGGCGCGATCATTCAGGCGGATGCGCGCATCGGCGCTCATTGCATCATCAATACGGGTGCAGTGGCAGAGCACGACAATCAAATCAGCGATTACGTTCATCTGTCCCCGCGTGTCACGCTGTCAGGAGCGGTTTCCGTTCAGGAAGGCGCTCACGTCGGAACTGGTGCATCCGTCATACCGCAGATCACAATCGGGGCTTGGAGCATTGTCGGCGCCGGCTCCGCGGTGATCCATCCCATACCGGACAGGGTAACGGCGGCCGGTGCTCCGGCACGCATCATTTCTTCCATTCAAACATCAAACAAAGGATGATTCTATGCATAAAAAAATCTACTTATCTCCCCCTCATATGAGCGGCAGGGAGCAGCACTATATTTCAGAAGCCTTTCGCTCAAACTGGATCGCGCCGCTTGGGCCGCTCGTGAATTCATTTGAAGAACAGCTGGCAGAACGAGTCGGTGTAAAAGCAGCAGCTGCGGTCGGCTCAGGAACGGCGGCGATTCATCTCGCCCTGCGTTTGCTTGAGGTAAAAGAAGGTGACAGCGTGTTTTGCCAGTCCTTCACATTTGTAGCAACCGCCAATCCGATTTTATATGAAAAAGCGGTGCCCGTTTTTATTGATTCTGAGCCTGATACGTGGAATATGTCGCCGACAGCCCTTGAAAGAGCATTGGAGGAAGCGAAAAGAAATGGAACACTGCCAAAAGCGGTTATTGCCGTCAATCTATATGGGCAGAGCGCGAAAATGGATGAAATCGTAAGCCTGTGCGATGCATACGGAGTTCCTGTCATTGAGGACGCAGCCGAATCTCTCGGAACAGTCTATAAAGGGAAGCAAAGCGGAACATTCGGGCGCTTCGGCATTTTTTCATTTAACGGGAACAAAATCATTACCACATCAGGGGGAGGGATGCTCGTTTCAAATGATGAAGCCGCAATTGAAAAAGCAAGATTTCTCGCTTCGCAGGCACGAGAGCCGGCTGTTCATTATCAGCACAGTCAAATTGGACATAATTACAGGCTGAGCAATATCTTAGCCGGCGTCGGCATTGCCCAGCTTGAGGTGCTGGATGAGCGAGTGGAGAAAAGAAGGACCATTTTCACGAGATACAAAAATGCGCTCGGTCACTTAGACGGCGTCCGCTTTATGCCAGAGTACGCAGCAGGCGTATCCAATCGCTGGCTCACCACGCTCACACTTGATAACGGGCTCAGCCCATATGACATAGTTCAACGTCTTGCTGAAGAAAACATTGAAGCCCGTCCGCTGTGGAAGCCGCTCCATACCCAGCCGCTGTTCAATCCGGCTTTATTTTATTCTCATGAAGATACAGGAAGCGTATGCGAAGATTTGTTCAAGCGAGGAATCTGTCTCCCATCGGGGTCCAATATGACAGAAGATGAGCAAGGCCGGGTCATTGAAGTGCTACTGCACTTATTCCAAACTGCCGAGGTGAAGAAATGGACAGCAAGCATTCGATGATCAGCCTGAAACAGAAACTGTCCGGGCTGCTCGACGTCATTCCGAAACAATCAGAGATTATATATGCTGACTATCCTCTATATGGGAATGTAGGGGATTTATTTATTATGAAAGGAACAGAAGCCTTCTTTAAAGAACACGGGATTCGGGTCAGAAAACGCTGGAATCCTGACAATTTCCCAATCGGGCGAAAGCTTGATCCGAATCTCATCATCGTCTGCCAGGGAGGCGGAAACTTCGGGGATCTGTATCCGTACTATCAAGGCTTTAGAGAGAAAATCGTTCAAACCTATCCGAACCACAAAATTGTGATCCTGCCGCAATCGATTTATTTTCAAAACAAAGACAACCTCAAACGGACGGCAGAGATATTTTCTAAGCATGCGAACCTTCACATCATGACAAGGGAAAAAGCCTCCTATGCTACGGCACAGGCCTATTTTACAACAAATCACATTCAGCTTCTGCCTGATATGGCTCATCAGCTGTTTCCCGTCATTCCCACGCAGCAGCCGTCCAATCAAAAGCTGAGATTTATCCGAACAGATCATGAAGCAAACCAGGCGCTTCAGGAACACGCAGAAGCGGAAAGCTACGACTGGCGCACGGTGCTGTCAGCTTCAGACCGCCGGACGATTGCTTTTCTCCAAACGCTGAACGTCTTGAATAAAAAAGCAGGCAACCCTTTGCCCATTGCGTATATATGGGAAAAATACTCGGATTATATCGTCCAAAAAGCGATTCGGTTTTTCAGCCGTTACGAATCGGTGGAAACATCAAGGCTGCACGGCCACATCCTGTCTTCTCTTCTTCAAAAAGAAAACACGGTCATTGATAATTCCTACGGGAAAAACGCCAATTACTTTCATACCTGGATGGAAGGCGTGCCAAGCACCCGTCTCATCCAGCACACCTCAAAGAAGGAAAACCTTCCTGCTCACATGTGAGCGGAAGGTTTATTTTGATTCTCCACGTTTGACTTTGTTGTATGCTTCATCTAAATGCTGAATCCGTTTCAGGACAACTGCGTTTTTCGTCAGCTGGTCCTGCACTAGTGTTGAGACGACGGAACGGTAGTAGCTGTTCATCGCGTGGATTTTATCCTCAGACTGATTCATTTCAATATGCTGTTTTAAATTCTCAATAAAATAAGGGACGGAAAAAAGTTCAGACATTTCTTTGGCAGCTCCTTTTTCATAAATGTATACGGTGTGATCTCAATCATGTACAATGAAGAAAGGGGAGTGAGCAAGATGGATATGAAACTTCAGCAAGTACAAGTATTAAAGCCTCAACTGACACAGGAGCTCAGGCAGGCCATCACGCTGCTTGGCTATCATTCGGCAGAACTCGCCGAGTACATTGATGAGCTCTCACTGGAAAACCCTCTTATTGAACGAAAGGAAACAGACACACCGCCACTATCTTACCATAAAACAAACAAAAACAGGATGAATGCACAGGAAGCGGGCCTTCAATTAAGTAATCCGCAAAAAACATTGCAGGATGCGTTAAAACAGCAGTCACTCGATATGAATCTGACCAACACTGAAAAAAAGATTTTTAATTATCTGATTCATTCGCTTGATTCAAACGGGTACTTGGAAGAAGATGTGGAGGAGGCAGCACGGCGCCTATCTGTATCGGCTAAGGAAGCGGAGGCTGTTTTGGCAAAACTCCAGTCATTAGAACCGGCTGGAATCGGTGCGAGATCTTTGCAGGAATGCATCCTTCTTCAATTACAGCGGCTGCCGAACAGAAATGAACAAGCGGAAATGCTGATTTCAGCTCATTTTGATGCTTTTGCGCAAAAAAAATGGAAAGCGCTTTCAGTAGAGACGGGAATTCCGCTCCATACCATTCAAGATATCTCAGATGATATCGCGGCTCTTCATCCTAGACCTGGCCTTCTGTTTGCCCGGCCAGAGCAAGATGTGTATATTGAGCCTGACATTTTTATCACCGTAAAAAACGGGCACATTGCAGCGGAACTGAATACCCGCTCGTTTCCCGAGATCGATCTGCATCCGCAGTACAGAACGCTTTTATCATCCGGCTCCTGTCAGGATACTGTCTCCTATTTATCTGCGAAATATCAGGAGTGGCGCTGGCTGAGCCGCGCGCTGCGGCAGCGAAAACAGACAATCACGAGAATTATCAATGAACTGATCACACGCCAAAAGGATTTCTTTCTGAAAGGGCGAAGCGCAAT
This sequence comes from Bacillus sp. LM 4-2, assembly GCF_000978495.1. Classification (NCBI taxonomy): domain Bacteria; kingdom Bacillati; phylum Bacillota; class Bacilli; order Caryophanales; family Bacillaceae; genus Bacillus; species Bacillus sp. LM 4-2. The sequence continues at coordinate 3,363,439 of NZ_CP011101.1, read as the reverse complement.
GAAGCCGCTGACTCTCAGAGAGGTGGCGGACTGTCTAAGCCTTCATGAATCAACTGTGAGCCGGGCCATTAAAGGGAAAACAATACAAACGCCTTACGGGCTGTTTGAGATGAAACTCTTTTTCTCAGCAAAAGCCGAGGCTTCAGGAGAGGGAGATGCGTCGAATTATGCAGTCAAAATGCATCTTGAAGACCTGATCAATCAAGAGGACAAAACAAAACCGCTTTCAGATCAAAAGCTTGTCGATTTGCTGTATGAACAACACGGCATCCAAATCTCGAGACGCACCGTGGCAAAATATCGCGATCAAATGAATATTCCTTCATCGGCAGCGAGAAAGCGATATAAATAAAATCCTCCCTAGACGGGAGGATTTTTTTAAGGAATCATCCAGCTGAATACGTGATGCTGCAAAAAGGTGATGATACAAACGAGCAGCAGCAAAAACAGACTGTGTTTAATGGTAAAGCGGAAAAGATCTGATTCCTTTCCGGCGAGTCCTACCGCGGCGCACGCCACCGCTATCGACTGCGGCGAAATCATTTTTCCTGTGACACCGCCTGAAGAGTTGGCGGCGACAGACAGAACAGGGTCCATACCGACCGATAACGCGGTGACTTTCTGCAGGTTGCCGAACAGCAGGTTGGCGGAAGTATCCGAGCCGGTAATGAAGACGCCGAGCCAGCCGAGGACGGGCGAAAAGAAGGTAAACATCGAACCTGTCAGCGCGAGTGTCATCCCGAGTGTCGTGCTCATTCCCGAGGAGTTGGTGACATAGGCAAAACCAACGACAGAAGCAATGGTCAAAATCGGAAGCTTCAATTCTTGGACTGTTTCTTTAAAAACGGTTCCCCAGTCTTTCCATGAAATCGCCGTGATGAACTTTGACAGCACTGCGGCAATCAATATCGCGGTGCCGGCTGAACCAAGCACCTCCAGCTTGTAAACCGCTTCAATCGGCGTACCGTCAGCATTGACAATCTGATTGTTCAAAAAAGGCACACCGGGGGCAAAAGTCAGTTTTTCTCCAACTGCATTGAGCCACTTCAAGAACACCGCAGAGCCTTCATAATGCCCGGTCAGTGCAGATTTGACAGATGGAATGCCCCATACGGAAATCATCGCCGTCAGCAGCAGAAATGGCGACCAAGCCTTAAAAATCTGTCCGCTGCTGTACGCAGGCGCCGCCGGATTTGTGCGCGCCGTTTCAATTGAGGCGGCCGACTCTTGTTCACCGGCAAACCGGAATGTTGTTTTCGGCTTCCACCATTTCAAAAACACAGCAAGTGCAGCCATTGAAACAAGAGCTGACAAAACATCGGGCAGCTCAGGTCCTAAAAAATTGGAACTGAGATATTGAACAACGGCAAAGGAAACACCGGATACGAGAATCGCCGGCCAGACCTCCAAGGCTCTCCTGAAACCGCTCATGATGATGATTAAATAAAGAGGAATAAATACGGATAAAAACGGCAGCTGCCGCCCGACCATTTGCGAAATCTCCATCGCCGGAATCCCTGTCGGCCCTTCTACGGCTGTAATTGGAATCCCAATCGCCCCAAAGGCAACCGGCGCCGTATTGGCGATCAAACAGATCCCCGCAGCATAAAGAGGATTAAAGCCGAGACCGACCAGCAGCGCGGCAGAAATGGCGACCGGCGCTCCGAAGCCTGCTGCCCCTTCTAAAAAAGCCCCGAATGAAAAAGCGATCAAGAGAGCTTGAAGCCGTCGGTCATCAGTAATTGAGAGAACAGAGCTGCGAATGATATCAAACTGTCCCGTTTTCACAGTGATTTTATACAAAAAAACAGACGTCACAATGATCCAGCCGATCGGCAACAATCCGTATACGGCTCCTTGTGTCGCGGACATCAGCGCTTTTTCCGCCGGCATCCGATAAACCAATACAGCAATGATAAGGGCGATCCCCAATGTGGCCAAGCCTGCTGTATACCCCTTCATCCGTTTAATCGCGAGTGCCCAAAAAAAGAAAATAATCGGTACAAGTGCGGCAAGCGCTGATAATAGCAAATTTCCCCCTATAGGCGTATATGCCTGTGTCCATTGCATCCCAAACCCCTCCTTGAAACATAAACTGGCGCTATATGTAAGCGGTTTCTATAGATGATATGATCATCTGATGACTGGGTAATAAGACCAGTTACCTAGCATTATATTTTGAAAAAAATCAAAGTACAAGACTTTTTGACAAAATAGTCAAAATCTTTTGGCGCCCCACAAAACAGAGTATAATAGATCGTAAACAGCCAGACCTACAAGTTACGGGGTGAATTGCATTGAAATACAAACAGATTAAAACAAAAAAAATATATGAAGAAGTAGCGGATGCCCTATTAGATATGATCAAAAACGGCGAATTGAAGCCGGGGGATAAACTGGACTCTGTTCAGGCGCTTGCTGAGAGCTTTCAAGTCAGCCGTTCAGCGGTTCGCGAAGCACTTTCTGCGCTAAAAGCGATGGGACTTGTCGAAATGAAACAGGGAGAAGGCACGTACCTGAAGGAATTTGAGCTCAATCAAATTTCTCAGCCGCTCTCAGCCGCCCTTCTGATGAAAAAAGAGGACGTCAAGCAGCTGCTTGAGGTCAGAAAACTGCTTGAAATCGGCGTGGCTTCACTAGCGGCTGAAAAAAGGACAGAAGCAGATCTCGAAAGAATTCAGGATGCACTAAAGGAAATGGGCAGCATTGAAGCGGACGGGGAGCTGGGAGAGAAAGCAGACTTTGCATTTCATCTTGCGCTTGCGGACGCTTCTCAAAATGAACTTCTTAAACACTTGATGAATCACGTGTCATCATTGCTGCTGGAAACAATGAGGGAAACGAGGAAAATCTGGCTGTTTTCCAAGAAGACCTCCGTTCAGCGGCTGTATGAGGAGCACGAACGGATTTACAATGCTGTGGCTGCCGGGAACGGTGCACAGGCGGAAGCCGCCATGCTGGCGCATTTGACGAATGTGGAAGATGTGCTTTCGGGATATTTCGAGGAAAATGTGCAATAACCAACTCATTTCCCGGGCAATTCCGCCGGTTCCGAATGGCACGAACAACTGAGACTGAGCCGCAAATGGTTCAGTCTTTTTACATGAGGCAGCCAGAGGGCTTTGTGCACTTGACATTTGCGAAAAAGAAAGTAAAATATTTTACTAAAACAATGCGAGCTGAATAATGGAGGCAGATGCAATGGCGACAATTAAAGATATCGCGCAGGAAGCGGGATTTTCAATCTCGACCGTTTCCCGCGTTTTAAATAACGATGAAAGCCTTTCTGTTCCTGATGAAACACGGGAGAAAATCTATGAAGCGGCGGAAAAGCTCAATTACCGCAAAAAAACAGTAAGGCCGCTGGTGAAACATATTGCGTTTTTATATTGGCTGACAGATAAAGAAGAATTAGAAGATGTCTATTTTAAAACGATGAGATTAGAAGTAGAGAAACTGGCGAAAGCATTCAATGTCGATATGACCACTTATAAAATAGCGGATGGAATCGAGAGCATTCCTGAACATACGGAAGGGTTTATTGCCGTCGGCACATTTTCAGATGAAGAGCTGGCTTTCCTCAGAAATCTCACTGAAAACGGCGTGTTCATCGATTCAACTCCTGATCCCGATCATTTTGACTCGGTAAGGCCCGATTTGGCACAAATGACAAGGAAGACGGTAAACATCCTGACTGAGAAGGGGCATAAGAGCATCGGTTTTATCGGCGGCACTTACAAAAATCCGAATACCAATCAGGATGAAATGGACATCCGTGAACAAACCTTCAGATCCTATATGAGGGAAAAAGCCATGCTGGACGAGCGCTATATTTTCTGTCATCGCGGATTCTCTGTAGAAAACGGCTACCGCCTGATGTCAGCAGCGATCGACACATTAGGCGATCAGCTTCCGACTGCTTTTATGATTGCAGCGGACCCGATTGCAGTGGGCTGTCTGCAAGCCCTGAACGAAAAAGGAATTGCCATACCAAACAGGGTAAGCATTGTAAGTATCAACAACATCAGCTTCGCGAAGTATGTCTCGCCTCCTCTGACGACGTTTCATATTGATATACATGAATTATGTAAAAATGCTGTTCAATTACTGCTTGAACAAGTGCAGGACAAGAGAAGAACGGTAAAAACATTATATGTGGGCGCGGAATTAATCGTCAGGAAGAGTATGAATTAAGAATGACTTAGGACACTAAGTCATTTTTTATTTAAGTAAAAAAATTTACTCTATAAGGTAAATAGTTTGTTTACACATTTTCTCAGGCGTGCTATATTATCTTTAAAGCGCTTTCATTCCTACCGAAAGGGTGACAATCAATGAAAATGGCAAAAAAGTGTTCCGTATTCATGCTCTGCGCAGCTGTCAGTTTATCCTTGGCGGCTTGCGGCCCAAAGGAAAGCAGCAGCGCCAAATCGAGTTCAAAAGGGTCAGAGCTTGTTGTATGGGAGGATAAAGAAAAGAGCAACGGCATTAAAGACGCTGTGGCTGCATTTGAAAAAGAGCATGATGTGAAGGTCAAAGTCGTTGAAAAACCGTATGCCAAGCAGATTGAAGATTTGCGAATGGATGGACCGGCCGGCACAGGCCCTGACGTGTTAACAATGCCAGGGGACCAAATCGGAACCGCTGTCACGGAAGGATTACTCAAGGAATTACATGTCAAAAAAGACGTTCAATCACTTTATACTGACGCTTCCATTCAGTCTCAAATGGTAGATCAAAAGCTTTATGGACTGCCAAAAGCGGTCGAAACGACTGTGCTTTTTTACAACAAAGATCTCATCACAGAAAAGGAATTGCCCAAAACGCTGGAAGAGTGGTACGACTATTCCAAAAAGACTGCTGACGGCAGCAAATTTGGCTTTTTAGCCCTATTCGATCAAATTTATTATGCAGAAAGTGTGATGAGCGGATATGGCGGATACATTTTTGGAAAGGCCAAAGATGGGAGCTATAATCCGTCAGACATTGGAATCAATAATGAAGGAGCTGTCAAAGGTGCGGCGCTGATTCAGAAGTTTTACAAAGATGGCCTGTTCCCAGCTGGCATTATTGGAGAACAAGGGATTAACGTATTGGAATCGCTGTTCACAGAAGGAAAAGCCGCCGCAATTATTTCTGGTCCATGGAATGTAGAAGCTTTTTCGAAAGCAGGAATCAATTATGGCATTACGAAACTGCCGAAGCTGGAAAATGGGAAAAACATGAGCTCCTTTATCGGCGTCAAAAGCTACAACGTTAGTGCATTTACAAAGAATGAAGAACTGGCGCAAGAATTAGCCGTTTTCCTGGCAAATGAAAAAAATTCTAAAACACGATATGAAGAAACGAAAGAAGTTCCTGCTGTGAAATCCCTAGCCAATGACCCGGCTATTATGAAAAGCGAGGCGGCACGGGCTGTTACTGAACAATCCCGTTTCTCAGAGCCAACACCAAATATTCCGGAAATGAATGAAATATGGACGCCGGCTGATTCAGCATTACAGACGGTTGCAACAGGGAAGGCGGATCCGAAACAAGCATTGGATCAAGCTGCTGAAACCGCCAAAGGACAAATTAAGGCAAAGCACAGCGGAAAATAAAGAGGAAGCTAGATTTGTATTGTAAGAGAGGTGAAAACGGTGCAGCATCGTCAAGTCGCTTTGTTGCTTTCTATCATCCCGGGGCTCGGGCAATTTTATAACAAGCAATGGATAAAAGGTATTGTCTTTCTTTTCTTAGGCGCATCGTTTTTTGCGGTCTTTGGAGATCTGCTCAATATGGGGTTTTGGGGAATCTTTACACTGGGAACAGAAGTGCCGCGGGATAATTCCGTTTTTCTGCTGGCGGAAGGAATTATCGCTGTCATCGTGACCTGCTTTGGCCTTGCGGTGTATTATGTGAATCTTCGCGATGCGTTCCAAAGCGGAAAACAGCGTGATGAAAATAAGCCATTAAGTTCCTTAAAGGAACAATACCAACATATCATTTCTGAGGGCTATCCTTATGTCGTCAGCGGCCCCTCTTTGTTTATTTTAATTTTCGCCGTGATCTTTCCTATCTTATTCAGCTTTGCATTAGCGTTTACAAACTATGATTTGTATCATTCTCCTCCTGCAAAATTAATTGATTGGGTCGGTTTTCAAACGTTCGCAAATATTTTCACAGTTGATATTTGGAGGTCGACTTTTTTTGATGTACTGGCTTGGACGGTGGTTTGGACACTTGCTGCATCCACACTGCAAGTCAGCTTGGGGATTTTTCTCGCGATCATTGTTAACCAGAAAGACCTTCGGTTTAAACGTTTTTTTCGGACGATTCTGATTTTGCCATGGGCCGTTCCCGGTTTTGTGACGATTTTAATTTTTGCGGGACTGTTTAATGATAGCTTCGGTGCGATGAATCACGACATCTTGGCTTTCTTCGGGATAGATCCGCTTCCGTGGATGACAGATGCCAATTGGTCGAGGCTTGCGTTGATTCTCATGCAGGGCTGGCTCGGATTTCCGTACATCTTTCTCGTCTCAACAGGCGTATTGCAATCCATCCCGGACGATCTGTATGAAGCAGCTACGATTGATGGCGCTTCTGTCTTTTCAAAGCTGAGATACATCACGCTTCCGATGGTGTTCATTGCAATGGCTCCGATTATCATTACCCAGTTTACGTTTAACTTTAATAACTTTAATATTATCTATCTATTCAATGGCGGAGGTCCGGCTGTAACCGGATCAACAGCCGGCGGGACAGATATCCTCGTTTCATGGATTTATAAATTGACAATGCAGTCCAGCCAATATTCTCTTGCTGCGGCTTTAACCATTTTATTATCTGTATTTGTTATCTCCATCGCATTGTGGCAATTCAGACAGACAAAGTCTTTTAAAGAGGGGGCATAAGGTATGCTGGCAGATATGAAAGTCAGAAAATATATCCGTCTCCTTTTCTCTTACTTGTTGCTAGCCTTTATGGCGGTCATCATTGTGTATCCTCTCCTTTGGACGGCAGGCGCAAGCTTTAACCCTGGCAACAGCTTAATCAGTACATCCATCATTCCGAAGCATCCGACATTCGACCATTACAAGGAATTATTTGCGGGCAAAGAAAGCCTTCAATATGTGCAGTGGTATGTCAACTCAATGAAGATCAGCCTGTTTACAATGGCAGGGTCTTTGCTCTGTGTGACATTTACAGCCTATGCGTTTTCGCGCTTTCGCTTCAAAGGCAGGAAATACGCTTTAACGCTCTTTTTATTGCTGCAGATGATTCCTCAGTTTTCAGCTTTAATTGCCTTGTTTGTGCTGGCGCAAATCTTGGGAATGATCAATAGCCATTGGCTGCTAATCTTGCTTTATATCGGCGGCCTGATCCCGATGAATACGTATTTGATGAAAGGGTACATGGATTCCATTCCGATGGATTTAGACGAAAGCGCCAAGATTGACGGAGCCAGCAGCACCAGAATTTTCTTCCAGATCATTCTGCCATTATCAAAACCGATGGCGGCAGTCGTGGCCATGAACGGCTTTACCGGTCCGCTCGGAGATTTTGTGCTGTCCTCAACCATATTGAGAACGCCTGAATCATATACATTGCCCGTCGGTCTATTCAATTTAGTGAATGATGTCATGGGGGCCAGCTATACGACATTTGCGGCCGGAGCCCTGCTTATCAGCATACCGGTGGCCATCATCTTTATCATGCTGCAAAAGAATTTTGTGTCCGGACTAACCGCAGGCGGAACGAAGGGCTAAGAGAAAAAGGAGGAGAATGTGATGTCAAAGCTTGAAAAAACGCACGTAACAAAAGCGAAATTTATGCTCCATGGGGGAGACTACAACCCCGATCAGTGGCTGGATCGGCCCGATATTTTAGCTGACGATATCAAACTGATGAAGCTTTCTCATACGAATACGTTTTCTGTCGGTATTTTTGCATGGAGCGCACTTGAGCCGGAGGAGGGCGTATATCAATTTGAATGGCTGGATGATATTTTTGAGCGGATTCACAGTATAGGCGGCCGGGTCATATTAGCAACGCCGAGCGGAGCCCGTCCGGCCTGGCTGTCGCAAACCTATCCGGAAGTTTTGCGCGTCAATGCCTCCCGCGTCAAACAGCTGCACGGCGGAAGGCACAACCACTGCCTCACATCTAAAGTCTACCGAGAAAAAACACGGCACATCAACCGCTTATTAGCAGAACGATACGGGCATCACCCGGCGCTGTTAATGTGGCACATTTCAAACGAATACGGGGGAGATTGCCACTGTGATTTATGCCAGCATGCTTTCCGGGAGTGGCTGAAATCGAAATATGACAACAGCCTCAAGGCATTGAACCATGCGTGGTGGACTCCTTTTTGGAGCCATACGTTCAATGACTGGTCACAAATTGAAAGCCCTTCGCCGATCGGTGAAAATGGCTTGCATGGCCTGAATTTAGATTGGCGCCGCTTCGTCACCGATCAAACGATTTCGTTTTATAAAAATGAAATCATTCCGCTGAAAGAACTGACGCCTGATATCCCTATCACAACGAATTTTATGGCTGACACAGCGGATTTGATCCCGTACCAGGGCCTCGACTACAGCAAATTTGCAAAGCATGTCGATGTCATCAGCTGGGACGCTTATCCTGTCTGGCACAATGACTGGGAAAGCACAGCTGATTTGGCGATGAAGGTCGGTTTTATCAACGATCTGTACCGAAGCTTGAAGCAGCAGTCTTTCTTATTAATGGAGTGTACGCCAAGCGCGGTCAATTGGCATAACGTCAACAAGGCAAAGCGCCCGGGCATGAATCTGCTGTCGTCCATGCAAATGATTGCCCACGGTTCGGACAGCGTTCTCTATTTCCAATACCGCAAATCACGGGGGTCATCAGAAAAATTACACGGAGCGGTTGTGGATCATGACAATAGCCCGAAGAACCGCGTCTTTCAAGAAGTGGCCAAGGTAGGCGAGACATTGGAACGGCTGTCCGAAGTTGTCGGAACGAAGAGGCCGGCTCAAACCGCAATTTTATATGACTGGGAAAATCATTGGGCGCTCGAGGATGCTCAGGGGTTTGCGAAGGCGACAAAACGTTATCCGCAAACGCTTCAGCAGCATTACCGCACATTCTGGGAACACGATATCCCTGTCGACGTCATTACGAAAGAACAAGACTTTTCACCATATAAACTGCTGATCGTCCCGATGCTGTATTTAATCAGCGAGGACACCATTTCCCGTTTGAAAGCGTTTACAGCTGACGGCGGCATCTTAGTCATGACGTATATCAGCGGGATTGTGAATGAGCATGACTTAACATACACAGGCGGATGGCATCCGGACCTTCAAGCTATATTTGGAGTTGAGCCTCTTGAAACGGACACCCTGTATCCGAAGGATCGAAACGCTGTCAGCTACCGCAGCCAAATATATGAAATGAAGGATTATGCAACCGTGATTGATGTAAAGACAGCTTCAGTGGAAGCGGTGTATCAAGAAGATTTTTATGCGCGCACGCCAGCGGTCACAAGCCATGAGTACCAGCAGGGCAAGGCGTATTTTATCGGCGCGCGTATGGAGGATCAATTTCAGCGTGATTTCTATGAGGGTCTGATCACAGACCTGTCTCTTTCTCCAGTTTTTCCGGTTCGGCACGGAAAAGGCGTCTCCGTACAAGCGAGGCAGGATCAGGACAATGATTATATTTTTGTCATGAATTTCACGGAAGAAAAACAGCTGGTCACGTTTGACCAGAGTGTGAAGGACATGATGACAGGAGACATATTGTCAGGCGACCTGACGATGGAAAAGTATGAAGTGAGAATTATCGTAAACACACATTAGGCTGATGCTCCGCTCGATATGGGCGGATTCTTTTTTCTATAGAATGAAACCGCTTACTAAGTCTTTGGGGGATGAAATCATGAAAAGCAAAGTGAAAATGTTCTTTGCGGCTGCCATCGTGTGGATTGCATGTAGTTCAACAGGATATGCCGCTGCCATTGAGAAGGAGAAGCACGTGTCAGAGCTTCGGGCAGAGGATCTTTTTGTTAAAAAAGTAGAGGGGATGAACAAGGATTTTATCAAAGGGGCAGATGTATCCAGCGTTATTGCTTTGGAAAACAGCGGTGTCATCTTTTATAATACAAGCGGAAAACGCCAGGACATCTTTACAACCTTAAAACAGGCTGGCGTCAACTATGTTCGCGTCCGCATCTGGAATCACCCGTATGATTCAAATGGCAATGGGTATGGCGGGGGAAACAATGATGTTCAAAAAGCCATCGAAATCGGAAAAAGAGCGACAGCGAACGGAATGAAGGTGCTGGCCGACTTTCACTACTCTGATTTCTGGGCCGATCCAGCGAAACAAAAGGTGCCCAAAGCCTGGGTGAATCTCAGCTTTGAAGCAAAAAAAGCAAAGCTCTATGAGTATACGAAACAAAGCCTGCAAAAGATGATCAAGGAAGGCGTTGACATCGGCATGGTCCAGGTCGGAAATGAAACAACAGGAGGATTTGCCGGTGAGACTGATTGGACGAAGATGTGCCAATTATTTAATGAAGGAAGCCGAGCGGTCAGGGAGACAAATTCAAATATTTTGGTCGCCCTGCATTTTACCAATCCTGAAACGGCTGGAAGGTATTCATTTATTGCGGAAACACTCAGCAAAAACAAAGTGGATTATGATGTGTTTGCGAGCTCCTATTATCCTTTCTGGCATGGCACATTACAAAATTTGACCTCCGTGCTGAAGGCTGTTGCCAATACGTACGGTAAAAAAGTCATGGTGGCGGAGACATCGTACACCTATACCGCTGAGGATGGAGATGGGCATGGAAATACAGCACCAAAAAGCGGGCAGACGCTGCCATATCCAATTTCTGTTCAAGGCCAGGCAACTGCAGTAAGAGATGTAATGGAGGCAGTGGCGAATACGGGCAAAGCAGGACTTGGTGTTTTCTACTGGGAGCCGGCGTGGATTCCAGTCGGACCGAAGACACAGATAGAGAAAAACAAAGTGTTATGGGAAACATACGGGTCAGGGTGGGCGTCCAGCTATGCTGCTGAATACGACCCTGAAGACGCCGGGAAGTGGTATGGGGGAAGTGCTGTAGATAATCAAGCTTTATTTGATTTTCATGGACACCCGCTGCCTTCCTTGCAGGTGTTTCAATATGCGGAGTCAGGACATATTCCAAAGAAACGCTGAAACAAAAAAATCCATGAGATGTAACAAATCATTGTTATGTCTCATGGATCATTTTATTTTACATCAACTAATATAAAACATTCGTCATCACTCTTATGATGAGCTTCCTTTTGATGCTGCAGTGATGTAAGGATTTTCTCCTTCAGGTCAGCGATCGGCGAAGCAGCCGGAAAGTAATATAAAGTTCAATAGATCTATCATAACACTCGGATGGTTTGAAGAGTGTATCTTTCTATGAATGTCACAGCAGTTTAAAAGAAAGAGGACATGGGAGATAGAAAAGATGGATGAATTGGAAGATGCAGGAGGAGGATTGCCTAGACACCGGGGTGAGAAAAAAATGACATTTGTCACTCCATCATCATGACACCCCATACTAACATCGTCTTCTCCGTCATTTTACAATCAATGTAAACGATCAGGAGGTGCTCATGTGATGAAAGAAGCAGTAACAGTAAGCAACGTGACAAAACATTTCCAGCGAAAAACCGCTGTAAACCACATCAGCTTCAGTATTGAAAAAGGAGAAATTGCAGCCATTCTCGGGCCAAATGGGGCAGGGAAGACGACCGTCGTCTCGATGATATTAGGATTGCTGAAACCGAGTGAGGGAGAAATCAAACTATTTAACCGGGTTCCCGATGATCAACAGGTTCGTGAAAAAATAGGTGTAATGCTTCAGGAAGTAAGTGTCATGCCGGGCCTTAAGGTGGATGAAATCCTTGAACTCTTCCGGAGCTATTATCCGAATCCATTGTCCATGAAAGAACTCGTTTCGTTAACAGCACTCACCAAAGAAGATTTGAAAACAAGAGCAGAAAAATTATCCGGCGGACAAAAACGCCGTTTGAGCTTTGCTTTGGCTCTTGCCGGGAACCCGGAGCTGCTTATACTTGATGAACCGACAGTCGGCATGGACACTTCATCAAGACACCGATTCTGGCAGACCATTCACGGACTGTCGGACCAAGGAAAAACGATTATTTTTTCAACTCATTATTTACAGGAAGCAGATGATGCCGCACAGCGAATCCTATTTTTTACTGAAGGACAGCTTGTTGCAGACGGCTCACCAATGCAAATCCGCTCAAGAATTCAAAAACAGTCTGTTTCCTTTACGCTTCATTCAAGTGAATCATTGGAAAGGCTGTCTTGTCACCCGGAAGTCGAGAGAGTGATCCACGAGCATGAGAGAACCATCATCCAGACATCAAATACAGACAAAGTGTTGGCGCTGATCTTTCAAGAAAACATACATGCACGGGATATTCGAATTGAGCAAGCAACGCTCGATGAGGCATTTCGCCAGCTGGCTGACGGCAACAGGGAGGCGATGTGAGTGAACGTGCTGCAAAAGCAAAGCATCGCTGAAATGAAAAGGGTGCTTAGGAACAAGTACTTTGTGCTTTGGTCTCTGATCATGCCGATTGCCTTTTATTATTTCTTTACAAATGTAGTGAATACCAACGTCCCTGATCAACGTGCATGGGAAGCCCATTACCTGATGTCGATGACAGTCTTCAGCGTGATGGGTTCCTCTATCATGACGCTTGGCATCCGAATGGTACAAGAACGGTCACAAGGCTGGGCCGCCTTTATCCGCCTTACGCCTCTTCCGGATCATATCTATTTATCAGCTCAGATGATCGGCCAAAGTGTCATTCACGTTTTATCAATTACCGTCATATTTCTGTTCGGCGCAATCATCAATGATATTGCCTTGTCACCGTTTGAATGGATGATGAGCGGACTGTGGATTTTGTTTGGCGCATTGCCTTTTTTAGCATTAGGCACACTAATCGGCCTCATGAGAAAAGTAGAAACAGCGGCCGGAATCAGTAATGTGCTTTATATGCTGCTGGCTTTAGGCGGAGGGATGTGGATGCCGTTTGAGGTCATGCCTGACATGATGCAGAGCATTGGCCAGTGGCTTCCGTCTTATCATTTCGGGAGCGGAGCGTGGGAACTTGTCCGGGGTGGGAGTCCGACTTGGAAAAATATTCTGATATTAATCGCTTATATGATGCTCTTCATGCTACTATCTAAATATATAAGAAGAAAACAAGAAGCGGTGTAATACATGAAAAAGGCAATATCTATTTTCCCGAAGGAATTCGGGTTTTTCCCTTATATCTTTCTGGTGTATACGATTATGCCGTTCCTCTCTTTATTAAAAGAATCAGGGGTCAAACAGGGGATCGGATATGGTATGCTGCTCCTTTTTGTAGCGGCATATCGCCAGTTATTCTGCAGCGTGGGCAAAGCTTCGTTTACATATTGGCTTATCGTGCAAATGGCGGTTATTTTGATGTATAGTGTGTTTTACAATATCACCTATATATACTTAGGTTTTTTTCCGGCAAACTTTGTTGGTTATTACAAAGAGAAAACGAATTTTAACCGTGCGTTCTGCGCTTTAATCTTTATACTGCTTTTTCCATGCCTATACCAATTTATCGCGAATTCGGTCTCGCTTCGGGAGCTTTTTTCTGTTCTCCCGTTTCTCGTCATTATGCTCATTTCTCCATTCGGCATTCGTTCTATGTTTCGGAGGATTGAGCTTGAAAATAAGCTTGCACAAGCCAACGAACAGATAAAAGAACTCTCTAAAAGAGAGGAGCGTGTTCGAATCGCCCGTGATCTTCACGATACCCTTGGCCACACCCTGTCGCTGCTTACATTAAAAAGCCAGCTCATTCAGCGGCTGGCTGCATCTGATCCAGAACGGACCAAGCTTGAGGCAAAAGAAATGGAAACCAGCTCACGCTCCGCACTCAAGCAAGTTCGAGAGCTGGTTTCTGATATGAGGACGGTCACGATAACAGAGGAGCTCGTAAACATTCAGCACATATTAAGAGCGGGGAACATTACCTTTCAATACGAAGGAGCCGACGACTTTTCAGCGATATCTCCCGTCACTCAAAATATTATCAGTATGTGTATGCGGGAAGCCGTGACTAACATTATCAAGCACAGCAAAGCAACCCACTGTGCCATCACCATTTCTCAATTTGCTGACAAAATGAGGATCGTAATACGGGATGACGGAAAGGGAGCGCCGAAGGAGAAAATGTTTGGGAATGGCCTGTGGGGAATGGAAGAACGGCTCATGCTCATTGAAGGGGGATTAACGGTTTCAGATCATAACGGAACGGTTGTGGCACTGACGATTCCGCTTATTAAAAAAGCAGAATGATTGGAGGACGAAAAGAATGATTCGTCTGTTTATTGCTGAGGACCAGCGCATGCTTTTAGGCGCTTTGGGATCTTTGCTTGATTTAGAAGAGGATATGACAGTCATCGGACAAGCATTAAACGGGGAAGAGGCGCTACATGCTATTTTGAAGCTGGAGCCGGATGTATGCATTATGGACATTGAAATGCCGGTTCGAAGCGGGCTGGATGTGGCAGAGGAATTAATGAAAAAAGGCTGCGTCAGCAAGGTCATTATTTTAACCACCTTTGCTCGCCCCGGATATTTTGAACGCGCCGTAAAGGCCGGTGCACATGGCTATCTGCTGAAAGACGGCGAAATTGACGATCTGGCCGATGCCATTCGAAAATGTGTAAAGGGAAAACGTGTCTTCAGCCCTGAGTTGACGTTTAATATGATGCGAGACGAAAATCCGCTAACCGTTAGAGAGCAAGAAATTCTGAGGCTTGCGGCTTTAGGCAAGACAACAAAAGACATTACGCTGGAGCTCTATTTATCTCAAGGCACAGTTCGAAACTATATCTCAGAAATCATCCAAAAGCTTAATGCGAAAAATCGGACAGAAGCCGCCAGCATCGCTGAGGAAAAAGGCTGGATCTAACCATATACTGCACTCCTGGGAGATCGGGAGTGTTTTTATATGCCACAAATGAAAATATCCCTAGAAAACCCTTCCCTTCCATTGTCAGAATAGTGTACGATATTCATATAGTTATTTTAACTCAGGTCATCAGATGACCTGATCATATATTGGGGATGAGAGAGGGGTTCATCATGAAAGTCTCACTTTTTGTCACTTGTCTTGTTGATATGTTTCAAACAAATGTCGGAAAAGCAACGGTTGAGCTGCTGGAGCGGCTTGGGTGTGAGGTTGATTTTCCGGAAGGGCAGATTTGCTGCGGGCAGCCGGCTTACAACAGCGGCTATGTAAATGACGCCAAAAAAGCAATGAAACGGATGATCGAAACGTTTCAGGATTCCGAATATGTTGTCAGTCCTTCCGGTTCCTGCACAACGATGTTCCGGGAGTATCCGCACCTGTTTCAGGATGATCCGAAATGGGCCGATAAAGCGCAAAAGCTGGCGGATAAAACGTATGAATTGACAGATTTTATTGTGAACGTACTTGGAGTAGAGGATGTCGGCGCGACCCTTCATACAAAAGCGACCTTACATACGTCGTGCCATATGACAAGGCTGCTGGGTGTTCGGGAGGAGCCGATGAAGCTGTTGAGCCATGTGAAGGGCCTGCAGTTTACAGAGCTTCCGGGCAAACATAACTGCTGCGGATTCGGAGGAACGTTCTCCGTCAAGATGGCGCAGATTTCTGAGCAGATGGTCGATGAAAAAGTCGAATGTGTGGAGGAAACGGGAGCAGAGGTGCTGATCGGTGCTGACTGCGGCTGTTTGATGAATATCGGGGGACGGCTTGGCCGAAAAGATAAGAATGTCAAAGTGATGCACATCGCCGAAGTGCTCAACAGCAGATAAAACTGGATTCAGAGGGGGAAAGGATCATGGCGATGAAAATTGGTACTGACGCTTTTAAAGAGCGGGTATCACAGGGGATTGATAATGAATTTATGAGAGGCGCTGTTTCGGGTGCACAGGAGCGTCTGCGGACGCGGCGCCTAGAGGCAGCAGAAGAACTGGGAAACTGGGAGGAGTGGCGCTCATTATCAGAGGAAATCAGGCAGCATGTCCTTGAAAACCTTGATTTCTATCTCGGACAGCTTGCCGAAAATGTGGCGAAAAGAGGCGGACATGTCTATTTCGCGGAAACAGCGGAAGAGGCGTCTTCCTATATTCGGGATGTCATTCAAAAGAAGAACGGGAAGAAAATTGTGAAATCTAAATCAATGGTCACAGAGGAAATCAATCTGAATGAGGTGCTGGAGAAGGAAGGCTGTGAAGTCGTAGAAACCGATCTCGGGGAGTATATTTTGCAGATTGATGATCACGATCCGCCGTCACATATCGTAGCGCCCGCCCTTCATAAAAATAAAGAGCAGATACGCGATGTGTTTAAAGAAAGACTGGACTATCAACATACAGAAAAACCGGAAGAGCTGGTGATGCATGCGCGCGCCATTCTCCGGAAAAAGTTTCTGGAAGCGGATATCGGCATTACCGGTTGTAACTTCGCCATCGCTGACACGGGTTCCGTCAGCCTTGTGACCAATGAAGGAAATGGACGGCTTGTGAGCACCTTGCCGAAAACACAAATTACCGTCATGGGAATGGAGCGGATTGTCCCGTCATTTTCTGAATTTGAAGTGCTAGTCAGCATGCTGACAAGAAGTGCTGTCGGACAGCGGCTGACAAGCTATATTACAGCTTTGACGGGTCCGAAGCTGGAAGGTGAAGTGGACGGTCCGGAAGAATTCCATCTTGTCATCGTTGACAATGGACGATCCAATATCCTTGGAACGGAATTCCAGTCTGTGCTGCAATGTATCCGCTGTGCCGCCTGTATCAATGTCTGTCCTGTGTACCGCCATGTCGGCGGACATTCATACGGCTCAATCTACTCGGGGCCGATCGGAGCGGTTTTATCGCCGTTGCTCGGCGGTTATGACGATTATAAGGAGCTGCCGTACGCATCTTCACTGTGCGCTGCTTGTTCAGAAGCCTGCCCGGTCAAAATCCCGCTTCATGAGCTGCTACTCAAGCATCGTCAGAATATCGTCGAAAAAGAAGGCAGGGCGCCGATCAGTGAAAAGCTTGCAATGAAAGCATTCGGACTTGGCGCATCCTCCTTATCGCTTTACAAAATGGGCTCAAAATGGGCGCCGGCCGCCATGACGCCTTTTACAGAGGACGAAAAAATTTCGAAGGGGCCCGGCCCGCTTAAAAATTGGACCCAGATCCGCGACTTCCCGGCACCGCATAAATCGAGATTCAGAGACTGGTTTGCGGACAGAGAAACAAGTGAACGCACGAAGGAGGAGCAGTGATGACGAAGGGAACCATTCAGAATCAAGAGAGCTTTTTAAACCGAATCGTATCCAGCCTGGGCCGTGAACGAAGAACAGGAGGCGTGGCAGTCCCTGAATGGGCGCATCAGCCGCAATATAAAACACTTGAAGGTTATTCAGCGGATGACTTAGTCACAGTGCTCAAAAACCATTGTGTCAAAATCCATACAGAGCTGATTGAAACGGATTCAACCGGCCTTTACGATGCCCTGCGCGAGCAAGTCAGCCGCTTTTCCGGAGGCCCTGTCATCATTCCGAAGGATCCCCGCTTTGAAGAATACGGACTGAAAAGCCTGCTCACCAAGGAATGGCCGAGTGAAGGAACGCCGGTCTGGGAGTGGGATGCTGACAAAGGCGAGGAAAATATCAAAAAAGCGGAGCAAGCCAATGTAGGGATTACATTCAGCGAAATTACATTGGCTGAGTCGGGGACGGTTGTCCTCTTCTCCTCAAAAGACATCGGCCGATCTGTCAGCCTTCTGCCGACGACTTATATTGCGATCGTGCCGAAATCAAGCATTGTACCGAGAATGACACAAGCCAGTGATATCATCCGCCAAAACATTGCGAACGGTGACACTGTTCCTTCATGTATCAACTACATTACCGGACCGAGCAACTCAGCAGACATTGAAATGGATTTAGTTGTGGGAGTGCACGGACCTGTAAAGGCAGCATATATTCTCGTCTCTGACCGCTGAACTCAGGAAGCCCGGCAGGCATATGCCGGGCTTTTTGCTTGAAAAAACTTCAACTTCCAATTTTTTGGCCGATGAGAAGAGTATGACTTGATACAGGAGGAAATGCGATGAAAAAATGGCTGATCATAGCGGTTTCACTGGCGATTGCGATTGTTCTGTTTATGTATACAAAAGGAGAAGCGAAGGCAGCCGGAATGACACTAGGCTACACGACTGGGGATACGGCTTCATACAATTCTCTTACGAAATATCATACATACATGAATGCCATCGCAACCGATACATTTGCGTTTGAAAAAAACGGACGAATCATTGGCGATGCCCCAAGCAAGCAGCTGACATATGCGAAAAAGAAAAAAATCAAGACATGGGCTGTCATTTCAAACTATAATGATGCCATTTATGATTTTGACGGAGATTTAGCGAGTCGAGTCATGAGTAATAAAACAGCGAAAAAACGATTCACAGATCAGTTAATTACACTGGCCAAAAAGCACTCATATTACGGAATTAATATCGATTTTGAAGCAGTAAATCCAGAAGACCGCGCTGCATACTCGAACTTCATTCAATATGTATCACAGGCTTTGAACAAGAAACATATTAAAACAATGGTATCCGTTCCGGCCAAAAGCGCCGATGATAAAAATGATGACTGGAGCTGGCCGTATGATTATGCGAAAATCGGCAAATATGCAGACTTCGTACAAGTCATGACCTACGACGAACATGGCATTTGGGGTGAGCCGGGGTCAGTGGCAAGCACAAACTGGATCAAAAGCTCTCTGCAGTTTTCAGTCAAAAAGATCAAAGCCAATAAAGTCATCATGGGAATCCCTGCGTACGGCTATGACTGGGATGTAAAAGACGGAAGTACCAGCACAATAAGGGAATGGAATGAGCTCAAATCCCTCATCAAAAAACAAAAAGCAAAGCCGGCATTCAACAAAAAATCAGGCTCGATGACATTTTCTTATGTTGACAAAAAGAAGCATAAACATGTCGTGTGGTATGAAAACGAAAAAACCGTTCAAACGAAAAGCCATCTGGCAAAGCAATATAAAATAGCAGGTGTTTCAGTTTACGCATTAGGAAACGAGTCAGAATCCTTTTGGAAAGCCATTCGAAAAGGGACAAAATAACAGTTTCTTTTTTCTCTGAAGTTATTGACAGTTAAATGAGAAGCACGTATATTATGTTAATATATTCAGATCATAAAATTTGAGTTTTTCAGAAAACTAAAACACATAGATTGGGAGCAGTAAAAGAAAGTGGTCAGAACAGAGAGCTGCGGGGTGGTGCGACGCAGCCTGATTCTTCTTTGAACTCGCCCGGGAGTGGTAAGACGGAACGGAATAGATTGAATATTCCCTATGTTTTAACGGCTAACCTTCGTTACAGGTCAAAAGCAGGATTCTTCATGAAGAATCAACAAGAGTGGTACCGCGGTCAGCCGAAGGCTCGTCGTCTCTTTATCTATTAGATTAGGTAGGAGACGGCGGGCTTTTTTGTTTTTGAAAACGAGAAGGAGAGGTAGAAGAGGATGAAAAACGACAATCAAACGTTAAAACGCACGATGACGTCCCGCCATATTATGATGATGGCGCTGGGCGGAGCAATCGGCGCAGGTTTATTTAAGGGGAGCAGCTCAGCGATCGATGTGGCAGGGCCATCTGTCATTATCGCATATCTGCTCGGCGGGATTATTTTGCTGTTTATTATGCAGGGGCTGGCGGAAATGGCTGTTCGAAACCGTAACGCCAGAACCTTCCGTGATCTTGTCCAGCAGGTATTGGGAAATTACGCCGCTTACTTTTTGGACTGGATCTACTGGAAAATGTGGGTGCTTAACATTGCGGCTGAAGCTGTTGTAGCTGCGATTTTCATTCAATATTGGCTGCCGGGCTGCCCGATCTGGGTATTGGCATTAGGAATTTCTCTTATCGTCACGATTGTAAACTTGCTTTCTGTTAAAATCTTCGCCGAAACTGAATATTGGCTGGCAATGATCAAGATTACCGTTATTATTATCTTTATTATTCTGGGATTGCTGCTCTTATTTGTATCATTCGGTGATCATACAGCATCCGGATTTTCCAACCTGACAGACCACGGCGGATTTTTCCCGCACGGCGGCACAGGGCTGATCACGGCGATGCTTGTCGTCATCTACTCTTACGGCGGTACAGAAATTATCGGTGTAACGCTTGCAGAGACAAAAAATCCGGAAAAGGTTGTCCCGAAAGCTGTCCGCAGCACACTGACACGGATTGTCGCGTTTTACCTGCTGCCGTTTTTCATCATCGTCAGCCTGATTCCATGGAACCAAGTCAATTCCGTTCCGGAAAGTCCTTTCGTGATGGTCTTTAAAATGGTAGGCATTCCGGGCGCGGATCATATCATGAATGCAGTCATCCTGCTGGCGATCATTTCTTCTATGAATTCAGGTTTATACGGATCATCACGCATTTTGTATACACAGGCAAGTGACGGAAGGCTTCCAAAGGTCTTCTCGAAGCTTTCATCGAAAAACGTACCGATGTTTGCGATTCTGATGTGCACTTCTTCTCTCTATATTGGCGTATTGATTTCTCTGTTCGCAGGAAGCCAAACATTTAATTATTTAATGGGATCATTGGGATATACCGTTTTATTCATTTGGCTGATCATCGGATTCGCTCATTTAAAATCGAGAAAACAGCAAACGGAAACACCGGCCTATTATGTAAAATGGTTCCCGTACACGACATGGTTTGCGATTGTGGCATTACTCGCCATTCTGATCGGGGTCATCATGACAACATCAATTGTCATTACCGGCATTACTGCGGCGATCTACCTTTTGATTACAGTTGCATATTTGGTCAAAGGACGCAAGCATCAGTAAATAAGAAACCCTCTTGCCGCATCCGGCAAGAGGGTTTTTATTATTGTGCAGCTTTCTCGTTTATACCAATCGCCGCAGCTTTCTGCGCTTTTGATTTTGTATTCACGAGACAGATGCTCGTGACAATCAGCAGCAGCCCTGCCAAGAGGCTAAGGGTGAGCGGTTCATGCAGGAAAATGGAGCTGGCCACGATTGATATGAGCGGAATCAAAAAAGTATAAGATGCGACCTTGCTTGCTTCGCCTGAACCGACAAGCGTAAAAAAGACAAGCCAGCCGAGCGCGATAACGAATACGGAGATGAACAGCAGGCTCGTGATAAACGGAGCTGTCCATTGGATCGCCGAAAAACTTTCTGTCCAAAAGCCGGATATAAGCAGAAACACGCTTCCGATCGTCAGCTGCAGAGCGACCATCCAGATGGAATCGACGCGGCTGCCTGTTTTTTTCATATATACCGTCCCGAGCGCCCAGCTGACTGCGGAGCCGAGAGCCAGCAGAACCCCAATGACAGAAATATGCCCGCCAAAGCCCGCAGCACTAATGACGGCTACTCCCGCAAAACCGAGGATGAGTCCGATCACTTTCATTACAAACATGGATTCGCCGAGCCACAGCCAAGAAAATACACCCATCAGAACAGGCTGGAAGAAGACGATTGCAGAAAACAGGCCGGCCGGAAGATAATTTAGCCCGATCGTTTGCAGGCCGTAGAATAACGTAATATTTAAAAGAGCAGAAACAAGATAAATCGGCCACGTTTCTTTTAAGCGTAATTTATGAATACGCGGCAGTGCGACAATGACTAATAAAAGCCCGCCGATCAGCGTTCGGATGCCCGCGAACAATAATGGCGGAGAATAGGCGAGCGCGGCTTTGGACAGCGGCCAATTGACGCCCCACATGATGACGAGAAATGCGAGCAGGAGAGCTGTCCGCGTTTTTGAGAGCTGCTTCATTGTTCATTCACTCCTTGTAGAACTTTTCCATCATATGATACGGTAGAACATAAGATAAATAAAATGAATCTTTTTTATAAGGAGCATAAGTAAATTGTTATGACCATTACACAATTAAAGGTTTTTGTGAAAATAGCTGAAACGGGAAGCTTTACAAAAGCGGGTCAGGCGCTGAACATGACACAGCCGGCTGTCAGCCATGCGATTTCTGCGATCGAAGCTGAGCTTGATGTAAAGCTGATCATTCGTGACCGCCGCAATGGCCTGATGCTGACGGATACGGGAAAACAGATCTTAGTACACATTAGAGAAGTCTTAAAAGGCATTGAAAAAGTTGAGCAGGTAGCAGCAGCAGAAAAAGGGCTTGAACTGGGAACGATCCATATCGGCACATTCTCAACTGCCTCGGCTTATTTTATGCCGAAGCTGATCAGTGCATTTAAACAAAAATATCCGAAACTTGAGCTCGTGCTGCACGAGGGAACTGTAAATGAAGTCAAGGAGTGGCTTCATACGCGGATGATAGATGTCGGGATTCTTCTGTATCCAACAGAGGAGATGGAGTACATTCATTTGAAAAAAGACAAAATGGCTGTCGTGCTCAGGGACGATCACCCGCTTGCCAGTCATTCGGCCATTACGCTGAAAGATCTTGACCATGAACCGATGATCGTCTGTGACGGAGGCTATGAATCACCATTTGTCGATATGTTCAGGCAGGCGGGCGCTACGCTGCACCCAGCTTTCACGGTCTATAACATCAACACCTCGATCAGTATGATCAGAGAAGGACTGGGCCTGGCCATTTTATCAGAAATGTCCATGTCGGGGATGCCGCTGCCGGAGCATGTGGTGACCCGGGAATTGGACCCGCAGGTATACCGTGATGTGCAGCTTGCTGTTCCGTCGCTAAAGGAGGCTTCTCTGGCGGCTAAGCTCTTTATTGAGATGGCTAAGGAGTTGTTTGGAGCAGAATAATGTTCCAAACCGTTCGTTTTATATTGTTCGAATTTCATCGAATCAAATTCTTTTATTCCTGAATGCAGTTGTGTTATGGTGTGATAGAAGTTCTTTCAATCATGACCTGACAGCTTTGGGCTGTTTACTGATAACACATTTGCAAAGGAGAACAATATGTCTAACAACCAACGCAAAGATACCTTGCTTTCTGTCTTGAATTTATCTCCGGTTGTTCAGGGAGGAACGATTGCAGAATCATTCCGAAACAGTATGGACTTGGCGCGCCGGGCAGAGGAATGGGGCTATCACCGTTACTGGCTTGCTGAACATCATAATATAGAAGGTGTTGCAAGCTCTGCCACCGCAGTTTTGATTGGCCATATTGCCGGAGGCACGAAGAAAATCCGCGTCGGTTCCGGCGGCATTATGCTCCCGAACCACTCTTCATTAGTCATTGCTGAACAATTCGGCACACTGGAAACACTGTATCCCGGGCGGATTGATCTGGGGCTTGGACGTGCGCCGGGAACAGACCAGTTGACAGCCAGAGCACTCCGCAGAAACATCAACAGCGGGGAGGATTTTCCAGAACAATTAGAGGAACTGCGCAATTATTTTAAACCGTCAGGAAATGTGCGCAATCAAGTTCGCGCCATTCCCGGAGAGGGCATAGATGTGCCGATTTGGCTGCTGGGCTCAAGCGGCTTCAGCGCCCGTCTGGCAGGTGAATTAGGTCTTCCGTTTGCCTTTGCCGCTCATTTCTCACCGGCGAATACGGTTCCCGCTTTGGAGCTGTACCGCAATTCCTTCACGCCGTCAGACGTGCTCGACGAACCGTATGCGATGGTCGGTGTCACCATTATCGCGGCAGATACAAACGAGAAAGCGCAGCACCTTGCGACTTCGCATTATCAAAGGTTTCTTGATCTTGTCCGCGGTACGCCGAACCAGCTTAAACCGCCTGTTGAGGATATGGACCAAATCTGGAGCCCGTATGAAAAAGCGATGGTCAATGAGCAGCTGAGCTCCACGATTGTCGGAGGTCCGGAAGAAGTGAAGGCGAAGCTTGAAGATTTCGTCAAAACGACACAGGCTGACGAAATTATGGTTAACTCAGAAACCTTTGAACACGCAGACAGAATGCGTTCGTTTGAAATCATCGCTGACGTTTGGAAAAACAGATAACAGCTATAAAAAAAGCAATGTAGCGGGGAGACCCATACATTGCTTTTTTTATTCATTCAGTTTTCGTGCGGACTGGCGAATGATCAACTCAGGCTCAAATATGACATCCTCTTGCTTCGGCTTTTTATGCTCTAAGCAGTCAATGACATATTTGGCGGCTGCTTTTCCAAGCACTGATTTCGGATGTTTGACAGAGGTTAGTTTCACTTCTGAGATTTGGGCGAAATGTGAATCATCATACCCGACGATAGACATATCTTCCGGCACTTTAAGATCCATCTCCCTCAGCATATCAATCACCTTCAGCGCAATTTCATCGTTATAACAAAGAATGGCTGTCGGCATGTGCTTGCTGTTTTTCTCCAGTGTGGCTTTTACTTTCTCCAGAAGTTTTGATTCTTTTTCTTCCGTTGTAAATGTCACGATCATATCCGGAGAAGGAAACAACTCACGCTCCCGGTGCGCCTGTATAAATCCGTTCATCCGTTTCACGCCTTGTGTGTCATCAGCTTTAAAAATACCCATCATATGCGTGTGGCCGAGAGAAAGCAAATGCTCCGCCGCCATCATCCCGCCTTTCACATCATCCAAGGTAAAACTTGGCGCGGCAAGCTCGGCATATGACGCGTTAATCATCGCAAAAGGAATGCCGTTTTTCTCCAAGTTCAGATAATAGCCGATGTTTGGGGTTTGAAGGGCGCTTTTTGTCGGTTCTACGATGAGTCCGTCAATATGCTGGGACAGCAGGTTTTCTAAGCCTCTTCTTTCGTTGTCCGGGTTGTTGTTCGTGCTTGTCAAAAGCATAGAATACCCCTGCTCGCTTAAATAGGACTCGATTCCTCTGATGATGCTCGGGAAAATATAGTCTGATATGTAGGTTGTCAAAACACCGATCGTTTTATTGGAATGCAGCGCTGACTTAGCAGAGCGTGAAGCGACAAAGGTGCCTCCGCCTTGCACGCTGTACAGCAGACCTTGTGATACGAGGTCTCCGATCGCTTTGCGGATGGTATGCCGGCTGACGCCGAATTGCTGCATTAATTCGTTTTCGGTAGGGATTTTTTGATCGGGCAGTATTTTGCCTTGATTAATCCAAGAACTGATTTCTTCTTTTACTTGCGCGTATTTTGGTAACATATCCATTCCTCCAAAATGTATACGGACAAATTCCAGTATATCACAGCGTTCTTTGTAAGAAAACATTGACAGAAAATGCAAACAAGATTATTCTATATTTGTACGTACTAATTAAATGTAATTTTCGTTAAATTTTAATATAAGTACGTACAATTAAAAAGTATAATGTAAACGCTTTACTCAACATTCGGGAGGGCAGGGAAATGAAGAATACTCCAACTCAATTAGAACCAAATGTTCCTGTAACACGAAGCCATTCAATGGGATTTGTCATTTTGATCTCATGTGCGGCGGGGCTTGGCGGCTTATTGTATGGCTATGACACGGCAGTGATTTCTGGCGCCATCGGTTTTCTGAAAGATTTATACAGCCTGAGTCCGTTTATGGAGGGACTTGTCATTTCAAGCATTATGATTGGAGGAGTTGTGGGCGTCGGGATATCCGGATTTTTAAGTGACAGATTCGGCCGGAGAAAAATTTTAATGACAGCCGCTTTGTTATTTGCGATATCAGCAATCGTTTCAGCGCTTTCTCAAGACGTGTCCACCTTAATCATTGCAAGGATTATCGGGGGGCTGGGAATCGGGATGGGCTCATCGCTCTCTGTTACGTATATTACAGAAGCGGCACCGCCCGCCATACGCGGAAGTTTATCTTCCTTATATCAGCTCTTTACGATACTGGGGATTTCCGCAACATACTTTATTAATCTAGCTGTGCAGCGGTCCGGAACATACGAATGGGGTGTGCACACCGGCTGGAGATGGATGCTTGCTTATGGAATGGTGCCGTCCGTCATTTTTTTCCTTGTCCTGCTCGTCGTCCCGGAAAGTCCGAGATGGCTGGCGAAAGCGGGCAAAACAAATGAAGCTTTAAAGATACTGACACGTATTAATGGAGAAACTGTTGCAAAAGAAGAATTAAAGAACATTGAGAACTCTTTAAAAATAGAACAAATGGGGTCGCTCTCCCAGCTGTTTAAGCCGGGGCTCAGAAAGGCGCTTGTCATTGGAATCCTGCTGGCGCTGTTTAACCAAGTCATCGGCATGAACGCGATTACTTACTACGGGCCGGAAATCTTTAAAATGATGGGATTCGGGCAAAACGCCGGATTTGTGACGACTTGTATCGTCGGGGTTGTAGAAGTTATTTTTACCGTTATTGCGGTGTTGCTGATTGATAAAGTCGGACGAAAAAAACTGATGTCCATCGGTTCTGCTTTTATGGCTATTTTTATGATTTTAATCGGGACGTCGTTTTATTTTGAGTTAACAAGCGGGATCATGATGATCGTCCTTATATTAGGTTTTGTCGCTGCTTTCTGTGTCTCGGTCGGACCGATCACATGGATTATGATTTCTGAAATCTTCCCGAACCATCTGCGTGCGCGGGCCGCGGGCATTGCGACCATCTTTTTATGGGGAGCAAACTGGGCGATCGGACAGTTTGTGCCAATGATGATTGATTCTTTCGGGCTCGCCTATACATTTTGGATCTTTGCGGTGATTAACATCCTTTGTTTCCTGTTTGTCGTTACGATCTGTCCGGAAACGAAGAACAAATCGCTAGAAGAAATTGAAAAGCTTTGGATAAAATGAAAACGCTTTAATGAAACAGCCCTTTCTACGGGAAGGGCTGTTTATATTGGGATGCACCATTTGGCGCTTTCTGTATAAGATAAAGATATATAGGATAAAATATTGCTGGATAAAACGACGCGGCATGAAAACTCTGCGAATATTGTCGATGAATTGGCTCTTAACAGTTGAATAAACAATTCCACCCTGTTAAAATAATTAAAGAAAGCAGAAATGATTTTTTTTGGCTATGACGGGACGTTTTTTGTCATAGCGGGACATATAATGTCCAGCAAAAAAGGAAGGAACGTTTGAGTCATGAACCAGTTAATACAAGCTCAAAAAAAATTATTGCCTGATCTTCTGCTCGTTATGCAAAAGAGGTTTGAAATCTTGCAGTATATCAGGCTGACAGAACCCATCGGGCGAAGAAGCCTGTCTGCCAGTCTCGGAATCAGCGAGCGTGTGCTGAGGGGCGAGGTTCAGTTTTTAAAGGAACAGAACCTGGTCGATATTAAGACAAACGGCATGACATTGACAGAAGAGGGCTATGAACTGCTTTCTGTTTTGGAAGATACGATGAAAGATGTTTTAGGTTTGACTCTTTTGGAAAAGACATTAAAAGAACGTTTAAATCTAAAGGATGCCATTATCGTATCCGGAGACAGCGATCAATCCCCATGGGTCAAAAAAGAAATGGGAAGAGCGGCTGTCGCATGTATGAAAAAAAGATTTTCAGGCAAAAATATCGTCGCTGTAACTGGCGGTACGACAATTGAAGCTGTCGCCGAAATGATGACGCCGGATTCTAAAAACCGCGAGCTTTTGTTTGTGCCTGCAAGAGGCGGTTTAGGCGAAGACGTGAAAAACCAGGCGAACACCATATGCGCGCATATGGCGGAGAAGGCTTCAGGCACTTACCGGCTTTTGTTTGTTCCGGGACAGCTGTCACAAGGCGCCTATTCATCTATTATTGAAGAGCCTTCTGTCAAAGAGGTGCTGAACACCATTAAATCAGCGAGTATGCTGGTTCACGGAATCGGCGAAGCTAAAACTATGGCTCAGCGCAGAAACACGCCTTTAGAAGACTTAAAGAAAATAGATGATAACGACGCGGTGACGGAAGCGTTCGGCTACTATTTTAACGCGGACGGCGAAGTGGTTCACAAAGTGCATTCTGTCGGAATGCAGCTGGATGACATAGATGCCATTCCCGATATTATTGCGGTAGCGGGCGGATCATCAAAAGCCGAGGCGATCGAGGCTTACTTTAAAAAGCCACGCAACACGGTTCTCGTCACAGACGAAGGAGCCGCAAAGAAGTTATTAAGGGATGAATAATCCCTCAATATAAATATCTCTCACTTATTTAAAGGAGGAAACAATCATGGCAGTAAAAGTCGGTATTAACGGTTTTGGTCGTATTGGACGTAACGTATTCCGCGCAGCATTAAACAATCCTGAAGTTGAGGTAGTAGCGGTTAACGATTTAACAGATGCTAACATGCTGGCTCACCTTTTACAATATGATTCTGTACACGGAAAATTAGACGCTGAAGTTTCAGTTGACGGTAACAACCTTGTTGTTAACGGCAAAACAATTGAAGTTTCTGCAGAACGCGATCCTGCTAAACTTAGCTGGGGCAAACAAGGCGTTGAAATCGTAGTTGAATCTACTGGTTTCTTCACAAAACGCGCAGACGCTGCGAAACACTTAGAAGCTGGCGCGAAAAAAGTAATCATCTCTGCTCCTGCTAACGAAGAAGATATCACAATCGTTATGGGTGTTAACGAAGATAAATACGATGCGGCTAACCACGATGTTATCTCTAACGCATCTTGCACAACAAACTGCCTTGCGCCGTTTGCAAAAGTACTTAACGATAAATTCGGCATCAAACGCGGTATGATGACAACTGTTCACTCTTACACAAACGATCAGCAAATCCTTGATCTTCCGCACAAAGACTACCGTCGTGCGCGTGCAGCAGCTGAAAACATCATCCCAACATCAACTGGTGCTGCTAAAGCAGTTTCTCTAGTTCTTCCTGAACTAAAAGGCAAACTGAACGGTGGAGCAATGCGTGTTCCAACTCCAAACGTTTCTCTAGTTGACTTGGTTGCTGAACTGAACCAAGAAGTAACAGCTGAAGAAGTAAACGCAGCTCTTAAAGAAGCGGCTGAAGGCGACCTTAAAGGAATCCTTGGCTACAGCGAAGAGCCATTAGTTTCTGGCGACTACAACGGAAACAAAAACTCTTCTACAATCGATGCTCTTTCTACAATGGTTATGGAAGGCAGCATGGTAAAAGTAATCTCTTGGTACGATAACGAAAGCGGCTACTCTAACCGCGTTGTTGACCTTGCAGCTTACATCGCAAAAAAAGGTCTTTAATTTATAGCTGAAAAAGGACCTGACTTGGTTCTTTCGAATAGAAGCGCTATAATGAAAGCGGACAAGGGAAGGGGACGGACTCCCTTTCCCTTTTTCCATGAAGACCGGCTTTCAGAAAACGCTCTGTGATAGAGAAACGACCGCGTTTTAAGCAGCTTTGCCGGCGCTTTCGCCTAAGGCCGCTGCCCTGGCTTTTAGACGAACTGCCCTGTGCCGAAAAAGACTGCGATCTGCCCTAGCGGAGTTATCGCTTGAACAGACGGTTTCACGTTTTTCGTGCTGTATGCAAACCATTTTGAAGGAGGATCTCCTAGGCATGAATAAAAAAACTCTCAAAGACATCGACGTAAAAGGCAAAGTTGTATTCTGCCGCGTTGACTTTAACGTTCCAATGAAAGACGGGGAAGTAACAGACGATACACGTATCCGTGCTGCGCTTCCAACAATCAAACACCTTGCAGACCAAGGCGCAAAAGTCCTTCTTGCGAGCCACTTAGGCCGCCCGAAAGGCGAAGTGGTTGAGGAGCTTCGTTTAACTCCTGTCGCTGCACGTCTCGGCGAACTGCTTGGCAAAGAAGTGAAAAAAGCGGATGAAGCATACGGCGATGCTGTAAAAGCACAAATTTCTGAGATGAAGGACGGAGACGTTCTTGTATTGGAAAACGTACGTTTCTATCCTGGTGAAGAGAAAAATGACCCTGAGCTTGCAAAAGCATTTGCTGAGCTTGCAGATGTATATGTAAATGACGCATTCGGTGCTGCCCACCGTGCTCACGCATCTACAGCTGGAATTGCCGAGCATCTGCCAGCAGTTGCAGGTTTCTTAATGGAAAAAGAGCTTGATGTACTTGGAAAAGCGGTTTCCAATCCTGACCGCCCGTTCACAGCGATCATCGGCGGAGCGAAAGTAAAAGACAAAATCGGTGTAATCGAAAGTCTTCTTGATAAAGTAGACAACCTGATCATCGGCGGAGGTCTTGCTTATACTTTCGTAAAAGCGCTTGGCTATGAAGTCGGGAAATCTCTTCTTGAAGAGGATAAAATCGAGCTTGCGAAATCATTTATGGACCGCGCTAAAGAAAAAGGCGTTAACTTCTACATGCCTGAAGATGTACTCGTTGCAGATGATTTCTCTAACGATGCAAACGTGAAAATTGTGCCGATCTCTGAAATCCCTAGTGATTTAGAAGCAATCGACATTGGTACGAAAACACGCGAAACGTATGCTGACGTCATCAAAAACAGCAAACTTGTCGTGTGGAACGGACCAATGGGCGTATTCGAAATCGACTTGTTCGCTCAAGGAACAAAAGCGGTTGCGGAAGCATTGGCAGAGGCGAAAGATACATACTCTGTCATCGGCGGAGGAGACTCTGCGGCAGCGGTTGAAAAATTCGGCCTTGCTGACAAAATGAGCCACATCTCAACAGGCGGCGGCGCATCCCTTGAGTTTATGGAAGGCAAAGAGCTTCCAGGGGTAGCTGCACTGAACGATAAATAATCTCAAAACTGCTATAAGGAAGTGGAACAGATGAGAAAACCAATTATCGCCGGTAACTGGAAAATGAACAAAACACTCGGCGAAGCTGTCAGCTTCGTTGAAGAAGTGAAATCTTCCATTCCAGCAGCAGACAAAGCTGAAGCTGTTGTTTGCGCGCCAGCGCTTTTCTTAGAAAAGCTTGCTTCTGCTGTGAAAGGCACTGACCTAAAAGTCGGCGCTCAAAACATGCACTTCGAAGAAAGCGGCGCGTTCACAGGCGAAATCAGCCCGGTTGCTCTGAAAGACCTTGGCGTTGACTACTGCGTCATCGGCCACTCTGAGCGCCGTGAAATGTTCGCTGAAACTGATGAAACAGTTAACAAAAAAGCACACGCAGCTTTCAAACACGGCATTGTGCCGATCATCTGTGTAGGTGAAACGCTTGAAGAGCGTGAAGCCGGCAAAACAAATGATCTTGTTGCTGACCAAGTGAAAAAAGGCCTTGCTGGTCTTTCTGAAGAACAAGTTGCTGCTTCTGTTATTGCGTATGAGCCAATCTGGGCAATCGGAACAGGCAAATCTTCTACAGCGAAAGATGCGAATGACGTGTGTGCGCATATCCGTAAAACCGTCGCTGAAAGCTTCAGCCAAGAAGCTGCAGACAAGCTTCGCATCCAATATGGCGGAAGCGTAAAGCCTGCAAACATTAAAGAATATATGGCAGAGTCCGATATTGACGGTGCTTTGGTCGGCGGCGCGAGCCTTGAGCCACAGTCATTCGTTCAATTATTGGAGGAAGGTCAATATGAGTAAAAAACCAGCTGCACTCATCATTCTTGATGGGTTCGGATTACGTAACGAAACAGTAGGGAACGCAGTCGCTTTAGCGAAAAAACCGAATTTTGACCGCTATTGGAACCAGTATCCTCATCAAACATTGACTGCTTCAGGCGAGGCTGTAGGTCTTCCTGAAGGGCAAATGGGGAACTCCGAAGTAGGTCACTTAAATATCGGTGCGGGACGTATTGTGTACCAAAGCTTAACACGCGTAAATGTTGCCATTCGCGAAGGAGAGTTCGAACGCAATCAAACATTCCTTGACGCGATCAGCAACGCGAAAGAAAACAACAAAGCCTTGCACCTGTTCGGTCTTTTATCTGACGGAGGCGTGCACAGCCATATCAATCATTTATTCGCACTGTTAAAGCTTGCGAAAAAAGAAGGGCTGACAGAGGTTTATATCCATGGCTTCCTTGACGGTCGTGATGTAGGTCCGCAGACAGCGAAAACGTACATCAACCAGTTGAACGATCAAATCAAGGAAATCGGTGTAGGTGAAATCGCCAGCATTTCCGGACGTTACTACTCTATGGACCGCGACAAACGCTGGGACCGTGTAGAAAAAGCGTACCGCGCAATGGCGTACGGCGAAGGCCCATCTTACCGCAGCGCCCTGGATGTTGTTGATGATTCATATGCAAATGGTATCTACGATGAATTCGTGATTCCATCTGTCATCACAAAAGAAAACGGTGAGCCTGTTGCGAAAATCCAAGACGGCGATTCTGTGATTTTCTATAATTTCAGACCGGACCGCGCCATCCAGATTTCCAACACGTTCACAAACAAAGACTTCCGTGACTTCGACCGCGGCGAGAATTATCCAAAGAACCTGTATTTCGTCTGCCTGACTCACTTCAGTGAAACAGTTGACGGCTATGTAGCGTTTAAACCGATAAATCTTGATAACACAGTCGGAGAAGTATTATCTCAGCACGGGTTAAAACAGCTTCGAATTGCAGAAACTGAAAAGTATCCGCACGTCACGTTCTTTATGAGCGGAGGCCGTGAAGCTGAATTCCCGGGTGAAGAGCGTATTCTCATCAACTCGCCTAAAGTTGCAACGTATGACTTGAAGCCTGAAATGAGTGCGTATGAAGTGAAAGACGCGCTTGTCAAAGAAATTGAAGCTGACAAGCATGACGCGATCATTCTTAACTTCGCAAACCCTGATATGGTCGGCCACTCCGGAATGGTTGAACCAACAATTAAAGCAATTGAAGCAGTGGACGAATGCTTGGGCGAAGTCGTTGACGCGATTCTTGCTAAAGGCGGACATGCCATCATTACCGCTGATCACGGTAATGCTGACATTCTGATTACAGAATCAGGCGAACCGCACACTGCGCATACAACAAACCCAGTCCCTGTGATTGTAACGAAAGAAGGCATTACGCTGCGTGAAGGCGGAATCCTAGGCGACCTTGCACCAACGTTATTAGACCTTCTTGGTGTTGAAAAACCGAAAGAAATGACAGGAACATCTTTAATTCAAAAATAATTTGAAAATCAAAAGGAGAGACAAAACTCATGCCATACATTGTTGATGTTTATGCACGCGAAGTATTAGACTCCCGCGGCAACCCAACAGTTGAAGTTGAAGTATATACAGAAACAGGAGCTTTCGGCCGCGCATTAGTGCCAAGCGGAGCTTCTACAGGTGAATACGAAGCGGTTGAGCTTCGTGACGGCGACAAAGACCGTTACCTTGGAAAAGGCGTGTTAACAGCTGTTAACAACGTAAACGAAATCATTGCTCCAGAGCTTCTTGGCTTTGATGTAACTGAACAAAACGCAATCGATCAGCTTTTAATCGAGCTTGACGGTACTGAAAACAAAGGCAAACTTGGTGCGAACGCAATCCTTGGCGTATCTATGGCTTGTGCGCGGGCTGCTGCTGATTTCTTACAGATTCCTCTTTACCAATACCTTGGAGGATTCAACTCAAAAACGCTTCCTGTACCGATGATGAACATCGTAAACGGCGGAGAGCATGCTGATAACAACGTGGATATTCAAGAATTCATGATCATGCCTGTAGGTGCTCCTAACTTCCGTGAAGCACTTCGCATGGGCGCTCAAATCTTCCACAGCCTGAAATCAGTATTAAGCGCAAAAGGCTTAAACACTGCTGTAGGTGACGAAGGCGGATTCGCTCCAAACCTTGGTTCTAACGAAGAAGCGCTTCAAACAATCGTTGAAGCAATCGAAAAAGCCGGTTTCAAACCTGGCGAAGAAGTTAAACTTGCTATGGATGCTGCATCTTCTGAGTTCTACAACAAAGAAGACGGCAAATACCATCTGTCTGGCGAAGGCGTTGTGAAAACATCTGCTGAAATGGTTGACTGGTATGAAGAGCTTGTTTCTAAATACCCAATCATCTCTATCGAAGACGGACTTGACGAAAACGACTGGGAAGGCCACAAGCTTCTTACTGAGCGTCTTGGCAAAAAAGTTCAGCTTGTTGGTGACGACCTCTTCGTTACAAACACGAAAAAACTTTCTGAAGGTATTAAAAACGGCGTAGGCAACTCTATCCTGATCAAAGTAAACCAAATCGGTACATTGACTGAAACATTCGATGCGATCGAAATGGCGAAACGCGCAGGCTACACAGCTGTTATCTCTCACCGTTCTGGTGAAACTGAAGACAGCACAATCGCTGACATCGCTGTGGCAACAAACGCAGGACAAATCAAAACAGGTGCTCCGTCTCGTACGGACCGTGTTGCGAAATACAACCAGCTTCTTCGCATCGAAGATCAGTTGGCTGAAACTGCTCAATACCACGGTATCAACTCTTTCTACAACTTAAACAAGTAATAAAAAAACCGCCGAGATAAATCTCGGCGGGTTTTTTTATGCTTTCAGAGATCCAAATAAAGCCTCACCATATCACGGCATTGAATGCCGTTTTCAAAAATCTCCTCGTCGTAGTGTCTGATAAAAAAATCATGGTCGATCGCTTGAAGGCGAAATCCGCATTTTTGATATAGAGACAATTGATGGATGCTTGAATTTCCAGTACCTATTTCAATCACCTTTGCTCCCATGTGTTTCGCTTTTTCAATGGCGTCGAGGATAAGAAGCTTGCCAATGCCCTGTTTTTGCATTGTTTGTTTTACTGCGATGTTAACGATTTCTACCGTTTGTGGCCTAGTTGTGATGATCACGTATACACCAGCTAATTCGCCTGATATATAACCTGTGTAGCATTCTCCTCTGACCAAGTAGTCATCAACAATTTCTTTTGACGGATCGGCGAGCAGCAGAAGCTCATACAGCGGTTGATCAAAGTTTGTTGCTTTTTGAATGGTGAGGTGTTGCATTATCATTCCACCTTTTCATAGTTTATAGAGATATTTTCATGATTTTCTCCAATTTCTTACCATTCTATTATAAAATATGTAACATAGGAAATAAGCACAAAATATAGCGGGTAACAAACAGGAGGAAAGCCACATGTTTTGTAAGGAATGCGGTCAAAAAAATAATGAAGGATCCAAGTTTTGTAAACAATGCGGCACCCCGATCGGAGGGGGCAGCAAACAGGCAAATCAAGAAACAGCTAGCACTGCAGAAACGAGGCAGGCTCCGCGAAAACCGATCCCTAAGAAAACCATCATTTTATGGAGCAGCATTGCCGCGGCGTGCGTTATATTATTCGCCGCATATAAAACCGGAGCGTATTTTACTTCAAAGGATAGGTTAGTAGACAAGTTTGAACAGGCCGTAAATGATGGGGATCAGGACCAAATCGCGACTCTCCTTACACCGGTAAATGACAATCTTAAACTCACTAAAAATAATGTAAAACCGTTTCTTACATATTTGAAGGATCATCCAGACAAAAAAGATGAACTTTTTGCATCGCTGCGTGATGAAACAGCCCAGAAGGATATCGTATATGCGGAAAAAGACGGGAAAAGCCTGCTGGTATTTGACCATTATGACTTAAAGGTAGCACCTGTTTATTTTGAAGTGAGCAGCAATTATAAAAATACCGATCTATATGTCAATAAAGAGGAAGCCGGATCTGTAAAGAAAGCAGATCAAGCACAAACCCTCGGTCCGTACATTCCCGGCGAATATACAGTCTCAGCCAAACTGAAAAACGATGTCGTTGACCTTGTGAAAAAGGAAGACATTCAGGCGATTGGCGATAGCAGCTTTCGTGTTGATCTCTCATTGGAAGCAGACGATGTGACATTCAGCTTAGCGGATGACATCAAGAGCGGGAAGGGAGATTTGCTGATTAACGGTAAATCAATTCATAAAGATCCGTTCAAATCCGTAACATATGGTCCGCTGCTGACAGATGGATCAATGACAGCTTCAGTCGAGGCAGAATTTCCGTGGGGAAAAACAAAAACTGCCGGCGTTCCGATCGATGATAAAGAAATGGAGTTAACGTTAATTCCTGATCAAGATACACAGGAACAGATTATGAACACAATTGTCAAAACAACAAAACAATACTCCAAAGCTCTATCTGATGGGAATACAGCCCAGATGACAGAGGCAAGTGCCAATTGGAAGGCGGAGACGAAGGACACCGTCGATTCTATGAAAAGCGCGGATTCATACTTAAAAGATAGATACTTGGAAACTGATTTTGACCTGGACACATTTGCCCTCTCTCAGAAAAACGACGGAACGTGGCAGGTATCGGTAACAGGAAAAGAACTTCACCAGTCTTCTTCGTATAACGACTATACAAAATCTGAAATGACTGACGAAAGTCCGAGTTATGAATATCTTCTTTCATATGATAAAAAACAGAAAAAGTGGATTTTCGAAGATGCAGAATCAACATTCCAATCTGCAGGCACAAATATAAAGAAAATCAAAAATGATAAACCAGAGACATACACTTCCGCCTGGGCTGGCTCGAAAAACAAAGGCAGTGAAAGCTCTGCAAGCGGCGATGTTACAGATGAACAAGTGACATTATTTATGGGCAGTTATCTGCAAAGTCAGGCAGATGCCGTGAATCAAAATAATTTCTCACTGATGGAAGACAGCCTTGAAAAAGGCAGTTCCCTTTATTCCGACCAGCAGCATCTCGTGTCGAA
Organism: Bacillus sp. LM 4-2; assembly: GCF_000978495.1. Taxonomy (NCBI): domain Bacteria; kingdom Bacillati; phylum Bacillota; class Bacilli; order Caryophanales; family Bacillaceae; genus Bacillus; species Bacillus sp. LM 4-2. The sequence continues at coordinate 3,326,850 of NZ_CP011101.1, read as the reverse complement.
ATTAAATAAAGAGGGGACAACAGAAGACTTTAATAACTATGAAGTGAAAAGCTGGAGCCAAAATGGGTCGGCTATCACGATTAAGACGTATGAAGAATTCTATATCACAAAATCAGGCGGCAGTCCAAAGCTCAGAACATATAACTGGACCTACACCGGCGTAGTGAAGAACGGAAGAATTTACTTAACGTCTATTCAATAAAACAACCCCATCACCAGCAGGTGATGGGGTTGTTTTTAAAAGAGCATATAACGGAAAATTTCTTTGACATAGTGTTCGATAATAAGCTGAAATGTAACGCAGATGATCAGATAAATCACAATCGTTAAGTAAATGACATCAATTTTCCCTTTATATGAATGCTGGTAACTGCTCAGCATCGCAGGAGGAATGGCGAAGAATGCACCGATTAAACCAACGGCTAATATGGTAAAGCAAATGTCTGTATGTAATAAAAAGAAGAAAAGGGCAAGAATCAAAATAGCCGTAAACGGTATGAGAAACGCTCCGAATCTTGAGAATGAATCCTTGAAAGATACTTGGTTTCCCGCGATTTTCAGGGCGAAAAAGATGCATGCATGCAGGCCAAATAGAAATAAAATAAAATAAATGGTTGGCTCTAAGAAGATTGCTGTAAAGCTTACGCTTCCGGGACCGTCTGAAAAAAGAATATAAAACATCAAAGGGGTCAGCAAACTGAAAAGAACCATCGTAATGATTGCGCTGATCAGCTGTTCTCCGCCTGTTGTTTTACATTCCTGAAAAGGGCGTTTCAGGACGGATAAGACAAATGAACCGAACTGTTTTGCTGCTTGCTTTGCAGCGGCTCCAGTTTGAGCTGCATGCTGGTAGCCTGATTGACCGGGGAGCGGTGATCCGCATTTCTCACAAAAATTTCCGCCATCTGTTTGATGGCCGCATTGAGGACAATACATAAAATAACTCCTTTATCTGTAATATAGGGAAAATAGACTAATAGTTTTATTATAAAAGAAAAAAGTTGTAAAGTAATCAATATTCATACAAAAAAAGACACGTGCCCGATAGCAGCTGTGTCTTTTTTTTATGCTAGTTATTAATATATTTCTCAAATACATCTCCAAAATCCTTAATATGATACTGCGAGCGAACGGATGTCAGCCAAGTGAATCCGAATTCGGTCAGTTCTTTATATTGCGTTTCAATATTGACGTGCTCAGGGCGGGTATGGTGAAGAATCGTCACTGCTTTATCTAAGCTTTGCTCCGCTTGATTGATTAAAATGTCATTTTCATAGGTTGTTTCAGCGATGCGAAGCAGTGCTTTATAAAGGTCTTTTAACTTTTCAATCTGGTCTTTGTGGACATCAATGTCGAATTGTTCTCCGCCTAGCTTAAACTTTATTTCAACATCCAAATCCACTTTTCCGGCAGTTTCAAGAAAAACGTCAGAGATTTTATATTGCGAATAAGGATAGCGTTTCAACGTTCGTTTCGAGGAAGTGGCGCGTTCGCCGTCTACATGGATCAGGGCCAGGTTCGTAAAGCAATACTCGTCTGCTTTTGTTTTAATCAAGAAATAAATTTTCTCATTATCTTCATGCATGACATAATCATCTGCGTCTGTTTTGTCATAGTCCTGAGGTTCGATAATTTTTCCGATATCAGATAAGCCCAAGGCATCTGCCGCAATTTTTTTGAACATCTGTATACGTCCTTCCTATTCAATTTGTCACTTCATTGTAGCATGGCGCGTTTCTGACAGGCTATAAAGGTTTACCGGGAAATCGCCTCCGGGTAAAAGGGTGGAGAATCATTCTATTTCCTGTGCAGAGACTATCAACAAGGAGGTATATGATGTTCTCATTCATCGTTCACGTCTTCATTTCTTTATTCGCAGTATCGAATCCGATCGGAAACGTACCGATATTTCTGACGCTGACAGAAGGCTATACTGCAGCGGAAAGAAAAGCGATTGCCCGGAAGGCAGCTATTTTATCCTTTTTTATTCTCGCGGCTTTTTTGGTTTTCGGCCATCTTATCTTTAAACTGTTTGATATCAACATTCACGCGCTCCGAGTGGCGGGCGGCATATTCATTTTCGGCATTGCCTATAATCTATTGAATGCGAAAGAATCACACGTGCAATCTCTTCACCATGATGAACATAAGGAAAGCAAGGAAAAAGCGGATATATCAGTCACACCTTTATCCATTCCGATCATTGCTGGGCCCGGAACGATTGCAACAGTAATGAGCCTTTCCGCCGGTCATAGCGGCATTGGTCATTATGCGGCTGTCACGATCAGCATAGCCGCCGTTATTGCCCTGACCTTTCTCTTTTTCCACTATTCTGCTTTTATCAGCAGCAAACTCGGAAAAACCGAGATGAATGTGATTACCAGACTGATGGGATTAATCTTAGCCGTGGTTGCGGTCGGGATGATTGGTGCGGGGCTGAAAGGCATGTTTCCGATCTTAACCTCATGATGCAAAAAGCAGCTCCCTTATTTTAGAGAGCTGCTTTCTTTTGTTTTTGGCACATACCGAAAGACTTCCTCACTCTCAAAAAATTCAATCAACCTGCTCAGCCAATCATAGTAATGAAGCCATTCTTTTAATTCATTCAGCAGCTGATTGACTTTCTCTTCCGCTTCCGGGGTAAGCCCGTCCCTTTGTAAAAGATCACTCAGCTCCCGGTTTAATTTTTTATACAGCACTTTGTTTTTGCTCACGACCTTTGTCCAATTCGCCGCGAATAAAGAAATGAAGGTTTGATAATAATCCTGCTCGACGTCATAAAGGTCTTTTCGTACGCCTTTTTCAAACACCTTTTCGGCGATATTGGCATCGATCATTTCCCGGACAACCTGGCTCATCCGTGTTTTGCTCATGCCCGTTGCCTCAGAGAGCTCGCTTAAGGTCATTGGTTTTCGATTCATATAAATAATTCCGAGCACACGTCCGACAGTTGAAGGCATTCCAAACGTATGCATATTTTCGGCAATCTTCTCAATGAGATGCTCTTCAGCATGTTCAATGATGTCGAGAGCGGTTTTTTTCACAGCTGATCATCCCTTCAAATGGCAATTGATGGTGTCAATATATCATATTTCTTCCTAGTGTTGAAAATAGCTGAATGCAGAGGAAGTGGGAGGTATCCGGCGTAATTGTAAGAACACCCTTTCCGTCTCGGTCATAACAATAAATAATCTATAAATAACATATAATTTCAACACATTGTAAACTTTTTATTTTACAAAGTTCAAACTATAATAAGGATTATACTTTTCAGAAAATTTAAAGGAAACCTGCGGAGGTGCACGGATTGCTGAAATTGGAACAAGTGTCAAAAGTATATAAAGGCGGCAAAAAAGCTGTGAACAGCATTGATTTAGATATTGCCAAAGGTGAATTTATCTGTTTTATCGGCCCGAGCGGCTGTGGAAAAACGACGACGATGAAGATGATCAACAGGCTGATAGAACCATCGTCTGGAAGGATCTTTATCGACGGAGAAAATATTATGGAACAGGACCCGGTTGAGCTGAGAAGAAAAATCGGCTATGTGATTCAGCAGATTGGTTTGTTCCCCCATATGACCATCCAGCAGAACATCTCACTCGTACCAAAGCTGCTGAAATGGCCTGAGGAAAAACGGAAAGAACGGGCGCGCGAGCTGTTAAAGCTTGTGGATATGGGCCCAGAGTATTTAGACCGTTATCCGCATGAGCTCAGCGGCGGACAGCAGCAGAGAATCGGCGTGCTGCGCGCCCTGGCAGCGGAACCCCCTCTCATTTTAATGGATGAACCGTTCGGAGCGCTTGATCCGATTACGCGTGATTCCCTTCAGGAAGAATTCAAAAAACTGCAGAGAACCTTAAACAAAACGATTGTGTTTGTAACCCACGATATGGATGAAGCGATTAAGCTTGCTGACAGGATTGTGATATTAAAAGCGGGAGAAATCGTTCAAGTCGGCACACCTGATGAGATTCTTCGAAACCCGGCAAATGAGTTTGTTGAAGAATTTATCGGGAAAGAGCGCCTGATTCAGTCAAGACCGGATATCGAGCGGGTAGAGCAAATGATGAACAGAACGCCGGTGACGGTATCTGCGGACAAAACGCTTTCTCAGGCGATTCAGCTGATGAGAGAAAAACGTGTTGACTCGCTGCTCGTTGTGGACCGGCAAAACGTGCTGAAGGGCTATGTTGATGTGGAAATGATTGATCAAAACCGCAAAAAAGCGAGCATCGTTGGCGACGTATACCGTTCAGATATATATACCGTTCAAAAAGGGGCGCTTCTTCGCGATACAGTCCGAAAAATTTTGAAGCAGGGGATCAAGTATGTTCCGGTCGTCGATGAACAGAACCATTTAGCAGGGATTGTAACAAGAGCGAGCCTCGTTGATATCGTATACGATTCCATTTGGGGCGACGAGGAAAACCAGCTCATGACGATCTGACCAGGGGAGGAGCTCTTTTAAGATGAATCAAATGATGACTTTTTTGCAAACAAACGGCGGAGAGCTGCTGTATAAAACAGGAGAGCATTTATATATTTCACTCATAGCCGTTGTATTGGGCATTATCGTTGCAGTGCCGCTCGGCGTTGCTCTTACCAGAATGAAAAAAGGCGCAGGTGCGGTTATCGGTTTCGTAAACATTGTGCAAACCCTGCCGAGTCTGGCGATTTTAGCCTTTTTTATTCCGCTTCTCGGCGTAGGAAAAGTGCCTGCGATTGTCGCTTTATTTTTCTATTCGGTACTGCCGATCCTGCGCAATACGTATACCGGCATCAAAGGTGTAAATAAAAACCTCCTGGAATCGGGGAAAGGGATTGGCATGACCGGCTGGGAGCAGATTCGGCTCGTTGAAATTCCGCTGGCGATTCCCATCATCATGGCGGGGATCCGCACATCAACGATCTACCTAATTGGCTGGGCGACACTTGCGTCGTTTATCGGGGGAGGCGGCCTCGGGGACTATATTTTTATCGGACTGAACCTATACCAGCCTGAATATATCATTGGCGGTGCCGTGCCTGTCACAATTCTGGCAATTATTATTGATTATGTGCTGGCTGTGACAGAACGAAAGGTGACGCCGAAAGGCTTGCAAGGGATGAAGGAAGTTTCGTAAGGAGTTGGCACTGTTGAAAATGACAAAAATCAAATGGCTTGGCGCGTTTGCTCTCGTCTTTGTCATGCTGCTAGGCGGCTGCTCTCTGCCGGGTCTCGGCGGCGCTTCTGACGATACGATCAAAATCGGGGCGCAGAGCATGACAGAATCAGAAATTGTAGCGAATATGATCGCGCAGCTTATTGAACATGATACAGATTTGAATACTGCTTTAGTGAAAAACCTCGGCTCAAACTATGTTCAGCACCAAGCGATGCTGGGCGGTGACATTGATATTTCAGCCACGCGCTATTCCGGAACAGATTTAACAAGCACCCTCGGCAAGGAAGCGGAGAAAGATCCGAAAAAAGCGCTGAACATTGTGCAGAACGAGTTTCAAAAGCGCTTTTCTTATAAATGGTTTGATTCCTACGGCTTTGATAACACATATGCCTTCACCGTAACAAAAAAGTTTGCGGAAAAGGAGCATATTAACACCGTGTCTGACCTGAAGAAAAATGCCTCCCAATATAAATTAGGCGTCGACAATGCTTGGCTGAAACGAAAAGGCGACGGGTATAAAGGCTTTGTCAGCACATATGGCTTTGAGTTCGGCACAACTTATCCAATGCAGATCGGGCTTGTCTATGACGCAGTCAAAAACGGGAAAATGGATGCGGTTTTGGCTTATTCAACGGATGGACGGATTAAAGCATATGATCTGAAAATCTTAAAAGATGATAAGCGTTTCTTCCCGCCGTATGACTGTTCACCGGTGATTCCGGAAAAGGTGCTTAAGGCGCATCCGGAACTTGAGGGTGTGATCAATAAGCTGATTGGGCAAATCGACACGGAAACGATGCAGGAACTTAATTATGAGGTGGATGGCAAGCTGAAGGAGCCGTCTGTCGTAGCAAAGGAATTTTTAGAGAAACATCATTATTTTGACTAAGAAAAGAGGTGGATCATATGGAAGTACTACAGCAGCTTGGCACATACTATTCGCAAAACGGCGGTTACGTGATGCAGGAATTTTACCGCCATTTTCTGATGTCGGTATACGGCGTTTTATTTGCCGCCATTGTTGGAATTCCGCTCGGCATCCTGATAGCCAGATACAGAAGATTAAGCGGATGGGTTTTTGCGGTCACGAACGTCATTCAGACGATCCCGGCTCTCGCCATGCTTGCCGTGCTGATGCTTGTCATGGGGCTGGGCGCTAATACGGTGATATTGTCATTATTTCTGTATTCTCTTCTGCCGATTATCAGAAATACGTATACAGGGATTATCAGTATTGAGCACGCCTATCTTGAATCCGGAAAAGCAATGGGGATGACAAAATTTCAAGTGCTGAGGATGGTCGAGCTTCCGCTTGCGCTTTCGGTCATAATGGCCGGCCTGCGCACCGCGCTTGTCATTGCCATCGGCATTACGGCCATCGGGACATTTGTCGGTGCAGGCGGTCTCGGGGACATCATCGTCAGGGGATCAAACGCCACAAACGGAACCGCGATTATATTAGCGGGAGCGATCCCCACAGCTTTGATGGCGGTGATTGCCGATTTGGTCATGGGCTGGCTTGAACGAGCATTAAGCCCGATTAAAAAGAGAAAGAAGAAAAACTTGGCAGGTGCCGCATAAGAAAAAACGCCTTGTAATGACAGGGCGTTTTTTACGGCTTCGGCACATATTTAAAAATTTCTTCGCTCTCAAAAAACTCAATCAAACGGCTGAGCCAATTATAATAATCAAGCCATTCCTTTAATTCTTTCAGCAGTTCATTCACTTTTTCTTCCGCTTCAGGAGTAAGCTCTTCATCCAACACGCTAAGCAGTTCCCGATTGAGTTTTTTATGCATCATTTTGTTTTTGCTGACGACTTTGCTCCAGGTGGCTGAAAACAGCGTGATAAATGTTTGATAGTAGTCCTGCTCAACCTCATATAAATCTTTTCGCACGCCTTTTTCGAATACCTTCTCGGCAATGTTGGCATCAAGCATTTCCCGCACTACCTGGCTCATGCGTGTTTTACTCATGCCGGTGGCCTCAGATAATTCCGTAAGCGTCATCGGTTTTCGATTCATATAAATAATGCCCAGCACTCGTCCGACGGTAGAGGGCATTCCGAATGCATGCATGTTTTCCGCGATTCTTTCTATAAAATGGTCCTCGGCTTGTTCAATGATCGTTAACGGATCTTTCTCCAACGGTTTCATCCTTTCAGCTAACAATTCCGATGTCAATATACCACATTTTTGATACGGCGAAAATGCTGTCAAAAGAGAATTTGGCAGGAAATTGGAGCAATAAGGAGATCAACACACGTCAATGCGGGTAAATCAGCGTTTACACATACTTTATAAATAATATGAACAAATTGTAAACTTTTTATTTTATAAACTTTATTCTATAATGGGAAGCATTCAATTGTCTGAAAAATTAAATTTAAACTGAACAAATTGAATAAACTTAACTTTGGAGGTGCGATGTTTGCTGACATTAGAAAATGTCTCAAAAACATACAAGGGCGGCAAAAAAGCCGTGAACAACGTAAATCTTAAGATTGCAAAAGGCGAATTTATCTGCTTTATCGGGCCGAGCGGCTGCGGAAAAACGACAACAATGAAAATGATTAACCGATTAATTGAGCCTTCCGCCGGGAAGATTTTCATTGACGGCGAAAACATCATGGACCAGGATCCTGTAGAGCTCAGGCGCAAAATTGGCTATGTGATTCAGCAGATCGGCCTGTTTCCCCATATGACCATTCAGCAGAATATCTCACTCGTCCCAAAACTGCTGAAATGGCAGGAGCAACAGCGGAAAGAGCGGGCGCGTGAGCTTTTAAAATTGGTCGATATGGGGCCTGAATATTTAGACCGTTACCCTCATGAATTAAGCGGGGGGCAGCAGCAGCGAATTGGTGTATTACGGGCACTTGCCGCGGAGCCGCCGCTTATCTTAATGGATGAACCGTTTGGGGCACTCGACCCGATTACGAGGGATTCCCTCCAGGAAGAATTTAAAAAACTGCAAAAAACCTTACATAAAACCATCGTATTTGTTACCCATGATATGGATGAAGCGATTAAGCTGGCAGACCGGATTGTGATTTTAAAAGCGGGAGAAATCGTTCAAGTTGGAACGCCCGATGACATTTTAAGAAATCCGGCAGACGAATTTGTTGAGGAATTTATCGGCAAGGAGCGGCTGATTCAGTCATCCAGCCCGGATGTTGAACGGGTTGACCAGATTATGAACACACAGCCTGTAACGATCACCGCGGATAAAACGCTTTCTGAGGCCATTCAGCTGATGAGGCAGGAACGGGTCGATTCATTGCTGGTCGTCGATGACGAGCGCGTTCTGCAAGGCTATGTCGATGTTGAAATCATTGATCAATGCCGGAAAAAGGCCAATCTCGTCAGTGAAGTTTTACATGAAGATATATATACAGTACTGGGCGGCACACTGCTGCGCGACACGGTCCGCAAAATTTTAAAACGGGGTGTCAAATATGTTCCCGTTGTGGATGAAGACCGACGCCTGATCGGAATTGTGACGAGGGCAAGTCTGGTCGACATCGTGTATGACTCCCTCTGGGGAGAAGAAAAGCAGCTCGCAGCATTGTCATAGGGAGGGGCGATAAGTCATGCATCATATTGTTCAATTTTTGCAAACCAATGGGGGCGAGCTTCTTTATAAAACATACGAGCATATTACGATATCGCTCATTGCTGTGATCTTAGGCGTGCTGGTTGCCGTCCCCCTCGGAGTTGTACTTACCAGAATGAAAAAAGGAGCCGGCACCATTATCGGCATTGTCAATATTATTCAGACGCTGCCGAGTCTGGCCATCCTCGCTTTTTTTATCCCGCTCCTTGGTGTAGGGAAGGTTCCGGCCATTGTGGCTTTGTTTTTCTATTCCGTATTGCCGATTCTTCGCAACACGTATACCGGCATTCGCGGCGTCAACAAAAATCTGCTCGAATCTGGTAAAGGCATAGGAATGACGCCGACTGAACAAGTCCGCTTGGTGGAGCTGCCGCTTGCCGCGCCAGTGATCATGGCGGGAATCAGAACATCGACGATTTACTTAATCGGCTGGGCCACGCTTGCTTCCTTTATCGGAGGCGGCGGATTGGGTGATTACATTTTTATCGGGCTGAATTTATATCAGCCGGAATATATCATCGGGGGCGCGGTACCTGTCACGATATTGGCAATTGTGATTGATTATGTGCTGGCAGTTGCTGAACGAAAACTGACACCTGCCGGCATGCAGAGATTGAAGGAATTGTCATAAGGAGGCGGCTCATGAAAAGAAAATATCTCAAATTAATGATAGGTTTAGCACTTGTGGCAACGCTGACGCTGAGCGACTGTTCGCTTCCTGGTCTCAGCGCTGCTGCAGACCAGACCATTAAAATCGGCGCGCAAAGCATGAGCGAATCAGAAATCATCGCCAGCATGCTTGGCCAGTTGATCGAACACCATACTGATCTCAAAACAACAACGATTAAAAATCTTGGCTCCAACGCGGTGCAGCAGCAGGCTTTAATGAATGATGAAATCGACATTGCGGCCACAAGATATACGGGAGACGCGCTGACAGGCACGCTGAGAATGGAACCTGAAAAAGATCCGGACAAAGCGCTGGCGCTTACTCAGCGGGAGTTTAAAAAAAGATATGATTTAAAGTGGTATGACTCCTACGGGTTTGATAATACATATGCCTTTACAGTCAGTAAGGAGCTGGCCGACCAATACCATTTAGAGACCGTATCAGACGTTAAAAAATGGGCGCCGCAATTAAAGCTGGGCGTTGATAACTATTGGATGAAGCTCAAAGGAAACGGCTATCAGGATTTTACGAAAACCTACGGCATGACATTCGGCGGCACGTATCCGATGCAGATCGGCCTTGTGTACGACGCGGTGAAAAGCGGAAAAATGGACATTGTGCTTGCGTATTCAACCGATGGAAGAATCAAGTCCTATGGTCTCAAAATGCTAAAGGATGATAAACAATTTTTCCCGCCGTACGACTGTTCTCCGGTTGTTCCGGAAAAGGTGCTCAAAGAACATCCTGAGCTTGAAGGCATCATCAAGAAAATGCTCGGAAAAATCGACACAGCCACGATGCAGGAGCTTAACTATGAAGTCGACGGCAATCTCAAAGAACCGTCTGTCGTTGCCAAGGAATATTTAGAAAAACATCACTACTTCGAATCGTGAAAGGGGGAAGAGGTCAATGAACGTGCTTGAACAGTTAATGACGTATTACGCGCAGAATGGCAGTTACGTCATGGATGAATTCGGCCGCCACTTTCTCATGTCGGCTTACGGCGTATTGTTTGCCGCTGTCGTCGGGGTTCCGGCCGGAATCCTCATCGCGCATTTTCGCCGTTTGTCAGCCTGGGTGTTTGCCGTAACAAACGTTATTCAAACAATCCCGGCGCTCGCTATGCTGGCCGTCTTAATGCTTGTTATGGGGCTCGGCGCAAATACCGTGATTCTATCATTATTTCTGTATTCCCTGCTGCCGATTATTCGAAACACGTACACAGGCATTATCAGTATTGAACATGCCTACTTAGAATCGGGTAAAGCAATGGGCATGACGAAATTCCAAGTGCTCAGAATGGTTGAGCTCCCGCTCGCACTTTCTGTCATTATGGCGGGCCTTCGCACGGCTCTCGTCATTGCCATCGGAATTACAGCGATCGGCACATTTGTCGGTGCCGGAGGCCTCGGGGATATGATCGTCCGCGGCTCAAACGCAACAAACGGAACTGCGATTATTCTAGCCGGAGCGATACCAACTGCGGTGATGGCGGTAGGGGCGGATTTGCTCATGGCCTGGCTGGAGCGGGCATTAAGTCCGGTGAAGAAAAAAAGAACCGGGGCGAAACACGTTCAATCAGCTGCATAGAATAGAAAAAGAGGCTGGACTCCAGCCTCTTTTTTCTATATTAAATTGTAAACTGATCCATCTTTGCATTAAGCTCCTTAGCCAGCTGCTCCAACTCCTCAGCATTTTGAAGCACTTGATCCATCGAATGGGCGGATTGCTCGGTAATTGAAAATGTTTCTTCAATGCCGGCGGCAGACTCTTCGGATACAGAAGCGATATTTTCAATCGATTGATTGATGGTAATCGATTGGTTTGTTAACTGCTTCAGGCCATCCGTTACTTCCTTAATGCTGTCTGCAACATGGGTGACGGATTGTTTGATATGCTGCATAGCCTGTCCGGTGTCTGTCAGGTTTTCCGTTCCTTTTTCGACTTCTGTAAAGCTGCTTTCCAAGTACTTAATAACGGAGTGGATTTCCTGCTGTGTCCCGTTTACAATCCGGGTAATGTCCTGCACAGAATCAGAAACGCCGTCAGCCAGCTTTCTGACCTCCTCTGCCACAACGGCGAAGCCTTTGCCGCTTTCTCCTGCGCGGGCAGCTTCAATCGCGGCGTTAAGGGACAGCAAATTCGTTTGCTCGGCAATTCCGTTGATGACTTGAACGAGCTTGTTGATATCCTGAGAATGCTGTTCCAGTGATCTCACTTTATGCACGGCTTCTTCAACAATATGATGGATGGTTTTCATTTGCTGTAATGACGTAGCCATATTTTCGTTTCCGCTTACTGCGAGTTCGAGAACGTTTTGAGACGTATCGCTGATGGTGATGCCGTGATTATAGGCTTTATCAATGTTTTCAGTGAACTCATTCATCGATTCGGCAATCGTCACCGCGTCTTGGGCCTGCTGTTCAGAGCCCTCAGCCATTTCGTTCATCGTTTCAGTAATATGTTTGCTGCCGGATCTTGTTTCATTCGTTGCGGTTGCAAGCACCTGCGAAGAAGAAAGAACCCGGCTTGATATGTCTTTAGAATATCCGACAATATCTCTCAGATTCCCTACCATTTTTTGCAGCGCTTCATTCAGATCACCCAGCTCGTCTTTTGAGTTGAGCGGCTCCATATCGTTCGACAGATCGCCTTCGGCAATATGATTGGCAGATTCCTTCATGCGAATGATAGGCTTTACAATGTTTCGCGTGATATAAAGCCAGATGAAAATGCTGATGAGGGTCGAAGCTGCCACAAGCAAAGTAGTGTAAATGAGCCCTTTATGATAGACGGCCTTCGTTTCTTTTACCGCTGTGTTGCTGCCTTCTTGATTTAAGTCAACAAGCTGAGTGATTGTTTTTTTCATATCCTCAAAGCTGGCCTCAGTCTGAACCAATAAACCTCTTGCTTTGTCCATGTCATTTGTGCGGCCGCTTTCGATAATTTGCGCATGAATATCCATATAGGTGTTCACTTCAGTTTGAAGCTGCTCGAACAGTTTCTGCTCTTTATCAGTGGAGATCGTTTTTTCGTAGTTATCGAGCTTTTGGTTAATGTCTTCCATGATTTGATTCATTTCTTGATCAAGTATATCCATTTTGCTTTTGTCTGTATAAATCAGAAAGTCCTTTTCTTTAGAAGACAGGTGCTCGGTTACATAATTAATTGAAGTGATTCCTTTGATGCCGTCAATCCATTTTGTGTTGATTTCATCTGTTTTTTGAATGATATGCTGCATATTAAGAACGCCTATTCCGCCTACAAGTAAATTGATCAGGATCAGTGTCAAAAATACCAGGCTGAATTTGCGGGAAATCGTCAGTCGCATATAGTGGTCTCCTTTAAAAATGTAATGTGTGGATGTACTATATATCGGCTGAGAAATCGTTTTTTCACCTGGGAAAAAATAAAAAACGGCTCTTTTCTCGTCTTTGAGATCAGAACCGTTTTAGCAATTAGTCAAGAAAGGAAGGGTCAATCCATTCAGTCGCCCATTTAGAAATTTCACCTAATATGGGTGCTAGTGCCTTTCCTTTATCAGTCAATGAATATTCGATGCGAACCGGAGTTTCAGGGATGACATCCCGCTTCACTACTCCTTCAAGCTCAAGTTCTTTCAGCCGTTCTGACAGAACTCTGCCGCTTAGATTTGGAAGTGCTGCTTCAATTTCGCTAAATCGCTGAGACCCGTTCAAGAGCTGAAATACGATTAAAGCGACCCAGCGTTTACTTAAGATGTCGACTGCTTTTTCAAATCTAGGACACATTTCTGATTGGTTCATACTTTTCACCTCGTCTGTCACTATTATAACGCAAATAACGAGGGAGGGCATGCAAGCGTGATTGATAAAATATAGAAAGAGAAACAGGGGATTATGAGGAAGAGGCGCGTTTTTTTGCTTCTGAAGACAAAAAATCGAAGTATTTGCTGAGATTTTCAATATCCTGCTTTGAGAGATGTTCCCATTTTTGACTATTGAAAATCGGGAGGTGCTCCGCTCCGCGTGTGACAGCCGTCTGGTAAATTTCATAAACGGATTGATAGCCTTCAGATGCTTCGCGGATTTCTTCAGGAAAGGCCTGAATATGGCCTGCGGCGGCCATTAGGTTTTCGTACGGCACTTTCAGGACGGCTGCCAGTTTTTTAATCGTGGCGGGTTTTGGCGTCCCGCGTTTGCCGTTTTCAATTTTTGAAATGGTGGCCGAGCTGATGCCTGAGTACACCGCAAGCTGATTCACTGTCAGTTTGCGGGCGCGGCGCAGCTCCCGTAATTGCTGTCCGAACGGTGACATGGTCTATCGCCTCACATTTCTATCAAGAGTCAGTCATCAGCAGACCGTTTTTTCGCTTCATCTGAAATAAACGAAAAATAATGATCCAGCATGAGCAAATCTTCTTTATTGAGATATTGCCACTTTTCGTTCTCAAGAAGCGCAAGGTTTTTCAGGTCATAGGCCTCCGCTTTTTCAAGCAGCTTGCACTTCGTTTCATAAGGGGCCCTGGCTTCATGCACTTCTTCGATGTAACCAGCCTTGTACATAAGCCCCTCATAAGGAATTTTTAAGGCCTCTGCCAGTTTTTTGATGGTGGCAGGTTTGGGAACGCCCCGTTTTCCGTTTTCGATTCTGGAGATGCCGGCCGCGCTTACGCCTGAATAAGTCGCCAGCTGGTTGACTGTTAACTTTCTCTCTTCACGCAATGCCCGTAATTGTTCGCCAAAGCTTTCCATATATCTCACCCCGTCCCTCACTGTTACTCATATTTTAGTATGTTTATTGACTAAAGGGAATAGGTAGACTGGAAATGTATTGACAAAAGTTAACATAAGCCGTAATGTAAAAGTATAGAAAAAAGTTTTTCAGGAATGGAAGGTGAGGAAAGTGCCAGTAGAAAAGATACAGATTAGACGTGATTATGTCTTGCAGTATATGGTTAATAACGATTATTCCCTTAATCAGCTTGCGCTGGAAATCGGAGTCTCACCCGCCACACTGAGCCGCGTGCTGAATGGAGAAAGAAGGCCGGGGCAGCTTGTGATTGGTAAAATGCTTCACTATTTTAATTTGAAATTTGAGGATCTTTTTTACTATGATTTCGTTGACAAAAGTCAATAAAGTAACAAAAAACGCAAGGAAGCCAAGCGTTTTCTATTCCTATGAATGATGTGTCAGCACAAACCCTGTCACCAGCTCATTGCACGTTTTCCATTGTTTTGTCGGCAATTGATGTCCCTGATATTCCAATCTGAAAAATTCGGCATGTCTGCACGATCTTCGGTAATAGCCTGCGTTTGTAAAGGTCCAGTCCCGCAGGCCGCCATACATAAACAGCATTGGCATTTCTAGGCGGGGCAGCTGTTCAATGCAGTTGTAGCCAAGCGAATCCAGATAATACTGATGCCAATGGGCCTGGTCTGCTTTTTTCATATGGTCTGTTAATATGCTGCGAAGCTGTCTGTCTTTTGTGTGGCTGCCAGCGAGGATTTTCATGAGCAAACCGGGGTTTTTTTCAAGCAGATACATTCCCAGTTTGTGCAGCTTCTGGCCGATTACGTTATGAACAGCGGGGTAGGCGCCGGACAGAATAAGGTGTGACACTTTGTCCGGGCGGGTGAAGCCGATATGCTGCGCGATTAAGCCTCCGGCAGAATACCCGAATAACACAGCTTTATCAATGTGCAAAGCGTCCATGAATTGCGCGATCTCGTTTGCGTAATAGGAAATAGACGCTGGCTGATCGATGTGATCACTATCACCGTGGCCACTTAAATCCGGAAAAATCACCCTGAAATGCTTGGATAGAAGGCGCTGATAATAAAAAACCTTTCGTCCCATGCCCGGCGGGTGGATAAAAATGATAGGGATTCCCTGTCCATATTCTTCATAAAAAAGATGTTTCCTGCTGTCTATGCTGATAAGCGGCATCGCTTTTCTCCTTTGACCTTTTCATATGAATAGGGTAACCAAGATAAAACGTCTTATCCGGCCTTTTGGCGTCTGATACAGCGTGACATGCCAACCCTTTTCATGTAAAATAGAAGTAATGTAGCCAGTGAGTCTGGAGGTGTATGGGATGCACGCAGTTTTGATTACCTTATTGGTTATCGTCAGCATTGCACTTATTATTGTCGTTTTGCTTCAATCCAGTAAAAGTGCCGGATTATCTGGTGCGATTTCAGGCGGAGCGGAGCAGCTCTTCGGGAAACAAAAAGCAAGAGGTCTTGATTTAATTTTGCACCGCATTACGGTAGTGCTGGCAGTCTTGTTTTTCGTGTTAACGATTGCGCTTGCTTATATCCTATAGGGCAATGTTTGTATAAGGTCTGATGTGAAGTCAGGCCTTTTTCACGTTTCTGGATGATATTCAAAACGTTTTTTTCTGATTAAACTGTGGAAAACTAAAATGATCGTGCAGATAGAAAGGGAGACATGAGCATGAAAGTTGTGACACCAAAACCATTTACATTTAAAGGCGGAGACAAAGCGGTGCTTTTGCTGCATGGCTTTACAGGAAATACAGCGGATGTAAGGATGCTGGGACGATATTTGAATGAACGCGGCTATACGTGCCACGCGCCTCAATATGAAGGACATGGCGTCCCGCCTGAAGAACTTGTACATACGGGGCCCGAAGACTGGTGGAAAAACGTAATGGATGGCTATGAATATTTAAAATCTGAAGGTTATGAGAGCATTGCTGCCTGCGGACTGTCGCTTGGCGGGGTTTTTTCGCTGAAATTGGGTTACACTGTACCCATAAAGGGAATTGTCCCAATGTGCGCACCGATGCATATTAAGAGTGAAGAGGTCATGTATCAAGGCGTTCTTTCATACGCTCGCAATTACAAAAAGTTTGAGGGGAAAAGCCCGGAGCAAATTGAAGAGGAAATGAAAGAATTCGAAAAAACGCCGATGAATACCCTCAAGGCGCTGCAAGACTTAATTGCTGATGTGCGGAATAATGTCGATATGATTTATTCACCGACATTTGTGGTGCAGGCCCGTCATGACCACATGATTAATACCGAAAGCGCCAATATTATTTACAACGAAGTGGAAACTGATGATAAACAGCTGAAATGGTACGAGGAATCAGGGCATGTCATTACACTCGACAAAGAACGTGACCTCGTCCATCAGGATGTGTATGAATTTTTAGAGAAGCTCGATTGGTAATCAACAGGAGGTCGGATAATGGAAAAAGAAGCATTTATGGAAAAGCTTCTCTCGTTTATGAAGGAAGAGGCGTACAAACCTCTGACCGTTCAGGAACTTGAGGAGATGTTAAATATTACGGAAGCCGAGGAGTTTAAAGAGCTCGTCAAAGCGTTAGTCGCCTTGGAAGAAAAAGGGCTTATCGTACGGACGAGAAGCGACCGCTACGGCATTCCGGAGAAGATGAATTTAATAAAAGGAAAGATTTCAGCCCATGCGAAAGGATTCGCCTTTTTGCTGCCTGAGGATACGTCGTTAAGTGATGTGTTTATTCCGCCTAATGAGCTAAATACGGCAATGAACGGCGATATCGTCATGGTGCGTCTGAACTCACAATCAAGCGGCTCCAGGCAGGAAGGAACCGTCATACGGATTTTAGAAAGAGCGATTCAGCGGGTTGTCGGCACGTATACAGAAACGAGAAACTTCGGCTTTGTCATTCCGGACGACAAAAAAATCACGAGTGACATCTTCATTCCGAAAAATGGGAAAAATGGAGCTGCGGAAGGGCATAAGGTTGTTGTCAAGCTGACGAGCTATCCTGAAGGCCGCATGAACGCAGAGGGTGAGGTTGAAACCATTCTCGGCCACAAAAACGACCCGGGCATTGATATTTTATCGGTCATTCATAAGCACGGCCTGCCGGGAGAATTTCCAGCTGACGCGATGGAACAGGCATCAAGTACGCCTGACACGATTGATGAAAAAGATCTGAAAGACCGCCGTGATCTCCGTGACCAGGTGATTGTCACCATTGATGGTGCGGATGCGAAGGATTTGGATGATGCAGTTACCGTGACGAAGCTTGATGATGGAAGCTACAAGCTTGGCGTTCACATAGCTGATGTCAGCCATTACGTAACCGAAAACTCGCCGATTGACAAAGAAGCGCTTGAAAGAGGGACAAGTGTGTATCTGGTTGACCGTGTCATCCCGATGATTCCGCACAGATTGTCAAACGGCATCTGCTCCTTAAATCCAAAGGTTGACCGCCTGACGCTTTCTTGTGAAATGACAATTAACAGTCAGGGACAGGTGACAGAGCACGAGATCTTCCAAAGTGTCATCAAAACAACGGAAAGAATGACATATTCAGATGTGAATAAAATTCTTGTTGATGATGATGAAGAGCTGAAACAAAAATACGAGCCTCTTGTTCCGATGTTCAAAGACATGGAGCGTCTGGCTCAAATTCTGCGCGATAAGCGGATGGACCGCGGCGCCGTTGACTTTGATTTCAAAGAAGCAAAGGTGCTTGTTGATGACGAAGGAGCGGTTAAAGACGTTGTGATCAGAGAACGCTCTGTCGCCGAGAAGCTGATTGAAGAATTTATGCTTGTAGCAAACGAAACAGTTGCGGAGCATTTCCATTGGATGAATGTCCCGTTTATATACCGGATTCACGAAGAGCCGAATGCTGAAAAGCTGCAAAAGTTTTTAGAATTTGTGACGACATTTGGCTATGTGGTGAAAGGAACGGCGGGGAATATTCATCCGCGCGCGCTGCAAAGCATTCTGGACGCTGTGCGTGACAGACCAGAGGAAACGGTTATATCTACTGTTATGCTCCGTTCGATGAAACAGGCGAAATACGACCCGCAAAGCTTGGGGCACTTCGGTCTGTCAACGGAATTCTATACGCATTTCACATCACCGATCCGCCGTTACCCGGACTTAATCGTTCACCGTCTGATCCGAACGTATTTGATCAACGGCAAGGTCGATGAAGCGACACAGGAAAAGTGGGCTGAACGCCTGCCGGATATCGCCGAACATACATCATCTATGGAGCGCCGTGCAGTTGACGCCGAGCGTGAGACGGATGATCTGAAAAAAGCGGAATACATGCTTGATAAAATCGGTGAAGAGTTTGACGGCATGATCAGCTCTGTGACAAACTTCGGAATGTTCGTCGAGCTGCCGAATACAATTGAAGGACTCGTCCATGTCAGCTTTATGACAGATGACTACTACCGCTTTGACGAACAGCATTTCGCAATGATTGGCGAGCGGACAGGCAACGTCTTCCGCATCGGGGATGAAATCACAGTCAAGGTTGTCGATGTCAATAAAGATGAGCGCAATATCGACTTTGAAATTGTCGGCATGAAAGGCACTCCGCGGCGTCCGAGAGAATTGGACAGCAGCCGGAGCAGAAAACGCGGAAAGCCTGCCAGAAAACGTGTTCAAAGCACCAATACACCTGTTTCTCCAGCTCCGTCTGAGGAAAAAGGGGAGTGGTTCACTAAGCCGAAGAAGAAAAAGAAAAAACGCGGCTTCCAGAATGCTCCGAAACAGAAACGGAAAAAGAAGAAATAGCAGCTCAACCAGCAAATAGGGCCGCAGCGCTCTATTTGCTTTCTTTCGGAAACAGCTTTTCATTGTAGCGGTACGTGACATTTGGTAAAATAGAGCGTATCGCAAAAGGTGGACAGTTTTTCCTTAGAGAGAGGAGGTTCTGGCATGCCAAAAGGGTCAGGAAAAGTATTATCTCAAAATAAGAAAGCCAACCACGATTATTTTATAGAAGAAACCTATGAAACAGGCATCGTTCTGCAAGGAACCGAAATCAAATCGATTCGCGCCGGCCGCGTAAACCTTAAGGATTCCTTCGCCAAAATCGAACGGGGAGAAGTGTTTCTCCACAATATGCACGTCAGCCCATATGAGCAGGGAAACCGCTATAACCACGATCCGCTCCGGACAAGAAAGCTGTTAATGCACCGCAAGGAGATTAATAAGCTGATCGGGTTAACAAAGGAAAAAGGCTATTCTCTCGTTCCGCTGAAGCTGTATTTAAAAAACGGCTTTGCCAAAGTGCTTCTCGGCCTTGGAAAAGGGAAGAAGAACTATGACAAACGGGAAGATCTGAAGCGCAAGGACGCGAAGCGGGAAATCGAAAGAGCGTTCAGAGACAGTCAAAAAGGCTTCTAAAGGCATAGTGCTTGATTCGAAAATCAGGCCTGTGCTATACTGTGTTCACGATCAGATCACGACGCCATTCATTTGAAGGATTTGACAATTGAAAAGAGCCGTGATCATGTTATAATAAGACTATAGCCAGTTTGAGTGAGAGCTTGATATTTTCTCCCGTATTTCCCTTATACCAAGGGGACGTTACGGATTCGACAGGGATGGATCGAGCTTGAGCTGCGAGCCGAGAGGCGATCTCGTAAACACGCACTTAAATATAACTGGCAAAACTAACAGTTTTAACCAAAACGTAGCATTAGCTGCCTAATAAGCGCAGCGAGCTCTTCCTGACATTGCCTATGTGTCTGTGAAGAGCACATCCAAGTAGGCTACGCTTGCGTTCCCGTCTGAGAACGTAAGAAGAGATGAACAGACTAGCTCTCGGAAGGCCCGCCCGCAGGCAAGAAGATGAGTGAAACCATAAATATGCAGGCTACGCTCGTAGACGCTTAAGTAATCGATGTTTCTGGACGTGGGTTCGACTCCCACCGTCTCCATACATACTGACAATAAAGCAGAACCTCTTAAGAGGTTCTGCTTTATTTTTTCTCCAAACCACAGGCACCAAAAAGTGCGTACTTCCATTTCAATCCCAGCTGTTTCATACTGATTGCAGAGCAGATGTTTCACCAATCAGATTTCTGTCAATAAATAAGAGGAATCAAAAACGGAGGGATGAATAATGAAGCTGAATTTACAAGGAAAAACCGCACTGGTGACCGGTTCGACATCAGGGATCGGAAAAGCTATTGCCTCTTCGTTAGCTGAAGAAGGTGCGGCAGTGATCATTAACGGACGCCGGGAAGAGAAAGTGAATCAAACGATAGATGAACTGAAAACACAACATGCTGAAGCGGTTCTTTATCCGGCTGCATTTGATTTGGGAACAGAAGAAGGCTGCAATGAGCTGTTTCAGGCATATCCAGAGGTTGATATTTTGGTCAACAATTTAGGGATTTTTGAACCGGCGGAGTACTTTGATATTCCCGACGATGAATGGTTTCGTTTTTTTGAAGTGAATATTATGAGCGGTGTAAGGCTGACACGCAGGTATTTGCATAACATGATAGAGAAAAAAGAAGGGCGTGTGATTTTCATTGCCAGTGAAGCGGCGATTATGCCGTCACAGGAAATGGCCCATTACAGTGCGACAAAAACGATGCAGCTGTCCATTTCCCGCAGTTTGGCGGAGCTGGCAACCGGCACGAATGTCACAGTCAACACCGTCATGCCGGGCTCTACCTTAACAGAGGGTGTGGAAACCATGCTGAACTCGCTGTATCCTGGTGAAAACCTGACTGTTCAAGAAGCTGAGGCACGTTTTATGAAAGAAAACCGGCCGACATCTATTATTCAAAGACTGATCCGTCCGGAAGAAATCGCCCACTTCGTTACATTTTTAAGCAGTCCGCTTTCCTCTGCGATCAATGGCGCGGCACTTCGGGCGGACGGCGGTTTGGTCCGCAGTGTCTTTTAAACCTCTCCCAATAGGAGAGGTTTTTTTATATATTGTTGATTTCCATAAATTTCTGCCGTATAATATTGGTACCGAAATAGTTTTCTTGGTACCGAAAGCGGGGGATTAATATGGATAAAAGAATTCTGGCGGAAACCTTCCGGCTGATCAAGCAGAAAGGATTTTCATTTACGATGAATGATTTGGCGGCAGCGCTGGGAACGAGCAAGCGGACGCTCTATGCATATTATTCATCTAAAGATCAGCTTGTTGAGGCGGTTGTCGAACAATTTATAGCTGAAATGAAGCAAATAGAAAGAGACATCTATGAAAATGAAAGTTTAAATGTGCTCGAAAAGGTGAAACAAATGCTGATCAGCCTTCCGCAGGGGATGGAACTGCTGAACATGGGATTATTAAATGAACTAAAGAAATACCATTACGATGCGTGGCTTACATTAGACGCGTTTATTAAGGAAGAATGGGCGATTGTCCTAGCATTATTAAATGAGTGCAAACAGCAAAAGAGAATCAGAAACATCAATCCGGACCTGTTTGTTCACATGTATATAGGGAGCATCAATCAAGTGTATGACCCTGAATATCCGCTGAAACATCAGTTCACGACAGGAGAGGTACTTGAATCAATTGTAGATGTTTTGTTTAACGGTATAACAGCTGATGAGGAGGCTGATGCCACATGAATTGGGTGTTTCTATGCTTGGCGATTTTGTTTGAGGTTGCGGGAACTGTCAGCATGAAGCTATCGTCTGGTTTTACAAAGCTTATTCCCAGTTTGCTGTTGATTTTCTTTTATGGAGGGAGTCTTTTCTTTCTGACGCTTACGCTTAAATCCATTGATGTATCAGTTGCTTATGCTGTATGGTCAGGGATGGGAATTGTCTTGATTACAGTCGTTGGTTTTTTGTTTTTTCAAGAACATGTGAGTGTCATGAAAGTCATTTCAATTGGATTGATTATTGCCGGTGTTGTGTCTTTAAACCTGATCGAGCATGCTGCGGTGTCTGAGCCGGTACATAAAAGCGGGCAGTACAAATGAGATATATGAAGCTGTTTTTTCTCGTGACTGATATCGGTTTTATCTTGTACTGGCTGTCAGCCGGGTTTTCGCTCATACCGGAAAGCTGGGCTTTTAAACATCATGACCATCCGTTTATGATCGCTTGGAACTGGTCTTTTTTTCCGCTGGATATCCTGATTTCTGTCACAGGGTTGTACAGCTTGTACCTACAGCGGGTGAATCGTGCTGACTGGAAGCTGATGGCGCTGATTTCTCTTGTGCTGACCTGTTGTTCAGGTCTGCAGGCGCTATCATTCTGGACATTCAGCAGGGACTTTGATCTTGTGTGGTGGCTGTTTAATGGGTATCTATTGATTTATCCTTTATTTTTTATTCACCTGCTCTTAAAGGAAGGCAGAAGGACAAAACAGTCCTGACAGGTGCCGCTTTTATGATAATAAACTGATGTCATGCAAGCAGAGACGGTATAAGTCTCTGTTTTTTTATCGGGCGCACCAATTGAGAAGCTAACCGCGTTTTTGGGCATACTAAAGCGAAGAAACGGGAAAAGTTCTACACATTCATTGAAAAGGATTTTGTCAAATGAACAAAACTGCTGCGAACAATCAAAGAATCATGCCTATCGTGAAGGATGCCTTTCGCATTCATGCAAATCCATTTCCTTGGAAAAAGGCTATCGGATCAGGTTTCGCTTCAGGGTTTCCTGTGCTGGTCGGTGCATTGGCAGGTCACACGGATTACGGATTAATTGCAAGTATCGGAGGCTTTGTTTATTTATATGCGGGCGGTGAATCGTACAAAAAGCGCGCCTTGAAGCTGCTCTTGGTTTCTATTGGGATCGCCCTCTCATTTGGTTTAGGGACACTTTTGTCCGGGATGCTTTGGATGATGGCGGCTGTTTTGGGGCTGATCGGTGCAGCGGCGATGTTTATTTTTAGCGCGCTCGGCATTCAAGGCCCTGCGCCGATGTTTTTTGTCCTTGCCTTTTTAGTCAGTTCCGGGCTGCCGGCCGATCCTTCACAAGCGCTGTTCAGAGCGGGACTGACGTTTCTCGGCGGCATTTTCGCCATGGGTATCGCTTTAATCGGCTGGTTATGGAACAAACATGGACCGGAGGGAGCGGTGCTGCAAAAAACATATCATCAGCTGGCTGCATGTCTTTCAGCCGTCGGAACGCCAGGTTTTCATCATGCGCAGCATCAGACGGTGCTCATGCTCAGAACAGCCCGCCAAACCGTTCTGGGGAAAGGGAACGGACGGAAAAAATCGCGGCATGATGAACGATTTTTCCGCCTCCTTGAAAAAGCTGACGACATATTCATTGCCATTATTCATTTTTCAGCTGAAACGCCGGACAGAGAGACCGCGCAGATTGAAAAGGCACTTCGCCAAACCGGAGATATGCTTGCGCATGCACGGGTTTCCGGTACGTTTCAGATTAATGAGAACGAATCTGAGCCTAGGCGGAAGCTGTTTGAAGAAATCAATGAGGTTTTGCATATCGCTTCAGGACGTTTTGATAAGCAGCTTGACGGGGAACCGAGCCGCCTGCCATCCTCTTTTTACTTTTTGAGAAATGCTTTTGACTGGAAGTCTCCAGTTTTGATTAGAGCGTTAAAGTACGGAATTGTTCTGTTTGCCGCCGATATGTTTGCCCTCGCATTCGGTTTTGCACGTTCCTATTGGATTCCGCTTTCGGCAGCAGCGGTCATGCTTGGCACTACTGTTGTTTTTACGCTTCACAGGGCTATTCAGCGTTCGGCCGGAACGGTAATCGGTGTTATGCTGGCAGGCGCAATCCTGTTTTTTAAGCCGGGCGGTGTTTATATTGCGTTTTGTATTGCAGCGCTGCAATGTCTTCTTGAGATGCTGATCGTCCGCAATTATGCGCTGGCTGTTCCCTTTTTAACCGCAAATGCGCTTGTTATCACAGAAAGTATGCATGGCGGCGCGGGTGCCGGTTATTTTATGATAGCGAGGCTGACTGATGTAGCTGTCGGCAGCGTGATCGGGCTGTTGGGAACAATACTTTTGTGGCGGCGGTTTTCAACGAAGCGACTGCCTGAACTGATGAGGAACGTCATCCGGCTGGAAGGGCAGTTTATGGAGAAACTGTTAACCGGGCAGAATGCCGACGAACACAAGTTAAGGGTGAGCCTTGTCAGGCTTCGGGATGCGTATGACAAGGCCCTTGGAGAGTTTCCTCATGCGAATGCGGAGGCGCTCTGGCCTGCCATTTCCGGTGCTCAGCACTTAGGGTACTATTTGCTCTCGGCGCAAGCTCACCGCCGTCCGCCTGCTCCGTTTTCTGATGAAGAGATCAACCAGCTGCGGGCGTTTTTTGAACAGGCTGAGCAATCCTTTATAGTGAAAAGGATGCCTGCGGATATTCAAGTGCCGCATGTCCCTCATTATCCTCGAATCAGTAAAGAACTGTCCGCGCTGTATTCCGGCTTGAGAACAGCTTTTGAAAAGAAAGCTGTTTGGAAAGTTAAATAATCTTTAATTCGAGATGTTTTACTTGAAAGTAAATTTCTTTGTCTCTATAATAAAGTCTAAGAGAGACAGAATAATCATTATGCATCTGTATGATAATAATTGATGTGTGATTTTTAAAAACGAAAGGGCTGGTAAAAATGGCAAAAGTATTATATATCACTGCTCATCCGCATGACGAAGCAACTTCGTACAGTATGGCAACAGGTAAAGCATTTATCGAGTCTTACAAAGAAGCGAATCCAAATGATGAAGTTGTACATATCGATTTGTACAAAGAAAATATCCCGCACATTGACGCAGATGTATTTAGCGGATGGGGAAAGCTTCAGTCAGGTACAGGCTTTGAAGAGCTTTCTGAAAGCGAAAAAGCGAAAGTAGGCCGTTTGGGAGAGCTTAGCGATCAATTTGCATCAGCTGATAAGTACGTATTTGTTACTCCTTTATGGAACTTCTCATTCCCGCCAGTGATGAAAGCGTATCTCGATTCTGTTGCTGTTGCAGGAAAATCATTCAAATACACAGAACAAGGTCCTGTCGGCTTATTAACTGATAAAAAAGCAATTCATATCCAAGCGCGCGGCGGCTACTATTCAGAAGGCCCTGCGGCCGAGATGGAAATGGGGCACCGCTACATCGGCATCATGATGAACTTCTTCGGCGTACCATCCTTCGATGGCATTTTCGTAGAGGGACATAATGCGGAGCCTGATAAAGCACAGCAAATCAAAGAAGACGCGATTGCGCGTGCGAAAGAAGCAGGAAAAACATTCTAATGAAAAAGCCTCCCCTTATTTGGGGAGGCTTTTGTTTTATTGCTCCAGCATAATGGTTCGTTTCTCTTTACTGCTTTTCATCGCGGCTTCAATGATGCGGATGACATTAATACCTTCCTCAGCAGTGACTGGCAGCGCAGCACCTTCTCGTATGCTTTCCGCTATTTTACGGTAATAAGTAAGGTAGGAGCCATTTACTGATGGAATCGTTTCTGTTTTTTTGTCGGAGCCACGAATGGTTGTAAGCTTTCCGTAAAACTCCGGATCATCCGCACCCCAGCTGTCATCCTCTGGTTTTCTTCCCGCTCTGAGTGCGTCTTCCTGTCCGTCAATTCCATATTTGATAAAGCTAGAATCTTTTCCATGGATTTGATAACGAGGTCCGTTTGCCGGAACGATTGATCCTCCGTATAGAATGGCTTGAAGCTTGCCATAATCCAGGGTTAAATGAAAATAGTCAACCGTTTCAGCATTTTCCCGCTGGGCTATCACGTTTGCAGTCACGGCTTTAGGCATCCCAAACAAATGCAGGGTTTGGTCTATGATGTGGGAGCCGAGATCATACAGCGTACCAGTGGCAGTGCCTTCTTTTTCCCGCCACCGCGCTTGAACTTCAGGTCTGTAGCGGTCATAGGAAACTTGATATGTATTGATATCTTCAAGAGATCCCTCAGAGATCAGCTTTTTAATCGTTAAAAAGTCGTTATCCCAGCGTCGGTTATGATATACGCTTAATAATACGCCTTTTTCATCGGCAGCCCTTTTTAATGTTTCCCCCTCTTCGGCTGTTGCTGTCATTGGTTTTTCCATCACAACATGTTTTCCGGCCTGTATGCATGCCATAGCATGCTCGTAATGAAGGCCGCTCGGGGTGGTGACAATGACAAGCTCAATGGCAGGGTCATTTGTGATTTCCTCAAGCTCATGTACAACCTCAGCATCTGGAAAATCCCGTTTCACTTCTTCTGTCCGAGATGTCATGATTTTGCTGATTTGATATTCATCCAGAACATCCAGCAGCGGCCCGTGAAAAACAGAACCGGACAATCCGTATCCTAATATTCCAACCTTGATCGTGTCCACTTTTCTTCTCCCCTTTAAAAGCGTTATCAACAGAAGTATATACCCTCCTGATCAAATGGTAAAACCTAACTGATTCATTTTTGCGTCGGCATGCTTAGACAACCGTTTGGACAATCAGTATAATGGGAATTAATATCATTAAACAGAGGTGTACGCATGGAAAAGCATAACGAACATAAAACATTAAACCATAAAAGCTCGAAAGAAAAGGATCAGATTACAAACCGGCTTAAGCGGATTGAGGGCCAGGTCAGAGGCATTCAAAACATGGTGGAAAACGACAGATATTGTGTAGATATTCTTGTGCAAATTTCAGCTGTTCAGGCGGCAATGAAAAATGTGGCGCTTCATTTGCTTGAGGATCATGCCCATCATTGTGTAGCAGATGCCATCAAAAGCGGAGACGGGGAACAGGCCATTTCTGAGCTTTTGGACGTATTTAAAAAGTTCACAAAATCATAAAGCGTTTTTTTATTGTAATACCCTACGGGGGTATGGTAGGATGAAAATAGAAAGAATAAACAGGAGGAATTGATATGGAACAAAAAACATTGCAAGTTGAAGGAATGTCTTGTCAGCACTGCGTCAAAGCAGTAGAAACAAGCGTAGGAGAACTGGACGGCGTCAGTGCCGTTCATGTCAATCTGGAAGCGGGTAAAGTCGATGTTTCGTTTGATGCTGACAAAGTATCAGTCAAAGATATTGCGGATGCGATAGAAGATCAGGGCTATGATGTAGCCAAGTGATTCAAGGTATCGCGCCTTTAGGGAGGCGCGATATTTCTTTCATTTTTATATACCCCCCAGGTGTATATAAAGGAGTGAGTATGTTGAGTGAACAAAAGGAAATCGCGATGCAGGTCTCTGGTATGACCTGTGCGGCATGTGCTGCCAGAATTGAAAAAGGCCTGAAGCGGATGCCCGGTGTCACGGATGCAAATGTTAATCTGGCAACGGAAACATCAAATGTAATCTACGATCCTGCTGAAACAGGGACTGCAGCGATTCAGGAAAAAATAGAGAAGCTGGGCTATCAAGTCGTTACAGAAAAAGCTGAATTCGATATTGAGGGCATGACCTGTGCGGCTTGCGCCAATCGGATTGAAAAACGGCTTAACAAAATAGAAGGCGTCGCAAATGCTCCAGTAAACTTCGCTTTAGAAACAGTTACGGTCGAATACAATCCAAAAGAAGCGTCTGTCAGCGATTTGAAAGAAGCGGTAGATAAGCTTGGATATAAGCTAAAGTTGAAGGGGGAACAGGACAGTGAGGCTGCTGCTGCTAAAAAGAAAGAAGAACGGAAGCAAACGGCGAGACTGATTTTTTCAGCTGTCCTGTCATTTCCATTGCTTTGGGCGATGGTGAGCCATTTTACATTTACATCATTCATTTGGGTACCGGATATATTTCTCAATCCGTGGATGCAATTTGCGCTGGCGACACCAGTCCAATTTCTGATCGGCTGGCCGTTTTATGTGGGTGCTTATAAGGCGCTCAGAAATAAAAGCGCCAATATGGATGTATTGGTCGCCCTCGGTACGACGGCTGCTTACGCTTATAGTCTTTATCTAACTTTTCAAAGCATTGGCTCTCACGGGCATACAGACGGCCTTTATTATGAAACAAGCGCGATTTTGCTGACGCTGATTTTATTAGGCAAGTTGTTTGAAACAAAAGCAAAAGGCCGTTCCTCGGATGCGATTAAAAAGCTGATGAAGCTTCAAGCGAAAACAGCTACTGTTGTAAGAGACGGACAGGAGCAAATCATCCCGATCGACGAAGTGCTTGTTAATGACATTGTTTACGTCAAACCTGGCGAACGAATTCCTGTCGACGGAGAAGTGGTTGAAGGCCGTTCAGCGGTTGACGAATCGATGATTACAGGAGAAAGTCTTCCTGTTGACAAAAATCCTGGTGACAGCGTGACAGGTTCAACCGTTAACGCAAACGGCTTTCTGAAAATTAAAGCTGTCAACGTCGGAAAGGATACTGCGCTTTCTCATATCATCAAAATTGTTGAGGAAGCACAAGGGTCAAAAGCGCCGATCCAGCGTCTCGCTGACCAGATTTCAGGCATTTTTGTGCCCATTGTATTGGGGATTGCCGTTCTCACTTTTCTCATTTGGTATCTTTGGGCGGCTCCTGGCGATTTTGCCGAAGCGATCAGCAAGTTCATTGCGGTTCTTGTCATTGCCTGTCCTTGCGCCCTCGGTCTTGCCACTCCGACGAGCATAATGGCTGGATCTGGACGCGCTGCTGAATTCGGGATTTTATTTAAAGGCGGCGAGCATTTAGAAAAAACACATCGTCTCGATACCATTGTTCTTGATAAAACCGGAACCGTGACAAACGGGAAGCCGCGTCTGACGGATGCCATTCCATTCGGCCGTTTTGAAGAAAAAGATTTGCTTCAATTTGCAGCGGCAGCCGAAACGGGATCAGAGCATCCGCTTGGCGAAGCGATTATTGCTGGCGTGAAAGATAAAGGGCTTGAGATACCGAAGCTAACCCGTTTTGAAGCAAAAGTCGGCGCAGGCATTTTGGCTGAAGCCGGAGGAAAAAGCATTCTCGTCGGCACAAGAAAATTAATGGAGAGCGAACAGGTTGAGCATGGGGCTCTTCTCGCCCAAATGGAAGAGCTAGAGGCCGAAGGGAAAACAGTTATGCTTGTATCCATTGATGGAGAAGCAGCGGGGCTAGTAGCAGTTGCAGATACGATTAAGGATACGTCGCGGAAGGCTGTTGCCCGTCTGAAAGAGTTGGGTCTTGATGTCATCATGATGACAGGAGACAATCGCAGAACCGCAGAAGCCATTGCGAAGGAAGCGGGAATTGCGAATATCATTGCGGAAGTCCTTCCTGAACAAAAAGCGGCGGAAATCGCCCGCTTGCAAAAAGAAGGCCGCCAGACAGCAATGGTAGGCGACGGAATTAACGATGCGCCGGCGCTTGCCACAGCTGACATCGGCATGGCGATTGGAACTGGCACGGACATTGCCATGGAAACAGCAGACATTACACTGATTCGCGGCGATCTAAACAGCATTGCAGACGCAATCCGCATGAGTAGATTGACAATGAAAAACATTAAACAAAACTTATTCTGGGCGCTTGGCTATAACAGCCTCGGCATCCCAATCGCAGCACTTGGATTTTTAGCACCGTGGATAGCAGGAGCAGCAATGGCATTCAGCTCCGTTTCCGTTGTTCTGAATGCTCTTCGCCTGCAAAAAGTAAAATGAAAAACCGGCTATATGCCGGTTTTTGTTTTTCATTGACACTTTCTTGGAAAACAACATATAATAGGTGTAACTTATATATGAGTATATGCTCATATATGTAAAGTAAATAGAATACTCATTGATACGCTTTGAAAAGGGAACCCTAAATCGGAAGGTAAGGTGAGACTAGTGAAACAGGAATACGTTCTGGACGGTTTGGATTGCAGCAATTGTGCCCAAAAAATCGAAAATGGAGTCAAAGGCATAAAAGGCATTGACGGATGCGCGGTAAATTTTGCGGCAAGCACCTTAACTGTCTCAGCCGATGGGAAAGAAGAGCAATGGGTCACGAATAAAGTAGAGAAAAAAGTGAAATCAATTGATCCGCATGTAACGGTTCGCCAAAAGCATATAAAGAAATCAGCTGATGATGGCTATCGTAATCGAATGGTCAATATGCTGATCAGAATGGCGGCGGCTGTCATTCTCGGCGCAGCGGCATATTTGGTTCATTCGGGAACCATTGAATTTTTCCTTTTCCTCGGTGCTTATTTAATCATCGGCGGTGACATTATGATCCGCGCAGTTAAAAATATCATCCGCGGTCAGGTGTTTGATGAGCATTTCTTAATGGCTCTTGCTACAATCGGCGCCTTTCTGATTCAGCAATACCCTGAGGGCGTCGCCGTTATGCTGTTTTATCAAATCGGTGAGCTTTTTCAAGGAGCCGCGGTCAGCCGTTCCAGAAAATCAATTAGTGCGTTAATGGACATACGGCCTGATTACGCCAATCTCAAAACAAAGAACGGCATTGAACAGGTTTCCCCGGAGGACGTTCAGACAGGAGACATCATTGTGGTTAATCCGGGAGAAAGCATACCCCTGGACGGTAAGGTCGTGCAAGGGTCAGCGATGGTTGATACATCTGCGTTGACAGGTGAGTCCGTTCCGAGAAAAACTCAGGAAGGACAAGATGTAATGTCAGGCTTTATCAATCAAAACGGCGTTCTGCATATTGAAGTCACAAAGGGCTATCAGGAATCAGCAGTATCAAAAATATTAGACTTGGTTCAGAATGCGAGCAGCCGTAAAGCCCGGACAGAAAACTTTATCACGAAGTTTGCCAAGTATTATACACCTGCTGTTGTGATCATCGCGGTATTGCTGGCCTTTGTTCCGCCGCTTGTTCTTTCTGGCGCCGCGCTTTCCGATTGGGTGTACCGCGCGCTTATCTTTTTAGTGATTTCTTGTCCTTGTGCGCTTGTTGTCTCTATTCCGCTCGGTTTCTTCGGCGGAATCGGAGCGGCCTCAAAGGCCGGAGTGCTTGTAAAGGGAAGCAATTATTTAGAAGCCTTGAATCAAGTCAAATACGCGGTGTTTGATAAAACGGGAACACTAACAAAAGGCAGCTTTGAAGTGACAGAAATCAAACCCGCGGAAGGTTTTACAAAGGATAGATTACTTCAAGCGGCGGCATACGCTGAGCTTCATTCACAGCATCCGATTGCTGAATCTGTGCGTAAAGCTTACGGGAAAATGCTTTCCTCCGATGAGATTGAGTCATACGAAGAAATCTCTGGCCACGGCATTTTTGCAAAGGTAAATGGAACTGAGATCCTTGCTGGGAATAAAAAGCTCATGGAAAGAGAACAAATTGAGGATGTCCCGGATGAAAATGCTGGAACAATCGTACACGTTGCTGTTGATCAACGCTATGCCGGAGCAATCATCATAGCGGATGAGATAAAGGAAGACGCAGCACAGGCGGTTGCTGATCTGAAGTCGCTTGGGATCAAACAGACAGCTATGCTGACGGGTGATTCGAAACAAACGGGAGAAGCCGTCGGAAAACAGCTTGGGATTGGTGAGGTATATGCAGAGCTGCTGCCGGAAGATAAAGTCGCGCAGGTCGAAGCATTAGAAGCTAAGCTTTTGCCTAATGAAAAACTCATTTTTGTCGGTGACGGTATCAATGATACGCCGGTGCTTGCCCGCGCAGATATAGGGATCGCGATGGGAGGCCTTGGCTCAGATGCCGCAGTAGAAGCCGCAGACATCGTGCTAATGACAGATCAGCCGTCAAAAATTGCGGAAGCGATTCGGATTGCGAAACGGACACGGCGTATCGTGTGGCAAAACATCGGATTTGCTTTAGGTGTGAAAGCGATCTTTCTCATTCTTGGTGCATTTGGAATTGCGACCATGTGGGAAGCGGTTTTCTCAGATGTCGGCGTTACACTGCTTGCTGTGGCGAACGCCATGCGCGTCATGCGTCTCAAAAACAAATAAATTGTCGGAGAGAATTCATTTTTTCGGGGTTTTCTTATCAGCGCTTGTCTTGTTAAAATAAAGAAGTGGGTCAATTGCGATCCGCTTCTTTTTTAATTTTAAAACGATGAGGTGTCGGAGTGAAAAAGAAACAGCAGTCTTCTGCGAAATTCGCGGTCATCCTTACGGTTGTGGTTGTTGTATTGCTAGCAGCCATTGTCATCATTAATAACAAAACGGAACAAGGCAATGATGCGGTTTCCGGACAGCCGTCTATCAAAGGGCAGCCTGTGCTTGGCAAGGACGATGCACCGGTAACTGTAGTAGAATTCGGAGATTACAAATGTCCGTCTTGCAAGGTGTTTAACAGTGACATCTTTCCAAAAATACAAAAAGACTTTATTGATAAGGGCGATGTGAAATTTTCTTTCGTGAACGTCATGTTCCATGGAAAAGGTTCAAGATTAGCGGCTCTTGCATCTGAAGAAGTATGGAAGGAAGACCCTGACTCTTTCTGGGATTTCCATGAAAAGCTGTTCGAAAAACAGCCGGATACGGAACAGGAATGGGTAACCCCAGGCCTCCTTGGTGATCTTGCAAAAAACACCACAAAGATAAAACCTGAGACACTCAAGGAAAATCTTGATAAGGAAACATTCGCTTCTCAAGTGGAAAAGGATTCTGACCTTAATCAAAAAATGAACATACAGGCAACACCGACGATTTACGTCAATGATAAAGTGATCAAAAATTTTGCGGATTATGATGAAATCAAAGAGACAATAGAAAAAGAGCTGAAAGGGAAGTAACGATATGAAAAATAGAATCGTATTTTTATATGCTTCCTGGGTTGTGGCTCTTATCGCTATGCTGGGCAGCCTGTATTTCAGTGAAATCAGAAAGTTTATTCCATGTGAACTGTGTTGGTACCAGCGTATCCTCATGTATCCGCTCGTCCTGATTTTAGGCATCGCCACCTTTCAAGGGGACATACGAGTGAAAAAATATGTGCTCCCGATGGCGATTATAGGGGCATTCATTTCGACTATGCATTACTTAGAGCAAAAAGTGCCCGGTTTTAGCGGCATTAAGCCGTGTGTAAGCGGCGTGCCGTGCTCGGGCCAATATATTAACTGGTTTGGTTTTATTACGATTCCATTCCTGGCCCTGATTGCTTTTATCCTGATTATCATTTTTATGTGCCTGCTGAAAGGCGAAAAATCTGAATAACAAAAAAAGCGCCCGCGTATGCCGGGCGCTTTTTTAATTTCGCAAACTCATGTCCATCAGCAATAGCCGTATTCCCTCTAAATTTATCTTTTTTTCTCATAAAAATGTTATTGATTTTACGCTGGAGCGATTATAAAATCTAGAGGTCGTCAGAAAATTTAACAAACATAAAAGGGAGTCATCAGAATGGCTTGGGAGCTGCTCAGTGTGATTGGCATCATTGCGTTTGCAGTCAGCGGCGCAATTGTTGCGATGGAAGAGGAATATGATATTTTAGGAGTTTATATATTAGGGATTGTCACAGCTTTTGGAGGAGGAGCGATCCGCAATTTGCTGATCGGTGTTCCGGTGTCAGCGCTATGGGAGCAGGGAGCGTACTTTCAAATCGCGCTTTTATCTATTACAATTGTGTTTCTGTTTCCGAAGCTGCTGCTGAAGCATTGGAATAAGTGGGGCAATTTATCAGATGCGATCGGCCTCGCTGCCTTTGCTATCCAAGGCGCACTGTATGCTGTCAAAATGGGCCATCCGCTTAGTGCCGTGATCGTAGCTGCGGTGCTGACGGGAAGCGGGGGCGGAATCATCCGTGACCTTCTTGCCGGGCGCAAACCGCTTGTACTGAAGGCGGAAATTTATGCGGTCTGGGCGGCTCTCGGCGGTTTAATCGTCGGCTTGGGCTGGCTGGGGAACTCGTTTGGCTTGTACGTTCTGTTTTTCGTGCTCGTTGTTTGCCGGGTTTGTTCCTATATGTTTAATTGGAAGCTGCCAAACCGTTCTTTTCGCTTAGATAATTAATAGCAAAAAAACCGATTTCGAAGTGAAATCGGTTTTTTTCTGCATAATATAAATAACCCAAACCTTGATTGGTATTGGGTGAATGTGCTATTATAAATTGTATTTGCCAGTTTACATCATATAATTTAATATATGTATCCAATTATATTTTACAGTATTTCATCTATGTTTGTCAACTATTTTCTGGAGGTGCCGTTCATGAATCAGCAGGATAAGGAATGGAAGGAAGAGCAGTCGAGAATAGATGAGGTGCTGAAGGAGCTCGAAAAAAAAGAGCGGTTTCTGGAAACGTCTGCGGGCGGGTTGAAGCATGATATCATCGGATTAAGAAAAAGCTTTTGGGAGGATGTTAAGGTTAATTTTGATGATGCCCATGAAGCGATTGAAACGATGGCAAGCATTAAGCAGCAGGCAGAGCTGCTGTCTGATCGGGAACAGAATCATCGGCGCATGGATCAGCAGCTCAAACGAATTCATCAATTGAAAAAATCGCCTTATTTCGGCCGGATTGATTTTATTGAAAACGGCGAGGCGGAGGCAGAGCGAATTTATATCGGTTTAGCTTCCTGTTTGGATGAGAAAGAGGAACACTTTCTGATCTATGACTGGAGGGCGCCGATATCAAGTTTGTACTACAATTATTCTCCAGGAAAAGCGGAGTACGAGGTGCCCGGTGAAACGATAGAAGGGGAAATGGTGCTGAAACGCCAGTTTATGATCAAAAACGGCACTCTCAAGGCGATGTTTAATACCGATATGACGATTGGCGATGAAATGCTGCAAGAGGTATTAAGCCATCACTCCGATACCCAAATGAAAAACATCGTGTCTACGATTCAGAAAGAACAAAATCAGATTATCCGTAATGAAAAAAGCAAGATCCTGATCGTGCAGGGAGCGGCTGGCAGCGGGAAAACATCGGCTGCGCTTCAGCGTGTCGCTTATTTGTTATACAGGCACCGCGGCGTCATTGATGCCGGACAAATCGTTTTGTTTTCTCCCAACTTCTTATTTAACAGCTATGTCTCCTCTGTTTTGCCGGAGTTAGGAGAAGAGAATATGGAGCAGGCGACGTTTCAGGAATATATCGAGCATCGTCTTGGCCGCAAGTTCAAATGTGAAAGCGCCTTTGATCAGCTCGAATATTGCCTGACCGAAACTAAGGAAGGCGATTTTCCAACAAGGCTCGCGGGAATCACATGGAAGGCGGGTTTATCCTTTCAGCAATTCATTAATGAATACGTCACACGGCTTTCCTCTGAAGGGATGATTTTTAAAAATATCATATTCCGCGGACAAAAGCTGATCACAAAGGAGCAAATTCAATCCTATTTTTACTCATTGGATCAAAATCACTCCATTCCGAATCGGATGGAGCAAACCGCGAAGTGGCTGCTGAGTGAGCTTAACAAGCTTGAGAAAAAGGAACGGCGAAAGGATTGGGTTGTTCATGAAGCTGAGCTGCTTGACAAAGAGGACTACTTGGACGTGTACAAAAAGCTGCAGGAAAGGAAACGGTTCAGCGAGAGTACGTTTAACGATTATCAAAGAGAGCAGCAGCTGCTTGCCGCCATCATTGTGAAAAAAGCTTTCAAACCGCTCAAACAGGCGGTCAGACTCCTTGCATTTCTTGATGTGAAACAGCTGTACCTGCAATTGTTTTCTGGCTGGGGAGGAAAATTTCAGGATGAGAAGAAGGCCGCGATAGGTGAACTGACCCGTTCGGCATTTACGGATAATAAATTGCTCTATGAGGACGCGGCACCGTTTCTTTATATGCAGGATCTGATTGAGGGCAGAAAGAAAAATACGAAGATCAAACATCTATTTATTGACGAAGCCCAGGACTATTCACCGTTTCAGATGGCTTACATGAGAAGCATTTTTCCGGCTGCCAGCATGACAGTGCTCGGTGATATCAATCAGTCCATCTACGCGCATACCATACACGGGGATCAGCGTATGGATGCGTGCTTTGAGGATGAGCCTGCTGAGTATGTTCGTTTAAAGAGAACATACAGATCAACAAGGCAGATTGTCGAGTTTACCAAAGCGATGCTTCAAGATGGAGCGGATATTGAGCCGTTTAATAGAAGCGGGGAAATGCCGCTCGTTGTCAAAACTGAAGGACATGAGAGCCTTTGCCAAAAGCTCGCGCAAGAAATTGGCCGGCTCAAGAAAAAAGGGCACGAAACAATAGCCGTCATCTGCAAGACTGCGCAGCAATGCATACAGGCGCACGCCCACATGAGTGAATATACAGATGTTCGCCTGATTCATAAAGAAAATCAACCATTTCAAAAGGGTGTTTGCGTGATTCCGGTGTATTTAGCAAAGGGAATTGAATTTGACGCAGTGCTTGTCTATGATGCATCTGAAGAACACTATCATACAGAGCACGACCGCAGGCTTTTATATACTGCGTGCACCCGTGCGATGCACATGCTGGCGGTATTTTATACAGGTGAAGCCAGTCCGTTTGTAACCGCTGTGCCGCCTCGCTTATATCAGAATGCTGAATGAAGAGAAGGAAGTCCTTCTCTTTTTTTATTTATATGAAACATAGCCGTTTTATCATTAGGATTCTTAATAGTTATCATCATGTAAATATATTTTACTTAAGCCTAGTATTCCGGTAAAGTTCAATTAGATGCAATTTTCGATCAGTTTATAACTTTGTGAGGTGGATACGTTGCAACTTCAGGTAATGAACAGTCCGTTTAATCAGGAGCAGGCAGAGCTCCTTAACCGCCTTCTGCCGACCTTGACCGAATCCCAGAAAATCTGGCTGAGCGGATATTTATCCGCGCAATCTGTTTCCGCCCAAGAAGCTGCGGGTACGCCGGCGGCAGCTGTGTCTGCGGAAGCACCGGCACCGGCCGTTTCAAAAGAAGTGACCGTTCTTTATGGTTCGCAGACGGGAAACGCACAGGGGCTTGCAGAAAATGCCGGCAAGCAGCTTGAACAGAGCGGTTTTCAAGTGACCGTCTCATCCATGAGCGATTTTAAGCCGAATCAGCTGAAGAAGGTAACCAATCTTTTAATCGTCGTCAGTACGCATGGAGAAGGAGAGCCGCCTGATAACGCGCTGTCGTTTCATGAATTTCTGCACGGAAGACGGGCGCCTAAGCTTGAAGATCTGCGTTTTTCCGTTTTGGCGCTTGGTGACAGTTCGTACGAATTTTTCTGCCAGACAGGGAAAGAATTTGATCAGCGCTTAGAAGAACTCGGCGGAAAACGGATTTCTCCGCGCGTTGATTGCGATCTTGACTATGATGAACCGGCAGCCGAATGGCTTGAGGGTGTATTGAAGGGATTAAATGAAGCTGGGGGCGGAAGCGCCGCGCCTGCGCCGGCGGCTGCGTCTCAAACCGGTGAGTCTTCGTATTCCAGAACAAACCCGTTTCGGGCTGAAGTGTTAGAAAATTTAAATTTAAACGGCAGAGGATCAAATAAAGAAACACGCCATGTGGAGCTGTCTCTTGAAGGATCAGGCCTGACTTACGAGCCTGGTGACAGCCTTGGCGTCTATCCAGAAAACGATCCGGAACTTGTCGAGCTGCTCCTTAAGGAAATGAATTGGGACCCGGAAGAAATTGTGACGCTTAATAAGCAAGGTGATGTCCGTCCGCTGAAAGAAGCGCTGATTTCTCACTATGAGATTACCGTTCTCACAAAACCGCTTCTTGAACAGGCAGCCCAGCTGACAGGGAACGATGAGCTTAGAGAGCTTTTAGCCCCGGGAAATGAGGAGAATGTAAAAGCCTATATTGAAGGGCGCGATTTGCTTGATCTCGTCCGTGACTATGGCCCATTTAGTGTATCTGCGCAGGAGTTTGTCTCGATTTTGCGAAAAATGCCTGCCCGCCTTTATTCGATTGCAAGCAGTTTATCCGCAAATCCGGATGAAGTGCATTTAACAATCGGCGCAGTCCGCTACGATGCGCAAGGCCGTGAACGAAAAGGCGTCTGCTCGATTTTGTGCGCGGAACGTCTGCAGCCAGGAGACACACTGCCGGTTTATGTACAGCACAATCAAAACTTTAAGCTTCCAAAAGACCCTGAAACACCGATTATCATGGTGGGCCCTGGGACAGGCGTCGCACCTTTCCGTTCCTTTATGCAGGAGCGTGAGGAGACGGGAGCGGAAGGAAAGGCATGGATGTTCTTTGGCGATCAGCACTTTGTCACGGATTTCCTTTACCAGACAGAGTGGCAGAATTGGCTCAAAGACGGTGTGCTGACAAAAATGGATGTGGCGTTCTCACGTGATACGGAAGAAAAAGTATATGTGCAGCACCGCATGCTTGAACATAGCGCAGAATTGTTTGAATGGCTTCAAGAAGGAGCGGCTGTTTACATTTGCGGAGATGAAAAGCATATGGCGCATGACGTCCATAACACATTACTTGAAATTATCGAAAAAGAAGGCAATATGAGCCGCGAAGAATCGGAGGCTTATCTTGCCGATATGCAGCAGCAAAAACGCTATCAGCGTGATGTATATTGATTTGACTTGAAAGGAGTTTTTCAACATGGTGACCAAAATTCTAAAAGCACCGGACGGCTCTCCAAGTGATGTTGAACGCATTAAAAAAGAAAGTGATTATTTGCGCGGCACGCTGAAAGAAGTGATGCTCGATCGAATCAGTGCCGGAATTCCGGATGATGATAACCGCCTGATGAAACACCACGGCAGTTATTTGCAGGATGACCGCGACCTCCGAAATGAACGCCAAAAGCAGAAGCTTGAGCCCGCATATCAGTTCATGCTGCGCGTGCGTATGCCCGGGGGCGTCTCGACGCCTGAACAATGGCTTGTCATGGATGACCTGTCCCAGAAATACGGGAACGGCACATTAAAATTGACGACACGTGAAACGTTCCAAATGCACGGGATTCTGAAATGGAACATGAAGAAAACCATTCAGACGATCCACTCAGCACTTTTGGATACGATCGCAGCCTGCGGAGACGTAAACCGTAACGTCATGTGTGCATCAAACCCTTATCAATCTGAAATCCACTCAGAGGTATACGAGTGGTCTAAAAAATTAAGTGATGATCTGCTGCCGCGGACGAGAGCATATCATGAAATTTGGCTTGATGAAGAAAGAGTTGCCGGCACGCCGGAGGAAGAAGTCGAGCCAATGTACGGACCGCTCTATCTGCCGCGGAAGTTTAAAATCGGTATTGCCGTTCCGCCGTCTAATGATATTGACGTCTTTTCACAAGATCTCGGATTCATTGCGATTGTCGAGGATGGCAAGCTGATCGGTTTTAACGTGGCGATCGGCGGCGGTATGGGAATGACGCATGGCGATACTGCGACATATCCGCAATTAGCCAAGGTCATCGGATTCTGCCGGCCCGATCAAATGTATGACGTTGCTGAAAAAACGATTACGATTCAGCGTGATTACGGCAACCGTTCTGTCCGTAAAAATGCGCGGTTCAAATACACAGTTGACCGCCTAGGTTTAGAAAACGTAAAAGAAGAATTGGAAAACCGTCTCGGCTGGAGCCTGGAAGAAGCGAAGCCTTATCATTTCGATCATAACGGCGACCGCTACGGCTGGGTGGAAGGCATCGAGGATAAATGGCATTTCACGCTGTTTGTCGAAGGCGGCCGTATAACGGATTACGATGATTATAAGCTGATGACAGGCTTGCGGGAAATTGCCAAAGTTCATACAGGCGAGTTCCGGCTGACAGCCAATCAGAACTTAATGATTGCGAACGTTTCAAGCGATAAAAAAGAAGAAATCAGTGCTTTAATTGAACAATACGGACTAACTGACGGCAAGCACCATTCAGCGCTCCGCCGCAGCTCGATGG
Source organism: Bacillus sp. LM 4-2 (assembly GCF_000978495.1). Lineage (NCBI taxonomy): Bacteria > Bacillati > Bacillota > Bacilli > Caryophanales > Bacillaceae > Bacillus > Bacillus sp. LM 4-2. The sequence continues at coordinate 3,287,003 of NZ_CP011101.1, read as the reverse complement.
CGTGCGTCGCTCTTCCGACCTGCGGATTGGCAATGGCTGAAGCAGAACGTTATTTGCCGACCCTGTTAGATAAGATTGAAGAGATTATTGACGAAAACTGCCTTCGTGATCAGGAAATCACCATTCGCATGACAGGGTGTCCGAACGGCTGTGCACGTCATGCACTCGGTGAGATCGGATTTATCGGAAAGGCGCCGGGCAAATATAATATGTATCTTGGCGCTGCGTTTGACGGAAGCCGTTTAAGCAAAATGTACCGTGAAAACATCGGTGAAGCAGACATTTTAAGCGAGCTTCGCGTCCTTCTTTCCCGCTATGCGAAAGAACGTGAGGAAGGCGAGCATTTCGGTGACTTTGTCATCCGCGCGGGCATTATCAAAGCAACAACTGACGGTACGAATTTTCATGATTGAGAAAGAAAGACGAGAGACAGGGAGTAGCTTCCTGTCTCTTTTTTCTGTAATTTGCTCTGCTGCAAAAAAGTTCACTGTGAGCATATCATGAGAAAAAATACCCTAAAAAGGGTACTATAAAAGAAGACAAGTGTGGAGAGAACTCCTGCGAAACCACATAGCGGATGCAAGGCCACCCTAGCTCAAGGGCTTTTAGACAAACAGATTTTTTGGCTCATCATGCCGACACATAACAGACGAAGGAGGTCATGCATTTGGACATATTTTTAGTTGTGCTCGTATTATTAACGATTATTGCGATTTCTAATATCGTGAACCGGTTTATTCCGTTTATTCCGGTGCCGCTGATTCAAGTGGCTCTTGGGATTCTTGCCGCCTCATTTCCACAGGGACTTCATTTTGAATTAAACACCGAATTGTTTTTTGTTCTGTTTATCGCCCCTCTGCTATTTAATGATGGAAAGAGGACACCGCGGGCAGAGCTTTGGAATTTAAGGGCTCCGATTTTATTGCTTGCACTCGGCCTTGTATTTGCGACTGTGATTGTAGGCGGCTACACGATTCACTGGATGATTCCTGCTATTCCGCTGGCAGCGGCCTTTGGACTTGCGGCCATTCTTTCACCGACTGATGTCGTCGCTGTCAGCGCATTATCAGGAAGAGTGAAAATGCCAAAAGGGATTCTTCGCCTGCTGGAAGGTGAGGGGCTGATGAATGACGCATCAGGTCTGGTGGCCTTTAAGTTTGCGATTGCAGCGGCAGTGACTGGTGCATTTTCATTAGCACAAGCGGCTGTTAGCTTTGTCTTTATTTCTCTCGGAGGCTTGCTGTGCGGGGTTGTCATTTCATTTTTGATTATTCGCTTTCGCCTATTTCTGCGCCGCCTTGGCATGCAGGATGTCACGATGCATATGCTGATTCAAATTCTGACGCCGTTTGTGATTTATTTGGCAGCTGAAGAAATCGGCGTTTCGGGCATTTTAGCTGTTGTGGCTGGCGGTATTACCCATGCGGTTGAACAGGATCGCCTGGAATCTACGATGATCAAGCTGCAAATCGTCTCCTCAAGTACGTGGAACATTATTTTATTTATTTTGAACGGCCTGGTCTTCGTTATTCTCGGCACGCAAATCCCTGATGTTATTTCTGTTATCTTTAACGACACTGCCATCAGCAACATGAAGGTGATCGGCTATATCCTAGTTATCACATTTACGTTAATGCTCCTCAGATTCCTGTGGGTGCTGTTCTTCTGGAACGGCAAATGGTTCTTTAATAAAGATCAGAACATCTATAAACCGGGTCTTCGTTCGACGCTGTTAATTTCGATTTCCGGTGTGCGTGGAGCAGTAACGCTTGCAGGTTCTTTTTCCATTCCGTATTTCCTGGAGGACGGTACGCCGTTTCCGGAAAGAAATCTGATTCTCTTTTTAGCAGCCGGCGTCATTTTATGCACGCTTGTCATTGCCACCGTTGTGCTGCCAATTCTGACTGAAAAAGAAGAAGAGGACGAGGAACGAAACAAGAAGCTGCTGACGGCGAGACGCAAGTTGATCAAAACAGCCCTTCAAACGATTAAAGAGGACATGAATGAGACAAACAAAACGGCCTCTCTTGCGGTGATAGCTGAATACAATGAGAAAATGAAAAATCTTCGTTTTCAGCAGTATACATCATCTAATCGCATTAAGAAGCACGAGCGAAAAGTCCGTGCGCAGGGGGTTAAGGCTGAGCAAGAGGCGCTGATGAAAATGCTGGAGCGGGGAGACATCCCGGAAGAAACAGCAAATGTGCTGCAAGAACGATTTAACGAGTTGGAAATTTTGTATGCGAACCCGTTTAAAGTCGGATTATCAAAAACAAGGCTCAAGAGGCTGATGTATTGGATTTTCTTCGGTGAACATAAAAAGCCGGAGATGTCGATTTTAAATGAAGCGGGATTGATACGGGCAACAAGAGTGAAAACGGCAAAAGCAGCGATAGAATATCTGGAAAAACATAAGACGGATGAGCATAAAGAAGTGTTTTTATCTGTCATTACATTCTATAAGCAGTTAATTTTCAGGCTGGAGCACAGCCATCATGAGTTAAAATCAAGTGCCCATTTTGAAAATCAGAAGCTGGAAGTGAAGCTGAAGGCTGTGCAGGCGATCAGAAATGAAATTCAAACGCTCTTTGAGGAGAGGGAAATTTCCCGGGACATTTCCCATGAGCTTCGCCAATACATTAATGATGTCGAAGCCGCCATGCTTGAAGGCGGCGAATAAATGCAGCAAAAAAGCTGGTGCGTTAGAGCGCCAGCTTTTTTCTATATTAAGGGCGATGAAATGCGACAGTGCTGCCATCCCGGTCGAACCAGCCTCTGAAGGCCCAGTTGATCCAGCCGCCATCGCCTTTGTTTGTAAAGGTTCCATCTTCAAATACCCAAATGCCATACGTAATGCCGTCGTAAACGGCTGAGCCGTAAAATTGCACACCGTTTAAATGATCTTCATATTCCTGGCTTAAATTAAAGACCATGACATTATATTTTTGGCCGGATGCGTAGAAGGAAGACTCCATGAGGTTTTTCACAAACCCATCCCTGTTCTGTGCGGATTTGATGGCATCAGCGATCTGGTTGGCAATTCCAAGTACATCCAGGTTGACGTTTAAACCTACATCAGCGGCAGTTGTTCCAGCAGTAGTTGTCTGCGACATCTTCGGAGCAGGATTTTCTTCAGCGGAAGCAAAGGACAAAGGGGCAATTGTCAAAGCGGCACCAAGAGCAAGTGTCATTGGGATACGAATACGTTTCAAGTTGTTTCCTCCTTTGTTTTCATTTGGTTACACTACACGCATACCCTGCTCAATGTATTTGTAATCTCAATATTGTTAAAATAGGAAAAAAATAGTGTTTGAATTTGCCTGTGCTGTGAAAAAAGAAGCAAAAAGAGGGACTTAAGCGTATTATTGGTATCGGCTGAGAGGAATGTGAGATAATATAGACGCTTACATTTCAGTGAAAGGGTGGATGTTCAAGTGCCAACAAGTTTAAAAGATACTGTAAAGTTACATAACGGAGTTGAAATGCCTTGGTTCGGTCTGGGTGTTTTTAAAGTAGAAAATGGTAATGAAGCGACTGAATCAGTGAAAGCGGCAATTAAAAATGGCTATCGCAGTATTGATACAGCAGCGATCTACAAAAATGAAGAAGGCGTTGGCATCGGGATTAAAGAATCCGGTGTGGCAAGAGAAGAGCTCTTCATCACATCAAAAGTGTGGAATGAAGATCAAGGCTACGAAACAACGCTTGCTGCCTTTGAAAAAAGCCTGGAAAGATTACAGCTTGATTACTTAGATTTATATTTGATCCATTGGCCTGGCAAAGATAAATATAAAGATACATGGCGCGCGCTTGAAAAGCTGTACAAAGATGGCAAAATTCGCGCGATCGGCGTCAGCAACTTCCAAGTTCATCATTTAGAAGAGCTGTTGAAAGATGCTGAAATCAAACCGATGGTGAACCAAGTTGAATTTCACCCTCGTTTGACGCAAAAAGAATTAAGAGATTACTGCAAAGCGCAAGGCATTCAGCTGGAAGCGTGGTCTCCGCTCATGCAGGGACAGCTTTTGGATAACGAAGTGCTGACACAGATTGCTGAAAAACACAATAAATCTGTGGCTCAAGTGATTTTGCGCTGGGATCTGCAGCATGAAGTTGTAACCATTCCAAAATCCATTAAAGAACACCGTATCATCGAAAACGCTGATATTTTTGATTTCGAATTGTCTCAAGAAGATATGGACAAAATTGACGCATTAAATAAAGATGAGCGTGTCGGCCCAAATCCTGATGAGCTTCTGTTTTAATCAAAAAACTCCCCGTTATGGGGAGTTTTTTTTAGTGCGTTTTTTTCTGTTGAATGAAAAACAGCATCAAAAAGGAAATGACAACAATACAGACGACCCACGCCCAGGCAAGGGTATTGTTGCCGGAATCCAATGCGACATATATCGCCGTCGGCAGTGTTTGCGTAACACCGGGGATGTTCCCTGCAAACATGAGTGTTGCGCCAAATTCTCCGAGCGCCCGCGCAAGGCTGAGGATGCTTCCGGTCAGCAATGAAGGATAGGCAAGCGGGACGGAGATATGGATAAACACTTTCCATCTGCTAGCGCCGTCTACCATGGCCGCACCTTGTATATCGGGGTCAATGTCAGCAAATCCGGTTTTGGCTGATTGGTACATAAGCGGAAAGGCTACAACAGCCGAGGCGATCACAGCGGCCCACCAGGTGAAAATGACAGGCTGCCGGAAGATCCACTCGATGGCTTGTCCGATGAAGCTGTGCTTTCCGAAAATGACGATCAAAATAAAACCGACAACAGTAGGCGGAAGAACGAGCGGAAGCATAAAACATGTTTCGAGTGCCGTTTTTCCGAAAAATGATGCCCGTGACATCCATGCTCCAGCAAGTGTTCCGAGAATAATGACAGCAATTCCGGCAACTGCCGCCACCTGAAAGGAAAGCACAACGGGTGTGAAAAATTCTGAAGCGCTTATGCTACTTGGCAGTAAAGCCATATTTCTCAAATACTTTCATTGCTTCATCAGATTGCAGGTATTCGTAAAATTCCTTCGCTTCCTTACGGTGTTTTGTATCTTTTACGATTCCTAACGGATAGACAATTGGGCTGTGTGTATCTGCTTTTGCCTCGTCGATAATGTTGACCTTTTTCGAGACCAGGGCATCTGTTTTATAAACAATACCTGCGTCTACATTGCCGGTTTCAACATAAGAAAGAACTTGGCGAACGTCTTTTCCATACACAATTTTATCCTTCACTTTGTCCCATAGAGACAGCTTTGTCAGTGATTCTTTCCCATAAGCTCCTGCCGGTACGGATTCCGGCGTGCCGAGAGCGATTTTTTCTGATTCAGCCAGATTGCTGAAGCTTGTCACAGGTGAATCTCCGTTTTTCGGTACGACCAGCACAATTTCATTACCGACTAAATCAGTGCTGTCTTTTTTTGCGATATCTCCATCATCCACCAGCTTTTTAAATTTATCCTCAGCAGCTGAGAAGAACAGATCTGCTCCTGCTCCTTGAGAAATCTGTTTTTGCAAGGCGCCGGATGAGCCATAGTTATCTTGGATGGTAATACTTTGATGCTCTTTTTCATAATTTTTTTGGATTTCCTCAAGTGCATCCTGCGCGCTGGCGGCAGCTGAGATGGTTAACATTACTTTTTTCTCGCTGTCCGTTGAAGACTGGTTTGAAGAACAGCCTGCTGCAAGCAGAAAAGCGGTTAAGGCTGCGATGAAAATAGAATACTTCTTAAACATGATTGCACCCCTTATCATTAGATATAACTAATTATAACTGATTATGTTTGGTTTATGTGGGTTTTTTTACATTCAACGAAAAGGTATAATAAAATAGGAGAGTGATGATGATGAATGAAACCTCTTCCTATACGATAGAAGAAGTTGCAGGTCTGCTGAAGGTATCAAAGCTGACCGTTTATGATTTGATTAAAAAAGGCGTGCTGCCTGCTTACCGTGTCGGAAGGCAGATGCGTGTGGATGAAGAAGATTTAAAGCAATATAAAACAAATATGAGAATGTCTCAGCCCATCGCTGCAACTGAAGCGCCGAAACAGGTGCAGGAGGCTGAGCCGGACGGCAGACCGAATGTCATGATCAGCGGACAGGATATTTCGATGGATATCCTCAGCAAGCATTTGGAGAATGCCATTCAGGAGACGCCGCTCCGTAAATACAAAGGAAGCTTAAACAGCCTGATTGATATGTATCAAGGCAAGTGTGACATTGTCAGCCTCCATTTGTACGATGCAGAAACCGGCCAGTATAACGCGCCTTATGTGAAACGGATCTTGACAGGTGAACCGTTTTGTCTCATCAATGTCGTTCTCCGCAAAGCAGGACTGTATGTGCAAAAAGGGAATCCGAAAAACATTCAAGGCTGGAAAGACTTGAAAAGAGCCGATATCCGGCTCATCAACAGGGAAAAGGGTTCTGGCGCAAGGGTGCTCCTTGATGAACAGCTTGGCTTGCTTGGTGTGAATCCGGCTGATGTAGTGGGATATGGCGATATCGTGACTGATCATTACGCTGTAGCTTCACAAGTTTCAAGCGGACAGGCTGACGCGGGAATCGGGGCACAGCACGCGGCACATATGGGCAGTGTTGATTTTATCCCGCTCATCGACGAACAATATGATATTGTCGTTTTGAAAAAACATGAGCAGCTGCTCAAAGTCGTGAAGGAGATTTTGAATTCTGAGGACTACAAGGCGAATTTGTCTCATTTAAACGGCTATGAAACAAAGCTGACTGGCAAGGTGATATTGGAAACGTAAAAAATCCCTCTTGATAGAGGGATTTTTTTCATTCGGAAAACCTGAGCAGGTCACCATTTAAAATTTTATCGGAGAGAGACAGTTCTTCGTTTGCTTTCTCCTTATAAGGGAGGCACGCATCCTGATCTTCCAGCACTTCACCTGTTTTTTGGCTATAGCACGTGTTCTTTGTGTATATATAATCGTTCGTAATAAAGCTGCCGTTTCGCAGAACGGCGAATGGGGTGCGGTCGCTGGACAGCAAATCATTGCCGAATTGGATATCGCCTTTTGTCTCAACGCCGAGCAAATGCATCAGCGTCGGCCTGACGTCGACCTGTCCCCCGGCATCAGGGATGGTTTCCGGCTGTTGATCGGTGATTCCCGGGATATGTATGATAAACGGCACCCGCTGGAGCTGAACGTTGTCATACGGTGTGATTTCGTCTTTCCCTAAAAACTCAGCCATTGCCTCGTTATGGGCTTCAGAAATGCCGTAATGATCTCCCATAAATACGATCATCGAATTTTCGTATAAGCCTTCGTCCTTCAGTTTTTTGATAAAATGCTTCAATGCTTCATCCTCATAGCGAACCGTGGTCACATAGCGGTTTAACAGATCACTGCTTGAATCGAATTCATCTATCAGCTGATCCTTTTCATCAATCTCAAACGGAAAATGATTCGTTAACGTGATAAAACTGCTGTAGAACGGCTGCGGCAGGCTTTTCAGCTTTTCGGCGGACTGCTCTAAAAATTCTTTGTCTTTTAAGCCCCAGCTTGTCGATGTCCCGGGAGTGACATGAAAATCATCAACATCAAAAAAGCGGTCAATGCCAAACGTATCGTACATGACATCTCTGTTCCAAAATGTTTTATGGTTAGCATGAAAGACGGCTGAATAATAATCGTGCTGTTTCAGCGATTTATACATCGTATGAAATTGATGGTCGCTTTTCGTGAAAAAGACGGCGCCGCTAAGGGAAGGATACAGTGAGTTAGCGACGATAAATTCTGAATCTGATGTTTTTCCTTGTTCTGTTTGCTGATAGAAATGATCAAAGGAATAGCTTTTTTTTATGAGATCATTCATAAATGGGGTAATTTCTTTTCCATTTACTTTTTCATTCAGAACAAAGCTTTGGGTCGATTCAAGTGTTACAAAGATGACATTGCGCCCCTTTGCAAGACCGAATTTGCTTTGATCAGGCTTGCTGTAATCAGCCTCTGTGTAGTTTTTAATGGCAGTTATACTGTCTTCATCGGCAAAAGCTTTCGCGCTGATATTAACAGTCTGAGAAATTGTATCGTAAATATGGAACTGAAACAGACCGATGCTTTTGACTAGCATTTCCCGGTCAAAAGAATGTGCCAAAAGCTTCGGCTGCTGTACTTCTGCAAGTGCCAGTGTGCATAAAAGCATGCCGCAGGAAGCTGCATAGTACCGTTTGATCGTGCGGGGAGCGGCTTTTGTCTGTGGGTGTTTGGTTTTTCTGACGAACAGCAGCAGAAAAACCAAATCCACAAACAGGGCGATAAACAGAGGATGGAACAGTTCTTTTACACTGCTGCCCATATCGCTCATGTTGCTGGCCTGAAATAAAACCGGGATGGTAATAAAATCGATATAAAAGCCGTAAAAAATCGTATTAGAGATCAAGATGACAGTCAGAACCAAATTGGCAATCAGCAAAAAGGCCCGCTGCTTGTTTTCTTTTAGAAACAGGCCGATCCCGAATAAAGGAAGAATAAAGCTGAGCGGGTTGACCAGCAGCATTAGCTCCTCCAACAGAGTATCGATTTGCAAATCAAAGCCGAGTTTATATATCACATACGTTTTGATCCACATAAATAAGATCGAAAAACATAAAAACCGCTGATTGTGAAAAAAGGTTCCTTTCATCAATATGACTCCTCGCGTTTTCTTGATCATCTGCATGAAATGCTTCTTAAGTAAAACCTACTAAAAACAGCCGGTTCAGACAAGTCTCAGCACTCATGTTTAAAACATGCGCCCATGAAACAGCATATAAAAGTAGTAACATGAAGCAAGGGTCAGGCCAGCTAGCACGAGCTGCTCAGAAAAACTGCCTGTCTTCATATATAATGGAAGCCGAACGCGGATCGTTGAAGGGAATAATAATTTGATTCCGTTCACCGTCCAAGCGTCAAGAATCAAGTGGCTTGCCATTCCGATCATCAGGCCGGCTGATATGTTTTTATCTGGAATGTATGTAGAAGTGATAAAAAACATGATGAGCATAAACAGCAAGCTGTGTGTAAATGTACGATGGCCAAAAACGGAGCTGACCACTTTCGATAAAATAGGAAATTTTCTCCCGATTTTGCTTTGTGTGTGGCAGATATCGGGTATTAATGCTCCAACCGCGCCTGACGCAGCCATAAGCACTGGATCAAATCCATAATAATAAGCCGCTGCCGTACAAGAAGCGATGCCTCCCATGATGTGTGTTTTTCCTGTCATTTGCCGCTTCTCCTTTTATCTTTTGCAAAAAATCTCTGAATTACAAATATATCAAGAGAATGTATGTTTGATCAACAGGACTTTGGACGATAAAAAATATCCCGCATAATTTTTCATAAAAGAGGCATCTTAAACATGTACCTATTTTTTAAAAGAGGTGATACGAATGGGTTTCTTTAATAAAGATAAAGGAAAACGTTCCGAAAAAGAAAAAAACGTAATCCAAGGAGCTCTTGAAGATGCTGGTTCAGCTCTAAAAGATGATCCGCTTCAAGAAGCTGTGCAAAAAAAGAAAAATAATCGATAATCACATGCGGATAGGGCTTGGCTCTATCCGTATTTTCCATCTGTTCCCTTTGACAGATCATCCTTTCTTTGATAACCTTCTGGGAGTAACTGAATAATTAAATCCTCACTCTTTCTCAGTGAGGTAGAGGTTGCGCGGATGATAAGTCACACATGCCAGGCTGACAGGGGCTGTTAAACATGTGTAAAAGGCATCAGCGCCGAAGTGTGGAGAAAGCCGATCCTTCTCTATGCTGGGACTGTATCTGAATAAGTGCAGGACTGCCGCGTGCTTTTTCGCGGAGGGCTATCCGGAGATCAAGGGTGTGTGTTTCTTTAAGCATGGACTTTTGTTCAGGCTTTTTTTGCGTTTATATGATCTCGGGGTCTGGTCCGTACAAAGAATCATGGAGGTACTGGAATGGAACAGACAAAAAAATGGGGTTTTTGGTTATTAACGGCGTTTGTCGTTGGAAATATGGTTGGATCAGGAATTTTCTCCTTGCCGAGCTCGCTTGCTTCAATTGCGAGTCCGTTTGGAGCTACGTCCGCCTGGCTTTTGACAGGTGCCGGCGTGCTGATGATTGCACTTGTGTTCGGACACTTGTCCATTCGCAAGCCTGAACTGACAGCGGGACCGCAAAGTTATGCAAGAGCGCTGTTTTCTGACCCGAAAAAAGGCAACGCTGCCGGTTTCACAATGGTGTGGGGCTACTGGGTGGCGAGCTGGATCAGCAACGTGGCGATCATCACAAGTCTCGCCGGTTACTTGACTTCGTTCTTCCCGATCTTGGTTGATAAACGTGAGATGTTTTCGATCGGCGGGCAAGAGGTGACACTCGGCCAATTACTGACGTTTGCCGTATGTACGATCTTGTTATGGGGAACGCACGCGATTCTTGTTGCCAGCATTAACGGCGCAAGTAAATTAAACTTTGTCACAACGCTTTCTAAAGTATTAGGTTTTGTCTTCTTTATCGTTGCCGGTTTATTTGTGTTTCAAACGACATTATTCGGTCATTTTTATTTCCCGGTTCAAGGAGAAAACGGCACAAGCATTGGAATTGGCGGCCAGGTTCATAACGCCGCGATTTCTACACTGTGGGCGTTTGTCGGAATTGAATCCGCGGTGATCCTGTCCGGCCGTGCGCGCTCTCAGCGTGATGTGAAACGTGCGACAATTACCGGCTTGCTGATTGCCTTGAGCATATATATTATTGTGACTTTAATTACGATGGGTGTTCTGCCGCATGATAAGCTTGTCGGCTCTGAAAAACCATTTGTTGATGTACTCTATGCGATTGTTGGAAACGCGGGAAGCGTGATTATGGCGCTTTTGGCTATCCTTTGTTTATTCGGAACGATGCTCGGCTGGATTTTGCTTGGCTCTGAGGTGCCATACCAAGCCGCTAAAGCAGGAGATTTCCCGGCATTTTTTGCAAAAACGAATAAAAAGGGAAGTCCGGTCATTGCACTCATTATTACAAACGTCATGTCACAGGTCTTCATTTTCTCGGTTATTTCCCGGACAATAAGTGACGCATTTACATTTTTAACGACAGCGGCTACACTCGCATATTTAATTCCGTATCTGGTATCTGCAATCTACAGCTTGAAGGTAGTCATCAAAGGTGAAACGTATGACCAGCTGAAAGGCTCCCGTGTAAGAGACGGATTGATCGCGATACTGGCGTGTGCATACTCCGTGTTTGTTATCGTAACAGGCACAGCAGATTTAACGACATTTATCCTCGGCATCGGTTTATTCTTTGTCGGCTTAATCGTTTATCCATTTGTGAGTAAAAAGTTCCAGAAAGAAAAACAAGCATAATGAAAAGACACCTGATTTGCTCAGGTGTCTTTTTTATAAAATCACAATTTCTCCTGTTAGGAATCCGTTCGTTAAATATGCAAAAAACGTTTTTCAGTCTCTCCAGCATAAAAAAACTGATCGTGATGAGGATGCAGCTTAATATGAATGGCTCAAAGAAAATATCCGATATGATTCAAATTGAGCCGTTCCTTATAAATAAGCAAAAGAGCTGCGGGCAGGCGGCTCTTTTGTTTATTTAGTCAAGCTTTCCGTAATATACTCCAGTTGTCCTTCTAATGAAATCGGGTCTGTGAAATAGAAGCCAATCGGATCCATCTTGTATACATGGCCATTTTTAACGGCATTCAGGTTCTTCCAAATGGAGCTGTCAAATACGCCGCCATCATCACCGCCTGATTGCCATGGGCCCGCGAAAATGTAATCTCCGGCGAAGTCAGGGAGCTTCTCTAATGAAATACTTGTATAACCTGGCCCCTGGTCAATGGCTTTTTCTTTTGTCAGCTTTGTAGCCTGCAGGCCGAGGTCTTTGTAAATGATGCTTCCGCCTCTTCCAAAGTCTTTACCGAATACGTAAATGTCTTTTCCGTTCGTTTGCATAATGGAAATGGTTTTGTCACCGACCGCTTTTTTGATTTTTGTTTTAGCGGCAGTAACTTTTTTATCCCACTCGGCCAGCCATTTTTCAGCTTTATCTTCAGTTCCCGTCATTTTTGCAAATTCTTTCAGCTGTTCGATGTTGTCGAGCTTATCGTATTTTACTGCGACAGTCGGCGCAATTTTTTCAAGCTTTTTAATATCAGCGCCCTGTGTTGTCCAGACGATAATCAGGTCAGGATTCAAATCAATAACCTTTTCAACCGAAGTGCCGTCTCCGATGTTTTCAACGCCGTCGGTTTTTCCTTTGTAGTAAGGGTTTTTAAATACATTCTCAGGCGCACCGACAACGTTGATGCCGAGTGTTTTGAAGTAGCCGTAATAGCCGTCTGCCATGACAACCACCCGTTTAGGATGCTTCGGGATTTTTACATTTCCGTTTTCAGCCTTGTATGTATAGGTTTCTGCGCCTTTTGAATCAGAGGCAGAACCTTTGCTTTCTGAGTTATTCCCGCAGGCTGCCAGCGCTGCAATCAATAACAGGGCAAAAAACGCGGCTCCGAGTTTCTTGTATATATGGGTCATATCTCATACCTTCTTTCTAAAAGATAGATGAAAAAGAGAATCATTATCATCTGTGATTATACCACTGCAAGTGCCGGTTGACACTATATTTTTGCAAATGCATTTTCATTTTTGTTCAAAACACTCTATTAAATCAGCTGAAAAAAGTGATATACTGAAACAGCAATTGATAATCATTATCAGTAACAGAAAGGAAGTACGGCAGTTGAGTCAACATAAAAATATACGGACTGCATCAGAAGAAATCCAATGGACGTCAAGGACATATGGCGCGATCATCGTCCTTATTGCAGGTCTATGCCTGCTTTGCCTTGGCGCATTTTTATCCATATCCCTCGGTGCAGCGGATATTCATTTGCGCACTGTATGGGACGCCATTTTTCATTATCAGCCGACAAAGACATCTCACCAAATTATACATGATCTTCGGCTTCCGAGAACGGCGGCTGCCGCGCTTGTAGGCGCATTGTTGGCAGTGTCGGGAGCAATCATGCAGGGGATGACGAGAAACCCTTTGGCAGAGCCTTCGATTATGGGTGTGACATCAGGCTCTGCGTTTGCAGTTTCGATTGCGTTTGCCTTTTTTCCCGGGCTTTCTGCAATGGGGCTTGTGCTATGGTCCTTTGCGGGAGCGGGGCTGGGGGCATCGACGGTAATGGGCATCGGCATGTTTTCAAGGGGCGGACTTACGCCTGTAAAGCTTGCTCTGGCGGGTACGGCAGTTACTTATTTCTTTACCGGCATTTCAACTGCCATTGCAATACGCTTTGATGTCGCTCAGGATATCAGCTTTTGGTACGCAGGCGGGGTAGCGGGTGTGAAATGGTCAGGGGTCCAGCTTTTGCTTATCTCAGGAGCTGTCGGTTTAACGCTGGCGTTTTTCATCGCCCGATCTGTGACAGTGTTAAGTCTCGGTGACGATCTGGCAAAAGGGCTTGGACAATATACATCAGCGGTGAAACTGGTTGGCATGCTTATTGTAGTAATTCTGACCGGAGCTGCGGTTTCCATTGCCGGCACCATTGCATTTATCGGGCTGATCATTCCGCATATTACCCGTTTTTTGGTCGGTGTGGATTATCGGTGGATCATTCCTTGCTCGGCGGTGCTCGGTGCTGTTTTGCTTGTTTTTGCTGACATAGCGGCCAGACTCGTAAATGCGCCCTTTGAAACGCCTGTCGGCGCGCTGACTTCTCTGATCGGCGTTCCCTTTTTCTTTTATTTGGCACGTCGTGAAAGGAGAGGGCTGTAATGAAAACAAAAACAAACAAACCGCTTATTGTAATGGCTGTGACCTTTTTGCTTATCGTGGTGGTCTTTTTTATCAGTCTCAATTTGGGCGTTATCAAAATTGCACCGCTTAAAACGCTTCAGGTCTTTTTCGGCCAAGGAACGGCGCGTGATGAACTTGTCTTATTTGAGTTCAGGCTGCCTCGGATCATCCTTTCTTTGCTTGTTGGAGCAGGGATCTCCGTAGCTGGAGCCATTTTGCAAAGCGTGTCTCAAAATGAACTTGCCGAGCCTGGTATTCTCGGAATTAACGCCGGCGGTTCACTTACTGTAGTGCTTTTTATATACTTTTTTCAAGGGTCAGCTTCAGATCTCAGCTTTTTCGGAACATTTATGCTGCCGTTCAGTGCTTTGGCAGGAGCAATCCTCGCTGCGTTTCTCATTTATATTCTGGCATGGAAAAAAGGCGTGACACCGATTCGGCTGATTTTAGTCGGCATAGGGGTGAATGCCGGATTCAACGCCCTGTTGCTGATTTTTCAGCTCAAGATGGACCCTCATGATTTTATGCAAGCCGCGGTTTGGATATCCGGCTCAATATGGGGGGCGAACTGGAATATGATCTGGGCGATTCTCCCTTGGATTGTGATCTTGCTTCTGTTTACTTTATATAAGGCACGCTATTTGAACATTATGCAGCTCGGAGACCAATTGGCGACCGGCCTGGGCACCGCTGTTGAAAGGGAAAGACGGATTCTTCTTCTGGCAGCGGTCACTCTTGCCGCTTCATGCGTGGCAGCTGCGGGGGGCATTGCGTTTCTCGGATTGATCGCGCCGCATGTGGCTAGAAGGCTGACCGGTCCACGTCACCAGACGCTGATACCGGTCTCCGCCTTCATCGGCTCATTCCTGTTTTTGCTTGCTGATACGCTGGCGAGAAATGTATTGGCACCATCAGAAATTCCGGTCGGACTTGTCATTTCCGTGCTAGGTGCGCCTTACTTTATTTATTTATTGATGAAAGCGAATTAGAGGAGGGGCCGAATATGAATTCATTATCAACGGAACAGCTTGGAATCGGTTATGGCGACAGGGTGATTGTAGAGGATTTAAATATATCGATTCCTAAAGGGAAAATTACCACCTTAATTGGCCCGAACGGCTGCGGGAAATCAACGATTTTAAAAACAATGTCCAGAATTATGCGTTCACATGCAGGTGCCGTCTATTTAAACGGCAAAGCGATTCATAAAATGTCTACAAAGGACATTGCAAAAGATATGGCGATTCTTCCACAGACACCTGAAGCGCCGAGCGGCCTAACAGTGCACGAATTGGTGTCGTACGGCAGGTTTCCGCATCAATCAGGATTCGGCAGATTAAATGACGAAGACCGCCGGATTATCAAATGGGCGCTTGAAGAAACAGGCATGGCTGAATATGCTGAACGGCCGATTGAGGCATTGTCAGGCGGACAGCGTCAACGCGTGTGGATTGCCATGGCGCTTGCGCAAGGGACGGAACTGCTTCTGCTGGATGAACCTACAACGTATCTTGATCTTGCACATCAGCTTGAAATTCTGCAGCTGCTTGACAGACTCAACAAAGAGCAAGGGCGGACGATTTTAATGGTCATTCATGACCTTAACCATGCAGCTCGTTTTTCTCATTATATGATCGCGCTCAAAAAAGGCACGGTCATCAAGGAAGGAACTGCTCTGGAGGTCATGACACCAGACATTTTGAAGCAGGTATTTCAGATTGATGCCGAAATCGTGACTGATCCCCGTACAAATAAACCTGTATGCTTGACATATGACTTGATTAAAAATGAAAAAGAGCTAGTTACTGTATGAAAAAATCCCGGTTTGAAGCCGGGATTTTTTTTATTCGGCTTTGAAAATACAATTTTTCTATTTGATTCCGTCATTTCAATAAAAGGATTGCAAGTCTTTTTGAATTAATAGATAATATTGGTTAGAATGTTTCGAAAATATTACATAGTTTACAGAAAGAGGAGATCGTGGATGTCCAAGAAGAAAAAATGGCTTATTGGCGGTGCGATATGTGCCGGTGTGCTTGTATTGGCTGGGATCGGCGCTGGCGGTTTTTACTTTTTTACCCACATGAACCAAGTTGCCGTATCATCAGAGCCCTATGCTGAATCGGTAGCGGTATACATGGGCGGAGAATCAGAATCAGGCCAAACGTTTTCTGGAAAGGTTGAACCTGAGAAACAGCAGAAAGTATACATAGATTCAGAAAAAGGCAGCATTAAAAAAACATACGTCAAAGAAGGCGATCAGGTTAAAAAGGGCGATAAGCTTTTTGAGTATGAGGGCGAGGATCATTCTGATGAAGTGGAGCAAGCCAATTTGCAAATTGAAATGACAAATCTGCAAATCAACCGTTTGCAAAAATCAATAACGGAAACGGAAAAGAAGCTGAAAGTTGCTGGAAAAGAAGAGAAAACCCAGCTTCAAGATGAACTTGATCAGTCCAATTTCGATTTGAAAACAAGCCAGCTTGAACTGAAGCAGCATCAAAAAGAACTGGCTGGCCTGACGAAAAACAAAGGTTCCAATGTCATTACAAGCAAGCATGACGGAATCGTTCAAAGCGTCAATCAGGATATCGCTGACGGTGCAACAGGCGACCAGGCAACAGGCCCGTATATCCAGATTGTTTCGACAGGCAAATATCTGGTCAAAAGCCAAATCAATGAGCTGTTAATGGACACGATCAAAAAAGGCAGCAAAGTCAGGGTCACGCTGAAAACAGGCGGTGAGGGCGAGTGGAAAGGAAAGGTCACCTCGATCGGCAAGCTTCCAGCGGGAGCAGGCGAGGGTGAAGAATCAGAAAGCTTTGCTGATGAAGAAATGAACCCCCAGTCCTCTAACTATCCTTTCACCATTTTATTAGACAGCCATAAAGGTCTTGAAGTCGGCTATCATGTCAACATCGAAGTGATGAGTGATAATGCTGATGCGGACACGATCAAGCTGCCGTCCGACATGGTCATTCAGGATGACGGCGAACCGTATGTGTGGAAAGCTGATGAGAATCAGAAAGCGGTTAAGCAGCCTGTTGAAATCGGAGAGACTGATGAAAATGACATGGTGGAAATTAAGAGCGGCCTGACGCCGGAAGATTATGTGATCTATCCTGATCCCGCGGTCAAGGAAGGAAAGCAGGTTACAGTCAATGCTGACACTGAATAATATTTCAAAGTCGTACAAGCTGGGAAAAGAAGAAGTTCCAATCTTGAAACATATCAATCTGACTGTTCAGGCGGGGGAGTTTTTAGCTATTATGGGGCCTTCGGGTTCTGGAAAGTCAACGTTAATGAATATTATCGGCTGTTTGGACAGGCCAACCTCAGGAACCTATACGCTTGACCAGATCGATATATTGAAAGGGAAAGACGGGGCTTTAGCCGAAATTCGCAATGAATCAATCGGGTTTGTGTTTCAAACTTTCCATTTGCTGCCGCGTCTCACCGCGCTGCAAAATGTCGAGCTGCCGATGATCTACAATAAAGTGAAGAAAAAAGAGAGAAGGCAACGGGCATATGAAGCGCTGGAAAAGGTCGGATTAAAAGACAGGATCTCCTACAAACCGCCTAAGCTGTCCGGCGGCCAAAAGCAGCGGGTGGCGATAGCGAGGGCCCTCGTCAATCAGCCGAGGTTTATTTTAGCTGATGAACCGACCGGGGCGCTTGATACCAAATCAAGTGAACAAATTTTGTCACTGTTTTCTGAACTGCATCGGGAAGGCAAGACCATTATTATGATAACCCACGACCCGGACGTAGCCAAAAAAGCTGACAGAACCGTTTTTATCAGAGACGGAGAGTTGGTATTAGATGAGAGAGGGGATATCAGCCATGCTTGAACATATTCGAATCTCCATTCAATCCATTTTCTCTCATAAATTAAGATCCATTCTGACAATGCTCGGCGTGATTATCGGCATAGCGGCAATCATCGCGATTGTTTCAATGCTGAAGGGCCAAAGTGAGCAATTAAAGCAAAGTATGATCGGCATGGGAAACAACGCGATCAACGTTGTCTACCAGCCGTCTGGCGGAGAAGAGGAGAGCGGCGGCCCTCAGGTGTCGTATGCGTCCGCGCCGCCTGTAGCCGAAGAAACAGTAAAGGCGATCAAATCAGATCCGATGGTCAAAGGATTATCCTTATATTACTTGTCAGAAGGCGCGAGCGTTTTTCATTTAACAAACGTTTCGTATCCCCAAGTGTATGGAGTGGACGATGATTACTTTGACATGTTTCCAATCCGAATAACCGAAGGGAGAAAGCTGACGGAAAACGATTTAAACAGCACACACCAAGTAGTGATGATCAATGAAGCTGTCAGAGATGAACTGTTTCCAGACGGAGAAGCTCTGCATAAAAACATTGAGATGAATGGTGTGCCGTTTAAGGTCGTCGGTGTTTTTAAAGAAAAAAATCAACAGGAAAGCATGTTTGAAGGCGACTATGCGAACCCGGTTTTGTACGTGCCGAAAAAAGTGTGGCCGCTTATTGAAGGGTTTGACGCGCCAACGCAGATTGCCGTGCAGGCTGATTCTTCTGAGCATATCCAAGAAGCGGGTGTAATGGCTGCAGATCTTTTAAATCAGGGACTGTCAGAAGCTGAGCTGGAAAAAGCAGAGTACAGTGTAATGGATCTTCAGGAGATCGCGCAGGAAGTGGAGTCCTTTAATCAGTCATTTGCATTGCTGCTTGGCGGAATCGCCAGTATTTCACTTTTGGTGGGCGGTATCGGCGTCATGAACATTATGCTCGTTTCCGTAACGGAGCGCACGAGGGAAATCGGAATTAAGAAAGCGCTCGGTGCTAAGCGGCGTGTGATTTTATTTCAATTTTTAACCGAGGCTGTCGTGCTGACAAGCATTGGCGGAATACTCGGTGTGCTGGCGGGCTTCGGCATCGCCAAGCTGCTGACGGTCATTTTTCCGATGCCTTTTATCGTCTCCATTCCAGCTGTTGTCGGAGCACTCATCTTTTCAATGGCAGTCGGCATTATCTTCGGCTTGCTTCCGTCCATCAAGGCTTCGAAGCTTCAGCCTGTAGACGCGCTTCGCTATGAATAAAAAGAACGCATCCAATTGGAATGCGTTCTTTTTTTTAGCTGGGAAGAGCCGAGTTGCATTTGTCTAAAATCAAAAAAACGGCTGCGACAATCATTTCTTCTGTGGTGGACAGCCAGATGTCGCTGATCAATTGGTCTGTTGTGTGAGCAGTCATCCACAAAAACAGCAGCTGGACGATGCCGGCAAGGAGAATGAATAGACGTTTTCCTGTCTTGAAAAATGTAAAGCTATGTATCATCAGCCGTTCAAATGGTTCAAAGCATAATCCGAGAACAAGGAATACCATGGCAAAAAGCAGGACATGAGCTGCTGAGCGGTAGCTCGTTCCCGCTAAAGAAAACAATATATAGATGACAGCAAAATAGGTCAACACCACTGCTGCTGCGGCCAGCAAGTACTTTATGGAGAGCCGCAATAAGCGTTTTGAAGGGTTTTGATGTTTCACTGGTTCAGCTCCTTATGAAGGCTTGCAGAGAACGAGTGCTCTCTGCAAGCCGCAAGTCTTTTATTTACTGCATTTCTTTTTCACTACTGGGTGCTTTTCTTTTGAAAGCACATCAGTAAAGTCTTTGCCCAAGTCAAGGTGCGCTTGAACAAATGTTTCAGGAAGCATGGCAAGCCATTGGTTTAAAGATACATCAGCATAATGGTCGTCTTTGAAGATTTCTAAAAAGACAAGCGGTTCATCCCCGATGTTTTCAACGTAATGACCCATTGCAAATGGTACATATCCGACATCACCGGCTTGGTAATTAAACGTTCTGGCATGGCCGTCAGATGCAAAAACGGTCATTCTAGCTTTACCAGAGATGTAGTATTGCCATTCGTGTGTATTCGGATGCCAGTGCAGTTCCCTCATGGCGCCGGGTTCTACTGTTACGAGCGCTGATGCGATGGTTTTAGACACTTTGAAGTTTGTCGAATCTGCAATGTATACTTTTCCTCCCTCAGATTCGATCGGCTCTTGTTCAAGAAGGCGGTAAGTAAATGGATAAGGCACTTCGCCATTCGGCCCTTCCACAATATCATCTTTTAAACTGCCAGGGAGTTGGTTTTCAAATATATATTTTTCTTTGCCAGGCAAATTGGCAATCTCTTCTTTTGTCACGCCGAAGTTCGCAGCAATGACTTCTTTTGGAGTGTGGGCAAGCCAATCTGTCAGCTGAAACGTGCTGTTTTCAGAGAATGATCCATCGTCAAACACGAGCAGGAACTCAGCTCCCTCATCCAGCGCTTGTATGGAGTGCGGCAGGCCTGACGGGAAGTACCAAAGGTCTCCTTCACCTACATCGTCAATAAAGCTGCGCCCTTTTTCATCTACAATTGTGACTCTTGCACTTCCGTAAATCATATAAGCCCATTCTGCTTCTTTATGCCAGTGAAGCTCGCGAATGGCGCCTGGCTTCAGCCGCATATTTACGGATGCAAGGTTTTCTGAAATCGGCAATTCACGTACTGTCACTTCACGGGCATATCCGCCCTTTTCTAATCGGTTATGAGTATCAGAGAACGAAAACTTCATATTGCTGACGGTGCCATGATCGGTTTCAGGCGGAACGAGCATATCAGGGTTTTGCCGGTCTCTTTCAATATTGCGCGGGATTTTTACCGTTGCTCCTTTGTCTCCTCTAATTGGCTGCGGAATGTCATTTTGTTTTTTCATGAAATGTTTCCTCCTTAAATTTAATGTGATAGCAGAAAGAGAAGGTGAAAGGCCTTTCGTTTTCCCTTCTGTTTTGTTAAGTGAAAAAAACCAGTGAAAAGTCAACTTCGATTGAAAAATTATTTTTTTGCATGATCTTTCAGTTCTGTCATTAGTTCTATTAGTTGATCAAACTTCTTTTCGAATCGGGTCAGCAGATACATTGCAATCAGCGCGGGAAACCCCAAATTGCCGATCTGTTTTACGACTTCCTCTATAAAAACCTGATCCATAGGAAAATACCTCCCTTCTTTTTCTGCAGTCATGTATGTAAGTGAAGGAAATCCGATAAAACGTAAACTGCTGCAAAGTATTTTGGAAGACACTAGTCGGAAAGTAGTAGTTTACTTTTTTTTGCTTTCCTTCATTTAATTTAGTAGGGAGGCGGTTTGATGGACTATCAAAGTCTTTTACGGTCAAAATGTAAGGAGATAATGAAGCATCCCATCGTGAAGCATTTTTTGAGCAATCCTCAGCATTACCGTTTGTTCAAAAACGTAATGGAAAGCCCTAACGAAAAAGATGCAAAATCATTGGACGAGCTATTTAAGCAGTTTTATAAAGAAATCCGCATCGTCAAGTATATGAATTCAATGATTCGCATCTTTTCTATTGATTTTGATAAGCGGGTTCGCAAAAACCAAAAACGGTATCCGCTGACGGTTGATCATCCGGAGGCGGGAGATCGGCTTCCTTCCGAAACAGGAAGCGATGCATTTGAAGAATTTTTAGACAGGCAGGATGATTTGAGCCAGCATGTCCAGGATTACCAGCTCTACCAAGCGATCCAGAAGCTGACTGACAAACAAAAAAGTGTGCTGACGAAAGTGTATCTTCACGGTGCCACGATGCAGGAGATTGCAGATTCATTAGGGGAGTCCCGACAAAACATTTCCAACATTCATAAAAAGGGGCTGGAGAATATCAGAAAGCAGCTAGCGGCGCAAAAAAAGGGGGAAAAGTAAGCTGTGGACGGCCAGTTTGAACAAAAAAAGAAACAAAAAGACGAGACTTATGACATTGAGCACCTGATTGCATGCTTTTCACCGATGATCAGAAAAAAACTCAGCAATACGTCCTATCAAGAAAGAGAAGATTTAGAGCAAGAGCTGAAGATCAAAATGTTTGAAAAGGCTGATATGCTTTTGTGTCAGGATGTCCCGGGGTTTTGGGAGTTTATTTTGTACATGGTGGATGAGAACTCATAATATTTTCATATGAAAAAACATCAAAAGGGAGCGCTTGTTTGCTCCTTTTTTGCTGTTTTGATTTGCCAAGCTCCAATGTATTCAAAAATGTACCATAAATAAACGATATAATGATAAGATGAAAAAAACAGTGACAGAAAGGAACATAAAAGTGGAAAATGCGTCAATTTTAATCGTAGACGATGAGAAAGCGATTGTGGACATGATCAAACGCGTTCTCGAAAAAGAAGGTTATCGAAATATACTGGATGCGGCAAGCGCAGAAGAAGCGATTCCCGTTGTGAAGGCCAATAAGGTTGACTTGATTGTGCTGGATGTCATGATGGGCGGAATGTCCGGTTTTGAAGCCTGCACATTGATCAGAGAGTATTCAGACGCTCCGATTTTTTTCCTGACGGCAAGATCATCCGACGCGGACAAATTATCGGGCTTTGCGGTTGGAGCTGATGACTATATCACAAAACCATTTAATCCGCTGGAATTAGCGGCGCGGATCAGAGCGCATCTCAAGCGTACATATCAATCGAAAGAAACGAGTTCAAATCAAACCTACACATATGATTACTTTACTTTTTCTCCGCAAAATGCCGAGCTGATCGTAGGCGGGGAAGCCGTTGCCTGTTCAGCCCAGCTTCTGCAGCTTTTGCAGTATTTTTGTGAACACCCTAACGTGGTGCTTTCCAAAGATCAAATATATGAAAAAGTATGGGGCTATCCTTCCTACGGTGACAACAATACCGTCATGGTTCATATTCGCAAGCTTAGGGAGAAGATTGAGCGCGATCCGAGCAATCCGGAGTATATTGTAACCGTTCGAGGTCTCGGCTATCGTTTTATCCCAAATCCTGAAGGCAAGCGGTCATGAGGTTAAGATGGAAGTTTTTGTTTCACTTTTTCGGTCAGATGCTGATTGTGATCCTGCTGCTTACGGTTATGCTTGTTGCGTCGTTTTTCTATTTAGACGCTCGTTTTAGCGATGCGGAATCCAATTCAGGGCTGACGAAAGCAACGACCGACACACTTGAGGCATATCTCGATGTAAACGAAGACGGGACATGGGAAGTGGATAATTTCCTGAAGAAATCTGTTGATAAACAGCACGGCTGGATGCAAATCATTGATTCGGAAGGAAACACTGATTATTCCTACAGCGTGCCAAAAGACGTGCCTGGCACCTATACCAAGAAAGAGCTTTTGTCTATTTATAAAACCAAAAAGCTTCATAACTATAAACTGAATTATTGGGCCATCAATATTGAAGATAAGTCGTATCTTCTATTGTCCGGCTGGAAATCAAAAAGTGAACAGCTCCTGACTTCCGTTGAAAAGCGCGAACAAAAGATAGACTCACTAGCGCACTATAAGTCTAGTACCATCGACTATATTAAACGGAAAAAAGGCGCCATTTACCTGTTAGACAGCAATGGAAAGATTCTCGACAGCATCAACAGCACAAAAAGCGAAAGAAAAACGATGAACCAGCTGGAGCTGCTTAAATACAGCTCTAAACCTTGGAACTATAAGCGGGAAATTTCCGTTAAGATCCTCAATAAAGACAGATGGATGGTCGCTACGGTGCCGAACCCTGTCTATGTAACCGATCAGGAGTTTAACAAATCGTTCCTGAAGGTTGTATTA
The DNA here is from genome assembly GCF_000978495.1 of Bacillus sp. LM 4-2. Taxonomy (NCBI): domain Bacteria; kingdom Bacillati; phylum Bacillota; class Bacilli; order Caryophanales; family Bacillaceae; genus Bacillus; species Bacillus sp. LM 4-2. Next base: position 3,263,567 of record NZ_CP011101.1, on the reverse strand, counting down.
AAAGCGATGTTTCTCGTGATGGCCGTTTTGTTCATGTATATCATTTGGATGACCGTTTGGTATATGTTCCGATTCGGGCTGCCGATTTTTCATACGATTAGATGGCTGGTCAATCTGTCAAAAGGGAAGCTTGAGGAACCCAGAAACCGGGACGGCCGTCCTGTCAGCAAAAATAAAAAGGGAAAAATCAAACAGCCGTACCGCTTCTTCGGTGAGATATTTGAATCAATGGATCAGCTGACTGAAACGCTGAGAAGGGATAAAAGAAACAGAGAAAAAATCCAGGCGACAAGGGAAGAATGGATTGCCGGTTTGTCACATGACTTAAAAACACCGCTCAGCAGCATTTACGGCTACAGCATGATGCTCGAGTCGAAGCAGTATGACTGGTCGCCGGAAGAAGTGAAAGAAATGGGGCAGGTTGTCAGAGAAAAATCTGAATACATGTCTAAGCTGATTGAAGACTTAAATTTAACGTATCGGCTGAAAAATGATGCTCTTCCTATTGAGAGAAATCTCACTAGCCTTATCCCGTTTTTTAAAAATGTCATTGAGGATTTTAAGAAAAATCCGTTTTCTGAAGGCTATGATATCTCGTTTGTATCCAAAGAAGAGCATATTGAATTTGCCCTTGATGAAGCGTGGTTCAGGCGCATATTAGAAAACCTCCTTGGGAATGCCGTGAAGCACAACGACAAAGGAACAGAGATTCAAGTCATTCTGGAGCAAACAAAAAATCATATATCTTTAAAGGTGAAGGACAATGGGAAAGGAATGGATGAAGAAACGATTACCCATTTGTTTAACCGTTACTACAGAGGGACGAACACAAAAGATTCAACTGCCGGAACGGGTCTCGGGCTCGCGATTGCCAAGGAGCTTGTCCATCTGCATAACGGAACGATACATGTGAACAGCAGAATGAACATTGGAACGGTCATTACCATCCTTTTTAAAAAACAATAAACATCAAGTGGTTTGGACACCTCTTTGCCGGGAATAACAATATATAGACTGAAGCTAAAGAGGTGTAACACATGGATGCAGTATTGGAAGCAGACACTCGGGCAGTGATTGGAGAAGGCCCGTTATGGGATGAAGAAAACGGCCGCTTATATTGGGTTGATATCCTGGGGAGCGAGCTCCATATCTTTGACCCTGAAGAAAAAATCAACCGATCAATCAAATTCAAATCCTTTGTGACGGCGCTTGCGAAATATTCAAAGGATGAACTGATTATGACGATGAAGGACGGGTTTTACCTGTATCATCTTCGGGATGACAGCTTGGAAAAAATTAAACAGCCGAAGGACATGCATGAGAGCCTGAGATTTAATGATGCTAAATGTGACCCGTACGGAAGGCTTTGGGCGGGGACGACGAGCATGGAAGGCGAGCAAAAACAGGCGTCGCTGTACCGTTTGAATCTAGACGGCAGTCTTGTCAAAATCAAGGATCAAGTCTCCACCTCAAACGGTTTGGATTGGGACCGCGAGCGGAATTTGATGTATTATATCGATACGCCGACGCAGGAGATTGTGCGTTACAGCTATGATCCTCAAAGCGGAGATGTTTCGAATCCAGAACCTGTCTATCGTTTTGATCAGTCGGACGGATTGCCGGACGGCATGACAATTGACCAAAATGGCATGCTGTGGGTGGCGCTGTTTCGCGGCAGCCGCGTTGTTCACATTGACCCGTTTCAGAAAAAAGAAATCAATTCAATCAGCGTGCCGGCTAAATATGTCACGTGCTGCGCGTTCGGCGGCAAAGACTTAAAAACCCTTTACATTACAACGGCAACAGAACAAATGACAGAAAAAGAGAGATACGAGCAGCCTCACGCTGGAGGGTTGTTTTCAGCACAACTGGAAACAGGCGGATATCAGCCGGTACCATTTGCTGGAGACGTATAAAAAAAACGCATCCGAAACAACGGATGCGTTTTTTATACTACAGAGAACGGATAATGCCGCCTTCCACACGCTGTGCCGTGCCGTTAATGGCGGATGCGGCGTCAGACGCGAGGAATACGATTGTGTTGGCGACTTCTTCTGCTGTCGCGTATCGCTGAATAAGCGAGGTTGGCTCATTGACCTTGAAATAGTCTTTGATAAATGTATCTGTATCCTGTCCGGCTGCTTGTGCGGCGCCTTCCATATAGGAGGCCACGCCCTCTGTCCAAGTAGGTCCCGGGAGCACTGAGTTGACCGTCACATTTGTGCCTTTTGTCATTTCAGCCATTCCTCTTGAAAGGCTGATCAGCGCCGTTTTTGTCATTGAGTATGGAATCATCGTTGGCAGCGGTTTGACGCCTGCTTCACTTGCAATATTTAAAATGCGGCCGCTGTTTTTGGCAAGCATTTTTGGAAGGAAGTGACGGCTTGTCCGAACGGCGCTCATCACGTTCACTTCGAAATATTGATTCCACTCTTCATCTGTCACATCGGCGAAGTCTTTTACCTCGAAGAAACCAAGGTTGTTGACAAGGATATCGATATCACCGATTTCATTTACTTTTTCGATAAAAGCCGCTGCTTCATCTGTTTTTGACAAATCGGCAGCAGCACCGTGCACTGTTCCATAGCCAGAAAGCTCGTCAATCGTGCGATCGACAGTCTCCTGTTTGCGTCCGTTGACAATGACTGCCGCACCCTCTTGCAGAAAGCTTTTTGCGGCGGCTTTCCCGATACCGGACGTCGAGCCGGTGATTAAGACGAGTTTGTCTTTTAGCTGTAAATCCATAAGAATCATTCCTTTTGATTGATGATGGTATTAAGTATACAAGATTAAATTTAGTGTTTACGAGGATTTTGCTCCCATGCACAATACGGGGAAAAGTCATTCAGGACGCATATACAAGCCTGTCAGTCATATAGTATAATTACTCCGAAAAAAGGATACGAATGTCAAATAGGTGCCGGTCCGTTAACAACAGCCGGCTTAAAAGGGAAACCGGTAAAAGCCGGTGCGGTCCCGCCACTGTAATTGGCCAAGCGCCAAGAGCCAGGATACCTGCCTGTTTGATCAGCACGAATTCTGCGAGGACAGATGATGTGTAAACAATAGGCTTTTTTGTGTTGTTTACAGCATCTTTACCGTCGTAGAGATGCTTTTTTAGTTCGTTTAGGAGGAAAAGATTATGAAAAAACGAGCCGGGATATGGACTGCGCTCCTGTTGGCTGTTGTTATGCTGGCAGGCTGCGGCAATCCTGCGGATCAGAAGGATTCAAAGGCAAAACCAAAAACAGAAGCGTTCCCTGTCACCATTGATGATGCGTCAAACCAAGATGTAACCATCAAAAAAGAGCCAAAAAAGATTGTTTCATTAATGCCGAGCAACACAGAAATTACATACGCACTCGGCCTTGGTGACAAAGTGGTCGGTGTCACCACAAACGATACCTATCCAAAGGAAGTCAAAAAGGTTGAGAAAGTCGGAGATATGAATGTAAACGTTGAAAAAGTCATTTCTCTAAAACCAGATCTCGTTCTGGCCCATGAGTCTTCCATGTCAGCATCAGCAGATGCCATCAAACAGCTGAAGGACGCGGGCATTACAGTGCTGACTGTCAATGATGCACAATCATTCTCCGAGGTGTACAAATCAATCGAAATGATCGGAGAAGCTGGCGGGGCGGAGAAAAAAGCTGATCAGCTCGTGAAACGCATGAAATCAGATCTAAAGGATATTAAAGAAAAAGCGAAAACCATTTCAAAAGACGAGGAGAAAAGCGTATTTATCGAGGTTTCTCCTGATCCTGACATTTATACAACCGGAAAAGATACGTTTATGAATGAAATGCTGAATGTCATCCATGCTAAAAACGCAGCTGCGGATCAGACAGGATGGGTGCAAATGACAGACGAGGCGATCGTAAAACTCAATCCTGATGCAATTGTTACAACGGACGGTGTGAAAGCGAAAGCTGTGGAAAAACGCGATGGCTGGAGCGAAATCAATGCTGTGAAACATCATCGTGTATATGATGTGGACCCTGATCTTGTGACACGTTCCGGTCCCCGTCTGATCGAAGGGGTCGAAGAACTTGCGGAAAGCATTTACCCGGATACGTTTAAGGAATAATCGTTATGCCGCATATATCATTGGTTTCTCATTTTTAGCCGTGAGCATCATCTTAGGAATTTCTTGCGGCAGCCTGCATATTCCTATTCCCGCTGTTTTTCGTGTCTTTTGGCATCAAGGTTTCGGCGGCTCTATCGGTTCTGATGATCCGATGTACACTAATATTATGATGAATATCAGACTGCCGAGAGTTGTGCTGGCCGCCCTTGTGGGGGCGGCTCTTTCTATTGCAGGGGCCGCTTTTCAAGGATTATTGAAAAATCCACTTGCTGATCCCTATACGCTAGGTGTGTCATCCGGTGCTTCAGTCGGAGCTGTTGTGACTCTGTTCTTAGGTCTGCACCTTCCTGTCATCGGAGAGTTTACACTCCCGGTTGTGAGTGTTGCCGCGGCACTTGCCACGATGGCGGCGGTCCTTTTCTTCAGCCGCCTCGTTCATGCTTCGATGTCTGTTTCCACCCTCATTTTGACCGGTGTCATCACTAACTCTTTTTTGGGCGCATTTATTTCTCTTATCATCGCCTTGACAGGAGACAACCTGCTTCCGATTGTGCATTGGCTGCTTGGCAGCGTCTCAATGAGGGGCTGGAGCTATGTTATTTTGTTTCTCCCGTTTTTTCTTTTGGGAATCACTTTATTGATTATAAACGGAAGGGAACTGAACGTGATGACATATGGAGAAGATAAAGCAAAGCTTCTTGGAGTCAGCGTTCAGCAGAGGAAGATGATGATTTTAATAGCCGGATCTCTTTTGACGGGAAGCGCTGTGGCAGTATCGGGTACGATTGGCTTTGTCGGCCTTGTGATTCCGCATATCACAAGGCTTTTGTGGGGAACCGACCATCGGCATTTACTGCCGCTGTCCGCCTTGCTCGGGGCAGGGTTTCTCGTTTTAGCCGATCTGCTTTCCAGAACCATCATTGAGCCGATTGAACTGCCGATCGGGATCATTACGTCCTTGGCGGGAGCGCCTGTGTTCGCTCTTATTTTAATTCGGCAGCACCGCGGGGGGAGAAGCTTATGATGAAGGCAGAAGGGCTGTCGGGAGGATACGGGGACCGCCGCCTAATCAACAATGTCAGCTTAACAGTGGAGAAGGGAGATTTTCTCGGAATTCTCGGCCCCAATGGAAGCGGAAAAACCACGCTTTTGCACTTGCTGACAGGCACGCTGCCGGCCAAGGAAGGCAGCGTTTATCTGGCCGGAAAACTGCTGGCGGACTATAAACCGAAGGAACTGGCGCAAATCATGGCCGTCCTGCCACAAAAAACGGATCAAGCCTTCACCTTTACCGTCGAAGAAACTGTAGCCTTTGGCAGATATCCATTCCAAACGGGGCTGTTCAGACAGCAGACTGAAAAGGATGAAGCCATTGTACAGGAAGCAATGGAGCAAACAGGAGTGGCCGCTTTTGCACAAAAGCCGATTCGCGAACTAAGCGGAGGGGAACAGCAGCGGGTGTATTTGGCACAAGCTTTGGCGCAGCAGCCGCGTATTTTATTTTTGGACGAGCCGACTAGTTTTCTCGATCTGGCTTATCAAAAAGACCTGCTTGATCTGATCAAACGCCTGACGAGAGAAAGCGGATTGGCAGCTGTCAGTGTTTTTCATGATCTGAACACCGCAAGCCTGTACTGTGATGAGCTCATGTTTATGAAAAACGGTACCGCTGGGCCTAAGCAAAAACCGGAATATGTTGTTACAGAACAAAGCATAAAGGCGGTGTACGATACAGATGTCACCGCCTTGGTTCATCAAAGCTCACCTAAACCGATGATTGTGATTCAGCCTGAAAAAGATAGCGTGAAGCGGCAGTCTATCCCATTTGAAGCATTGCTCCAAGCGGGGCGTGATGACATTCTTCTGCAAACGGAAATCCCGCTTCGAACATTGTCCTCGACGCCTATCGGTGCAGGGTTTTCGTGGAGCAGGACGCTGATCCATAAACGGCTGCCAGATCAGCCAGATCCGATAGAAGGACTTACGGCCTGTCTTTCAGAAAGCGGTTTTCAACTGCAGGAGACGTGTGCGATGGCTTCTTCAGAAAGACTTGACCGTTTCGTGTATCGAACTTATGAAGACGGAGAGTTATCCGTTTTCATATGCGTTCAGACCGGCTTTTCGATTTGGATTTTGATTAACGGCTATGCGGCAGATCAATTCTTCATCAAAGCTCTTATGGCTGCCGAAGCAGAACGGACGAAAGTGCTGGGAGACGGAGGAGGCACAGGTGATATTCTCATCGCCGCGACTCAAACTCAGCAATCCGAAAACATAGAACAGCGGCTGAACCAATTGATAAAGAAAGGGACAGCTGAATGTGTAAAAGAGGCTGCTGAGTTGTTTGAATAAGTCTGTAAAGGAGATTCAGGGTATGAAACTATATACAAAAACAGGCGATAAGGGACAAACGGGCTTAGTCGGGGGCAGAACGGACAAGGACAGCTTACGCGTCGAAAGCTACGGCACGATTGACGAGCTTAACAGCTTTATCGGGCTTGCTTTGGCAGAGCTTTCCGGGCAGCCCGGCTTTGAAGATCTGACAGCCGAGCTGCTGACCATCCAGCATGAGCTGTTTGACTGCGGAGGCGATCTGGCAATCGTCACAGAAAGAAAAGACTATAAACTAACGGAAGAATCTGTTTCCTTTTTAGAAACGCGCATTGATGCCTATACAGCAGAAGCGCCGGATCTGAAGAAATTTATTCTTCCAGGCGGATCAAAGTGTGCTTCGCTTCTCCATATCGCACGCACCATTACAAGGCGGGCAGAACGAAGAGTGGTGGCGCTGATGAAATCGGAGGAGATTCATGAAACAGTGCTGCGTTATCTCAATCGTCTGTCCGATTATTTCTTTGCCGCCGCCCGGGTTGTGAATGCAAGAAGCGGTATTGGCGATGTAGAATATGAAAGAAGTGCCATTGTGTTTCGGGACCGAAACAGCAGCGAATCATAAAAAGTGAAAAGGAAAGCCGGCGTGTTCAAATACATGCCGGCTTTTTTTGTTTTTCACTCTGTCAATTTCCCATTTTACGACAAAAAATGAACCTTATGAATTATTGACTGAAAAATGGAAAAATGAGATATTGTAATAAATAGATGTAAAAAATAGGCAACGGGGGGCTCTGATGGATGGTGAATTTAATTGAAAGTGATAGCATCTGGAAGAGAAATTTCAATTATCTGTTTTTCTCAAGAATAGTCAAGATATCCGGCGATATGTTCGCATTTAATTCAATATTATGGTTTTTAATTTATGACGGCAAAGGTGCGATCGGCACTGCTTTATTGATTGCTGTCACGTTTTTGCCGGAAGCCGTTCTGGCGCCTGTGACGGGGCCTTTTATGAAACAGACCACGCTGAAATTTTGGATGTACTTTTCAGATCTGACAAGGGCGGCGATTGTTTTGATTATCCCTCTATGTCATTTTGCGGGCTTCTCTCCGCTGTGGTTTGTCATGACGCTTATGATTGTGCATTCAGCTACTGGAGCTGCCTACAATCCCGCCTCTATCGCTTTGATTCCTCAAATCGTAAATGAACAGGGCATTCAAAAAGCAAATGCTGTGCTGCAGTCCTCCGCTCAAATTGTCAGGCTCGGGGCTGTCACATTATGTGGCGCTTTTCTCACATTTATCAGTCCTTCTTATACCATGCTTATCGCACTTGTGCTCTATTTGGTGTCAGGTTTTCTCGTTCTTTTTATTAAGTACACTGCGGTTGAATCTCAATCAGAGTCTGCGGTTGTTACACAGAGAGGCACATATATCGGAAGACTGAAACGCGGCTTTAGGCTCGTCAGAAAACACCAGATTTTATATCCGCTCGCCATTTACTGTATCTTTATGAATTTCGCGGCTGCCCCATGGGAAGCGCTCTCTGCCGTATACGTTGCGGAAGATTTAAACGGCCAGCCGATCGTATACTCGCTTTTAAAGGCCACCACCGCCGCGGGCGCGTTTTTATTAGGGTTTGTGCTGGCGAAAGTCAAGGTAAACAGGTACGGCTTGTTATTCGTCACTGCCGGTATTATTGAAGGATTTGCTTTCTTTATTACCGGGATGAATACCTTTTTGCCGCTCGTCTTTTTCGCTGCTTTTACCTTTGGCGCCGCAGTCAGTGCTGTTAATGTTCCTGAGTACACGATTATCCAGACGTCTGTGGATAGTGAGGATCAGCCGCAGGTTTACGCCGTTATACATATGATCTCCAATATTTCGATCCCAGCCGGAGCTGTCATTTGCGGGTATGCCGCTAATGCTTTCGGCTCAGGTAAAGTGATCGCTGCCGGCGGGATTGTCGAAATTATTGCGGGTATCGGAATTTTGCTGTTTACAAAACTGGCCAAAGCAGAAAGGTCCGACCTGATTAAAGAAAGGGAAGCAAGTGTTCATCTGTAAAGGGTTTTAAAACGCCATGCCTCGTGCATGGCGTTTTTTTGTGCCAATGGGTCCGGTGCGAGATACGACTCCGGTCTTATATAAAAATCAATCTCTGATTCGTTTTGCATATCTTCCAACTTGTATAAGATGAAGACAAGGAAAACGAAAGGAGGATCTGCATGAAGATAAACAAGAAAACAATAGGCGGATTCTTATTAATTGTATTTGGGATCTCTGTCTTTTTTGGAGGAGGAAGCTTCGGCTTTATCATCCCGCTCGCCATCGGGAGCTTGATGACATACGCAGGAATCAAAAGGTTTGCCGCGGGAAAAACCATCACGGGAATCATCGTGGGCGGTATCGGAGCCATTATGCTCATCTGCTCACTTCCGTTTGTCGTCGGAATCGCGTTGGCGGCCGCTATGGTGTATTACGGCTGGAAGCTGATGAAAAACGGATCAGCTGATAACGGTGTATCATCTTTTGATCCTGAACCGGCTTCTGCTGCTTACCAATCTCACTTTGATGACGAATGGGAAGAATTTTTGAAGAAAAAATAATATCAATATATTAGGAGGAATTAGGTATGGTATTAAAAAGAATCAGAGACATGTTTGTTGCGTCAGTTCATGAAGGACTTGATAAAATGGAGAATCCGAAGGTGATGCTGAATCAATATGTACGCGATATGGAAAGCGACATCGCAAAAGCAAAGCAAACAATTGTGAAACAGCACACGATTGCCTATCAATTTAAGAAAAAATATGAAGAAGCCGCTGAAGTTGCTGGCAAACGGAAAAATCAGGCACAGCTCGCATTTGACGCAGGTGAAGAAGAACTGGCGAAAAAGGCGCTGACTGAAATGAAGTATTTAGAAGGGAAGGCGGCTGAGCATAAAGCTTCCTATGAACAGGCAAACAGTCAGCTGGCTGATCTGAAAGAGCAGCTGGCTGCACTTGAAACAAAGCTTCAGGACGTAAAGGATAAAAAACAGGCGCTGATTGCGCGGGCAAATGCGGCGAAAGCTAAAGAGCATATGAATACGACATTTGACAAAATTGACAGTGAAAGCGCGTATCGTGAATTTTTGCGTATTGAAAATCGTATTGAAGAAATGGAAATCCGCGCGAATTATTCAAAGTCAGCGGAAGCCGGTGCAGAACTTACACGTAAAGAATTCGCAGACGATGTGGAAGCGGAGATTGAAAAAATGCGGACACTTTCACTGCAAAAATCAGACCAGACACAAGCGGCAAATGAATAAGCGGAACGGGGAAGGATTTGCGGTCAAGTCCTTCCCTTCCGCACGTATCAATTCGCAAGCTTTTCCTTTATAATAGAATGAATGAGAAGGATGAAACCGAATGAAAAAAATGCTTGGCAAACTGTTGATCACTGCCGGTATTCTGATTTTTTTCGCTGTTGTCGTAAAAGATGTGTTTGCTGCAGGCTTAGGTTTCATAAATGGCACAGAAGCCGATTCAGCCAGCGCATCGCCGCGGGACATTGACAGCATGGTCATTGAGTCGGATAGCAAGGATGTCCGGATTATAGCGGAAGAACGAAGTGACATATCGGCAGGCATTTCAGGAGACTCAGGAAAGTTATTTGTTACTGAAAACAAAAGAAAACTGGAGCTGACCGTAAAGGAAAAAGAATTTCAATTTTTGAATGGATTTAACCGTTCAACTCTTATCGTCAGGCTTCCGTATGATTATAAAGGTGATCTGGCAGTACGAACCTCAAGCGGTGACGTGTCTGTGGCCGGGAATGACCATCTTGCGCTTTCCGGGCTGAACGCAGTATCTGCGAGCGGAAATACGAGCGTGACGGACGTCCGCATTCAAGATCTGAAAGTGAAGGCATCATCGGGGGATGTTTCCATTTCAAATACCGTCTCCAAAACAGCCGGCATTGATTTAGCTTCAGGGGACGCAAATCTGGTTCATGTATCAGGCTCTCTTGATGTGAAAATGACTTCAGGAGATTTTAATGCTGTATTGAAAAAGGTAACCGGTCCCGTATCTGTCACGCTGACAAGCGGTGATGCTAATGTAAGCCTTCCCCAAAACGGCAGCTTTGCAGTCAATGCTTTATCAGCAAGCGGTGACGTCAGTTCGCCGTATTCATTTGCTGATAAAGCACATAAAGAACAGCATCACATCACAGGCACGCAAGGAAGCGGCCAGCATCCAATCGACATCAAAACGGACAGCGGGGATCTAGCGATACGGTAGCACTAGGCAGAAGAAAGGAGGCGGACACCAGGAATGACAAAAAAACAGCTTCTCGGATTGATCATTGCTTTATTCGGCATCAGTATGTTTTTGCAAATTATCGGAATAGGCGATCTGCTGTTTTGGCCGCTCTTTTTTCTGATTGCCGGCTATTTCCTTAAAAAATATTCCCGTGATTGGCTTGGCTCCGTCATGTATATCTTTGCCGCGTTTCTATTTTTGAAAAACCTCTTCAGCATCACCTTTAATTTATTCGGCTATGCGTTTGCTGCATTTCTGATTTACGCCGGCTACAGGCTTATCAAAGGGAAGCCGATATTTGAACCGAATGAGAAACAGGTCAATCTCAATAAAAAAGAACATCATGATCCGCCAAAAGATGTAAAACATCCCGACATGCGCAGCTTTTTTATCGGTGAGCTGCAAATGATGAAGCAGCCGTTTGACCTGAATGATTTAAATGTCTCTGGTTTTATCGGTGATATCAAAATCGATTTATCTAAAGCGATGATTCCCGAGGGAGAAAGTACAATCGTCATTAGCGGAGTCATTGGTAACGTTGATATTTATGTACCATCGGACCTTGAAGTGGCTGTCAGCTCAGCTGTTTTTATAGGTGACATCAATCTGATCGGCTCGAAGAAAAGCGGATTAAGCACGAAGGTATATGCCGCGTCAACCGATTTCAGCGAGTCAAAGCGCCGTGTCAAAGTGTCCGTTTCCTTATTTATCGGTGATGTGGATGTGAAGTACGTATGAGAAAAAAAATGCTTGCCAGCCTCCAATGGCGCGCCATCCGCATGACAACGGGAATCAGCCTGCTCCTTTTTGCCTGCCTGATTTCCTTTATGATGTTTTACTATCGGCTCGATCCGCTTGTTTTGCTGTCATCAAGCTGGTTCGGAATTCCGTTTATCCTGATTTTGCTTCTGATCAGCGTGACAGTCGGTTTCGCCTCAGGGTATATGTACGGCAACCGGTTGAAGACAAGGATTGATACATTAATTGAATCCATTTTAACCTTTGAAAACGGCAATTTCGCTTATCGGATACCTCCGCTCGGTGATGATGAAATCGGCCTGGCCGCTGATCAGCTGAACGAAATGGCGAAGCGCGTGGAGCTTCAAGTCGCATCCCTGCAGAAACTTTCCAATGAACGTGCGGAATGGCAGGCTCAAATGAAGAAGTCGGTTATCTCAGAAGAACGCCAGCGATTGGCTAGAGATCTTCATGATGCGGTCAGCCAGCAGCTCTTTGCAATATCGATGATGACATCAGCCGTGCTGGAACATGTCAAGGATGCTGATGACAAAACAGTCAAGCGGATCAAGATGGTCGAGCATATGGCAGGCGAAGCCCAAAATGAGATGAGGGCGCTGCTGCTCCATTTACGGCCTGTTACCCTTGAAGGAAAAGGGCTGAAGGAGGGCCTTACGGAGCTTTTGGACGAGTTCCGAAAAAAGCAGCCGATTGATATTGAGTGGGATATACAGGACACAGCGATATCCAAGGGTGTTGAAGACCACTTGTTCAGAATCGTGCAGGAGGCCCTTTCAAACGTATTTAGACATTCAAAAGCGTCAAAAGTAACCGTGATTCTGGGCATAAAGAACAGCCAGCTCCGTCTGAAGGTGATTGATAATGGAAAAGGCTTCAAAATGGACCAGGTGAAAGCATCCTCATACGGATTGAATTCTATGAAGGAACGTGCAAGTGAAATCGGCGGGGTCGCCGAAGTGATTTCAGTAGAAGGAAAAGGCACCCAAATCGAAGTGAAGGTCCCGATTTTCCCGGAAGAAAAAGGAGAGAACGAACGTGATTCGAGTATTATTGATTGATGATCATGAAATGGTCAGAATGGGGCTCGCGGCTTTTTTGGAGGCGCAGCCCGATATTGAAGTCATCGGCGAAGCATCGGACGGCAGCGAAGGTGTTCGGCTTGCTGCGGAACTGTCGCCTGATGTCATTTTAATGGACCTTGTCATGGAGGGCATGGATGGCATTCAAGCTACAAAGCAAATTTGCCGGGAGCTTTCTGACCCGAAAATTATTGTGCTCACTAGCTTCATTGATGATGACAAAGTGTACCCGGTTATTGAAGCTGGCGCGCTCAGCTATCTGTTGAAAACCTCAAAAGCGGCAGAAATCGCCGATGCCATCCGCGCCGCAAGCAAGGGAGAGCCGAAGCTGGAGTCAAAAGTGGCGGGAAAAGTATTATCCAGGTTGCGCCACTCAGGTGAAAACGCGCTCCCGCATGAATCGCTTACAAAACGGGAGCTCGAAATACTCTGCCTGATCGCAGAAGGAAAGACAAACAAAGAAATAGGCGAGGAACTGTTTATTACGATTAAAACAGTCAAAACACATATTACGAATATTTTATCAAAGCTGGATGTCAGTGACCGGACGCAGGCGGCGGTGTACGCACACCGAAATCATCTCGTGAATTAGGCGGCTGCTATTTGTTTGCGCCTTTCGTTCCGAAGTCTCTGACAATCACATTGACCCGGTAGTCTATTTCCGCATTGCTGAAATAATCATCATCCCATTTTCTTGAAATCTTTTTCCACTTTTGAGGATAATGAATTCTGACCTCGTTTCCCAGCCCGGTTACGTCCGCTTTGATCTCTTTCTGCAGCTTCTCTGTAATAAATGACGTTACTGTTTCGTGTACTCGTTTTTCGACTGTCTTTTCAATACTTTTAATATATGAATCCTTAAACGAGTCTTCATTGGGATTCCAGTCCTCAGATAGACGACCTTCAATATTGCGGGTAACGGTGAATTTGAACTTTCCGTCCTTGTATGCCGTCTTGATCTTCCGATTGCTTGAATATACTTCATAAGAAAAGAGATGGCCATCGCGCTTCAAGTCAATGACGCCTCCCTCGACAGTGCCTGAAAATAAGCTGATATTTTGAACCTCAATCGGGGTGAGGTCCCGGTGCCATAATTTATTTTTTATGATAGAGGCTCCGTTTATCGCGAGCTTGCCGTTTTCCTTACCGACATGAGGGATGAGGAATGAATCGTTAGAGGTTAAGTGTTCTGAGATCTCCCCCAATGTAACTGGCTCCATCGTTCTGATCGTCACCTTATTATTCTCTGTCAGATCATATATCACGTTGGATGCGGGTTCGCCTTCATCATTCATGTTAAATATATCCTTAGTTCGGCCGTTGGTGATAAAGACGTAGGAACTCCTCCTTGTTCCGTTGTCTCTGACAAACTGGTTAATGATGGCGTCCATTCCAATTTGATCCGCAATCACGCTTTTGGAAAGCAGAATGAGACGCAAATGCTGTGAAAACGTAGGCTTTTGCTTTAATGCAGAGGTTCTCATCATTTGATGGACAGTTTTACCCTTTGTGATAGAAAGCTGTGTCGGATCAGATGAAGAGCCCTCCTTGGCGCTGATTATTTTCGGCACGAGAATTTGCTGTGTCAGCTCTAAATTTTCATCGTCAGGCTTGTCTAGCCCTACTCCGATCACTAAGCTTAATTCCTCGATATTCTCACTGTCCCAGCATCCGGACAGCAATAGGGTGCATATAAACATACATAAAATCCGGATTTTCATTTTGTTGTAATCCTCCTCTTGAGAGCTACAATGAAAAAGAGAATGAACGGAAGCAGAAACAGGGAGACAAAAATATAGCCAAGATAATCGCTATACATCATGACTTGATTGGCGTCATCCGGCCAGAGAGAAAAATAAAAGACCGTTATGCCGATAATCACCATGCTTGTTTTAGTCGATAATCCAAATGTCTTCTTTAGCCCGTTAGCGGCAAAGTATCCGTAAATGACAAATGTGGTGAAAAACTGGATAATCCAGACCACCAGTAAAAAGGATTCAAACCGTTCAATAAATATGCCTTTAAGCTCAAAGGACTGAAAGAGAGAAATAGTCGGCCAAATCAGCGTTTTCACCTCGGGAGCGGTCAAAGCTCCGACAACGATAATATACGTAAGGATATATAAGATAATCGGAATCAGAAATCCTAGAGACGCATATCTGAACGTGTATTTCTTTTTCTTCATATGTTCAGGAAGAAACAGCATCACTTCCATTCCTAAAAAAGAGATGGAAACGACGGTAAGGGAGTTTGCAATGGGTCCAAGGCCTTCGCCTAAAACAGGACGCAAATTATTGATATCAAAAATTTTAAAACTGATCCCGAACACAATCAGCAAAATAATAATGGTTACCGTTAAATAAAAGGGAAACAGCCGCGACACATCGCTTAAGCCCCCAACCATTAAATAAATGCCGCAGCAAATAAACGTTAAAATAATGACTTGAATTGGGGTTCTCTCCAACAGGAAAAACTTCACCATTTCAGCCATTGCCCGGGTCTCGAAGCTGGCTACGCCGAGGAAATAGCCGCAGATCAAAAGGCCGATGATGCTGCCGATCCATTTCCCAAGCCCTTCCTTCAAATATTCAAAGAGTGAAGGGTATTGATGTTTTTTCTGAATGAGCGTGTTTAAATAAATGAAGAAAATAAAAATGAAACCTTCTAATATCAGCGTGATCCAGCCGTCAGGCGTATTAGCCTTAGTGGTCAGCGCTCGCGGCAATGTTAAAAGTCCGGCCCCAAGCATTGTATTTGCAACAATAGAAATACCTTGAAAGGTATTAAGTTTCAGTGGAGTCTGTTTTTGGCTCATTTGGATTATTCGCCTCTTTTGGTTTGTTTTTAATTGGGAGACGGATAATGGAGTCATCCGTATTTTTCAGGCTAAAGAATCCGTTTGGCGAAAAATACGGAGACCCAAAGCTCGTTTGTCTCGTTAAGTGCGTATAAACGACAAGCATAAATAAAATAATGCCGTACAGCCCTAAAATAGCGGCGGAAAACATCGAAATAAAACGCAGCACCCGGAAAGACAGACCCATTCCGTATTGAGGAACGGTAAAGGATGCCAGGGCAATGACACTGACGACAATGACCATAATCGAACTGACGAGATTCGCTTCTACAGCAGCCTGTCCGATGACTACGCCCCCAACGAGGCCGATCGTCTGTCCGAGCGGATTGGGGAGTCGCAGTCCGGCTTCCCTTAGCAGCTCGATGGTGACTTCCATCAGCAGGGCTTCAAATATCGGAGGGAACGGCACGTTTTCCCTGTTCGCCGAAATCGTGACGGCGAGTGCGGTCGGCAGCAGCCCCTGATGGAAGGAAACGAGTGCAATATAAATCGATGACAAAAACAAGGTGATGAAGATAGAAGCAAAGCGCAGCGACCGGATAAGAGATGCTGAAATCCAGCGTTCATAGTAGTCATCCGGGGATTGCATCAGGATGCCGAGAGAAACCGGCACCAGCAGCACAAATGGTGAACTGTCGACCAAAATTGCCACACGGCCGTTAAACAGGGCTGAAGATACTTTGTCAGGTCTTTCCGTATTTTGAATCTGCGGAAATGGTGAATATTTATTATCTTCAATGAGCTCCTCGAGCGTTCCGCTGTCCTGGATATCTTCCAGCTGGATATTTTTAAGCCGCGCCTTCACTTCTTTTATGACGGACTTTTTTGCTTTGCCTTCAATGTACATAATGGCTGCAGGCTTCAGCTTGTTTTCGCCGATCATGATTTTTTTGGTGATCAATTTCGGATGAGAGGTTCTTTGTCTGATCAGAGCGAGATTTGTATCAATATCCTCTACAAACGCTACTTTTGGGCCGCGAACCACTTTTTCAGTTGTCGGCTCTGTCAGGCTTCTTGTTTTTTTCTTTCCTGTGGTCAGAATATAGGCTTTATCCAATCCGTTGATAAACACAGCACAATTGCCGTTGAGAATCGATTCAATCGTTTTTTTTGCAGTTTCAACAGGTCTTGCGTCAAGCTGGTCAAGGCGTTTTTTGACCTGGTCAAGCGTTAAGGTCTCCTCATCTTTAATCAAAGTTTTAATGGCTTCTGACACCTTATTCTCATCAGTCATTTCACTGAAATAGAGATAGTAAAAAACCAGTCCGTTCGCAAGCATTTTTTTGTTTTTCACCAGATCATCGTTTTCTTTTAATTTTGGCAGCACCAATGCTAAATTATCGTGTATATATTCCTTAAACTCTGTTTGTTCCAATGAGGTCACCTCTTATCCAAAACCTTAGTAGAGGTTATCTTTTCCTGTTAAAAAAATGATATACTGTGTTAGAGTATTTCATGGAGTAAGTTTTTTTATGAAAGCGGAGGATACGAAGTGGCACAGGTAAGGCTAGCTGGAAAACAAGAAGAAATTGAACAGCTCATTAGATCATTTGAACAGCATTATGATGTCTCTTATACATCAAAGGAGTACGGAAGGACGAATCCAAAATACAAATATTCAAAGGATTCCCGCGTATATCTTGAATTAAAATTAAAATCTGCCAAGATCGAAAAATAAAAAGGATTTTTTGTGTCATTGGCGAATTATGATCTATTGAAGCAACCGTTATGGAGGGATACATAAATGGAATACAGAATTGAACGAGACACCATGGGAGAAGTAAAAGTTCCTGCTGATAAATTTTGGGGCGCCCAAACACAGCGAAGCAAGGAGAACTTTAAGATCGGTTCTGAAAAAATGCCGATGCGTGTTGTGAAGGCGTTTGCAATTTTAAAACGAAGCACTGCTCTAGCTAATAAACGCCTCGGCAATCTGGATGCTGAAAAAGCAGAAGCGATTGCAGCGGTTTGTGATGATGTGCTCAAAGGCAAGTACGATGACAACTTCCCGCTTGTCGTATGGCAGACCGGAAGCGGCACACAAAGCAATATGAACATGAACGAAGTGGTAGCCAACCGTGCGACTGCTTTATTAAAAGAGAAGAACTCTGATCAAACGATTCATCCAAATGATGACGTGAACCGAAGCCAAAGCTCAAACGACACATTCCCGACTGCGATGCATGTTGCCGCTGTTTTGGCTGTTTACGAGCAGCTTGTGCCGGCGCTTGATCAGCTTCGCAATACACTGGATGAAAAAGCAAAAGCATACAATGATATTGTCAAAATCGGACGCACGCATCTTCAGGATGCTACGCCACTGACCCTCGGACAGGAAATCAGCGGATGGGTTCACATGCTGGACCGTTCGAAGGAAATGATTTTGGAAGCGACAGATAAAATGCGTGCGCTTGCAATTGGTGGAACGGCTGTCGGAACGGGTATCAACGCTCACCCAGAGTTTGGAGAGCTTGTCTCAGAAGAGATCACTAAGCTGACCGGCCAAACGTTCAGCAGCTCGCCGAATAAATTCCACGCGCTGACAAGCCATGACGAAATCACTTATGCGCATGGCGCATTAAAAGCGCTTGCGGCTGACTTAATGAAAATCGCGAACGATGTCAGATGGCTCGCAAGCGGACCTCGCTGCGGCATCGGGGAGATCGTCATTCCTGAAAATGAGCCGGGAAGCTCCATTATGCCTGGTAAAGTCAACCCGACACAAAGCGAAGCGTTAACAATGATCGCAGCGCAAATCATGGGGAACGATGCGACAATCGGCTTTGCGGCGAGTCAGGGGAACTTTGAACTGAACGTGTTTAAGCCTGTTATTATTTACAACTTCCTGCAATCTGTGCAGCTGCTCAGTGACGGCATGAATTCATTCCATGATAAATGTGCTGTCGGTATTGAGCCTAATAAAGAAACCATTCAGGAAAACCTGTCAAATTCATTAATGCTTGTTACGGCGCTGAACCCGCATATCGGTTATGAAAACGCGGCGAAAATCGCCAAGCTTGCCCATAAAGAGGGATTGACGCTCAAAGAAGCAGCTTTGAAGCTTGAATTGCTGACAGAGGAGCAATTTAACGAAATGGTTAAGCCGGAAGACATGGTAAAACCAAAGGCGTAATAGAAAGAAAGAACGGCTGCTTTTTAAGCAGCCGTTCTTCTAAATATGTTGCTGTTTTAATAAATATTTAAGCTGCTGCGCATCTTTGGCGAGAGCTTCAGACTCCGTCAGATTATGAATCATTCCTTTTATGATCGCCAGCTTCGGTGTTTTTTTCTTCATTTCTGCTTCAAGTATGTCCAAGCTCTCCGATAATTCAAGAGAGGAGTTTGTGTTTAAGCTGTTAATTTTGTCACGTAGGCTTTTCACAATCGATTCAGTCAGCGGGTCAGGCCGTCCGTGCGTAAGAGGTCCGAATAAAGAGCTCGCCTCTTCCAATGTGATGAAAGGCTTATCGTTTCGTTCAGACATGCCTTTTACCATATCATCAATTCGATTCATAATGATATCAGCTAATTGAGACGGCTTCACAGTGTACCCGAGCAAAATCATGCATTCCAGGTAAATCTGGCTGATGCCCTCTATTAAAAAACAAAGCTCAGCAGTGTAGGGTTCCGCTTTTTTTCCATAGATGTTCAGCAGGCTGTCGATATGAAATTGAAGTGAGGACTGGCGGATTTTTTTTGCGCATTGCTCCACTTCTTCTGTGTAAGGCAGAGAACCCTCCTTCAACTGCATGCTGATAAAATCTTTGTGTTCAAGAATGTTTTCATAGAGGACGGTCAGCTGTTTACGGTAAGCCGTTCTGGGGCTGTCGCCCTTCGTTTTAATATTTAAAATTCGGGTAAACGTTTTATCATAATAGTAGTTCAGCATAGAGAGAAGAAGCGCTTCTTTCGAAGGAAAATAAATATAAAAAGCGCCTTTAGATATTTTGCATTCTTTTGCGATTTCCTGGACTGATGTTGAGTTGTATCCTTTTTGGGCAAATAGTTTTAAGGCTGTTTCAATAATCAGTTTTTCTTTTTCCTTCAATGGTTCCACCCTTTCGGAGCCCGGAGGCCTGCTAGGATATGACCATATAGTCACACCGTCTGTTATAAAATTAACCTTATTGTAACTTGTTTTTTTATCATGTATTATTTATATTATAAATTGAGATGACCGAATGGTCAAAGCTCAAGCGAAAGGGTGAATCTAGAATGAGAGAATTGGACGAAATGATCAGCCGCTTGCGAAACAGAGGAATCAAAGTGGAGAAAGTCAAATATCCGAAGCAGACCTTGTCAGAGAAAAAATGGGTTCATCAATGCAAACAGCCGCTCAAAACAAATTACAGAGATTTTAACGGCTATTCTTTCACATAAAAAAATAGACTGCAAAACATCTACAGTCTATTTTGGCACTGCTATGCGGTATGTTACACCCGTTTTGTCATTTTCAATTGAGATAGATGCCTTATGAAGAGTTAAAATTCGTTTTACGATGCTTAGACCAATGCCGAATTCGCCTTTCTTCCCTTTATTAAAAGGCTCATAGAGGCTGGAGAGCATCTCATCTTCTATATGCGGACCGTCATTTTTAATGGTGATCACGATATTTCGATCATCTTGTTTCATGCTGATTTCTATTTTTGTCTCAGCATAGCGGATTTGATTTTCCAGAATGTTTTCGAGGAGTTTGTTCCATTGCTCCGGATCGCCCGGCATCAAAATATCCTCTTCTACATCAATTTCCCACGATAGTTCTTTCCGCGCCCACTTCAATCGTTCGATGACTTCTTCTGTCACTTCCACAATACTGAACATGTCGTGCTGCACTTTTTGCTTCGCTAAATAATCTAGCTTCGTTAAATATAATAAATCCTTTATTTTTTTCTCCAGCTTAAGAGCTTCGCATTCAATAACATCTACAGTGTTTTCAAGGTCTCCTTTAGGAAAAATCCCGTCTTTAATTGATTGTGTATAGCCTCTGATGACCATGACCGGCGTTTTTAAATCATGAGAGATATTTTGCAATAGAGTTCTTTCTGTTTCATCCTTTTGCACAAGCTTTTGGCGCATCTCTTCGATGGTATGGCCCAATTTGCCGATTTCATCTTTCCGGTCCACTTTTACTGGGTCATCCCAATCCTGTTCAGAAATCCGTTTGACGTGTTTTTCAAATGATACAAGAGGCCTTGATAAATACTTTGCAAGCCAAATAGCCGGAATCCAGCTTAATAAAATGACGACAGCTATAATAAACAGAAGCTGTTTGAACAAGGTATAGGCCAAATCGTCCCGATAAGAATCAAGCGCGTAAGAGAGCATCATCGCTGATTGTCCATTGACGGAAAGTCCCTTTTTAATGACAAAAAACACTTTCTCTCCATTGACGTCGGCGCTGTAACGTTTCTTTTTAGCTTCCTGCTTATCAGCCAGCTTGTACACCTTGTGGATAAATGAAGATGACAGAATGCTTAAATCCTTGTCTGAAGAAGCCTCTTCATTTTCAGGAAGGAGCACGTGCTGTACGGAGCGGACAGTTGTCGGCGCCGTCGCTTCCTCGCTGTAATAGCGCCTTTCAATCGAACCTGGCAGGCGGTACTCTGTCAGAACATGCTGCTCATTTTCAATCGTCGTATACGTTTCATTAGTGAAAAAATCTCGCAACGTGTTTGAAAATAACACAAGCAGTAAAATCGATATCGCTAACAGGATGCCGGATATGACAACCCATATCTGAAACGCGAGCGGCTTGTTTTTCATGATGACATCATCCTGTAGCCGAAACCGTAAATCGTCTCCACCTTCAATTCAGGCATCTTTCTGCGCAGTCTCCGGACGAGATCATCAACTACCCGGTCTGTTCCGAAGTAGTCATGTCCCCACACTTTTAGGAGGATATCCTCACGAGAGTATGGATGCCCTTTATGATGGATAAATAATAGCAGCAGATCAAATTCCTTTGACGTCAAATTGATGATATTCCCGTTTTCGTCATAGACCTCGCGGGCGTCTTCAGCGACCCGATACGAGGAGACGGCAATTTCATTTTTTTGGACAGGAGGAGCTTCCTTATATACGAGCTGCAGCAGCTTTTGCACACGGATAATCAGCTCCCGCGGCAGAAACGGCTTTGAAATGTAGTCATTGCTGCCAAGCTCTAAGCCAAGCACTCTGTCAATATCCGCATCTCGGGCGGAAATAAAAATGACCGGCACGTCAGGATCTTTCGCCTTGATTTCTTTTATTAATGTATAGCCGTCGGTATCAGGCAGCATGATATCGAGAATCCATAGGTGGGGAGACGGTGTCATTTTCTTTCTGGCGTCTTCACCTTTCGTAAAAGATGTAATGTTCCAGCCCTCATTCTCTAAATACTTCGTCAGCAGTTCATTCAGGTTATCCTCATCTTCAACTAGATAAATGGTGTATGACAAGGCTCTTCACATCCTTTCAACGTCATTATAAACTAGTTTTAACATACGGCAGGCAATTTTCATAATTTCACATATTCTTTTCATTTTTATCCCACAATGTTTGTTTATGATATGGTTAAGGGAAGAAAGGAAGAGAAAAAGAGCGAGGAAGATGTAAGATGATCAAACATATTCTATTTTGGTGCTTTGCTTTTCTCCTCATTATTGGGACAATTGAACTTGTACATGCGATGAATATGTAACGATAAATGAATAACCGTTAAAGGAGTGCAAGAACATGGATTATCGACGTGATGACCAAAACGATCAACATCAAACAGAACCTTCACATACAGAACAGCAGAATACAGAAAACCAGAAGCTGATTGGACATTCTGAACAAGAATTGCTTGACGCGCCTGTGTCGTATGAAGCGGGACGGCAGGAAACGGCTTCTGCACTAGAAATGGAAAAGCAAGAAACGGCTGTGAAAAAAGAAAAGAAAAGGAGAGCCGCATGGCTGAGCCCGATTTTAGGCGGTATTATCGGCGGGGGCCTCATGCTTGGCATCGCGCCTTATCTGCCGTCAGACCAAAATCAGGCGACCGAGACCGCTTCCGCAAATAAACAGGTGCAGTCTGATAATTTTACAACGGCGCCGATAACGAACGCATCAAACATCGCTGATATGGTAGAGGATTTAGAGCCTACGATTGTCGGAATCTCAAATATCCAAACCTCTCAAAATAACACATTCGGCACGGGAGGAGGCTCCAGCTCAGAAAGTGAAAGCGGAACCGGGTCAGGTGTTATTTTCAAAAAAGACAGCAATAAAGCGTATATCATTACAAACAACCATGTCGTTGAAGGCGCGAACAAGCTGACTGTTACGCTATACAACGGAGAAACTGAAACTGCCAAGCTTGTCGGCAGTGATACCATTACTGATTTGGCAGTTTTGGAAATCAGCAGCAAGAACGTCAAAAAAGTGGCGAGCTTTGGTGACTCTTCACAGCTGCGCACGGGCGAAAAGGTAATCGCTATCGGTAACCCGCTCGGACAGCAGTTTTCCGGTACAGTGACACAAGGTATCATTAGCGGACTGAACCGGACAATTGATGTGGATACAACACAGGGGACGGTGGAAATGAACGTGCTGCAAACCGATGCAGCGATCAATCCGGGGAACAGCGGAGGCCCATTAATCAATGCAAGCGGCCAGGTCATCGGCATCAACAGCTTGAAGGTGAGCGAAAGCGGCGTGGAATCACTTGGATTTGCGATCCCAAGCAATGATGTCGAGCCGATTGTTGACCAGCTGTTGCAAAACGGGAAGGTGGACCGTCCGTTTTTAGGCGTGCAGATGATTGACATGTCACAAGTTCCTGAAACCTATCAGGAAAATACGCTCGGCCTGTTTGGAGATCAATTGGGCAAAGGTGTTTATGTAAAAGAAGTTCAAGCAAATTCGCCGGCAGAAAAAGCAGGTATTAAATCTGAGGATGTCATTGTCAAACTAAACGGTAAAGACGTGGAAAGCAGTGCGGATATCCGTCAGATCCTTTACAAAGACTTAAAAGTCGGAGATAAAACAACAATCCAAGTGCTGCGAAAGGGAAAAACGAAAACGTTGAACGCGACACTGACCAAGCAGACAGAAAGCAGTTCAAGCTAAGAAAAAAACAAAAAGCTGAACCCAAATAGGGTTCAGCTTTTTTTATCCTAAGTAAGAGGAAAGCATCCACACTTGTTTTTCAACTTCTTCAATTAATCCGACAAACAAGTCCGCTGTCGCATTGTCTTGATTTTCTTCAGCCAGGCCGATCACGAATTTAGATTCGCTGCTGATTTGTTTGTAGTCGTTTACCAATGCTTGTACCATTTCTGAAGCTGATGTTTCGTTTCCGCCGTCTGTGATAGATGCATGCTCAGTGTATTCTTTCACTGTGGCAACAGGCTGTCCGCCAATCGCCAGCAGGCGCTCAGCGATGGTATCCACTGTTTCAGCCGCATGGTCATAAAGTTCTTCAAATTTCTCGTGCAATGTAAAGAAATGAGGCCCTTTCACATACCAATGGAAACGGTGGAGCTTAGAGTATAAAAGAAACCAGTTTGATAATTGTGTGTTCAGTGAATTCTCAACTAATGTTTGATTTGTTTTTGCGTTTTCAGTTTTCATAAGATAACGTCCTCCTTGTGATCTGTTGTTTTAATTATATCATATACTAAATAAAAATCAATACTAAATTATAATGATTATAATTTAGGTTATTTGAATAGCTTTTTCTTCAGGATAGACTCCCACGCAGACCAAGGAAAAAGCGATCGGAATAGCAGGGTGAGCTTGATGCCCTTTCCGATCGGGTATCGCAATTTCTTTATGTGCTGTTTTGTTGCCAATTGATAAATGAGGTCGGCAACCTCTTGGGGATCTCCGCTTTCTTCTCCGTTTTTTTGAACATAGGAAAGGATCTTTTTATAGTATTGATGATAGGCTGAATCGTCAGCAGGCACCGACATAAAATTTGATAATGACGTTGACCAGATCGATGTCTTGTATGAGCCCGGCTCGATCAAAGCGGTTTCGATACCGAACGGAAGCAGCTCGATACGCAGGCTTTCAGAAAAACCTTCCAATGCATGCTTGGAAGAAACATATGGCGACAGCGCTGGGAATCCGGTCAGTCCGCTGATGCTGCTCACGTTTATAATCTTTGCGCCGCCATGCTTTCTTATGTAAGGCAGCACGGTTTTTGTCACATGGATCACACCGAAGACATTCGTTTCAAATTGTTGTCTGAAATGTTCCATCGGCACATCCTCGATAAATCCTCCATAAGCCGTTCCGGCGTTGTTAACGAGTAAATCGATCGGGGCGTAAGCACTAACAGCTTTTCCGAATGAGACTATAGATTGTTCATCGGTGACATCGAGAGCTGTAATGTGAATAGAATCAGACACATTGTGTGCTGCAGCCAATTCCCGCAGCTGTTCCGCTTTTTCAGGCTGTCTTGATGTGGCTATCACGAAAAATGATCGGGCAAGCTTTACAGCTGCCAGCAGACCGAAGCCGCTGGAGGCTCCCGTTACGATGGCTATTTTTTTATTCATCCTAACCCTCCTATTAAACTGCTACAGCTATTGTACTATCCTGAACAGGAGATGACGCCTGTAAAAAGAAATTTTTATACAACAATTCAGAATTGTTCTATAATAGAACGAAAGAAGGAAAGGGGTTTTGTGAAATGGCGTTGGAAGGGGTAGGCCAAAGATGGGATCTTGATTCATTTTTTAAGGGCGGGAGCCAATCGGAAGAATTCAAAGGTTATATTGAGAAGCTGTCACAAAGTCTGCGTGCATTTCAAGACAGGACTGATGCGTTTCAGGTGCCTGAATCGCCTGAAGAGGCTGAAGGACTGACCGCGTTGCTTGATTTATTCGAACAGACATCCGTCAAGCTTCAGCAGGCCGGCGCGTTTGTTGCCTGCCTTCAGGCCCAGAATATCAATGATCAAAAGGCTATAGAGCATCAGTCGCTTATGAATCGGCTTTCCGCGGATTTTCAATCGTCGCTCGTTACATTAGATCATAAACTTGTGGACATTGATCAAGACGTGTGGAATGAATTGTTAACAAAACCGGGATTGCGCGATGTTTCTTACATATTAAATGAAAGAAGACAGAGGGTTGCCGAAAAGCTTAGCCCCGGTAAAGAAAAACTGATCGGGAATCTTGCCGTGGACGGATATCACGCTTGGAGTGACTTATACAATATGGTTGTCGGGAAAATGACGATCCCGTATGAGGAAAACGGTGAAAACAAGCAATTGTCTGTCGGTCAGGCGGAGAATATGATGGACCATCAAGACCGTACTGTCAGAAAAACAGTATATGAACGTTTCCGCCAAGCTTGGGAGAGCAAGCAAGATATTTTCAGCAGCACGCTGAATCATTTGGCGGGATTCCGGCTTGAAACCTATAAAGCGCGCGGCTGGGAGAATGTCCTGAAGGAACCGCTGCAAATTAACAGGATGAAAAAAGAAACACTTGATACGATGTGGCAGGTCATCACTGAAAACAAGCAGCCGTTCGTTCAGTTTTTGAACCGGAAAGCATCCATGCTCGGCCTTGAAAAGCTTAGCTGGTACGATGTTGAGGCGCCGATCGGTTCTAACGGAAAGGCCTATTCGTATGATGAAGCCGCAAATATCATTACCAGCCAGTTTTCAACGTTTGGCAAAAAGCTGTCCTCATTCACTGAAAAAGCGTTTCGGGACGGCTGGATTGAGGCGGAAGACAGGAGTGGAAAAAGAGTCGGCGGCTTTTGCACCAGTTTTCCTGACAGCGGGGAATCCCGGATTTTCATGACATTTTCGGGCAGCGCCTCAAATGTCTCTACTCTTGCGCATGAACTCGGGCACGCGTTCCATCAGGAAGCAATGCTCGACGTCAGGCCGTTAAACCGCTCCTATGCCATGAATGTTGCAGAAACAGCTTCAACGTTTGCAGAGATGATAGTCGCGGACGCGACTGTCCAGCAGGCCGAGACGAGGGAAGAAAAGCTTGTTCTTCTGGAGGATAAAGTGCAAAGAAGTGTTGCGTTCTTCATGAACATTCACGCAAGATTTCTATTTGAAACGAGATTCTACGAGGAACGAAAGCGGGGAGTGGTACCGGCCAGCCGCTTGAATGAGCTGATGGAAGAGGCGCAAAGAGAGGCATACTGCAATGCGTTAGAAGAATATCATCCGCTTTTTTGGGCATCAAAGCTTCATTTTCACATCACGAGGGTGCCGTTTTACAATTTCCCTTATACATTCGGCTACCTGTTTTCTCTTGGCATTTACGCGCTGGCGCTTGAAGAAAAAAATGCATTCGAAGAGAAGTATATGGCGCTATTGCGCGATACGGCTTCTATGACAGTGGAGGATTTGGCGATGAAGCATTTGGGCGCTGACATCACAAAGCGCGATTTCTGGGAGAATGCCATCAAGCTGACTGTGCGTGACGCCGAAACCTTTTTACAAATGACCGAATCTTAAAGAAAAAGCCGTGGCGTTAAATGCCCCGGCTTTTTCAATTCTTCTCTGAATGAGGATTTCATTCTCTGGATATACCTAAAATAAATGGAATCCTACAGGGGGGAAACATATGCATTTGATCAGAGCAGCCGGGGCTGTATGTCTCGCAGTGGTTCTGATTGCGGGCTGCCGTTTCAATGAAGACCAGCAGCAGGCAGAAGGAGAAAATACAGCCGTCACCCAGCTGAAGTCCGTTCCCTACAGTAATTTTTCGCTTCGTGTGAGCTACGGGGATGGTGAGCATAACCGTTATGAAGGAATCTATACAAAGAACGGAACTCAGGAAAAAGCGGAAATACAGGATAAGCTCTCCGGTGTCAATCAGGAGGGAGAAGAAGCATTGGATGAGATGAAAATGATTTTGAGCGAGCTTTCCGTAACAGACCAAATGGCTGAAACAGAAGTGATACACAGTGTGCTGGCAGCATTTAATCTGGACAGTCATTATGATCATATCGATTTAAAATTGAAGCTGAAGGACGGCTCCATCAGAGAAATCAAGAAGTAATCTTGTGATAAAAAACCCATAAACGTCAATTATGTCCATAAAACTAATTGAAAATGATTTTCAAAGTCAGTGTTTTCTGCTACAATGAGGGATATATGACCATATCAAATGGCTGAATATCGGAATCACTTGCATTGATGATAATTGACTTAAAAGCATGTATATAGAAAACGTGCAATACATAGTGCTGCTAAAAAGCCAGCAAAAAGGAGCGGTTATGGGTATGAGTGCAATTTCTACAGAAACGCTGAGCTTAGGATACGGGGATGCCGTTATTATTGATGAGTTGAATTTAACAATTCCCAAAGGTGAAATTACCGTATTTATTGGCAGCAATGGCTGCGGAAAATCGACACTTTTACGTTCATTAGCGCGCCTGATGAAGCCGAGAGGCGGTTCAGTGCTGCTGGAAGGAAGAGCGATTGCCAAGCTTCCGACGAAGGAAGTCGCAAAAGAGCTCGCAATCCTGCCCCAAGGTCCTTCGGCTCCAGAGGGGCTGACGGTGCATCAGCTGGTGAAGCAAGGAAGATATCCTTACCAAAACTGGCTGAAGCAGTGGTCAAAAGAGGATGAGGAAGCAGTTGAAAGAGCGCTTAAAGCAACAAAGCTTGAGGACATGGCTGACCGTGCCGTTGATTCTTTGTCAGGCGGACAGCGCCAGCGGGCTTGGATCGCGATGACGCTTGCCCAGGAAACGGATATCATCCTTCTTGACGAGCCGACGACGTATTTAGACATGACGCATCAAATTGAAATTCTTGATTTGCTGTTTGAACTGAATGAAAAGGAAGACCGGACGATTGTTATGGTTCTCCATGACTTAAACTTGGCGTGCCGCTATGCGCATCATCTTGTGGCCATAAAAGATAAACGGATTTATGCAGAAGGCCGACCGGAAGAGGTCATCACTTGTGATCTTGTGCAAAATGTGTTTTCTATGAACTGTCAGGTTACACAGGACCCGCTCTTCGGAACGCCTCTTTGCATTCCTCATGGCAGGGGCAGATGCATTGTCCAGGAAGCGGCTTTCACATCACATGGATAAATAACGCAGCGAAGGAGCTTTCAATTGAGAAAGCTCCTTGCTGTTTTTTCGAAAGGAAGATGGAAAATGGAACAAAAACTTCAGGAGCAGCTGGATGGATTGCTGGAGAAGTATACTGAGCTTCTGCTTGGTGAAACAAACGATGAGCTAAAAGAAGAAGTGAAGCAATGGATTTTGTACACCCATATAGCCAAAAGCATGCCTCCGCTCGCTAAGCATTGGAATGCGACATACCCTGATGCAAAGCAGGGCATTAAAGAGATCATTCAGCATATTAAGGAATTAAATGAAGCGCATCGAAACAAACAATAGCCAAAAAGCAGTCTGTTCATTATAGCAGACTGCTTTTTTGTGATTCAGCCGTTTTATCTGGCGTAAAGGAATCCATAAAGGTTCTCAGCGCGCTGCTGATAAACGAATCTTTTCGAACAATAAACTCTGTTTTCATCTGGCTGAGCGCTTCAGGCAGCGGGTACAATCGAATTGATCCTTCTGCTTCATGTTTCTGCACAACCGTTCTTGGCAGCAGCGAGATGCCAAGACCTGCTGTAACCCCGCCGATAATTGCTTCAAGCGTCCCAAATTCCATAATGACCGGCTGTGTGACACCGACGGAACGCAGCCATTTTTCAAGTGTTTCTCGATACGAACAGCCTGTGCTGTAAACGAGAATCGGCTTTGTGATGGCTTCCTCAACATCGGGCACGGAGGCAGCCGAAACAACTACTGGTTCTTCCTCAAACGCAGGATAGGATTCGAGCTCAGGATGATGGCATTCGCATCCGATAAACGCGCCATCCAATTCATAACGAAGAACTTTATCAAGGAGAAATTGCGTATGTCCTGTTGTTAAAGACAGCTGGACGTTTGGATGTTCTTCATAATAAGATGCCAGGAGCTTTGGAAGCCTTACCGCGGCGGTTGTCTGAGTGGAGCCGATCATAAGCGGCCCGCTTGGTTCTGCGGAGGATGAGAGCGCTTTAGACGCTTCATCAAGCAGGCCGATAATTTTATTTGCGTAATCCAGCAGCAATTTTCCGCTTGCAGAAAGTGTCATGCCCCGATTATGGCGCAAAAACAGTGTGGTACCCAGCTCAGCTTCCAATTGCTGAATTCTGGCCGTGACATTCGATTGTACATAGCCAAGCTGCAGGGCTGCTTTCGTAATGGTTCCTTCACGGGCTACCATTTGAAACACACGTAAATCTCCGCTTTCCATTTTGAACTCCTCCGTTCGTTTGCTATCAATCTAAGTGATATCTAGTATCTTTAACAATCATTATACGCAACATCAAAGCTGGATTACAATGGAATCAGAAATATACTTTAGTCAACAGCAAGGAGTGGCGGCAATGAATGTCTTGAACAAAATAGCTCTCGTAACGGGGGGCGGCACAGGAATCGGAAAAGCAGCCAGTATGGAATTGGCAAAGCGCGGGGCGATTGTGGCGGTGAATTATTCACGCTCGCAATCAGAAGCGGAGGAAACAGTGGAAATGATTCAAAAAGCTGGCGGGCAAGCCTTCGCCATCCAAGCAGATGTATCCAAAAACAGCGACGTGCAGGATATGATTCAAGCAATCGTGAGCACACACGGCACGGTTGATATTTTAGTCAACAATGCCAGCATTACACGGCATATTCCAATGGATGATCTTGAGGCTGCGACAGAAGACATATGGGATGAGCTGTATGCCGTCAATGTGAAAGGGATGTTTTTCTGCGCGCGGGCAGTGGTTCCGTTCATGAAGAAAAGCAAGGCCGGGGCGATCGTAAACGTCGGCAGCATCGCAGGGGTAACTGGTGCCGGCTCATCTATGCCTTACGCAGTATCAAAATCAGCGGTGCACGGTTTAACGAAATCATTGGCCCACGCCTTAGCGCCTGAAATCAGAGTGAGCGGTGTAGCACCAGGAGCTGTGGCAACGAGATGGTGGGCCGGCCGGGAAGAAAAAATGAAAAGCATGATCGGCTCTTTGCCGCTGCAGTGTATTGCTGAACCAGATGATGTTGCCAAATTGATTTGTTCACTAATTGAACAGGAATCACTCACAGGCCAAATTATCACAATTGACAGCGGACAGACGCTGTAAAGAAAGGGATGCAGGGAGATGCCATTTGTACAGATTCATTTACGGTCGGGAAGAAGCGAAGCGTGGCTTCAAAAACTGAGCAGGACTGTCCACCAATCGATGATTGAAGAAATCAATGTGCCGGAAGATGACTATTTCCAAGTCATCAGACAATATGAAAAAAGCGAATTTTTTTATGATCCATTTTATCTCCAAGTCGAGCGAACTGATGAACTGATATACATTCATTTTACACTGAAACAGTCAAGAACAACTGAACAGAAAAAAGCACTTTACCGCTCAATCGCGAGCCGGATTCATTCCGAGCTTGGCGTCAGAAAAGAAGATGTGTTTATCATGCTGGCCGGAAATCAGGCTGAGGATTGGTCTTTCGGAAATGGAAGAGCCCAGATGATTGAATAAAAAACCCCGCGGATTGATACCCGCGGGGTGCTCTATTAATGGGAAGGTGATTCAACGGCTTTTGCCGCCTTCTCTTTTTCTTGTTGGTCTTCCGTTTTCTTATTTGATAGCTTGATAGGTTTTAAAAACAAGGTGAATACGGCTCCGACTGCGATAAAGATCAGGCCCGTATAAAACACGCTGTGAAGCGAATCCATCAACGATGTTTTTAAAATCGGCACAATATGGGATGAGAAAGCCGCAGGGATTTGTTTGACCGCGTCCGGACTGAACAGTGATTGCAGCAGCCCTTGCGGATTTGTATCAATCATACCCTTTAGCTGGGCGGCAAACGAGCTTGCCTGTGCCGGAAGAGAGTCTAAATATGGAACCAATTTATCTGTTAATAGATTTCCTGATCTCGCATTCATTACGGCTCCCAGCATGGTAATGCCGAATGTTCCGCCGATAGAACGGAAGAATTGGCTGGATGAAGTGACAACTCCAAGCTCCTCCTTCGAAAAGCTTTCCTGTAAAGCCAATGTCAGAATCGGCATAACAAGACCCATTCCCAGACCAATAATCGCCATAAAAGATGTAGCGACAAGCTTGCTCGTGTCGAGATCCAATGTCGTTAACAGCAGGAATCCGCCGGCCATAACCAGCATGCCTGTAATGATTTGCGGTTTAATCCCAATTTTATAAACAAGCTGTCCGCCGATGATACTTGTGATAATCATAGAAATCATCATCGGTGTCATAATTGTACCCGATTCAGACGCACTTACACCGACAATTCCCTGCATAAAGAAAGGAACAAACGTAATGGCGCCAAACATACCGATACTCATAAAGAAGCCGATCAAGTTTAGAAATGTAAATGTTCTGTTTTTAAATAAATACATTGGCAGGATTGGCTCTTTTGCTTTTGATTCTACGATGATAAAGCTGACAATGCCGATCAGTGCGAGAGCGAACAACCCAAGAATCTGCCATGAATCCCATGCATAATCTTTTCCGCCAAAGCTTAAGGCGAGCAGGAGGCTGACCACACCGACAATCATTGTGAAAATACCAGCGATATCGAAGTTGATCGGACCAGTCTGCTGGCGTCCCTGTAATCCCCTGGCAATAAAAATAACCGCAATAATTCCGACTGGCAGGTTAATATAGAAAACCCATTTCCAGTTTAACGAGTCTACAATCCAGCCGCCGATTTGCGGCCCAATCACTGAAGCCAGCCCGTAAATTGCGCCAAAGACACCTTGGAATTTAGCACGCTGTTTTCCTGTGAACAAGTCACCGATGACAATCATCGCCATCGGCATCATGATGCCTCCGCCGATGCCCTGCAGTCCACGGAAGATAATCAATTCCGTCATGTTGTTGGCCATTCCGCACAAAGCAGAAGCGGCCATAAAAATAATCAAACCTGATACATAGACAATGCGGCGTCCCAATAAATCAGCCAGTTTACCGGCAATTGGAACAATGGTTGTTGATGTTAACAAATATGCAGTTGTCAGCCAGGTCATCATGCTCAAACCGCCCAGATCACCGACAATTTTCGGCATGGCCGTTCCGACAATGGTACCGTCAAGGGCTGAAAAAAACATGGCAATAATTAAGCCTGTTATTAATAACGTTCGTTTTGATTGTTTGCCTTCTTTACTCATTTTCATCCGTTTCCTCTTTTCATGTTTTGCTTTTCATCCGTTTCTGCTGCTTGTGCGAGCTTTGCTGTAATATGCGCCGCCTGCAGCATCTCCTCCTCCGTCAAAAAGGAAAGATAGCGCGCCATAATGGCCTTTCTGCCTGCCAAAACCTCCTCGAACTTTCTGTCTCCTTCGTCAGTAAGACTGAGATCAATCACTCGCCTGTCTTTTGTGTTGTGTGTTCTGGCGATAAGATTTTTTTGTTCAAGGCGATCTGCCATCAGCGTCACCGCGCTTGGCTTTACCTCCATACGCTCGGCAATTTCAGAAATTTTGAGGCTGCCGTGTTTCTTTAGGCTGGCCAGCACAAACAGCTGCGCTGGGGTGACACCTTGTTTTTCCATGCTTTCCAGCATTTCAGGCTGTATCTTTTGAAAGAGCGCCTGAAGCGATAATTGAATATCGGACATTAACTGATCCGCACTCTTCATATTCATTTCCCCTCTGTTACATACACTGTATATATATTTTGATGACAAAATAGTTAATGCTTATTAAATATAAATAAGCGTAAATGAAAAGTCAACTGATTTTACACAAAAAAAGGATAGATGCCCGAAAGAACATCGTATCCTTTTTACTGATATTGTTATTGCTGATAAGGAGACTGCTGCTGAATGGTCTGCTGGAATTTTTGATAGGACTGCTGCAGCTTTTGTGCATCCTCCGCTTCAACAGAATACCATCCATATTGGAACATGAGATCATATAGTTTTCTTTGCGCTTTTTGTGACTCATCAAAAATGGATTGAATATCCTGATAAAGAGACTCGTGGCTGAATTCGTGCAAGGCAGTACAATAAGCTGTTGTCATGTATTTTTCGGTTGTCAGCAATTCGTTGACGAAATCTCTG
This sequence comes from Bacillus sp. LM 4-2, assembly GCF_000978495.1. Taxonomy (NCBI): domain Bacteria; kingdom Bacillati; phylum Bacillota; class Bacilli; order Caryophanales; family Bacillaceae; genus Bacillus; species Bacillus sp. LM 4-2. The sequence goes on along the minus strand of NZ_CP011101.1, from coordinate 3,230,051 downwards.
TCATTCATTTCCGATGTTGTCGGTACAGGTGTCTGCGGGTTGCTGATTTTTTGATTTTGCTGATTCATTCTGGCGCCTCCTTATTGGATGTAGCCGGACTGCTGCTGGCCTGGCTGCAGGTGCTTTAATATTCTTTGATAGTGATCATGATGCATGTGTCCGACGCGGTCGAGTTCTTGCTTTAACGTTTGATCCTGGCACTGCTGCGCCATGAAATGCGCTTTCTTCATCGCGAGCAAATTCCAGTTCAGCATGTCATTGAGATACAAATGATCCTTTGTCGAAATAACGGAAGGCGGCATTTGAGATTGCTGCTGATTATCCATTGTGATCCTCCTTTGGTTTCTGTTCATTTTATAGTTTCCTTCAGACTGGGAGTTATATACAGGTGTTTTGAAGATGACGGCGGGAGGGAGTCGGATGTTGAGACATGTGTTTTTATTCTTATCTCAAAATAAAACACTTACCAAGTTCGCAAAAGCATACGGAACGCGGCTTGGAGCACGAAGGTTTGTCGCAGGGGATACGATTGAATCGGCGGTTAAGACCGTCAAAAGGCTAAACAGATCCGGTTTGTGTGCAACAATTGATTATTTAGGCGAGTATGCAGCTTCGGAAAAAGAAGCAAACCAAGTCGCAGAGGAATGCAAGAAAGCCATTCAAGCCATTGCCGAACATCAATTGGATTCAGAGCTTTCGCTTAAGCTGACCTCAATCGGGCTCGATCTTTCAGAAGAACTTGCTCTTACTCATTTGCGCGCCATTCTTTCCGTTGCGAAGCAATATGATGTTGCTGTGACCATTGATATGGAAGACTATTCTCATTATGAACAGACACTTTCTATTTACAGGCAATGCAAACAGGAATTTGAGAAGCTCGGCACGGTCATTCAGGCGTATCTGTACCGGGCGGCAGAAGATATCAGAAAGATGCGGGACTTAAAGCCGAATCTCAGACTTGTAAAAGGCGCTTATAAAGAATCTGCGGCTGTAGCGTTTCCCGACAAAAGAGGAACGGACCTTCATTTTCAGAGCTTAATAAAGCTGCAGTTGTTAAGCGGGAACTACACGGCTGTCGCCACACATGACGATGACATCATTGCATTTACGAAACAGCTTGTCACCGAACATCAAATCCCCGCGTCGCAATTTGAGTTTCAAATGCTATACGGCATCAGGCCGGAGCGTCAGAAGGAACTCGCCAAGGAAGGCTACAGAATGCGTGTGTATGTCCCATATGGAACGGACTGGTTCAGCTACTTTATGAGAAGAATTGCCGAGCGGCCTGCCAATGCAGCGTTTGTGTTAAAAGGAATTTTGAAAAAGTGAAAGCAGCCGCGGGAAGCAGCTGCATTATGATTGTTCCATGTTATGTTTTTTATACTGCTGATTTTGACTTGTCCGTTTTCCGCCGCCGTAATGCTGACTCGGACCGGCATCTCCCTTTACGCTCGCCGCGCTGACTGCCGCTGAAGACGGATTTTTTTTCTCTCGTACCATTCCCTTCACCTCCGGGCTTAAGTTGCCCGACTTTTATAGGCTTCATACAAAAAAATAACAAATTAGCTATTGAAGTCGAACCGGAAATCTTTTAAGATGAAAGAAGAAACGGGTTTCATTTTTTTTGGTCAAAAAATGAATGACTATTCATTCAATGTTCAAGGGGGATATCTCATGCACAAACACATTCGAAAGGCAGCCGTTTTAGGATCGGGGGTAATGGGCTCCGGGATTGCGGCGCATTTGGCTAACATCGGAATACCTGTCCTGCTGCTAGATATTGTGCCGAACGATTTGACAAAGGAAGAGGAAAAAAGGGGGCTGACGAAGGACAGTCCGGAGGTGCGCAGCAGGCTGAGCCGGCAGGCGGTGAAAAAACTGCTGAAACAAAAGCCCGCTCCCCTCACATCAGCGAAAAATACCTCCTATATTACACCGGGCAATCTGGAGGATGATGCAGAAAAACTGAAAGAAGCAGATTGGATTATTGAGGTCGTTGTCGAAAACCTTGAAGTCAAAAAGAAAATTTTCGCTCTTGTGGATGAACATCGAAAGACTGGAAGCATCGTCTCAAGCAACACATCCGGCATATCAGTGCAGGAAATGGCTGAAGGCCGGTCGGATGATTTTAAAGCCCATTTTCTCGGAACGCATTTTTTTAATCCCGCACGCTATTTAAAGCTGCTGGAGATCATTCCGATTAAGGAAACGGATCCTGATATTTTAAAGTTTATGACAGCTTTCGGAGAAAATGTCCTCGGGAAAGGTGTTGTTACAGCAAAGGACACACCGAACTTTATCGCAAACCGCATCGGGACGTACGGGCTTCTCGTGACAGTCCAAGAAATGCTGAAAGGCGGCTATCAGGTCGGGGAGGTTGATTCGATCACAGGACCGCTGATCGGCAGGCCGAAAAGCGCTACCTTTAGAACGCTTGATGTGGTCGGTCTCGATACATTCGCCCACGTTGCCCGAAATGTGTATGACAAAGCTGATGGCGATGAAAAAGAAGTGTTTCGCCTTCCAAGCTTCATGAACGATATGCTGGAAAAAGGGTGGATCGGAAGTAAGGCCGGCCAAGGCTTTTATAAAAAAGAAGGAAAAACGATTTATGAGCTTGACCCAGTGACGCTTACTTACGGCGAGCGGACAAAAATGAAAACACCGGCACTTGAAGCGGCAAAACAGGCAAAAGGGACAAAAGCCAAAATGAAAGCGCTTATTTATTCGGATGACAGAGCCGGCCGATTGCTGTGGAATATCACATCTCAAACCCTGCTTTACTCAGCCGAGCTGCTTGGCGAGATTGCCGATGATATTCATGCGATTGACCAAGCCATGAAGTGGGGATTCGGCTGGGAACTGGGACCTTTTGAGATGTGGGACGCCATCGGCCTCAAGCAGTCAGCGGAAAAGCTTGAGCAGCTTGGAGCAGATATGCCTGGCTGGATAAAAGAGATGCTGGACAAAGGAAATGAAACCTTCTACATCAAAGAGAACGGAACGGTATTTTATTATGACCGCGGCGAATACAGAGCTGTGAAAGAAAACAAAAAACGAATTCATTTACAAGCACTTAAAGAAACAAAAGGCGTGATTGCGAAAAACAGCGGAGCAAGCTTAATTGACCTTGGAGATGATGTGGCCCTTCTTGAATTTCATTCGAAAAGCAATGCGATCGGCCTTGATATCATTCAAATGATCCACAAAGGATTAGAGGAAACAGAACGGAATTACAAGGGGCTTGTCATCGGCAATCAAGGGAAAAATTTCTGCGTCGGCGCGAATCTCGCCATGATCTTAATGGAAGTCCAAGATGACAACTTTTTGGAAGTTGATTTTGTGATCCGCCGTTTTCAGGAGACGATGATGAAGATCAAATACAGTGCGAAACCGGTCGTCGCCGCGCCATTTGGCATGACGCTCGGCGGAGGAACGGAAGTATGCCTGCCTGCGGCGCGTACTCAAGCGGCAAGCGAAGCCTATATGGGCCTTGTTGAATCAGGTGTCGGCCTCATCCCTGGCGGAGGGGGAAACAAAGAGCTGTACATCAATCATCTACGCCGTGGCCTTGATCCGATGAATGCGGCAATGAAAACATTTGAAACGATTGCGATGGCGAAAGTGTCCGCTTCCGCTCAAGAGGCTCGTGAGATGAACATCTTAAAAGAAACGGATCAGATCAGCGTGAATCAAGACCACCTGTTATACGATGCGAAGCAGCTGGCCGCATCTTTATACGATACCGGCTGGCGGCCGCCTGTAAAAGAAAAGGTCAAGGTGCCGGGAGAAACCGGTTATGCGGCACTCTTGCTTGGCGCTGAGCAGATGAAGCTGTCCGGCTATATATCTGAGCATGATTTCAAGATCGCGAAAAAACTCGCTTATGTCATTGCGGGCGGAAAAGTGCCGTTTGGTACAGAGGTTGATGAAGAGTATTTATTGGAGATCGAAAGAGAAGCGTTTTTGAGTTTGGCAGGAGAGGCAAAATCTCAAGCGAGAATGCAGCATATGCTTGTGAAAGGTAAACCTTTACGGAATTAGGAGGGAGCTTATGAAAGAGGCAGTCATTGTGTCAGGTGCAAGAACACCGGTTGGAAAAGCAAAAAAAGGATCGTTGGCCACCGTTCGCCCGGATGATTTGGGAGCGATTTGTGTAAAAGAGACGCTGAAACGGGCAGGCGGCTACGAAGGCAATATTGACGATTTGATTATTGGCTGTGCAACGCCTGAAGCGGAGCAGGGGCTTAATATGGCGAGAAATATCGGTGCGCTCGCGGGCCTGCCGTACACGGTTCCGGCGATTACAGTTAACCGTTATTGCTCTTCAGGCCTTCAGTCTATTGCATATGCAGCAGAAAAAATTATGCTGGGCGCCTACGATACAGCGATCGCCGGCGGAGCAGAATCCATGTCGCAAGTTCCGATGATGGGGCATGTTACCCGTCCGAACCTTGCTTTGGCAGAAAAGGCACCGGAATATTATATGAGCATGGGCCACACAGCCGAGCAAGTCGCGAAAAAATACGGCGTCTCCCGTGAGGATCAAGACGCGTTTGCCGTTCGCAGCCACCAAAACGCTGCTAAAGCCCTTGCAGAAGGAAAATTTAAAGATGAAATTGTACCCGTAGAAGTGACGGTGACAGAAATCGGAGAAGACCATAAGCCTATGGAAAAACAGTTTGTGTTTTCACAGGATGAAGGTGTTCGCCCGCAAACGACTGCAGACATCTTATCGACATTGCGCCCGGCCTTTTCCGTTGACGGGACGGTGACTGCGGGCAATTCCTCACAGACAAGTGACGGAGCGGCGGCTGTCATGCTGATGGACCGGGAAAAAGCCGATGCTCTTGGCCTGGCGCCGCTTGTGAAATTCCGCTCCTTTGCAGTAGGCGGCGTGCCGCCGGAAGTCATGGGAATCGGACCGGTGGAAGCGATTCCGCGCGCTTTGAAGCTTGCCGGACTTCAGCTGCAGGACATTGGCTTGTTTGAACTGAATGAAGCTTTTGCCTCACAGGCCATTCAAGTAATCAGGGAATTGGGAATTGATGAAGAAAAAGTGAATGTCAACGGGGGCGCAATCGCGCTTGGACACCCGCTTGGCTGTACGGGCACAAAGCTTACACTCTCACTCATCCATGAAATGAAACGGAGAAACGAGCAATTTGGAGTCGTGACCATGTGTATCGGCGGCGGGATGGGAGCGGCCGGTGTATTTGAATTATGCTAAAGGGGGAAAAACAAATGGCAAAAAAAACGGCTGACGTACAAAAAGGCGGCGGATTTTTAATCGAGGATGTCACATACGATCAAATGTATACACCGGAGGATTTCACTGACGAGCATAAAATGATTGCGAAAACAACAGAGGATTATATCGAGCAAGATGTTCTCCCTCATATAGATGATATCGAAAACCATCAATTCGAGCATTCTGTCAGACTGTTGAAGAAAGCGGGCGAACTAGGGCTGCTTGGCGCCGATGTGCCGGAAGAATACGGCGGGCTCGGCCTTGATAAAATCAGCTCGGCACTCATCACTGAGAAATTTTCGCGTGCGGGAAGCTTTTCTCTTTCTTATGGCGCGCATGTCGGTATCGGTTCCTTGCCGATCGTCTTTTTCGGGTCAGAAGAACAAAAGAAAAAATATTTGCCTGGACTCGCTTCAGGCGAAAAGATCGCCGCTTATGCTCTGACTGAGCCTGGCTCTGGATCTGATGCACTTGGAGCAAAAACAACAGCTGTGCTGAATGAAGCAGGAACCCATTATGTATTAACAGGGGAAAAACAGTGGATTACCAACTCTGCTTTTGCCGATGTATTTGTGGTTTACGCCAAGATAGACGGCGACAAGTTTTCAGCCTTTATTGTAGAAAAAGAGTTCCCGGGTGTCTCCACGGGACCGGAAGAAAAGAAAATGGGAATCAAGGGATCATCGACAAGAACCCTCATTCTGGATCAAGCTGAAGTGCCAAAGGAAAACCTGCTCGGAGAAATCGGCAAAGGGCATGTCATCGCCTTTAATATTTTAAACATCGGCCGTTACAAACTGGCGGTTGGCACAATCGGCGCATCTAAACGCGTCATCGAGCTGTCTGCGGCATACGCAAATCAGCGCCGCCAATTTAAAACGCCGATTGCTGGTTTTTCATTGACACAGGAAAAAATCGGGACAATGGCCTCAAGGCTGTATGCGATGGAAAGCTCTGTATACAGAACCGTCGGACTGTTTGAAGACAATATGAGCCAGTTCACGGCCGAAGATCTCAAGGACGGCCGGCAAATCGCCAAATCGATTGCGGAATACGCCATCGAATGCTCTCTGAATAAGGTATTCGGCTCTGAAACGCTTGATTATATCGTTGATGAAGGCGTGCAGATTCATGGAGGCTACGGCTTTATGCAGGAGTACGAAGTAGAAAGGGCCTATAGGGATTCAAGGATCAATCGGATTTTTGAAGGCACAAACGAAATCAACCGGTTAATCGTGCCAAGCACCTTCCTGAAAAAAGCGCTTAAAGGCGAGCTGCCTTTATTCGAAAAAGCGCAGTCGCTGCAGGAAGAACTCATGATGCTTATGCCTGAAGAGCCTGGAAGCGGCGTCTTAGAGCAGGAGAAATATATCGTCAAGCAAGCCAAAAAAATTGCGTTGTTTGCTGCCGGCCTAGCCGCGCAAAAATACGGAAAAGCCATCGATCGTGAGCAAGAAATTCTCGTGAACGTAGCGGATATCGTCAGCAATGTATACGCAATGGAATCAGCCGTGCTTAGAACGGAAAAGGCCATTGCCGCACAAGGCGCTGAAAAAGCAGCACAAAAGGTGCTGTACACAGAAATTTTCGTTCAAGAGGCCTTTAACGAAATTGAAGCGCATGCGAAGGAATCCCTTATCGCAATGGAAGAAGGAGATTCACTCCGCATGATGCTTTCCGCTCTGCGCAAGCTGACACGCGTAACGCCTAAAAACGTGATTCAGAAAAAACGCGAGGCGGCGGCAGGCATTTTTGAGGCTGAGAAATATATTGTCTGATTGGCCATGAGCTCCGCATGCGCGGAGCTCTTTTTTAAGAAGCACTGTTTTAGGTTTTTAAAACAAACTGTGTTAAAATAACCTCGATTATTTTATTGAGGGGGAAGAAGATGTCGTTAACTTTTTACTGGTACCCTAAATGCGGAACGTGCCGCAAAGCAAAGAAGTGGCTTGAAGAGCATGGGAAAGAAATAAACGAAATACATATTGCTGAGCAGCCGCCAAGCAAAGAAGAATTAAAAGCGCTTTATGAAAAAAGCGGGCTGGATCTCAAGAAATTTTTCAACACGAGCGGCATGAAATACCGCGAGCTCAATCTCAAGGAAAAGCTGTATCACATGTCAGAGGACGAACAGCTCGAACTGCTGGCTTCAGATGGTATGCTGATCAAACGCCCGCTTACAACAGACGGCGAAAAAGTGACTGTCGGATTTAAAGAAGACCAATTTGAAGAAAACTGGGCTTAATGTAAATTTTTTTTGAAAAGTGTGGTATCTTCTTATTGTAGTGCTGTAAAAAATGGAGGGATTCAATTGAGCATACCAAAAGATTTGCGTTACTCAGGAGAACACGAGTGGGTAAAAGTTGAAGGAGAAAAAGCCAGAATCGGAATTACGCATTTTGCCCAGTCCGAACTAGGCGACATCGTGTTTGTCGAACTTCCTGAAGTGGGCGCTGAAATCAAAGCGGACGAGCCATTCGGCAGTGTTGAATCCGTTAAAACGGTATCTGAGCTTTATGCACCGATTAACGGAACGGTTGTGGAAGTAAACGAAGATCTTGATGACAGTCCGGAATTCGTCAACGAATCTCCGTACGAAAAAGCATGGATGATCGTCGTTGAGCCATCTGACGCTTCTGAAATTGAAAAACTGATGACAGCAGAGCAATACGAAGAGATGACACAAGAAGACTAAAACAGGATAGCCGTAAAAGCAATTGGACACGCTAACGTTATGGGAGGTGTCCAATATGGCTTTCGACAAACAAAAGCTCGATGTCACCAATGATGTGACAGGCCGCTTTCAAAATGGCCGGCTCTCGTTATATCATGATAATGAGATGATCGGCCAAATGACAAGCATGAATGAATATGAGCTTAAGTCTGGTTATTCCTTTGAAAATGAGAAATTTTATAAGACAGCCGATGTGGTCTCTGGAGACGACGCAAAATATGTAGATTGTGACTACGAAAACGGCTGGTGTTAATGTTGGCGGTGAATTTCACTGCCTTCTTTTACAATCTGAACGTTTCAAATTTGACGCGGCAGGTGAACAAGATGAAGATGGATGAGCTGGAAAAGGTTATGATTGTCGAGGGGAAATCAGATAAAGAGAAAATCGAAAGCGTCCTGAATGAACCGGTGCGCATTATCTGCACAAACGGAACAATCAGCCAGCTGAGGCTCGAGGAATTGGCTGACGAGCTTTATGATAAAGACGTCTATATATTAGTTGATGCTGATGAATCAGGTGAGAAATTGAGAAAACAGCTGAAGCGTGAATTTAATGAAGCCTGCCATCTCCATATCGACAGAGCCTATAAGGAAGTAGCGGCTGCGCCCAGGCACCATGTCGCCTCTGTATTGCTGCGTGCGAATCTGAATGTCCATACTATTTTTCTTGAAAGAAAGTCCCGAGGTGTATAGCATGAAAGAACTCCAAGAACACGAACTTGATCACATTGAAGATGATGTGTACCTTCTATATTTATATACTCCGTTTTGCGGCACCTGCCAGCTTGCAAGCAAAATGCTGACAGTGGTGAAAGAAATGCTGCCGGATGTCGCCTTCTATCAAAACAATGTCAATTACTCTCCGACATTCGCAAAAGCGTATCAAATTGAAAGCGTCCCTTGTTTTCTGCTGTTTAAAGGCGGAAAGATGGTCGAAAGAGGATATGCATTTCATTCCGTTTCTTATTTATATGAGCTGATCAAACAAAAATCATCTTCCGCATCCCATTTATGACATATTTCTCAGCATATCCAATGAAATTGTCGTTCGTTTTATAAAGGGGTTCTTGCGACAAAGAGAGAAATGTGTATGTATGACCAACAAATAGGAGGTTGTACATATGGAGAAAGCGGAAGTTTTAGAAGATGAGTATCAGCATCTGTTTTTAAAACCCCTTTTGAATGCCTCAACATTGCTCATTACCTTCCAAGGAGAAGCAGAAGCCTTAACCGTCTCAATAAACGAACAGGGAGAAATGAAAAAAGTTTCTCCGCCCCAAACGTCCAACCTGACCTTTTACGGAAACCAAACGGAAATTATTGATTTATTGCACGGAGACATTTCCCTTCAGCACCTTATTCAGAGCGGAAGCCTCAAAGTAAAGGGGTCATTCAGGGCCCTGTTAAAGCTGGAAGCCATTCTCTGGCTGACAAATGGATTTTTTCAGAGGATTTTAAAAAATTAAAAAATAATAAATTATTATAATAGTAAAAGTTGACATCATTTATTTTATTGACATTTAATCATTCGCCGTGCTATTCTACATTAAGAATTTCCGGACGAAAAAGACTATATATTTCTCTTATCAAGAGAGGTGGAGGGAAGTGCCCTATGAAGCCCGGCAACCATCAACACTGTTGAAATGGTGCCAATTCACACGAAGCGTTCAGCTTTGAAAGATGAGAGAAAGGCATTTTATATAAGCCTTTCTGCTCAAGTGTGCAGAAAGGCTTTTCTTTTGCAGAAAAAACCGGAAGATTTCTTAGAATAGTGTTAAGGCAGGTGATTGCTTTGATCAATCTTCAGGATGTTTCAAAAGTTTACAAGTCGAAACATGGAGATGTCAATGCTGTCCAAAACGTCTCGCTTTCCATTAAAAAAGGTGAGATTTTTGGAATTATAGGATATAGCGGAGCTGGTAAGAGTTCCTTAATCCGTCTGCTGAACGGCCTTGAGAAACCAACCTCAGGAACCGTGGAAGTGGCGGGAACCAAGATTAATGAAGTAAATGGACGCGGTTTAAGAAAAGCACGCCATGAGATCAGTATGATTTTCCAGCATTTCAATTTGCTTTGGTCGCGGACTGTCAGAGATAATATCATGTTTCCTTTAGAAATTGCCGGGGTGAAAAAGAGCGAGCGGATCAAGCGCGCCAATGAACTGATTAAACTGGTAGGTTTAGAAGGAAAAGAAAAATCTTATCCGTCCCAGCTGAGCGGCGGTCAGAAGCAGCGTGTCGGAATTGCCAGAGCGCTTGCAAACAATCCGAAGGTTCTTCTTTGTGACGAAGCGACATCAGCATTAGATCCGCAAACGACAGATTCAATTCTGGATCTATTGTCCGATATTAATGAAAGACTCGGTTTGACGATTGTGCTGATTACGCACGAAATGCATGTCATACGCAAAATCTGCAACAGAGTCGCCGTCATGGAAAACGGCAAGGTGGTCGAAGAAGGCGAGGTTCTCGATGTCTTCAAAAATCCAAAGGAACAAATGACAAAACGATTTGTTCAACAGGTGACAGAGCCGGAAGAAACGAAAGAGACGCTTCAGCACCTTCTTGATGATACAGCATCAGGAAAAATGGTTCAGCTCACATTTGTCGGTGAGTCAGCTGAACAGCCTCTGATTACAGAGATGATCAGAAACTTCAATGTCAGCGTCAATATTCTGCAAGGGAAAATTTCGCAGACGAAGGATGGGGCTTACGGTTCACTGTTCATCCACATTGACGGGGACGAGGAAGAAGTGCAAAACGTGATCCGATTCATTAATGACAAACAGGTGAAAGCAGAGGTGATCACGAATGTTTGAAAAATACTTCCCGAACGTTGATTTAACTGAATTATGGAACGCGACATATGAAACACTTTATATGACGCTGATTTCTTTACTGTTTGCTTTTGTCATCGGGGTCATCCTCGGCTTGCTGCTCTTTCTGACGAGCAAAGGAAGCCTCTGGCAGAATAAAGCGGTCAACTCAGTGATTGCAGCCGTTGTTAACATATTCAGATCGATTCCGTTCCTTATTTTAATTATTTTACTATTAGGTTTTACGAAATTTTTAGTCGGCACGATCTTAGGGCCAAACGCCGCATTGCCGGCGCTGGTAATCGGCTCGGCACCATTTTACGCGCGCCTTGTTGAAATCGCGCTGCGTGAGGTGGATAAAGGTGTGATTGAAGCAGCTAAATCAATGGGCGCGAAAACGTCTACGATTATTTTCAAAGTGCTGATTCCGGAATCAATGCCTGCTCTTATTTCTGGCATTACGGTTACAGCCATCGCTTTAATCGGTTCAACGGCAATTGCCGGAGCCATTGGTTCAGGAGGCCTTGGAAACCTTGCGTACGTAGAAGGATATCAGTCTAATAACGCTGATGTTACCTTCGTTGCTACTGTGTTTATTTTAATCATCGTGTTTATTATTCAAATCATCGGTGATCTAATAACAAATATTATAGACAAACGATAAGGGAGGATTTACATTGAAAAAGCTATTTTTGGGTGCATTACTGCTTGTATTTGCAGGAGTTATGGCTGCCTGCGGTTCGAATAACGGCGCTGAATCCGGCAAGAAAGAAATTGTCGTTGCGGCAACAAAAACACCGCATGCGGAAATTTTAAAAGAAGCTGAACCATTGCTGAAAGAAAAAGGCTATACGCTGAAAGTGAAAGTGCTAAGTGATTACAAAATGTACAATAAAGCTTTAGCTGATAAAGAAGTGGACGCGAACTACTTCCAGCACATTCCTTACCTTGAGCAAGAAATGAAAGAAAACACAGATTACAAACTTGTGAATGCCGGTGCTGTTCACTTAGAGCCATTCGGTATTTACTCTAAAACATACAAATCACTGAAAGACCTTCCAGACGGTGCGACAATCATTCTGACAAACAACGTTGCTGAACAAGGCCGTATGCTTGCAATGCTTGAAAACGCTGGATTAATCACTCTTGATTCTAAAGTGGAAACAGTTGACGCAACATTGAAAGACATTAAGAAAAACCCGAAAAACCTTGAATTCAAAAAAGTAGCGCCTGAATTAACGGCAAAAGCATATGAAAACAAAGAAGGAGACGCGGTCTTCATCAATGTAAACTATGCGATCCAAAATAAATTAAATCCTAAAAAAGACGCAATTGAAGTAGAATCAACGAAAAACAACCCATACGCTAACATCATCGCAGTAAGAAAAGGCGAAGAAGATTCTGCAAAAATCAAAGCGCTGATGGAAGTTCTTCACTCTAAAAAGATCAAAGACTTCATCGAGAAAAAATACGACGGAGCTGTGCTTCCTGTATCTGAATAAGACTGAAACCCCGGATGAGAAATCCGGGGTTTTTTCGCGTATTTTCCTAAAAGCTGTTCATAATAAAAAGGAATGTTAAACAGATGGAGGGATTTTCTTTGAATCAAGACAGAGGAAGCATGCAGGACGCGTTAAAACAATATAAACATGGTTTAGGTACATTTGAACAAAAGATGCCGCTGATGGGAAGAAAATTTAACGAATTTACTGAACAGTGCTTTGCCGGGAATTCTCTGACTGAAAGAGAAAAACAGCTGATCGCCCTCGGAATTGCCATCAATGCTCAGGACGAATATTGCATGATCTATCATACAAAAGGCTGTCTTGATCAGGGAGCGTCAGAAGAAAACATTCTCGAAGCCGTCAGTGTGGCAGCGGCATTTGGAGGCGGCGCAGCTTTCAGCCAAGGCGTGACAGTCGTTCAACAGTGCATTGAGGAATTCGGAAACACCACGCATTAAGAGAAGGAATATTCCGAAAAACCATTCTCATTTGTTCTGAAAGGATGCTTTCGTCTCATCTGCCGCTATTTCACGCCAAATCGTTTTTGCGGCATCCAACGCAGCACTGGTACAATAAAAAGCAAATATATGAAGGGATTGATTCATTATTTGCAGCAGCCAGGACAGACTGAACCTCGATTATACGTCAGAAATGGAAAAAGCGATGCAGCTGTCACACGGAATTGGATACGAGGAATATGGACGCCGGCTGGAAACAAGAATGAAAGTAGAGCGGCAGAGAGAGCTTGATTATGAAAAAAGCAAGCGGATTTCTGCGGGAGCTTATTGAGAAAATCAATCTTTTAAAAAAGGGTGGGAATCCACTCTTTTTCTTTTTCAATCGCTTTAATAAAGTGCTGATCTTTGTTAAACTTGAGGAATGTGCAAGGCACGATAAAAAGTTGTATTTACTTTTCATTTGTTATAAAATTAGAATGAGAATAAAATGAGAATAATGATTATATATTTTTGGAGGTATAGATATGGCTGCTTCAACATTAACGATCAAAGATCTTCACGTTGAAATCGAAGGGAAAGAGATCTTAAAGGGTGTAAACCTTGAAATAAAAGGTGGAGAATTCCACGCAGTAATGGGCCCGAACGGAACTGGTAAATCCACTTTATCAGCTGCTATTATGGGGCATCCTAAATATGAAGTAACAAAAGGCAGCATCACGCTTGACGGCAAAGATGTACTGGAGATGGAAGTGGACGAGCGTGCGCAGGCAGGCTTATTCCTTGCGATGCAGTACCCAAGTGAAATCAGCGGTGTGACAAATGCCGACTTCCTTCGCTCAGCAATCAACGCGCGCAGAGAAGAAGGCGATGAAATTTCTCTCATGAAATTCATCCGCAAAATGGACGAAAACATGGAGTTCCTTGAAATGGACCCTGAAATGGCTCAGCGCTATCTTAACGAAGGCTTCTCAGGCGGGGAGAAAAAACGCAACGAAATCCTTCAATTAATGATGATTGAACCGAAAATCGCCATCCTTGATGAAATTGACTCAGGTCTTGATATTGACGCTTTGAAAGTTGTATCAAAAGGGATCAACAAAATGCGCAGCGAAAACTTCGGCTGCTTGATGATCACTCACTATCAGCGCCTGTTAAACTACATCACTCCGGATGTTGTTCACGTTATGATGCAAGGCCGCGTTGTCAAATCCGGCGGTGCAGAGCTTGCACAGCGTCTTGAAGCAGAAGGTTATGACTGGATCAAACAAGAACTTGGCATTGAAGACGAAACTGTTGGCCAAGAAGCGTAAGCGTTAGGGGGATTAATATGACACTAGGTACAAAACTATCCGTAGATCAGGAGTATCTCAAAAGCTTTTCCGAAAAGCACCAAGAACCTGCCTGGCTGAAGAACCTGCGCTTACAGGCTCTTGAACAAGCTGAGGATCTGCCGATGCCGAAACCTGACAAAACAAAAATCACAAACTGGAACTTCACGAATTTCGCGAAGCATACAGTAGATAACGAACCGCTTTCTTCATTAGAAGATTTGACTGATGAAGTAAAAGCGCTGATCGACATTGAAAACGAAGATAAAACATTATACGTACAGCGTGACCAGACGCCGGCACATCTTTCTCTTTCTCAAGAATTGAAAGACAAAGGCGTCATCTTCACTGATATTCTGACTGCTGCACGCGAGCACAGCGACTTGGTGGAGAAATACTTTATGAAGGACGGCGTGAAGGTTGACGAACATAAGTTAACTGCACTTCACGCGGCTCTTGTTAACGGAGGAGCATTCCTTTATGTTCCGAAAAATGTTCAGGTGGAGACGCCGGTTCAGGCTGTTTATGTCCACGAAAGTAATGATACAGCTCTATTCAACCACGTGCTGATTGTGGCTGAAGACCACAGCTCTGTAACATATGTAGAAAACTACATCAGCACTGTAAACCCGAAAGACGCTGTCTTCAATATTATCAGTGAGGTCATCACAGGTGATAATGCCAGCGTGACATACGGTGCGGTGGATAATCTGTCAAGCGGTGTGACAACTTATGTGAACCGCCGCGGTGCTGCGCGCGGACGCGACAGCAAAATCGAGTGGGCTCTCGGCCTGATGAACGATGGCGACACGATTTCCGAAAACACAACAAACCTTTACGGTGACGGCACATACGGCGATACGAAAACGGTTGTTGTCGGAAGAGGAGAGCAAACAGAAAACTTCACAACACAAATCATCCATTTCGGTAAAGCTTCTGAAGGCTATATCTTGAAGCATGGTGTGATGAAGGATTCCGCTTCTTCTATCTTTAACGGAATCGGCAAAATCGAACATGGCGCTTCTAAAGCGAATGCGGAGCAAGAATCACGCGTGCTGATGCTCAGCGAAAAAGCACGCGGAGACGCAAACCCTATTCTTTTAATTGACGAAGACGATGTAACTGCAGGACATGCGGCATCTGTCGGCCGTGTGGACCCTATTCAGCTTTACTACCTGATGAGCCGCGGAATTCCGAAAGAAGAAGCAGAACGCTTAGTCATTTACGGATTCCTTGCACCGGTAGTAAATGAACTTCCGATTGAAGGCGTTAAGAAACAATTAGTTTCTGTTATCGAAAGGAAAGTGAAGTAATGAATATCACAGATATACGTGAACAGTTCCCGATCCTTCATCAGCAAGTGAACGGACATGATCTCGTTTATCTCGACAGCGCGGCGACTTCCCAGAAGCCGCGTGCTGTCATTGAAACACTGGATAAGTATTATAACCAATACAATTCCAATGTTCACCGGGGCGTCCATACACTTGGAACCAGAGCGACAGATGGTTATGAAGGAGCGCGTGAAAAAGTCCGCAAGTTTATTAACGCGAAGTCAATGGCTGAGATTATTTTCACAAAAGGCACGACCACATCACTGAATATGGTGGCGTTAAGCTATGCGCGCGCCAACCTGAAACCTGGTGATGAAGTGGTCATCACCTACATGGAGCATCATGCGAATATCATTCCGTGGCAGCAGGCTGTAAAAGCAACTGGCGCCACATTAAAATATATTCCGCTGCAGGAAGACGGAACGATTTCTTTAGAAGACGTCAGAGAAACGGTCACAAGCAACACAAAAATTGTTGCGGTGTCTCATGTATCTAATGTTCTCGGCACGGTCAACCCGATTAAAGAAATGGCGAAAATCGCTCATGACAATGGGGCTGTCATTGTGGTGGACGGTGCACAAAGCACGCCTCACATGAAAATTGACGTGCAGGATCTCGATTGCGACTTCTTTGCGCTTTCTTCCCATAAAATGTGCGGACCTACCGGTGTTGGTGTGCTGTACGGAAAGAAAGCCCTGCTGGAAAACATGGAGCCTGCCGAATTCGGCGGTGAAATGATCGACTTTGTCGGGCTTTATGAATCAACTTGGAAAGAGCTTCCGTGGAAATTCGAAGCGGGTACGCCGATTATTGCAGGAGC
This sequence comes from Bacillus sp. LM 4-2, assembly GCF_000978495.1. Classification (NCBI taxonomy): domain Bacteria; kingdom Bacillati; phylum Bacillota; class Bacilli; order Caryophanales; family Bacillaceae; genus Bacillus; species Bacillus sp. LM 4-2. Next base: position 3,213,806 of record NZ_CP011101.1, on the reverse strand, counting down.
AATCGGCCTCGGTGCCGCCATTGATTTTCTCGAAGAAATCGGTCTTGATGAGATTTCCCGCCATGAGCACAAGCTTGCAGCTTATGCGCTTGAACGCTTCCGCCAGCTTGACGGCGTAACGGTTTACGGGCCGGAAGAGCGTGCCGGGCTTGTCACATTTAACCTTGATGATGTTCATCCGCACGATGTGGCGACTGTGCTTGATGCGGAGGGAATCGCAGTCAGAGCCGGCCACCATTGTGCGCAGCCGCTGATGAAATGGCTGGATGTAACTGCTACTGCAAGAGCAAGCTTTTATCTGTATAATACAGAGGAAGAGATTGATAAGCTTGTGGAAGCTCTTCAAAAGACAAAGGAGTATTTTACAAATGTCTTTTAATGCAAACTTAGATACATTGTACAGACAGGTGATTATGGATCATTACAAAAACCCGCGAAATAAAGGGGTTTTAAATGACAGCATTGTCGTGGATATGAACAATCCGACATGCGGCGACCGCATCAGACTGACAATGAAGCTTGACGGAGACATCGTGGAAGATGCGAAGTTTGAAGGGGAAGGCTGTTCCATTTCAATGGCATCCGCTTCGATGATGACTCAGGCGATTAAAGGGAAAGATATTGAAACTGCCCTTTCCATGTCTAAGATTTTCTCGGATATGATGCAAGGGAAAGAGTATGATGATTCTATAGATCTCGGGGATATTGAAGCCCTTCAAGGCGTTTCAAAATTCCCTGCCCGTATCAAATGTGCAACCCTGTCATGGAAAGCACTTGAAAAAGGAGTCGCGAAAGAAGAAGGCGGCAATTAAAAGGATTGGAGTGAAAATGGATGGCTAAAAAAATGCCTGATATTGGTGAATACAAGTATGGTTTTCACGACAAGGACGTTTCCATTTTCCGTTCAGAGCGCGGATTGACAAAAGAAATCGTAGAAGAAATTTCTCGCATGAAAGAAGAGCCTCAATGGATGCTTGACTTCCGCTTGAAATCACTTGAGCATTTCTACAATATGCCGATGCCTCAATGGGGCGGAGATTTAAACTCACTGAACTTTGACGAAATTACGTACTACGTAAAACCGTCTGAGCGTTCAGAGCGTTCTTGGGATGAAGTTCCTGAAGAAATTAAACAAACATTCGACAAGCTCGGTATTCCTGAAGCTGAACAAAAATACCTTGCGGGTGTTTCTGCTCAGTACGAATCTGAGGTTGTATACCACAACATGAAAGAAGATCTTGAAGCACAAGGCATCGTCTTTAAAGACACTGACAGCGCGCTGAAAGAGAATGAAGATATTTTCCGTGAGCACTGGGCAAAAGTAATCCCGCCGACTGATAACAAGTTTGCGGCGCTTAACTCAGCTGTTTGGTCCGGCGGTTCTTTCATCTACGTGCCTAAAGGCGTGAAGGTTGAAACACCGCTACAAGCTTACTTCCGTATCAACTCTGAGAACATGGGTCAGTTCGAACGTACACTGATCATTGTTGACGAAGAAGCAAGCGTTCATTATGTTGAAGGCTGTACTGCGCCTGTTTACACAACAAACTCACTTCACAGTGCGGTCGTTGAGATCATCGTGAAAAAAGGCGGCTACTGCCGTTATACAACGATCCAAAACTGGGCGAACAACGTTTACAACCTTGTAACAAAGCGTACAGTCTGTGAAGAAAACGCAACAATGGAATGGATCGACGGCAACATCGGTTCTAAGCTGACAATGAAATATCCGGCTTGTATCCTAAAAGGCGAAGGCGCGCGCGGTATGACGCTTTCTATCGCTCTTGCGGGTAAAGGCCAGCATCAGGATGCAGGTGCGAAAATGATTCACCTTGCACCAAACACATCATCTACAATCGTATCAAAATCGATTTCAAAACAGGGCGGAAAAGTAACGTACCGCGGAATCGTCCACTTCGGACGCAAAGCGGAAGGCGCCCGCTCTAACATCGAGTGTGATACGCTCATTATGGATAACAAATCAACTTCTGACACAATTCCTTACAATGAAATCTTAAATGATAACATTTCATTGGAGCACGAAGCGAAAGTGTCTAAAGTATCTGAAGAGCAGCTCTTCTACTTGATGAGCCGCGGTATTTCTGAAGAAGAAGCAACTGAAATGATCGTAATGGGCTTTATCGAGCCATTCACAAAAGAGCTTCCGATGGAATACGCAGTTGAAATGAACCGTTTGATTAAGTTCGAAATGGAAGGTTCTATCGGTTAATGATGAAAACTCCTTTGTTTATCAAGGGGTTTAGAGATAGTTATCAACTTTAAAATGGCCGGCGTGCCGAATTTGATTGTAGAAGACGAACTTTTGAAGTTCGTCTTCTTTTATTTTTCAGAGACATATCCACTGTTATTTTAATGGTTTTAATTCCTTATCGATTAGAATATTTCAGACCTGCGCCGGATAGGTTCAGTTTCTATATCACGCAACCATACAGTTGCTTATACTTGACATGCAACTAATGGGTTGCTTATACTCAATATATGAATGGGAACAAAGACGCTATATTCAAAGCACTCGGCGATTCGACTCGGCGGCTTATATTAGACGAATTATCTGAACGCAACGAGCTGACGTTGTATGAACTTACGATACGTCTTATTACAAAGTACGACCTTTCTATTACGCGACAGGCGATAGCTAAACACCTTTCTGTACTGGAGGATGCAGGACTCGTAACATCAAAACGAAAGGGAAAATATCGAGTACTTATATTCAACAACGAACCGCTTAAAAATTTGCTGAAAGGATGGATAGAATAATTTTATAAAATCAGAACAGGGCCTCTGATAAATGTGTGGGTTGTTTTGCTTGTAGCCAGATTGTTAGCATAGTACCATGCTTCATTCATATCGAAGGAGGGAAAAACAGTATGAAAATCGTTGTTACCAGTATATTTGTACAAGATCAAGACATGGCACTGGAGTTTTATACAGAAAAACTTGGGTTTATAAAAAAGGAAGACGTTCCCATGGGGAAATTCAGGTGGATAACGCTTGTTTCTCCAGATGATCAAGACGGAACCGAGCTTTTACTCGAACCGAATGAACATCCTGCCGCCAAGGAGTATCAAAAGAAGATATTCTCCGAAGGCCTCCCGGCCACAATGTTTGGCGTTGCAGATATTCAAAAAGAGTACAACCGATTAAAGGAAAAAGGCGTGACGTTTACGACGGAACCGACAAAAATGGGCGAAGTCACAATAGCTGTCTTCGACGATACATGCGGTAACCTTATTCAAATTGTACAGAAGTAACCGATTCAGTCGCGTCCTTTTTGTATGCAGAAGAAAAACCGCTGGCCGAGGGGCCGCGGTTTTTTACTCTTCTTCTGTCTCTTGATTGATAATTTGCTTTACAGATGATCTGCTGTTATTTTCTCTGTTCATCTCTCGCAATTGAGTATAAGCCATATCGAATTCCTCTTTTGTCATCTGCTTTGCGGCTAATGCAGAGCATAATATAGCAAAAGCAATTGGCATTGTATCAATGTGAATGTCGATATGGACCTCTGAGTTGCCGCTGTTTTTGATAACAGATTCAGTAGTGGGTATCTCTTGAGTATGTCTGTTAAGAGGAATGATGTTTTCGTTCATTAGTCTTCTCCGTCTTGTGACTGCGCCTGTGCCTGATCCTGATCTGTGTTCACGCTGACCACGACTTTTGCATTACCGCTGTTTTGGACTTTTGCCACTGCCGCATCGCGTCTGTTTTCTTCATTTTCATGACGATTTTCGCTCATGGTATCATCCTTTCTCTATTGATAGTGACAGGATATTCGATAGGAGAGTAAAGAGATTGGACGAACTTCGCGGTTTTTCCACATTAGGGCAAAAGGTCGAAGGAAAGCATTTGATTTGGTAAAATGAATAGACATTATAATAGAAAAGGTGTTTGCATATGAAATCGTACATCATCGTCGGCGCAGGGATTCTGGGCGCGTCGACGGCTTATCATCTCGCAAAAACAGGCGCTCGCGTTACTGTCATTGATCGGAAAGAGCCGGGACAAGCGACTGATGCGGCGGCGGGGATCGTCTGTCCTTGGCTCTCGCAGCGCCGTAATCAGGATTGGTACCAGCTTGCTAAGGGGGGAGCGCGGTACTATAAGGATTTAATCCATCAATTGGAAAAAGACGGTGAATCGGATACAGGATACAAACGTGTCGGTGCCATCAGCATTCATACTGACGCGTCTAAACTCGATAAAATGGAGGAAAGGGCGTATAAGAGACGGGAGGATGCGCCGGAAATCGGCGACATTACCCGCTTGTCTGCAAGTGAAACGAAAAAGCTGTTTCCGATTTTAGCTGACGGCTATGAATCGGTTCATATCAGCGGTGCCGCCCGTGTGAACGGAAGAGCGCTGTGCCGGTCGCTTTTAAGCGCTGCAGAGAAACGCGGCGCAACGGTCATCAAAGGAAATGCGTCCTTGCTTTTTGAAAACGGAACAGTCACCGGCGTGCAAACAGATACAAAGCAGTTTGCGGCTGACGCGGTCATTGTGACGGCGGGAGCATGGGCCAATGAGATATTGAAGCCTCTTGGCATTCATTTTCAAGTGTCATTTCAAAAAGCGCAGATTATGCATTTTGAAATGACAGATGCAGATACAGGATCGTGGCCGGTTGTAATGCCGCCGAGTGATCAGTACATTCTGTCGTTTGATAACGGCAGAATTGTAGCCGGCGCCACACACGAAAACGATGCCGGTCTTGATGATCTTCGTGTGACAGCCGGAGGCCAGCACGAAGTATTGAGCAAAGCGTTAGCCGTTGCACCGGGTCTTGCTGATGCGGCTGCTGTTGAAACAAGAGTGGGCTTCAGGCCGTTTACACCGGGATTTCTGCCGGTCGTAGGGGCCGTGCCGAATGTTCAAGGCCTGTACGCTGCAAACGGTTTGGGTGCTTCTGGACTGACGATGGGGCCGTTTTTGGGTGCAGAGCTCGCAAAGCTAGTTCTCGGAAAGCAGACAGAATTAGACCTTAGTCCTTATGATCCAGCCGGAGCACTTGCATAATAAGTAAGAGCATGACAAACAAATATAATAAAGCTGTTCTAGCTTTTCTTTTCTGTATGTGTTAGCATTTATCTTTAATGAAAAAGAGGACGTGAACTGATTTTGATAAAAATTGATATACCCGCACCGAATGTCACCATCACTGAACGACAGCAGTCAGCTAATGATAACGAGCCGAAGATAAAACCGATTCACGGATTCATCGACTTTCACCAGATCCCAAGGGACAAAGGCGGCATTTTTATGTTTTACAACATTCATGACGAGCTGCTGTTTGTCGGTAAAGCCAGAAAGTTAAGACAGAGAATTAAGAAGCATTTCGAAGACACTGTTTCACCGATCAAACATCACAGAGATGAAGTTTATAAAATTGAGGTATGTGTAGTTGATGATCCAATGGAAAGAGAGATTTACGAAACATATATCATCAATACACAGCACTCGAAGTACAATATAGACAAGGTATTTTTTAAATAAGACGTCAGTCTGCGGATTGAACAGCGAAGCCAGAGCTTAAGTCAAGTTCTGGCTTTTGATTTGGGCATTTTTTCGCATATAGACCCTTTGTCTGTCATCCGAATAAATTATTGAGAAATTTCAGAAAATAATATTGACAATCCTACCCGCGGACTTTAATATAACAATATATAATGTTATATAACGTTATATAATAAAAACGAGGAGTGAAGGATTTGAGTCAGGCCACAGCAAAAGTAAATCGTGAGGTTCAAGCTTTCTTGCAGGATTTGAAAGGGAAAACCATTGATCATGTATTCTTTGTCGCATGCGGAGGGTCTTCTGCCATTATGTATCCGAGTAAGTATGTGTTTGACAGAGAGTCAAAATCAATAAACTCCGATCTCTACAGCGCCAACGAATTTATTCAGCGCAACCCTGTTCAGCTTGGTGAAAAGTCTCTTGTTATTTTGTGCTCGCATTCGGGAAATACCCCGGAGACAGTCAAAGCTGCTGCGTTTGCAAGGGGCAAGGGCGCACTTACGATTGCGATGACGTTTAAACCGGAGTCTCCTTTAGCGCAGGAAGCGCAATATGTTGCCCAGTACGATTGGGGTGATGAGGCGCTTGCGATCAATACAAACTATGGCGTTTTGTATCAAATCGTTTTTGGAACCCTGCAAGTATTAGAAAACAATACGAAATTTGAGCAAGCAATTGAAGGCTTAGATCAATTGCAGGCTGTATATGAAAAAGCCCTTAAGCAGGAAGCTGACAACGCCAAGCAATTTGCAAAAGCCCATGAAAAAGAAAGCATTATTTATACCATGGCAAGCGGTGCAAACTACGGTGTCGCTTACTCCTACAGCATCTGCATTCTCATGGAAATGCAATGGATTCATTCCCACGCCATTCATGCCGGAGAATATTTTCACGGACCGTTTGAAATTATTGATGAATCCGTGCCGTTTATCATCCTGCTCGGTTTAGATGAAACAAGACCTCTTGAAGAGCGGGCGCTTACCTTCTCGAAAAAGTATGGCAAAAAGCTCACTGTGCTTGATGCTGCATCTTACGACTTCACTGCAATTGACGATTCAGTTAAAGGCTATCTTGCTCCGCTCGTTCTCAATCGTGTGCTGAGAAGCTATGCAGACGAGCTGGCAGAGGAGAGAAATCATCCTTTATCTCATAGAAGATACATGTGGAAAGTTGAGTATTGATCTGAAAATGAAGAACCATTATGCATTAGACTATAATGTTATATAACATTATAGTCTAATGTCCAGAGGAGGCCAACCCTTTGAAGAAAATGTTGTTGTTCTTGATCATTGCAGCTGTCAGTATGCTCACCATCGCAGGCTGTTCGAGCCAAAGCAGTTCAGCGGACGGAAAGGTGACATTGAAATTTTTCCACAGATGGCCAAAGGAGCCGGAAAAAAGTTATTTTGAAGAGGTTGTTAAGGAATTTGAAAAAGATCACCCAGATATCGACATTCAAATTGAAGCCGTTTTAAATGACTCCTATAAAGATAAAATTAAGGTCATGCTGGGAACCACCAGCCCTCCTGACATTTACTTCTCTTGGAGCGATGAGTTTGCTTTTAAATTTATCAGAGGCAATAAAGCACTTGATCTCTCGTCCTACTACAAAAATGACACCGATTGGTCATCACAGCTCGTTCAATCGCAAATTACACCATTTACTTATGAAAACAAGCAATATGGCGTACCGTGGCAAATGGACGCTAAATCATTCTTCTATAATAAAGACATTTTCCAAAAGCTGAATCTTGATCCCCCGAAGACGTGGGATGAATTAATCGATGTGTCAAAAAAGCTGAAAGAACATGGCTACACACCGATCAGCTTTGGAACAAAGGCGACTTGGACAATCTCGCACTATATCGGCACGCTTAATCAGCGGATGGTCGATGAAAAAACACGGGAAAAGGACTATAACGCCAAAACGGGTGAATTTACTGATGAAGGCTACGTAAAAGCACTTGAAAAGCTTCAAGAGCTGATGCCTTACTTTAATAAACATGTAAACTCCGTCGACCACGAATATGTGAGACAGCAATTTAAGAGCGGAAAGTCGGCGATGATATATGCGGAAACAGCGGAAATCAAGCTGGTTGAACCGGTTAATCTCGGGATGTTCCCATTTCCTGAAATCAGCGGGCAGAAAGGATCTTCAGAAGCGTTAACGGGAGCGCCGGAAGGATTCATGATCTCCTCAAGAACAAAACATCCGAAGGAAGCGATGGAATTTTTGCAGTTCTTGACGTCGAAAAGAATGGGCGAAAAGCTCGTGAAAGATGTCGGGAAATACAGTGCAGTGCAAGGTACGGCTACTGAAGAAAATGCAACAGCCATTCAGCGTGAAGCCGTTCAGCATATTGTTGATGCCAAATCAATGGTTCCATGGTTTGATATGGATGTCGATGTTGAAGTCGCAGATGCGTACCTAACGGGCGTCCAGCAAATGCTTGGCGGCGACATGACACCGCAGCAGGTGATGAAAGCCGTTCAAAAGGCAGCAAAGCAGGTGAGGGCGTCAGCTGAATAAATCAAAGAAAAGGTGAAGCTTCGCACCTTTTCTTTTTATAAAGGAGATGAGATACCCTTGGTCAATCAGAATAAAATAATCCCCTATTTGTTTTTGGTGCCCGCTCTCGTTTTTTTACTTTTCGTTTATATCCCGATTTTTGAGAATGTATTCCTCAGCCTGTTTCAGTGGAGCTCATTTTCTCCGGAAAAAACGTTTATCGGCTTAAAAAACTATGTTGAATTATTTCATGATCCTGTCTTCTATCAGGCACTTACCAATAATGTGCTTTATGCAGTGATCTCAATTGTATGCCAGGTATTTGGCGGTTTGATTTTGGCGGCGGTGCTTGAGGATAAGCTGGTCAGAAAATGGTCGCCGTTTTTTCGTACCGTTTTCTTTTTGCCGGTTGTCATCTCAATGACGGTGATCGCGCTTTTGTTTGATTTTATTTACAATCCGGAGACAGGGCTGTTGAATCAGCTGCTTCAGGCCATCGGTCTTGATCAGCTGACGAGGGCCTGGCTCGGGGATGACAGCACAGCTATGCTTTCTGTCATTTTTGTGTCCCAGTGGCAATCTGTCGGTTATATTGCGATGCTGTACATCGTGTCGATTCAAAAAATACCGGATGAACTGTATGAAGCGGCCCGGCTTGACGGCGCGGGTAAAATTCAGCAGTTTTTTCATATTACTGTTCCCCAGACGAAAGAGATGTCTTTTGTTGCAGTGGTCATGACGCTGACCGGGGCCTTTACGGTCTTTAATGAGCCGTACATTTTGACAGGCGGCGGGCCGGGAAACGCGTCAGAAGTCTTGAGCACGTTTTTATATAAAAGCGCCTTTACAAAGGATATGATGGGCTACGCCTCAGCGATTGCCACTGTCGTGTTAATCATTACGCTTGCATTATCGCTCATGCAAATGAAGTTCTTTAAAACCGGAAAGGAGGAGTAACTGATGCTGCCTCAGAAGAAGACAGATTCGTTCAGATTGGAGCCTGTGCCTGACCAGCACATTGAGGTTAAAGATAAGCCTAGACGAAAATGGTATATCGGAGAAACGTCTGTGTGGGTTTTTCTGTTTCTTTATCTGATTGCGATTGCCTATCCGCTTCTCTGGATGGTGATGAGCGCCTTTAAAAACTCTGACGATATTTTTGAGCACAGCTGGTCGCTGCCGTCTTCGTGGCATCCGGAAAATTTTGTTTCCGCCTGGAATCAGGGGATTTCTTCTTATTTTATGAACAGTGTCATCGTTACGGCGCTGACGTGTGTGATCACTGTCTTTATCAGTGCATGGGCAGCGTATGGCCTTTCCCGGTTTGAGTTTAAAGGAAAAGGATTCTTTTTGGTGCTATGTCTTGGCGGATTGATGCTGACGCCGCAGGTCAGTCTTGTGCCGCTTTATTCTATTATTCAGTCGCTGGGCCTGTACAATACGTATTGGGCGTTAATCTTGCCGTATGCGGCTTATCGGATCCCATTCACCATCATTTTGATCCGCTCTTATTTTCTTTCTATTTCAAAAGAATTGGAGGAGGCGGCCTATTTGGATGGGTGTACAAGTTTTGGGGTATTTTTCAGAATTTTCTTACCAATGAGCGTGCCGATTTTGGTGACATCCGGCATTTTGACGGCTTACCATACATGGAATGAGTTTATGTTTGCGATTATTTTCATAGATGATGAGAATTTACGGACCATTCCAGCCGGGCTGATGCAGTTCAGAGACGCGCTGCAGACAGACTGGGGCGTCCTGCTGGCGGGGTTAACGATTTCAGCCGCGCCGATTATTATTCTATTTTTATTGATGCAGAAATATTTTGTCCGCGGGATTGCAAGCGGCAGTGTAAAAGGATAAAGGAGGAAGCGCTATGAAATTGATTGCGGTTGGAGATAATGTTGTAGATTACTACCAGGATCAAGAAACATTTTACCCGGGAGGAAATGCCTTAAACGTTGCTGTGCTTGCCAAGCGGCTCGGGCATGAGTCTTCCTATATCGGAATCGTCGGCAATGACGAAGCCGCGGCGCATCTGTTGAACGTTCTCAAGCTGGAGCAGGTCAATGCAGATTATATCCGCCAGGCGCACGGAGAAAACGGGATGGCGATTGTCACCCTTGATGAACAGGGGGACCGCATTTTTGTCAGATCAAATAAAGGCGGCATTCAGTCCCGGCTTCGCCTCGCGTTTCAGGAGAAAGATGTATCTTTTATCAGCGGGCATGATCTGCTGCATACGAGCGTGTACAGCAGGCTTGAGAACGATCTTCCGCAGCTGTGCGGGCTGGTCCCGGTCTCATTTGATTTTTCAACCAATCGGGAGGATGATTATTTGAGGAGGGTCTGTCCTTATGTGACGTATGCGTTTTTTTCAGGAAGCGATTTGAGTGAGTCGGAATGCGGTGAGCTTGCCAAAACAGCTCATGGGTACGGAGCCAAAATGGTTTGTATGACCCGAGGGGGCCAAGGAGCAATCCTGTCTGCGGGTGATCGAGTCTATCATCAGCCGATTGTGGAAGCTGATATAATAGATACACTTGGAGCGGGAGATTCTTTTATAGCAGGCTTTTTGACTGCCTTTTGCGTGAAGCAGGATATAACGTATGCTTTGCGCCAGGCTGCTGAAACGGCTGCGAAAACTTGCGGTGTGTACGGAGCTTTCGGCTATGGCTATCCTTATCGCTTGGAGGACGGGGGAAGCAGTGAAAAAACGAGAATACTATAAGCAGTGTCTCGTTTTTTATGCCTGTTATGTGTAGGGGCTGTTGATGGTAAAAGTGACACGGTTTGTGTGCATCAAAAACAATGAGCAATAGATTGGCTGGTCGTTTGATGTAAAAGCCGTTTTATCAATTTCAAACAGCGCATCCCCGATATCACAATCCAGGTATTTGCTTTCCTCCTGTTGGGCATATACAACGTTTAATAGCTTCGTATTGTGCGTGGGTACAACTTTGTATTGCTGTTTCAAAATATCATGCATGGAGACGCCGTCAGCAATAAAGGTATCAATGCCGGGAAACAAATCAAGCGGATAATGCGTCACTTCAAAGGTGAGAGGCTGATCATCATTATATAAAATCCGTTTTAATTCAACCACAGGGCTCTCGGGTTGGATTTGAAGCTTTTCGGCGATGGGTTTTGACGCTGGAATGATGTCATGGGACAGCACATGATGCTTCGGTTTTTTGCCGGTTGATTCCATAAATTCCGAGTAGCCGTTTACAGCGATCAGCTCTCGTTTTAATTTAGGGCTTTTAACGAACGTTCCCTTTCCCTGCTGCCTGATCAGATAGCCTTCTTCGACTAAATCGAGAATGGCTTTCCTGACGGTGATGCGGCTGACGTTATACTTGGTGCAAAGCTCGTTTTCGGTAGGCAGCTTGGCAGTTGGGGAATACACGCCCTTTTTGATGTCATCAGTGATGATTTGTTTTAGCTGAATGTATAAAGGTGTAGAACTTCCGTTGTTTAACAAAGGGTAGCCTCCTTTTAACCTATTATTTATATTATAATGTATTATGACGTTATAATACAAATTTACATTTTTTATTTTAGAAATATAGCAAAAATGGGAATCGATTACTCTAAAAATAACAGAAAGACCAAGTTGTTTCCAGTGACGAAATAACGGGTCAAAAGATAGGGGGACTTTTCTGATGGCTTCATTAACATTTGAACACGTCAAAAAATCATATCACTCACAATTAACCGTGAAGGACTTTGATTTAGATGTAAAGGATAAGGAGCTTTTGGTGCTGGTGGGGCCGTCAGGATGCGGAAAATCAACAACGCTGCGGATGGTGGCTGGATTAGAAAGCATTTCTGAAGGAAATCTTCTTATTGATGGGGAGCGGGTCAATGATCTTCCGCCGAAAGAACGTGATATTGCGATGGTATTCCAAAACTATGCGCTTTATCCGCATATGACGGTTTTTGATAATATGGCGTTTGGATTAAAGCTCAGAAAGATGGCGAAACAGGAAATTGCCGAGCGGGTTCATGCGGCAGCCAGAATTTTAGAAATTGAACATTTGCTGAAGAGAAAACCGAAGGCGCTCTCCGGCGGGCAGCGGCAAAGGGTGGCGCTTGGCAGGTCGATTGTGAGGGAGCCGAAGGTCTTTTTAATGGACGAGCCGCTTTCTAATCTGGATGCAAAACTAAGAGTGACGATGCGGACAGAAATCAGCAAGCTGCACCAGCGATTAGAGGCAACGATCATTTATGTCACGCATGACCAGACCGAAGCAATGACAATGGGAGATCGGATTGTCGTCATGAATGAAGGGGAAATTCAGCAAGTGGCGAAACCTCATGACATTTATCATTACCCGGCCAATTTGTTTGTCGCAGGCTTCATTGGCTCTCCCGGAATGAACTTTTTGAAAGGCATCATAGAACAGCAGCATGGCGAGCTGTTTTTCACAAATTCTTCGATCCGGCTTCATATTCCTGAAGAAAAAGCAAAGCGGCTGAAGGAAAAGGGATATGCCGGAGAACAGATGATTGCCGGTGTACGGCCGGAGCACATCACACAAATGACAGGAAATGACCAGTTGTTTGATTCAGTGTTTCAAGCGAACGTGGAAGTGAATGAAAATCTGGGCTCGGAGCTCATAGTGCATGTCATGGCTGGGGACGAGCGGCTCAAGGTCCGCCTGGACGGAAACACGCGAATCGATGCAGGCGATTCAATCCAGCTCTCAGTGAAAATGGACCACGTCGTCTTTTTCGATGCGGAAACGGAAGAGGCTGTGTATTAGAAAAAGGTGCTCCTCAAAAGGAGCACCTTTTTCTTACGGCCAAATCTCATCCGCCCATTCAGGGTGGTCGATAAATGGATTGCGGTTGTGCTGATATTTTTCATAAATGATTTCATTTCTTTTCCGCTCGCGGTCGTCAACCGGATCCTGCTTATTCCATTCGAGCAGGACAGATTGTTTGCCATGATAAGGAGCTGAGCCGTTGCCTGTCTTATCATTAAGCTCAAGATCAGGATAGCCGTCATCACCCTCGTAACGGACAGCCATGTAAAACAGCATGCGGGCAACATCGCCTTTCACATCATCGCGGGGCTCCCATGAATCGCCGTCATAATAATTTCCGGGTGCCTTCGCATATTCAGTGCCGCCATTGTCAAAATCCATATTTCCTCTGGCGCTGTTAACTTGAACATCAGCCGGGCGCAAATGATGAATATCAGTACCAGGTCCCTTGCTCGTACCAAAATCGCCATGGGATTTCGCCCAGACATGCTCGCGGTTCCAATCGCCGACATTGCCGCCGTTCAGGTTTTTGGAACGCGATTCATTCGTATAGAGCAGGATGACGTTATTCGGATTTCTTGGGTCTTCATCCGTTTCTTTCAGCGCGTTCCACACTTCGCTGTAGGACAGCATCGTGTGTCCGCTGATAATACGGTGCAGGGTGCTTTTTAGCGAGTCTCCTGTTTTACCTTCAGCCCCTTCATAATAGGTATCTGTGTCAGCATAGGGTGCAGCGGGGGCGGCTAATGAGAGAAGGCTTCCCGTTCCTGAAGGGGAAGACGCCAATCGGTCATTAAGGCTTAATGTGGTTTGCGCGCTTGCTGAAGCTGCTGGCGCAAGCCATCCGGAAATCAGTAATACACAGACGAGCGGCAGAAACCATGCTTTTTTTGTCATCACTTGCCCTCCTTTTATCAGATCATATCTATTATCTAAAATTGAAATAAAGGATAGAAGTGTCATTTTGTATATTTTTCATTAAAATTGTAAATTAGTCCCTTTGGAGGAGGCGGAAATCTCCTGTTTCCATATCTTTAGGTCCTGTTTTTGCGGGCTGCCGGCATTTCTGTTTTCATCCGTTCCGCGAACATCGCCTCTCCAGCTTAGCTTGTTCATATGAAAGGCATTTTGACCCTCTCTTTCGCTCTTGCTGGCTCTCTTCCTTACCGTGTTTTCTTTTGACCTTTACATCAAAATAGTTGTGACATGTAGGGTGTATCTGGTTGCTGGATGGATACTGTGGCTAAAAAATAAACGTTTTTTTGGTTAATCTGTCAATGAACTATCATGTTGCTCCTTCTATAATGAAGTCACCATAGCGGCCAGAGGGGGGAGTACATGGAAAAGCAGAAGCTTTCAGTAAAAAACAGCATCACAGATTATATTGAATGGCTCGCCCAATACGGTGCGTCTGCGGATGGCGGCGTAACGAGGCTTTTATACACAAAAGAGTGGATGGACGCACAGCTTGCTGTGAAAACGGAAATGTCTTCTTTCGGGCTTGAAACAAGATTCGACGATGTCGGCAATGTGTTTGGAAGGCTTTCGGGCACCCAGTCTCCGGATGAAGTCATTGTAACCGGTTCACATATCGATACTGTCATCAATGGAGGAAAATACGACGGCGCCTATGGCGTTCTGGCGGCAATGCTCGCGTTAAAGCAGCTCAAGGAAACATACGGAGCGCCAAAAAAAACGCTCGAGGCGGTCTCCTTATGTGAGGAGGAAGGCAGCCGTTTTCCAATGACCTATTGGGGGTCGGGGAATATGACGGGTGTTTTTTCAGAACAAGATGCAAAAGAGCCAAGAGACGAGTCGGGAGTCTCCCTCCAAACAGCGATGCATGAGAGCGGTTTTGGCAAAGGTGTGTTTCAGTCAGCATATAGGACAGATATCAGCGCGTTTGTTGAGCTGCATATTGAACAGGGGAAGACGTTGGAAATGTCAGGCCGGGATCTCGGCATCGTGACAAGTATTGCGGGGCAGAGACGATATCTCGTCACGCTCGAAGGAGAATGCAATCACGCAGGAACCACCTCCATGAAATGGCGCAAGGACCCGCTCGCAGCCAGCAGCCGTATCATTCATGAGCTGCTGCTGCGGTCGGATGAGCTGCCGGATGAGCTCCGTCTGACATGCGGAAAAATAACGGCAGAGCCCAATGTAGCCAATGTCATACCGGGCCGCGTCCAGTTTTCAATCGATATTCGCCATCAGCATCAGCATGTGCTGGAACAGTTTCATCAAGACATGGTTGCTTTGATCAACGGCATTTGCCTACAAAAAGGAATTCGCGCTGTGATTGATGAATATATGCGGATAGAGCCTGTGCCGATGGACGAAAGGCTGAAGGCTGCGGCTTTTGAAACAGCATTAGAAAACGGCTTCAGCTGTGAGGAAATGGTGAGCGGAGCAGGGCATGACGCGCAAATGATCGGAAGGCGCTATCCTGCTTGTATGCTGTTTGTGCCGAGCCGAGGCGGCGTCAGCCACTCACCGAAGGAATATACGTCAGCCAGACAGCTTGAGATCGGCGTCCGCGCACTGACTGATTTATTATACAAACTGGCTTACTGATAAAGGAGGAATGGCTGTGTCAGGCAGAAGAGAATTATGCACCCCGTTAAGAACGATTATGACACCGGGGCCTGTTGAGGTTGATCCGCGTGTATTAAGAGTAATGAGCACCCCGGTTGTCGGCCAATTTGATCCGGCGTTTACAGGTATTATGAATGAAACGATGGAGATGCTTCGGGAGCTGTTCCAAACAAAAAACCGCTGGGCATACCCGATTGACGGCACTTCACGGGCGGGAATTGAAGCAGTGCTGGCTAGTGTGATAGAGCCGGAAGATGATGTGCTCATTCCCATTTACGGCCGTTTCGGTTATTTGCTGACTGAAATCGCCGAGCGATATGGGGCAAATGTTCATATGCTGGAGTGCGAATGGGGAACGGTTTTTGACCCGGAGGACATCATACGGGAGATAAAAAAAGTGAAGCCGAAAATTGTGGCCATGGTGCATGGAGAAACATCGACAGGACGGATTCACCCGCTGAAAGCCATCGGCGAAGCCTGCCGCACCGAGGATGCATTGTTTATCGTCGATGCAGTCGCAACGATTGGGGGCTGCGAGGTTAAAGTCGATGAATGGAAGATTGACGCTGCCATCGGCGGAACGCAAAAATGTTTGTCTGTGCCTTCAGGAATGGCGCCGATTACATATAATGAGCGGGTGGCGGACGTGATTGCAGCTCGCAAAAAGGTGGAACGCGGGATTGCGACACAAGCTGACAGGGCAGCACTTTCGGGAAATCGGCCAATTACAAGCAACTACTTTGATTTGAGCCAGCTTGAGGATTATTGGAGCGAAAGACGGCTCAATCATCATACAGAAGCGACGACGATGCTGTACGCCTTACGTGAGGGAGTCAGACTGGTGCTTGAAGAAGGTCTTGAGACGCGTTTCGAGCGGCATCGGCACCATGAAGCCGCATTAGCAGCAGGGATAAAGGCAATGGGGCTAAGATTGTTTGGAGATGACAGCTGCAAAATGCCTGTTGTCACCTGTGTCGAAATTCCCGGCGGCATTGACGGCGAGTCTGTCCGTGACATGCTGCTGGCACAATTCGGCATTGAAATCGCCAGCTCATTCGGCCCGCTTGCAGGGAAGATCTGGAGGATCGGCACGATGGGGTACAGCTGCAGAAAAGAAAACGTGCTATTCGTGCTTGCCGGGTTAGAGGCTGTGCTTCTCAGACATAACGCAGGAATCGAAGCAGGAAAAGCGCTCCAAGCAGCGCTGGATGTGTATGAAAACGCTGGCCGCCAGGCAGCGGTGTAAAGAAAAGCTTGCGGAACTCCGCAAGCTTTTTAACGATATGATTTCGTGTTTTCTCCAATCTGATTTTCTTCGTTTGACTCTTTTTACAAATCCTCTTTCTATGTGTTTCATTTTCTGACAAATCATGAGTCATTTTTTCTTCCATCGTCTATTCTTTATACAAGTTACCTATAAAATCACGCTGAACTAGTTGTTTCTCACGGCAATTTTCGAGAGGAGGATGCGGCATTGGGGAATTTTCACACGATGTTAGATGCGCTCCTGGAAGACCAGGAGGAGGCTGTACTGGCGACAATTGTTCAAGTTGAAGGCTCCGCGTATCGAAAAGCAGGCGCCTCTATGCTCTTTAAGAAAAAAGGCAGACGGATTGGCTTGCTGAGCGGCGGGTGTGTGGAAGAAGATGTATTCCAAAGAATCAGTGCGCTGGGCGATCAGCTCACATCAACGCTGATTCCCTACGACATGCGGTCGGAGGACGATCTTTCTTGGGGCATGGGAGCCGGGTGCAATGGCATTATTCATGTTCATGCAGAGCGAATCACTCAGGAAAAAAGGCGGCACTATGAGAAAGTGAGGGACTGCCTTCATTCAGGCAAAGCTGTCACTTCCGTTATAAAGATTGAATCCTCCCATTATTTATTTCTGACGGAGAACGGACATTTTGGGAACTGGCCGGACGCGCCTCTGCAAGATATTCAACGTACTGTTTCAACGCTTCATTTACCGCATTTCGATCAAACCACTAACATGTTTATTCAGCGAATTGAACCGAAGCCGCGTCTCATTCTGTTTGGGGCGGGACCGGATAATGTACCGCTGGCCAATTTGGCGGCTGACACAGGGTTTTCTGTTATCGTGACGGATTGGCGGCCCGCTTATTGTACATCCTCTCTTTTTCCAAAAGCGGATCAGCTGATCACCGCTTTTCCGGAACAAATGCTT
Organism: Bacillus sp. LM 4-2; assembly: GCF_000978495.1. Lineage (NCBI taxonomy): Bacteria > Bacillati > Bacillota > Bacilli > Caryophanales > Bacillaceae > Bacillus > Bacillus sp. LM 4-2. Next base: position 3,196,207 of record NZ_CP011101.1, on the reverse strand, counting down.
AGCGAATTTCAATTTTTTCCGCATGATGCAGCTGTTGTGGCAACCCATCATTATCAGCACGATCAAACGATCATCAACTTCTTATTTTCTCAAAACCTCCATTATATTGGACTGTTGGGTTCGGCAAACCGCACGAAACGGCTGCTGAGCGGAAAACATCCTCCGTCTCACTTTTACAGTCCGGTCGGGCTGAAAATCGGTGCGGAAGGTCCCGAGGAAATTGCGGTAAGTGTAGTTGCAGAAATCATTCAAACAAGAAAACGGGTGGCGGTTGTATGAGAAGCCCCTATCTGATCGGCGTGTTTCTCGCTGCCGGCAAAAGCAGAAGAATGGGACAAAACAAGCTGGCTTTGCCGCTAAAAGGAGAAAACATAGGCTCACTTTCCTTGAAAACTGCTCTGTCGTCCCGCCTTGATCACGTGCTGGTCGTCGAGCGGACAGAACATGCCTCCCTTGAGTGGATAGGAGCGCCGTATCACGCTCCGCCTTTTCAAAAACGCTGGAGCCTGCACGTTTGCCAAGACGCAGAAAAGGGTCAGGGGCATTCAGTCAGCAGCGGGGTGAGAAAAGCAGAAAGCATGGGGGCGGACGGCATTGTCATTTTGTTAGCCGACCAGCCTCAGCTTTCCGTCGATCATCTCAATGCCCTTGTGGCTCTGGCTCCTGAGTCATTTGCCGTGTCATCGTTTTTAGGGGCGTTCACCCCGCCAATCTACTTCTCGTCGACATGTTTTCCTTATGTAAAGGGATTAAAGGGAGATGAAGGGGCTCGCAGGCTCCTGAAAAGCGGACAGCTTGGAGCAGGAGCGGTTTTGGAGGCAAAGGATAGCGGTGAGTTGGACGATATTGATACACCCGAGGAATATGACATGGTAAGGAGGGCGATGTCTTGAACGGCCAAGTGACAAAAGCAAGGATGAATATTCAATTATGGAGACCGGCAGCGCTTGATGAGGCCTATTCGCTTTTAGAGAAGCTTGCTCCGGATGTGTGTGCCGCATCGGGAAGCACGCTCCTTCAGCTTCAGTGGGACAAAGGAACTCTACCGAAACAGCACCTTGTCAGCCTTGAAGGGATTGACGAAATGCGAGGGATCAGCACCAGTGACACCCACGTGTCGATCGGGGGGCTCACATCACTGAATGAATGCAGAAAGAACCCTTTGATTAAGAGAGCGCTTAGCTGTTTCAGTGACGCTGCTTCCGCTGTCGCTGCACCGGGGATTCGCAGCCGTGCCACGATTGGCGGCAACATAGCGAGTAAAATCGGTGATTTCATTCCGCTTCTGCTTGTGCTTGGTGCTGAGCTTATCGTATATCAAAAGGAGCTAATCAGGCTGCCGCTTGGCGCTTGGCTCAGTGAGGAAGACTTTAGAACGGCTATCGTCACGCGTGTCATCATCCCGCGGGCGGAGGGAGAGCGTGTATTTTATCACAAGCTTGGAAGGCGCCAGGCTTTTACCGGAGCGGCTGCTGTTGCAGCTGGACGTTTTTTGAAAGACGGCAGCATTCGCCTCGCCGCTGGCCATGCCGATATCACTCCTAGGAGATTATTGGACAGCGAAGCGAAATGGATGGCACCAGGGTGGGACCCGCATGAGCTGTACAAAACACTTATCCATGAGCTGCCGTTTTCCTCAGATGTTTTTATGTCAGCGGCATACAGAAAAAAAGCCGCTGCCAACGTCATCATGGCAGAGCTGATGGCTGAGGGAGGGGAATAAATGATCATCAACAAACCGTCAAGAGTCAGGCCGGATGGAAGGGGTAAGGTCACAGGGGAATTGAAATATATGACCGATCTCAGCTTTCCAGGAATGCTGTATGGCAAGGTGCTGAGAAGTGCTTATCCTCATGCAGAGATTGTGTCGGTTTGCACCATAAAAGCTGAGAAAATGGAAGGCGTGCAGGCCGTCGTCACACATAAAGACGTTCCCGGCTTAAACCGATTTGGCATTGTCATCCCTGATCAGCCGGTTTTATGTGAGGACAGGGTGCGGTATGTCGGGGATGCGATCGCCGCAGTTGCTGCGGAAACGGAAGAAATCGCGGAAGCGGCGCTGGAGCTGATTCAAGTTGAGTATAAAGAGCTGGAAGTCATGGATTCACCAGAAAAAGCGCTTCGGCCGAATGCGCAAAGACTGCATGAGGACGGGAATATCCTGCACCGCGCATTTTTTTCAAACGGTGATGTGGAAGAAGGGTTTCAAGCATCTGACACAGTCTTTGAAGAAACCTATGAGCTGCCGCGGCAGATGCATACGTATATGGAAACGGAGGGAGGTGTAGCCGTTCCGGAAGACGACGGGGGTTTTACGATGTATGCAGGAACCCAGCACGGCTATAAAGACCGTTTCCAGCTTGCCCGTATTTTTGATATTCCTGAAGAGAAGATCAGAATTGTGTCAAGTCCGATGGGCGGCTCGTTCGGAGGGAAGGATGAGCTGAATATTCAGCCGTATGCTGCGCTTTTGGCCCTGAAAAGCGGACGCCCTGTCAAAATTCATCAGACACGAAAGGAATCTGTACGTTCTGGCATTAAGCGCCATCCGATGAAGATTACGATAAAAACGGGTGCAGATCATTCGGGAAATCTATTGGCGCACGACGTGAAAATTGTGGCGGACACAGGCGCTTACGCTACGCTCGGACCGGCTGTTCTTGATTTTTCTGTCGAGCATGCCGCGGGGCCGTACCGTATTCCGAATATCCGGACTGAAGGAATATCAGTATTTACGAACAACGGGGTGGCGGGGGAATTTCGGGGCTTTGGCGGCAACCAAATCACATTTGCACTCGAAACCCATCTCGATCGTCTCAGCGGCATGCTTGGCATCGACCCGCTCGAGCTGAGAAGAAAAAATATCAGAAAACCGCATGACTTGGGGCCGCTTGAGCATCGAATTGCACCAACTGACGGAGCGGCACAGGTGTTGAATGCCATATCTAAATCTCCCATTCTTAAAAAAACAAGCCGGAACTGCGGGTATCTGCAAAGAGGCACGGGAGCGGCAATTACAATGCACGGCGGCGGGCTGGGGTTTGGCCGAATGGATGCGGCAGGAGGCCGTTTGTCTCTTTCGAGTGAAGGCAAAATCACTGCTTCGTTTGGATTTGAAGAATGCGGACAGGGGATTCTAGCAGCGATTGAACAGATTGTCATGGAGGAGCTGGGTTGTGCCGCAGAGGATATTTCCATTGTTATTGGGGATACCGCAAAAGTGCCGAAGTCAGGCTCCTCCACAGCATCCCGCGGCACAAGCATGGTGTGGCACGCGATCCAGCGTTTGAAGAAGCCGTTTCTATCTCAGTTGAAAAAACGGGCGGCAGAATGGAGCGGCTGTTCAGCGGAAAACCTTATTCCCGGCGCTGCAGGCTTGCGTGACAAAAACACAAAGGCGCTCGTAGTTACGTATAAGGAGCTGGCTGAAAAAGGCCCTTTGGCAGAGGAAACGGCCTTTGACTTTCCAACAACGCCTGACCCTGTGGTGGGCGGCCATTTCCTCTACTCATTTGGAGCGGCTGCCGTTGAGGTGGAGGTAGATCTGTTAACAGGCGAAGTCAAATTGATAGATTGTGAGCACGCTATTGCGGCAGGTCCGGTTGTCAGTCCGCAGGGATATCGAGGTCAAATTGAAGGCGGCGCTGCCATGGCACTCGGCTATACGCTGATGGAGGAAGCGAAAATGACGGACGGCCGTTATGCCGCAGAAAATCTAGATCACTATTTGATCCCTGGAGTCAAAGACGTTCCTGACATGAAGGTGATCGCAATAGAAGAACTAATGAAGGGTGATGCATATGGACCGCGCGGTGTTGGCGAAATTGGAACAATCGCCATCACTCCGGCGATTGTAAAGGCAGTACATGATGCGGTCGGATGCTGGATAAACAAGCTGCCAATTTCAAGAGAAGAGCTGCTTGAAGCGATCGACAGAAAGGGGCTGAAGCAATGGACGTAAAAGAGGCCGGGCCATTTCCTGTAAAAAAGGAACAGTTCCGGATGACCGTGAATGGGCAGGAGTGGGAGGTTGCTGCCGTTCCTACGACACATCTGAGTGACTTGCTTAGAAAGGAATTTCAGCTGACCGGGACAAAGGTGTCCTGTGGAATCGGCCGCTGCGGAGCCTGCTCTATTTTAATCGACGGAAAACTGGCCAATGCGTGTATGACCATGGCTTATCAAGTGGACGGCCACTCCATTACAACAATCGAGGGCGTACAAAAAGAGGAACTGGATATCTGCCAAACCGCTTTTCTGGAAGAAGGAGGCTTCCAATGCGGCTACTGTACCCCAGGAATGATAATTGCGCTTAAAGCACTGTTTCGGGAAACCCCTCAACCTTCTGACAAAGATATAGAAGAAGGGCTGGCGGGGAACTTGTGCCGGTGTACCGGGTATGGCGGGATTATGCGGTCAGCTTGCAGGATTAGAAGAGAGTTGAACGGGGGTAGTCTGGAGTCCGGCTTTTAAGAGCCGGACTTTTTTAGCCTCAGTCAGACAGCGCGATCAAGTCGCAGAAGCGTTGTGGGAAAACACACGATAAATCTCGTAGAACTTGACAGCTTCTGGATTAGAAAATGATTAGTGAATCCATAGCAAAGACGCCATAAAAACTTCTTATGGCGTCTGTCGGACAGGGAGGTGTTGGATACGGCGGAGGCAAGGAAAGTTAAACTTAATAATTAAAGATAGCTGCTCCAACAATGATCAACAAAATGAATAGCACCACGATCAAAGCGAAGGAGCTCCCGAAACCGTTTGAGTAACCAGAGTTTCCACTGTATCCACCAGAATTGTAGAATCCCATAATGTCACCTCCTTAGTGGAGATAGTATAAGATATGCCAACGATCATTTTCGACATAGATTTAAGTCTAAAAAAGAAAAAATGAATATTTTGTCTAAAGGTGTAAGAGAGAACGCGTTATCAAAACTATTAAAAACGCAGCAATTGTCTTCAGAGTATTTTTTCGAGAAAAAACGCGGTCTGTTTATAGGATTGGAGAAGGGAGCTCGGCTGCTAAGAGCTGACTTATTAGTTTGAAACCTCGATTTATAAATGAAAGGACTACAGGATATTTTTCTCGTAGGCAATTATCCTGAAAAATATAGGTGAATGTTTATTCTAGCTGTTGTTTCACTAAGTGTGGGGATCACTTCAAGTACTGTCCTAGGATCAAAAGTTTATTGAAGTGCAAATAGAAGCCCGCCGGTGAGGCGGGCTTCCTTCTTAACTCCCCCTATACACCTGATAACCAAACGGCGACAGCAAGAGCGGGATATGATAATGTGCATCTGGATCTGCTAGCTGAAAACGGACGGTGACTATGGTTAAAAACGGCTGGTCGACCGTATTCACGTTTTTATTCGCAAAATAGTCTCCTGCATGAAATTCCATCACATACTCTCCGGAAACCAGCTCTTCACCAGCCAGCAGAGGGACATTGGCTCTGCCGTCATTGTTAGTGTAAACCTCTTTCATAATACTTTCGCCCAGCCGCTTCAATTCAATTTTTACGTTCGCCGCTGGTTTGCCGCTGGTTAAATCTAAAATATGGGTTGTCAGTTTTCCCATCAGGCTTTCAGGCTCCGACATTTTTCAGCGGCTTTCTGTTTTTCTTTCTCGGCGTCTTCTCTTGTCACGGTAAAATGTTGGAAACCGTATGGCGGGCGCGGTTCGGTGTAGACTTTTCCTTTTGAGCCCGGGATTTCTTCGACAACCGTATCCCACGTGTGATTTTGAGATTGGAAGCTGACATCAGTGAGCTGCGGGAACCTCGCTAATATTCTGCAGCCGATATGATAGATTAAGTTTTGGATTGAAGGGGTTTCGAGCTCGTGAAAAACGGTGCTCGCCAAGTCGCGGACTTGTTCAGCCGCGACGTAGCGGGCTGGATCAAAAGCGTATGCGTCATTGGTATTTTCATATTGCCAGCTGATGTTTAAATAGACAAACAGCGGGCGGTTGCCGTCTTCGGGGAGAGTCGTATATTCGTCCCGGATGAAGCCGACGAAGGAGTTGCCGCTCACCTTGACGAGCTGAAGATCCATGATTTCGCTGTATTGCTCTGTAATCGTTATGGTATTCCCGCTTCGTTCTGCTTTCAGCACAGAGCGGCTTCGTTCATTACGCGATCTTCTGAAGACGAGGCGGCTTGTGCTGAGCTCTTTCTCCTCGTATGCAGGCATTGCTTCAAACGGAATGTCTTCGCCAGTCAGAGTGATCGTGTCCATATGAGAATAGGTATCTAAAAATCGGTGAGCTACATAGTGTAGGAACCCCTCGGTTGTCGTTCCTTCATAGGATGCGAGATGGCGCTGGATAAAGTTTTTCATTGAATCCGTTGCCACGACGAGAGTGTTGTCTCCGTCTGTAAATGATGGCAGGAAGGCTTCTCCGCCAATTTCGCATGTCACATCAACGCCGACAACGGTATTATCTCTTCCGGCAAAAGATGATTCCGGGATTTGCTTCACTCCAGTGAGCGGTTTTAAATACGTTCGGTATGCAAATACATTTCCTTTGCCATAAGACATGGTTCTTTTCATTTGCGTCTCTCCTTTTTCAGTGATGATGTCAGCCAGACGAAAGCGGGCGATTCGGTAAATTTCTATAAGGGCCTGCTGGAACTCCGTTTCTCGTTCGCTCTCAAGCCTTGCCAGCAGGGCTTGGTGAATGTCCTGTTTCGTCTTTCCCTTCACCGCTAAAATAAAAGGAAAGCCGAAGCGATCATAATAGTGTTCATTCAGCATGAGAAACTCCTCGTATTCCTGCTGTTCTAATTTGCCGAGCCCTGCGTTCTGCTGCTCTCGTACCGAGTCATCGCTCATTGTTTTCTTTGTTCCGAGCCGGGGATGCTTTTTGATTAAATCAAGCTGTGTCTCGCGATCCGCAGCTTTTACAATGCCAGTCATTTTGCGGTGAAGATCAGAAAGGGACGAAAACGGCCGTAGTGCTGCGGATCTCTCCGCAATCCATGAAGAGTGTTCAAAAATAGAGCCAAGTGTGTCTGTCAGTGTTTGTGTGTCCATTTGGTTCAGGTCATCCATTGTGAACATTGGCATCTTCCTTTACGTTTTTATGTCTGCGCTATTCGGCTGTTTGGTTTGAAAAAAAGCGTGCAGTGCAATGGCCGTCAAACTGCCGATCACAATTCCGCTTCCTGCCAAGACAGAGGCCGCGCCCGAAAGAGATGAAAACAACGCGGGAACTGTTGTAGCGCCAAGCCCCAAGCTGACGGAAGAGGCGATAATCAGCAGGTTGCCTTGCGAATCAAGGTCAACGCTGGATAGCATTTTGATCCCGTAAGAAATAACCATGCCGAACATGACGATCATTGCGCCGCCGAGAACTGGGGTGGGGATCACTGTTGTCAGGGCCGCTGCTTTTGGAACCAGCCCGATCGCGACCAGTATGATTCCTGTGATGGCGATGACGTTGACACTTTTCATCTTTGAGAGCTGAACGATGCCGACATTCTGCGAGAAAGCTGTATAGGGAAACGCGTTAAATAAGCCGCCCAGCAAAATCGCAAGGCCTTCTGCCCGGTAGCCCTTTTCCAGATCCTTCTCCGACAGCCTGCGGTTTGTGATATCAGCGAGGGCAAAATAAACGCCTGTCGATTCAACGAGGCTGACAATCGCAACGAGAAGCATCGTGACAACAGCCGGCAGCTCAAAGGTTGGCGGTCCGAAATAAAACAGAGACGGAACATGAAGCCAAGACGCTTCCAAGACCTCAGAAAAATCGACCTTTCCCATCAAATATGCAGCCGTTGTTCCTGCGATAAGACTGAGTAAAATCGCTATGGAGCGGATAAAGCCTTTAAAGAAATAAAATAGCAATAAGATAAAAGCTGTGACGCCAAACCCGAGGAGCACGTTGTCGAGTGAGCCGAATTCTTTGCTTCCTTCACCTCCGGCCAGGTTATTCATTGCCGTTGGAATCAGGCTGATGCCGATGATCATGACGACTGATCCGGTTACGACAGGCGGAAAAAAACGGACAAGCTTCCCGAAGAAGCCCGCGGCTAAGACGACAATCAGTCCTGCGGCGATAATGGCACCATATATCGCTGGGACACCGTAAGTGCTTCCGATGGAAATCATCGGGCCGACTGCGGTAAACGTGCATCCGAGCACAACGGGAAGGCCGATGCCGAAATATCGGTTTCTCCAGAGCTGCAAAAGAGTTGCCGCCCCGCACATAAACAAATCAATCGCGATTAAATACGTCAGCTGCCCCGCATTCAGCCCGATCGCTGCTCCGACGATCAACGGAACGAGAATGGCTCCCGCATACATGGCAAGCATGTGCTGAAGCCCCAGCATCATTAGCTGTAAGGCATTGTGCTGTTCCTTCATCTTTTTTACACCTCTTTTTCTAATGCGAGTGTATGTTCTAATACCGGAAGTTCTGTTTGCTGTGCTGTTAATTCTTTTTTGTCGCGCAAGCTGAAAAATAGATTCAAAAAGATGGCGGTTAGGCTTCCGGTGATGGTGCCGTCACTGACCAGAATCCGGATCGGAGCGGGGAATTCAGCAAAAATCCCGGGGGCCGTGCTGGCGCCGATGCCGAGTGCGATTGAGCATGCGATGGTCAGGAGGTGGTATTGATTTTTGAGATCCGCTGTGCTGAGCATTTTGACGCCGGAGGCAATCACCATGCCGAACATGACGACGGTCGCGCCGCCAAGTACAGCAGCAGGAACGGCAGATGCAAGGGCGGCAATCTTCGGAATCAGTCCGAGACAGACAAGGATACAGCCTGCGGTAACGACGATGTTTCTTGTTTTCACTTTGGTCAGCTGCAATAAGCCGGCGTTTTGCGCAAAGGTATTATAAGGAAAGGCATTGAACAGCCCGCCGATGAGAATGGCGATTCCTTCCGCTCGATAGCCTTTGACGAGGTCTTTTTCAGTTAAAGGTCTGCCGCATATCTTTCCGATTGCGTAGAAAACGCCGGTTGATTCCACAATAATGACGATTCCGACGATCAGCATCGTTAAGATCGGACCGATTTCAAACGTTGGGGCTCCGAAGTAAAAAGGCTTCGGGATATGGAAGAACGGTGCTTCTGTAACAGAAGAAAAGCTGACTTTGCCCATGATCGCTGCTGCCGCTGTTCCGGCGGCGATTCCGATCAGAACGGACAGTGTTCGGGCAAATCCTTTGAGAAAGCGGTTGAGGACTAAGATCAGAACAAGGACACCGACAGAGAGAAGAAGGTTTTCGAGCGAACCGTATTCGGGGTTGGCACTGCCGTTTATTTTTTCGCCGCCAGCCATATTTTTCACACCTGTCGGAACAAGTGAAAGGCCGATCAAGGTCACAACGGTACCTGTTACGACAGGAGGAAATAACACAGTCAGCTTGCCGAAAAAACGCGCAAACAAAAAGATGAACACACCGGCCGCGATGATGGAACCGTAAATCGCGTGAATGCCGTAATTGCTGCCGATTGCAATCATCGGGGTGACGGCCACAAATGAACTGCCAAGCATGACGGGAAGCCCGATGCCGATGTATGCTCCGCGCAAGGTTTGCAAAAGCGTCGCGATGCCGCACGTTAACAGGTCAATCGCCAATAGGTAGGACAGCTGTTCAGTTGTTACATTCAGCGCCCTGCCGACAAGCAGGGGCACCAAAATCGCACCTGCATACATGGCGAGCACATGCTGCAGGCTAAGCGTAAACACCTTAAACGATCTTTTTTTCACTATAGTCCCTCCTTGTATGTGAACTTTAGTAACATGATATCGTGCCGATCGAGGGGTGTCATTGGATACAGTAGCTGAAAAAGACAGGTGTGATTGCTGAAAGTGACGAAAAATGATTCGTTTTGTAAGAAAATGTAACGAGCATTAGCTGATCAGCCGCTGCATACGTAAGGCAAGCCGCAAACGCATCGTTGTTTCAGGATCTTTTAAGCTTTTACCCAGAAGCTCTTCGCATTTTTCAAGGCGGTATATGACCGTATTGCGATGAACGTACAGACGCTTTGCCGTCTCTGAAATTTGGCAGTGTGTCTCTAAATAGACGGAAAGCGTATGAAGCAGGCTTTGATCCTCCTGCTGTTTTTCAGCGAGGCTCTGAAGCGTGGAGTTGTAAAATTTCTTCAAATCCTCAACCGGGAGCAAGCGCAGAAGCTCAGGCACATCTTTGGCGTGATACACCTGGATAAATGCGGTGCTTCTCGACAAATGCCCCGATTGCAGAGCATCAGAAGCTTCTGTGAAAGCGTCGGGAACATCAATGAGCTTTTGGCAGATATTGCTGATGCCAAAGGACACGGTTCGTTTAAATTGAGCGCTGACCTGTGTTTGGAACTGTTCTAAAAAGCTGATCACCGAGGCGTGCATTTCACTCCAGCTGTCTGTCGCTTCGATTAGAATAATGCCGACGTTTCCTTTCATAAAGAAGTGAGGCGGAAACGGGAAGGCTGATAATTCACCTTCAAGAAATTCGAATACGCTGTCGGAAGCGAGCTGATTTTCTGTAAAGCTGATTGATTCGTCATTGCGATCGAGTTTGCCGGCGATGCACATGTATTTTTGATCCCAGCGCAGCTTGAATTCTTTCGCCCGGTTTTTGATTTCGTCATCTGAAGAAAAGGTCCGCTCAATAAAATTGTTGAAAAACTCATTGCGGGCCCGCCGGCTGAACTGCTTCAGCGCATTTTCCTTCAGCAGTTCAAAGGAAATGACGTTGGCCGCTTGTTCAATCGTGAGGATCAATCCTTTGTCGCCTGCCTGCACCATGTCCGGTATCAGCAGGTAGCCGCAGTTTTTTTCGTGATTATAAATAGGCAGGACAGAATATGTTTTCTGATCTGAGATTGTAGAGAAACAAGTGAAAAATGGCCCGGATACGGTATTCAGGGTGCCTTTCAGCTTTTCGGTCTCAACTGAAATCTGATGAGACGCAGACAGCATTTTGGCATGCTGGTCAAGCAGCAGCACGGGAAGCTGAAGGAGGTCTGACACCTTTTTGAGGAGGGATTGCAGCCCCTTGCCGCTCATAATGTGGTTTGTGAATTTTTTGTGCGCGTAAATAGCTTGCTGCAGCTCGTTAGAACGCATATCGAGAATATGGCTGAGTGTGGCATTCACAATATCGCCGAGTCGGATGTGTTCCGGAAGCTCAATGATCGGAAACGCATATGAATCGGCCAGTTCGATGATTTCCTTCGGGATATCTTCCAGATAGCGCTTTGTTTTAATGCCGAGGCCCGCGCAGCCGCGTTTTGCCATTTGCCGAATCAGTTCAGATAATTGATGCGGGTGATCCTTCAGGTGATAGGCGGTGGTGACGAGCAATTCATTCTTATGCAAAAAGTCTGCGATATCCGGAGCGTCCATCATATTGACATGCTGAACCTCTCTTTCCCCTCCTGCTTTTCCAGCGATTAAATTGGCGTTTTCAAAAGCCGGTATTTTCATCACATCAAGAATATTCATAGCGCATTCTCCTTTTCTATAAAAACATTGGTTAAGGTGAATAATTTTCAATAGGAATTCTAGCGGTTTTGCTGATGTAATACGATCATAGTAGCAGTAAACTGTTGAAAATAGAACTGGTTGTGTTACATAAACTGACATGGAAAATCGTCATCCTGACATGGGGGGATCAATATGGCTTACGATATGGTGATAAAAGGTGCGAAGGCAGTTACGCCAGATGGCGTTATAGAAGCTGATATTGTAGTTCAAAACGGTGTCATTGCCGAGATAGGTTCTGACATTGAAGCAAGCGGGACGGAAATCATCCAGGCAGACGGGAAATACGTGTTTCCTGGTGTGATAGATTGCCATGTTCATTTTAATGAACCGGGCAGGGAGGATTGGGAGGGGTTTGAAACAGGTTCTCAAATGATGGCCGCAGGCGGTTGCACTACCTATTTTGATATGCCGCTCAACTGTATTCCATCAACCGTGACGGCAGAGCATCTTCTCGCAAAAGCTGAGCTAGGCAGGCAAAAATCTGCCGTGGATTTTGCGCTATGGGGCGGCCTTGTGCCAGGCCATATCGAGGACATCCGTCCGATGGCTGAAGCGGGAGCGATCGGGTTTAAAGCGTTTTTATCAAAGTCAGGCACTGATGAGTTCCGCTCTGTTGATGAACGGACATTGCTCAAAGGCATGGCAGAAATCGCGGCTGCAGGAAAAATCCTCGCTCTCCACGCGGAAAGCGACGCGATCACAAGCTACTTGCAGATGGTTTTGGCCAATAAAGGAAAGGTGGATGCGGATGCGTACGCCGCCTCCCGCCCGGAGGAAGCAGAAGTTGAAGCGGTGTATCGCACGATTCAGTATGCGAAGGTGACAGGCTGTCCGGTTCATTTTGTCCATATCAGCACGGCGAAAGCGGTCCGGCTGATCAGAGAGGCGAAACAGGAAGGTCTTGATGTTTCGGTTGAAACATGTCCGCATTATGTCTTGTTCAGCCATGACGATTTACGGCAAAGGGGCTCTGTCGCAAAATGCGCGCCTCCGCTCCGGTCACGGCAATCAAAAGAGACGCTGATCGAGACGCTCATTGCCGGGGACATTGACATGGTTTCCTCAGACCATTCCCCTTGCCGTCCATCCTTGAAGCGGGAGGATAACATGTTTTTATCATGGGGCGGAATCAGCGGCGGGCAGTTCACTTTATTAGGAATGCTGGAACTGGCGCTTGAGCATCAGATTCCATTTGAAACCATCGCAGAATGGACAGCGGCGGCCCCTGCAAAACGATTCGGCCTTCAGAAAAAAGGGCGGCTTGAGGCGGGGTGTGATGCAGATTTCGTGCTCGTCAGCATGGAGCCGTACACTGTTACAAGAGAATCGATGTTTGCAAAGCATAAAAAAAGCATTTACGAAGGACATACATTTCCCTGCAGCATTTCGGCCACTTACAGCAAAGGCCGGTGCGTGTACAATGATGGGGAAAAAGTCACTGAAATTGACGGAGCTCTGGTCGTTCCTTCGTAAGCCCGGCGGATTTTACCGCCGGGTTTTTTGATTTCCTCCGTTCTAGTTTTTAAAATCTCATCAACGTGGTATCTTTTTTTAAAGGAGGCGGAGGCAATGGAGCATGTCAAATACATACTTAAGCAATCCTGGTCGCGCCATTCGAGCTCTAAATGGACGGAAGAATGCCCGTCATGCGGCCAATGCGGCGTGACGGCATTGGTGATTCAAGACCATTTCGGCGGCACGATTTTCAAAACAAGAGTCGATGAGAGCTGGCATTTTTATAACAGCATCAATGGTGTGGTGTACGATTTTACGAGTGAGCAGTTTCAGGCGCCTATTGAATATCAGCACATTCCTTCCTCAAGAGAAGAGGCGTTTTTAGATACGAATGAGGAACAATATCAGCATTTGCGTGAGGCATTTTCCCGCCATATGAACAGCATTTCCGAGGAAACCTGAAAACACGTGTGATAAACTGGAAGAGAGGTGAATGAGTGTGATTTATATCGGACTGACGGGATGGGGGGATCATGACAGCATCTATCCGCCGAAAACGGCCAGCCAGAAAAAATTGCAGGCCTATTCCTCCCATTTTCCGATCGTGGAATTAGACGCGAGCTTTTACGCGATTCAGCCGGCGCGCAATAATGAAAAGTGGGTGAAGGAAACGCCCGAAACCTTCCAATTTATCGTGAAAGCATATCAGGGCATGACAGGGCATCAGCGCGGCGAAATTCCCTTTGACTCAAAAGAGGAGATGTTTGATGCGTTTAAGGTGTCTTTAACGCCATATTTACATAGCAATAAGCTCGCCATGGTGCTGTTTCAATTTCCGCCGTGGTTTGACTGCAAGAAGGAGAATGTCGCCTATTTGAGATGGTGTAAGCACCAAATGGGAGATATTCCTTGCGCGCTTGAATTCAGAAACCGTTCCTGGTTCTCGCCGCCATTTTATGAGCAGACGCTTTCATTTATGAAAGCGGAAGGCTGGATTCACAGTGTCTGTGATGAACCGCAAATCGGAGAAGGCAGCGTTCCGACCGTGTTGCGCGCGACCGATGAAAACAAAACGCTCGTCAGGTTTCACGGACGCAACAAGCAGGGCTGGATGAAGCCTGATGGCGGGAAAAACTGGCGGGAGGTCAGGTACTTATACCGCTACAACCAACAGGAGCTGGAGGATTGGAAAAAGCACCTGAATGAATTGCAGCAGCAATGTAAGGATGTTTTTGTCCTGTTCAACAACAATTCCGGCGGTGACGCTGCGGATAATGGCAAGCAGATGCTTGAACTGCTTGATATCGAGTACAGCGGACTTGCTCCGAGACAGCTCGATTTATTTTAGAAAAGAGGTTTTTAATGATGTCGTTTGTGATTTTGGTCGTCCTGGGATTAATCGCAGGTACGGTAGGAAGTCTGATCGGGCTTGGCGGCGGAATTGTCATTGTGCCATCTCTGATGTTTTTAAGCACAGTGACGCAGCTGTTTCAGGATGTGACGCCGCAGGTTGCGATTGGAACTTCGCTTTTGGTCATTATTTTTACGGGCCTTTCTTCAACTTTGGCTTATATTAAATATAAAACAGTTGATTATAAGAGCGGGCTCATTTTCTTTATCGGTTCGGGTCCCGGCAGCATGATCGGGGCTTACGTGTCAAAGCTGTTCAATTCAAACTCGTTTTCCGTTTGGTTTGGCATTTTTATGATTCTGATTTCATTATCCTTAATGCTGAAAGCGAAAGCCCGGCCAATCAACAAAGCGCACAAAGGAATTATCCGGACATTTCAGGATGATGCCGGTGAGCCTTATACGTACTCATATCAGGCCTCTGTCGGTATTGCCATTGCCTTTGTTGTCGGTTTTTTAGGCGGACTTTTCGGTATAGGCGGCGGATCACTGATGGTTCCGGCGATGATGCTGTTATTTCTGTTTCCGCCGAAGGTTGCGGTGGCAACGTCCATGTTTATTATTTTCCTGTCTTCTATGACAGGGTCTGTTTCACATATGATTTCCGGGCACGTCAATTGGCTGTACGCCCTCGCGCTTGTGCCCGGCGCTTGGTTCGGCGGAAAGCTTGGCGCCGCCATCAACAGAAAAATGCAGACGAAAACGATCGTTATGATCATGCGGATCGTATTGATTTTGATCGGCTGCCAGCTCATTTATGAAGGCATTTTCAGCTGAACGATTAGGGAGAGATATTATGAAGGAGAAGCTCCGCTTATATCATACAAATGATTTGCACAGCCATTTTGAAAACTGGCCGAAAATTGTAGATTATATCGAGCAGAAAAGAAAAGAGCATCAGTCAGACGGCGAAGAGACGCTCGTTTTTGATATTGGCGATCATCTTGATCGTTTTCAATTCGTGACAGAGGCGACATTCGGAAAAGCGAATGTCGATCTCTTAAACCGCCTTCACATTGATGGAGCGGCGATCGGCAATAACGAAGGGATTACGCTTCCGCATGAAGAGCTTGCTGCCTTATATGATCATGCTGAATTTCCTGTCATCGTCTCTAACCTGTTTGATAAAAATGGAAACCGTCCGTCCTGGGCGGTGCCTTACCATATCAAATCATTGAAAAACGGTATGTCCATTGCTTTCTTAGGTGTAACTGTGCCGTATTATCCTGTATATGACAAGCTGGGATGGACAGTTACGGATGCCCTTGAAAGCATAAAGGAAACCATTCTGGAAGTGAAAGGGCAGGCTGATATTATCGTTCTGCTGTCACATTTAGGCATTCTTGATGATCAAGCAGTGGCTGAAGCGGTGCCTGAGATTGATGTAATCCTCGAATCACATACCCATCATTTGCTCGAAGATGGACAAGTGGTTAATGGGGTACTGCTGGCCAGCGCCGAGAAATACGGGCATTATGTCGGCTGTGTAGAAATCACGGTGGACAGCGTACAGCGAAGCATCAACAGCAAAACGGCTTCTGTGCAGAACATGGCGGAATGGACAGGAGAATCCGCAGAAACTAAAGCGTTTCTCAATGAAAAAGAACGTGAAGCCGAGGAGAAACTGTCCGATGCCGTTGCAGAGCTTGCACAAGATGCTGAGGTGAAGTGGTTTGAAGAATCAGAGCTGCCTTTGCTTTTGGCATACGCCTTAAAGGAATGGTGCGAGACGGACATCAGTATGGTCAATTCAGGTGTCATTCTCGGTCCGCTAAAAGCAGGTCCTGTGACAAAGCTGGATCTGCACCGCATCTGTCCGCATCCGATCAACCCGGTGGCTGTCCGCCTGACGGGAGAAGAACTGAAGGAAACCATTGTCCATGCCGCTTCCGAACAAATGGAGCAGCTCCGGATCAAAGGACTCGGCTTCCGCGGAGAAGTGATGGGGAAAATGGTGTATGCCGGCGTTGAGGTAGAAACGAAACGGCTCGATGACGGGATCACCCACGTCACTCGGATCACACTGAACGGGGAAGATATTGAAAAACATAAACAATACTCCGTTGCGGTGCTTGATATGTTTACGCTCGGCAAACTGTTTCCGTTGATTCGCGACGCTGCAGAAAAAGAATATTTTATGCCGGAATTTTTGCGGGATCTGCTTGCTTGGAAGCTTGCACAATAAGGCAGTCAGCCCACAACAAGCTGTGCCCTTCATCATAAAGTGATGAATGAAGGGAGTGGTTGACGTGGTAAACCTGACACCGATCATGATAGAAGGACAGCCTTTTACAGCTGTGACAGTAAAGCTTCCCAAAACGAATTTTATGGCCGTCGCCAATGATCACGGATACATTATGTGCGGCGCGCTTGATGTGGCGCTGCTGAATGAAAAATTAAAGGAGCGCGGCATCGTGGCGGGACGCGCAGTTGGTGTCCGCACCATTGACCAGCTGTTAGACGCACCTTTAGAATCCGTCACGTACGCTGCGGAAGATCTTGGCATCAAAGTCGGCATGAGCGGCAGAGAAGCGCTTTTAAAAATGATGAAATAAAATAAATTGGCCCCGGCTATTACTATGTCCCCTCTTACAAGCATACATTGTGATATGTAAGGGGGGATTTTCTTGCCAAGATATCGCGGCCCTTTTCGCAAGAGAGGACCTTTGCCTTTCCGTTACGTGATGCTCCTGTCCGTTGTCTTTTTTATCCTGTCAACAACGGTCAGCCTTTGGATGATCAATGGCTCGATCAAACCTGTTTTAATGGACATCGGCGAGATGGAAACGAAGCGTATAGCGACAGAGGTGATCCAGGATTCGATTGAGGACTATATGTCTGACAGTGAAAATATGAAAGATATGTTTCAAATGAATTCTGATGAAAACGGAAACTTAACGACAATCGATTTTAATACACAGGTTGTAAACAGTGTGAAAACAAAAGTGACAAAGCAGCTTCAGGCTCATTTGAAAGAGATGGAAACCCATACCGGACACAGCGGCGCCAGTGAAAACATTATGATCAACATTCCGCTGGGACAGGTAACCGGCAACAGCCTTCTTGGAAACCTCGGGCCGAAAATCCCGGTCCGGTTCAATTTAATCGGTGACGCTTTTACAGATGTCAAAACCAAAATCAAGCCGTATGGCATAAATAACGCACTTATTGATATCAGCATCTTTGTCGAAATTAAAGTGAAGGTCATCATTCCATTTGCCAGCAAAACCGCTGTCGTCACAAATAATGTTCCTGTATCGATTAAAGCAGTGCAGGGCGAAGTGCCGCAGTTTTATAATGGAAGCGGCGGCTCGGGTGTCACGCCTTCTGTCCAGCTTCCGAGCAGCAAAGAAAACGGTGCCGATTCAAAAAAAGAAAAAAGCAGCAAATAAGCCGCCTGTTGAAGCGGCGGCTTTTTGTTACTTCTTTTTTTGGTATTCATATCGCTCCCACGCCCTCAAATGCGGGTATGGATCAAATGACCATTCGGTTCTTCCGTTATCTTTGTACATGCCATAGTGCAGATGCGGCGGGAACTTCCCGGCGGTTCCCGGCGGGCCGTATCCGGAGCTGCCGACTGATCCGATCACTTGGCCAGGCTCAACGATTTGTCCTGTTTTAATCCCTTTGGCAAACCCATTGAGATGGGCAAAATAATGATACGTATTGTTAATGTCCCTGATGCCGATTCTCCATCCTCCGAAGCGGTTCCAGCCCTTCATTTCAACTACGCCGTAACATGTGGATTTGACAGGAAGGCCGTAATGGGCAAAGATATCCGTACCTTCATGAATCCGCCTTCCACCGAAGCCGCGGGCATCTCCCCACGTGCTTCGGTAGCTGTAATCGGTTCTGATCGGAAGCGGGAATGCATGCTCGCCCAGATCAATATGGCCGTAGGCTTTAAACAGCTTCATGAATTCAGATATAATCCCCACTGTCTGATCACGCCGGTAATAATTCCAAAGCCCGATCCGGATGTTGTCTTCATCTGTGCCATACGACAGTAAGTATTGGCTGAACGTATACAAGATATCTTCATCGTTGCTGACCTCGGCTTTCCCGTCTCCATCGCCATCCATTCCGATTCCGTCAAACACTTTAATGCTTAACGGCGCATCGTCTTTCGGATTCGGGTTTTCAGGCCCGCTCCAGATATCATCGGGTATATAGATGCTGATGATTCCCGCCTTTTCAGGCAGATCTTTCCGGTTGCTCCGCACGTTTTCTTCGTATTGATCAACAGCGGCGAGCGCATACCAAGGGATCTGCGTCACAGCTTCGATTTTATGATATAATTCCATCCGTTTCGACAGCACTGGATCTGAAAGTTTTTTTCCAGACGCAGAAGGCTCAAATGCAAACAAAAGGAGAAGAAGAGCGGATAACAAAACTTTCACAAAATAATCTCCTTTCATATTGAATACACATAGTTTGCGGCAACCCGGCTTAAAAATGTCAGTAATCATCTTCCCTTGTCGAGAAATTTTTCCTATGTTAAAGTGTCTAAAGAAAAGACTTTCTTTAGTTAGAAAAACATTATTTTTGTTGCAGAACTAAAACCTGCACCTTTCTCGTTTTCAGAATGTTTCGTGTCAGAAATTGAGTATATTGGATATTGGAGATGATGGGAATTGGCAAAGAAAGACGAACACCTCAGAAAGCCCGAATGGCTTAAAATTAAATTAAATACAAATGAAAACTATACAGGGCTCAAAAAACTCATGCGGGAAAACAACCTGCATACCGTATGCGAAGAAGCAAAGTGTCCGAATATTCATGAATGCTGGGCGGTCAGACGTACAGCGACATTTATGATTTTAGGTTCTGTTTGTACAAGAGCATGCCGTTTCTGTGCTGTCAAAACAGGCCTTCCAACTGAGCTTGATCTGCAAGAGCCGGAACGCGTAGCGGATTCAGTCGCGCTTATGAATTTGAAACACGCGGTCATTACGGCTGTTGCGCGTGACGATCAGAAAGATGGCGGGGCAGGCATTTTCGCGGAAACTGTCCGTGCGATCCGCAGAAAAAGCCCGTTCACAACAATTGAGGTGCTGCCGTCTGATATGGGCGGAAACTACGATAACCTAAAAACCTTGATGGATACACGCCCAGACATCCTGAATCACAATATCGAAACGGTTCGCCGCCTGACGCCAAGAGTCCGCGCGCGTGCGACGTACGACCGTTCATTGGAATTTTTGCGCCGTGCGAAGGAAATGCAGCCTGACATTCCGACAAAATCAAGTATCATGATCGGACTCGGCGAAACAAAAGAAGAGATTATTGAAGTAATGGACGACCTCTTGGCGAACAACGTGGATATTATGGCAATCGGCCAATATCTGCAGCCGACGAAGAAACACTTGAAAGTCCAAAAATACTACCATCCTGATGAATTTGCAGAATTAAAAGAAATCGCGATGCAAAAAGGCTTCAGCCATTGTGAAGCCGGTCCGCTTGTCCGTTCCTCTTACCATGCGGATGAACAAGTAAACGAAGCATCTAAAAAGCGTCAAGCACAAGCATAATGCCAAAACGCCAGATCATCTGGCGTTTTTGTCATTCCTATCGATTTTCATGTCCTGACGCGTTTCTCCATTGGCATTTTCATTCTCTGAGACAGGGCTTCCTTGCGGGGAGGTTTTCATTTCTTGAATCGTCCCCGACATGATCTCTCTAATATCCCTTGAACCAGAGCCGAGATTGCTGTAATTTTCGACGGATTGCATATGGTTTGGATTATCGGAAATATACACGTGATAGTATCGCGGTATCACAGAAGCCGCTGTTTTTTTCACCTGATCGGCGGTCAGCTCCCGGTTTTTAGAATCGGTTTTGTATACGACAAGCGCTTCTCGGTCAGTCACCAATGTCGCAGCATCTTGAATATGGGGGAGCTGAACCGTTAAACTTGATATCATGTGAGCGGTTTCTTCCCGGTTCATCACCGGCGTTTTCTGCTGTTCTCCGTCAAATTGTTCTTTTTGATAGCGGACATAGCCAAATTGTTCGTTCTCATTATGCCTGTTAAAAGCCTCGTTGCGGTCCGACACATGAATGGGTTTGGTTTGATTCTGCGTCTGATTCCGGACATTTTGGGCATTATCCAATCCTGCGCCTCCGCACCCGGATAATAGTCCGGTCAGCAGGCAGAGGCTGACAGCGGTTCGTTTCATTTATCAATCCCTCCTCATGTGTAGGGTAGCCAAATCGCATGATTTATTCTTTAGCAATTGATGGGGACGGGGCAATGAATTATGATAGGAATGAGTGAAAAAAGAGGTGAGATCATGATTCTTATTCAAAATGCCGAATTTGAATTGGTGCACAATTTCAAAGACGGCTTCAACGAAGAGGCTTTTAAAGCCCGCTACTCCGATATATTAAATAAATACGATTATATTGTGGGAGACTGGGGATACGGTCAGTTAAGGCTCAAGGGCTTCTTTGACGACCAGAATCAAAAGGCAACCTTCGAAACGAAAATCAGCACATTAGATGAATATATTTACGAATACTGCAATTTCGGCTGTGCGTATTTTGTCTTGAAACGGATCAGAAAATAAATATACACAAAGGGGATGCTGTCATGTATTTTGTTGACAGAAGCAAAATCGAAAAAACACTAGGGTTCTTCGAGCACCAGCTGGCGCTATTTGACTCACAAACAGACTGGCAGTCTGAAATCGGGGAATTGGCACTTCAGCGTATAGGCCATCTGTTAATCGAATGCATTTTGGATACAGGCAATGACATGATTGACGGCTTTATTATGCGGGACCCGGGCAGCTATGACGACATTATGGATATACTTGTTGATGAGAAAGTTGTCACGGAAAAAGAGGGTGATGAGCTCAAAAAATTGATCGCCTACCGCAAAACGTTGGTTCAACAGTATCTGCTCGCTGACAGCGGCGAGCTTTACAGGCTGATCAAGGCGCATCAAACAGCTCTTCAGGACTTCCCGAAACGGATCAGAAGCTATTTGGAAACAGAGCTAGGACCTGTTTCCGCGTTTAAATAACAACTGGAAAGCCACAGGAGTGTTGGATATGAAAACATATAAAGGGTATTTAATTGATTTAGACGGAACGATGTACAATGGCACGGAAAAAATCGAGGAGGCGTGTGAATTTGTCAGAACGCTGAAAGATCGCGGCGTTCCTTATCTTTTCGTGACAAACAACTCTTCGCGCACACCGAAGCAGGTAGCGGACAAGCTCGTGTCTTTTGATATTCCGGCAACAGAAGAGCAGGTCTTCACGACCAGCATGGCAACTGCCCAGCACATTGCACAGCAGAAAAAAGACGCGTCTGTGTATGTGATTGGGGAGGAAGGAATCCGCCAGGCGATTGAAGAAAACGGCCTGACATTTGGCGGAGAAAACGCGGATTTTGTCGTTGTTGGCATCGACCGTTCCATTACATACGAAAAATTTGCTGTTGGCTGCCTGGCAATCAGAAATGGCGCCCGCTTTATTTCCACTAACGGAGATATTGCGATTCCGACTGAAAGAGGGCTCCTGCCGGGAAACGGCTCACTGACATCGGTGTTAACCGTATCTACAGGTGTACAGCCTGTATTTATCGGCAAGCCGGAATCAATTATTATGGAGCAGGCGATGCGCGTTCTCGGCACAGATGTGTCTGAAACACTCATGGTCGGCGACAACTACGCCACTGATATTATGGCCGGCATTAACGCGGGTATGGATACGCTGCTCGTTCACACAGGCGTAACGAAAAGAGAACATATGACAGACGATATGGAAAAACCGACTCACGCCATTGACTCTCTGACTGAATGGATTCCATACATTTGAAAAAAGGGCGCCCTAAAAGGGTGCCCTTATTCTGTATGCCGCGCGCGGTGAGCAAGTCTGCTTGAAGCCGCGGCGGAAATCGCTCCGACGATGTCATCTAAAAAGGTATGGCATTCACCGGTTGATTTATCATTCAATCGTTTAAGGATTCCGGGTTTTTCTTTGTCGATGTAACCGTAGTTCGTAAACCCGATCGATCCGTAAATGTTCACAATGGAAAATGCCAGAACTTCATCTACTCCATATAGGCTTTCATCTATTTCCAGCATCGTTTGCAGCGGTTCAGACAATTTTTTCTGCTCAGCAAGAACATCCAATTCAATGCCCGTTAAAATCGCGTTTTGCACCTCGCGTTTTGCGAGAACACGATTGACGTTCAGCGTGCATTCATCAATGGTTAAATCCGGATGATATTTTTTCTGCAGAAAAAAGACAAGCTCGGCAATGTCTGATACCTCAACGCCGCGCTCCTTCATCCGTGCTCTTGCTTTAGCTTCCATCTGACTGAATTGTTCGTTTTCTGACATCAGCTTCACCCAATCTTTTTTACTAGTTTATACAAAATGCTTGAGAAGTTTACGACTTTTTCTTGCGCCTTCTTCGGATTAAAATATGTATTCATAATTCCGGCTGTGTATGACTACGATGTGATGAGCCCTAATTCAACAGGCAGGTGATCATGGTGAAAGGTACAATAAAAGAAAAATACGGCATTCACATCAGGCAGCTTTCCATGTACCAGCACACATATCAATGCTTTCAGACGCCTAATTCATACTTTCTGATTGTCCCCGTTTCCCAATTCTCAGAAACAGAGCTGGCGGAGCTTTATTACATGAGTCAGTATTTACAAGAACAAAGTGACCCATACGTTTCGGTTTTTATCTTTACAAAAGAAGGTGAACTGACATTTGAACATGAGGGAAAAACGTACGCTCTGCTGAAGGCGGCCCCCCCTTATTCAAACAGGGCGTTCTCCATTGGAGCGGAGCTTGCGGAATTTCACCGAAAAGGCCGAGGATATCCATATGAGGTGAAGGCGGCCGGAAGAATCGGCCAGTGGAAGGATCTGTGGGGAAAACGAATTGATCAGCTGGAAGCATTTTGGCAGAGAAAGGTTCAGACCCCTCCGCATGAGCCATTCGATAAAAAAATGATCGAATCATTTCCATATTATTTAGGACTGTCAGAAAACGCGATACAATATTTAGTGGACACTGAGCTGGATGACAAGCCCCAAGCCGCTGATTCAGGAACGATATGCCATCAGCGGATGGAAAGGCATACATGGTCACCGGAATCATTGATCAGGATTCCGGCGGATTGGGTGTTTGACCACGCTTCCCGTGATTTGGCTGAATATATGAGGCATACGTTTTTGCATCACAGACAAGATTTTAATCAGCAGGGCTTTCTCTTTTTACAGGAATACGAGCAAGTCACACCGCTGTCTTCATTTTCGAAACGCCTTTTATACAGCCGTCTGCTTTTCCCGCTTCATTATTTTGAAATCGTAGAAAGCTATTACATGTCATCAGAATCAGAAAAGCATTATTTTGAAGAACAGCTTGACTTCATTCTTAATGACTGTGGGCGTTATGAACAATTTCTCAATACAGCGCAGGAATTCATGAATATGCGGGCGCAGAAGCTGTTTGTTCCACGCGTCAGCTGGCTCGGCAAAGGCAGCTCAAGGTGAGGAGAAAATCTGACAAAAATAATTAGAAAATAAAGAATCTTGTCATATCAATGCGTTAAGCGTTTACATTCGCAAAATTCAGCCTAATGCTGTCTTGTCAAAACAGGAGCGGGCTTATATAATGTTTGTAACTTATATGTCTGTGTTGAGTTAACAATTGTCTTTTCCAAGAGGACAATCAAAAGAAAGGTGGAGTTTTTTTGAAAGCGATTCGTGTAGGGCTTTTAGGTTTAGGTACCGTCGGAAGCGGTGTCGTTAAAATTATTCAAGACCATCAGGATAAGCTTATGCATCAGGTCGGCTGTCCGGTTACGATAAAAAAAGTGCTTGTAAAAGATTTAGAGAAAAAGAGAGAAGTAGATTTGCCGAAGGAAGTGCTCACGACAGAAGTGTATGATGTCATTGATGATCCAGATGTTGATGTCGTCATCGAGGTGATCGGCGGCGTTGAACAGACAAAACAATATTTGGTCGACGCGCTGAGATCGAAAAAGCATGTTGTCACAGCAAACAAGGACTTAATGGCTGTGTACGGCTCCGAGCTGCTTGCCGAAGCGAAGGAAAATGGATGCGATATCTACTTTGAAGCCAGTGTTGCCGGCGGGATTCCGATTCTGCGCACGTTAGAGGAAGGCCTCTCATCAGATCGAATTACAAAAATGATGGGAATTGTGAACGGCACAACAAACTTTATCTTAACCAAAATGATCAAAGAGAAAAGCCCATACGAGGAAGTGCTCAAGGAAGCGCAGGATCTCGGTTTTGCCGAAGCTGATCCGACTTCTGACGTGGAAGGGCTTGACGCCGCACGGAAAATGGCGATATTGGCGCGCCTCGGCTTCTCGATGAACGTGGATCTGGAAGACGTCAAAGTAAAGGGGATCTCCCAAATTACAGACGAGGACATCAGCTTCAGCAAACGCCTCGGCTATACAATGAAGCTGATCGGGATTGCTCAGCGTGACGGCAGCAAAATCGAGGTCAGCGTACAGCCGACACTGCTTCCTGACCATCATCCGCTTTCTGCTGTTCATAATGAGTTTAACGCTGTTTATGTATACGGCGAGGCTGTCGGTGAGACGATGTTCTACGGGCCGGGAGCCGGAAGCATGCCGACAGCGACATCCGTTGTTTCTGACCTCGTCGCTGTCATGAAAAATATGCGCCTAGGTGTAACCGGCAACAGCTTTGTCGGACCGCAATATGAGAAAAACATGAAATCGCCGTCTGACATTTATGCACAGCAGTTTTTAAGAATTCATGTAAAAGATGAGGTTGGTTCATTCTCGAAAATTACATCTGTGTTCTCAGAGCGGGGCGTGAGCTTTGAAAAAATCCTTCAGCTGCCAATTAAAGGCCATGATGAGTTAGCTGAAATCGTAATTGTCACACATCATACATCAGAAGCTGATTTCAGTGATATCCTGCAAAACCTAAATGATTTGGAAGTCGTTCAAGAAGTCAAAAGCACATATCGTGTAGAAGGGAACGGTTGGAGCTAATGTGGAAAGGACTTATCCATCAATATAAAGAATTTTTACCTGTAACAGATCAAACACCGGCGCTAACTTTACATGAAGGAAACACACCTCTTATTCACCTGCCGAAGCTGTCTGAGCAGCTCGGAATTGAGCTTCATGTCAAAACGGAAGGCGTCAATCCTACGGGATCATTTAAAGATCGCGGAATGGTTATGGCTGTGGCAAAGGCAAAAGAAGAAGGCAATGACACGATTATGTGCGCGTCAACAGGTAACACTTCCGCTGCTGCGGCAGCATATGCAGCCCGTGCTAACATGAAATGCATTGTCATCATCCCGAACGGAAAAATTGCATTTGGAAAACTCGCTCAAGCTGTCATGTACGGAGCCGAGATTATCGCAATTGACGGAAACTTTGACGATGCGCTTAAAATTGTCCGTTCCATCTGTGAGAAATCACCGATTGCCCTTGTCAACTCAGTCAACCCTTACCGCATTGAAGGCCAAAAAACTGCTGCCTTCGAAGTGTGCGAACAGCTGGGGGAAGCGCCTGATGTTTTAGCGATCCCGGTCGGAAATGCTGGAAACATCACTGCGTACTGGAAGGGCTTCAAGGAATATCATGAGAAAAACGGCACAGGCCTTCCGAAAATGCGCGGCTTTGAAGCTGAGGGTGCGGCGGCAATCGTGCGCAATGAAGTGATTGAAAATCCGGAAACAATAGCGACAGCCATTCGTATCGGAAACCCGGCAAGCTGGGACAAAGCTGTAAAGGCAGCCGAGGAATCCAATGGGAAAATTGACGAAGTCACTGATGATGAAATCCTTCACGCATATCAGCTGATCGCCCGTGTAGAAGGCGTGTTTGCAGAACCAGGTTCTTGCGCGTCTATCGCAGGAGTGCTGAAACAGGTGAAATCCGGAGAAATTCCGAAAGGCAGCAAGGTCGTAGCTGTGTTAACAGGAAACGGACTGAAAGATCCGAACACAGCGGTCGACATTTCAGAAATCAAGCCTGTCACATTGCCGACTGATGAAGACAGCATCCTTGAATATGTAAAAGGAGCGGCCCGTGTATGAACGAAGCCGACATGCTGTTCTCTGTCACTGTTCCCGGAAGCACAGCTAACCTAGGCCCCGGCTTTGATTCAGTCGGAATGGCGCTCAGCAGATATTTGAAGCTGACCGTCTTTGAAAGCGACAAATGGTCTTTTGAGGCTGAAACAGAAACAGTCGCCGGAATTCCGGCGGGTACAGATAACCTGATCTACCAAGTGGCTAAACGGACCGCAGATTTGTACGGAAAAGAAATGCCTCCTGTCCATGTGAAGGTGTGGAGCGACATCCCGCTTGCACGCGGCCTTGGCAGCAGCGCCGCAGCGATTGTAGCGGCCATTGAACTGGCTGATGAATTATGCGGCTTAAAGCTGTCTGAAGCGGACAAGCTGCATTTAGCGAGTCTAGAAGAAGGACACCCGGACAATGCTGGCGCTTCTCTCGTCGGCGGACTTGTGATCGGCCTGCATGAGGATGACGAGACCCAAATGATCCGCGTCCCGAATGCTGACATTGACGTAGTCGTTGTCATTCCTTTTTATGAAGTGCTGACAAGAGACGCGAGAGACGTGCTTCCGAAGGAGTTTCCATATGCCGATGCCGTAAAAGCAAGTGCTGTCAGCAATATCCTCATTGCTGCGATCATGTCCAAGGATTGGCCGCTTGTCGGGAAAATCATGAAGAAGGATATGTTCCATCAGCCGTACCGGGCGATGCTTGTGCCTGAGCTGTCAAAAGTAGAGCACGTCGCCGAGATGAAGGGCGCATATGGAACGGCTCTCAGCGGAGCAGGCCCAACGATTCTCGTCATGACCGAAAAAGGAAAGGGAGAAGAGCTAAAAGAACAGCTCGCGCTTCATTTCCCTCATTGTGAAGTAGACGCTTTGACCGTTCCGAAAGAGGGAAGTATAATAGAGCGAAATCCTTTATATCAAGTAAAAAGTGTATAGATCATGCCAAGCGTTCCTCAGCGTCAGCGGAGGGCGCTTTTTTTTGCTGGAGATAAAGGAGTTTTTATTTAGAAAAACGAAATACATGTAAAAAGGAGGAGATGAATATGAAAAAGCTGATAACCGCAGACGACATCACAGCGATTGTCTCTGTGACCGATCCTCAATACGCCCCAGACGGTACCCGTGCCGCATATGTAAAATCACAAGTAAATCAAGAGAAAGATTCGTATACATCAAATATATGGATCTATGAAACGAAAACGGGAGGATCTGTTCCTTGGACACATGGAGAAAAGCGAAGCACCGACCCAAGATGGTCTCCGGACGGGCGCACGCTTGCCTTTATTTCTGATCGAGAAGGCGATGCGGCACAGCTTTATATCATGAGCACTGAAGGCGGAGAAGCAAGAAAACTGACTGATATCCCATATGGCGTGTCAAAGCCGCTATGGTCCCCGGACGGTGAATCGATTCTGGTCACTGTCAGTTTGGGAGAGGGGGAAAGCATTGATGACCGAGAAAAAACAGAGCAGGACAGCTATGAACCTGTTGAAGTGCAAGGCCTCTCCTACAAACGGGACGGCAAAGGGCTGACGAGAGGTGCGTATGCCCAGCTTGTGCTTGTCAGCGTAAAGTCGGGTGAGATGAAAGAGCTGACAAGTCACAAAGCTGATCATGGTGATCCTGCTTTTTCTCCTGACGGCAAATGGCTTGTTTTCTCAGCTAATTTAACTGAAACAGATGATGCCAGCAAGCCGCATGATGTTTACATAATGTCACTGGAGTCTGGAGATCTTAAGCAGGTTACACCTCATCGCGGCTCATTCGGATCAAGCTCATTTTCACCAGACGGAAGGTATCTTGCTTTGCTTGGAAATGAAAAGGAATATAAGAATGCTACGCTCTCAAAGGCGTGGCTCTATGATATCGAACAAGGCCGCCTCACATGTCTTACTGAGATGCTGGACGTTCATTTAGCGGATGCGCTGATTGGAGATTCATTGATCGGTGGTGCTGAACAGCGCCCGATTTGGACAAAGGACAGCCAAGGGTTTTATGTCATCGGCACAGATCAAGGCAGTACGGGCATCTATTATATTTCGATTGAAGGCCTTGTGTATCCGATTCGTCTGGAAAAAGAGTACATCAATAGCTTTTCTCTTTCACCTGATGAACAGCACTTTATTGCCAGTGTGACAAAGCCGGACAGACCGAGTGAGCTTTACAGTATCCCGCTTGGACAGGAAGAGAAACAGCTGACTGGCGCGAATGACAAGTTTGTCAGGGAGCATACGATATCAATACCTGAAGAGATTCAATATGCTACAGAAGACGGCGTGATGGTGAACGGCTGGCTGATGAGGCCTGCACAAATGGAAGGTGAGACAACATATCCACTTATTCTTAACATACACGGCGGTCCGCATATGATGTACGGACATACATATTTTCATGAGTTTCAGGTGCTGGCGGCGAAAGGATACGCGGTCGTTTATATCAATCCGAGAGGAAGCCACGGCTACGGGCAGGAATTTGTGAATGCGGTCAGAGGAGATTATGGGGGAAAGGATTATGACGATGTGATGCAGGCTGTGGATGAGGCTATCAAACGAGATCCGCATATTGATCCTAAGCGGCTCGGTGTCACGGGCGGAAGCTACGGAGGTTTTATGACCAACTGGATCGTCGGGCAGACGAACCGCTTTAAAGCTGCCGTTACCCAGCGCTCGATATCAAATTGGATCAGCTTTCACGGCGTCAGTGATATCGGCTATTTCTTTACAGACTGGCAGCTTGAGCATGACATGTTTGAGGACACAGAAAAGCTCTGGGACCGGTCTCCTTTAAAATACGCAGCAAACGTGGAGACACCGCTTTTGATACTGCATGGCGAGCGGGATGACCGATGCCCGATCGAGCAGGCGGAGCAGCTGTTTATCGCTCTGAAAAAAATGGGCAAGGAAACCAAGCTTGTCCGTTTTCCGAATGCATCGCACAATTTATCACGCACCGGACACCCAAGACAGCGGATCAAGCGCCTGAATTATATCAGCTCATGGTTTGATCAACATCTCTAATAAAAAAGCCAGGCTGATCAAATATCAGCCTGGCTGCTTTATTAAAAGACTTGTTCTACTTCAACGACACCCGGCACTTCTTCAAGAAGAGCGCGCTCAATTCCGGCTTTCAACGTAATTGTTGAACTTGGGCAGCTGCCGCATGCGCCTAGAAGACGAAGCTTAACGATACCTTCATCTACGTCTACAAGCTCACAGTCACCGCCGTCACGAAGTAAAAACGGACGAAGTTTGTCCAGTACTTCCTGCACCTGTTCTTTCATTTCAACTTCAGTCATGACATTCGCTCCTTTCGTCGTCATAAAACCATTATATTCAGTGTAACAATAAAAATCTATTGTTTGGTTTGCAAAGTTGCTTTCCCTATTATAGCACATTCAGACTTCAACACAAAAACGGTTTTTTTCTATAAAAACGCCCTTAGGCTCTGTATACTTAAAAGAAAGGACTTACATAGGAGAAGGGGGCGTCTACAAGTGATGAAACCAGTCATGCTAAGCGTGTACGGGGCAGAAAACGTTTGTGCGAGCTGTGTAAATATGCCGACAGCCAAGGATACATACGAGTGGCTTGAGGCTGCGCTGAAAAGAAAATATCCAAATCAGCCTTTTGAGATGCAGTACATCGATATTCATGAGCCGCCTGACAATGAACATGCGAAAGAGCTTGCGGAAAAAATCAGAAATGACGAGTATTTTTATCCGCTTGTGCTTGTAGAAGACAAAATTGTCGGTGAAGGCAATCCAAAATTAAAAGACGTTTATGAGGAAATGGAGAAGCATGGGTATACAGAAAACCGCTGACTTGATCAGCGGTTCTTCTCTATCATTAACCGTTATGGTGTTTATACATCCACAGCAAGCCGGATTTCAGCATACGCGGAACACGGCCGATCAGCGGACGGTCAGCAACAAGCCCGAAGCCGGCTTTTTTTCCGAGTGAACCGAGGACGCCTTTCAGCTTAAACTGCGGCATTGATTCAGGCAGGGCTTCTCCATTCCAGCGTTTTTGCAAGATTTGGACAATCTGCTCTGCTTGAGCCTCTGCCAGCTGGGCGCTCGGTGCATGAGGAAGACTGGCGCAATCGCCGACAACGTACAGATGTTCATCACCTGGAAGATTATGATGAGGCGTTAATACAATACGCCCTTGTGCGTCCTTCTCCACATCTAAGTCTCTGACGACTTTGTTTGGCTGGATGCCGGCTGTCCACACGATGGCGTCTGCAGAAATCGGATCATCGTGGTTATACACAACGCCTTCTTCTACTTTTGTGATATTTGCCCTGTTAATAATGCGGACACCGTGCTCTTCGAACCATTTTTGCACATATTTGCTTAAACGCTCGGGAAAGCTTGATAAAATGAGATTACCGCGGTCGAACAAAATAATGTTCAGGTCATCACGGCTTTCTCTCAATTCACTTGCAAGCTCAACGCCGCTTAAGCCCGCTCCGACAATGGCGACGGTGGCATTAGCGCTCAGATTATTCAGCTTTTGGTAGGTTTCGCGGGACTGATCGATGGTTTGAATACTGTAGGTGAATTCAGGCGCTCCCGGCACGTTGTGATATTTATCCTCACAGCCGAGCCCGATTATGGCGTCATCGTAAGAAATCGGTTCACGATCTTGGAACAGCACTTGTTTTTGTACAATATCAATTGATGTGATATCACCGTATTGGACATCCAGGCGAGGGTGCTCTGGGAATGACACTCTGATATGATGGTCAGAAATTGTGCCTGCGGCAAGGGCATAATATTCTGTTTTCAAGCAGTGATAAGGATTTCTGTCAATTAACGTGATTGAAACATCATCAGGCAGCTGGTTTGGCAATAAGCGATGAAGAACGCGCATGTTCCCGTAACCTCCGCCGATCAAGACCAATTTTTTCATTTGAATTCCCCTTTAATCCGAAGAGTATGATAGATACATTGAAGAAAATACGAACTATGTAAAATAACATCTAGAATTATATCGAATTTGATCTAAAATCACAATAATAGTTTCAAAATAACCTACAATTTAGCCTGAAAACACAAATTAGTAAAACGTTATTTGAGAAATAATATGTTACGATAATAAATTTTGAATCATCCGTTGTCTTTGACGAATAGTGAAAAATTCGCGATAATGGACATATGTGAGGTGAAACCGCATGAATCCAATGATTGAATTTTGTGTCAGCAATCTGGCTCACGGCTCTCAGGAAGCCCGGGCGATTTTGGAGAAGGATCCCAACCTTGATGTCCTTGAATATGGCTGCTTAAGCTACTGCGGGACATGCATGGAATCGCTTTTCGCTCTGGTAAACGGAGAAGTCGTCATGGGTGAAACGCCTGCTGAGCTTGTTGAGAATATATATACCTTTATTGAAGAAAATCCAATGTTTTAAAGAAAAGGGCCTGGACAGGCCCTTTTTTATTTTGCCGTACAAAAGAACTAAAAAAATGTGTAGACATCAAAAAATATTATTGTTATCGTATAAAAGATATTTTTTTAAATAAAATTTAAGAGGTGTACGAGTATTCATGAATGTTCTGTGGGGGCTGCTGGGCGCAGTTGCGATCATTGCTATCGCGTTTTTATTTTCAGAAAAGAAAAGCAATATTAAGATAAGAACCGTCATCGTTGGTTTATGCACACAGGTGGCGTTTGGATACATCGTGTTGAAATGGGAAGCGGGACGCGCTGTTTTTTTATGGTTTTCAAGCCGTGTACAGCTTCTGATTGACTATGCGAATGAAGGCATCAGTTTTATTTTTGGACCGCTTCTAAAGGTCGGAGACAGTCCGGCATTTGCATTAAGTGTACTGCCCGTTATCATTTTCTTCTCAGCACTGATTGCAGTTTTATATCATTTGAAAATCATGCAGCTCGTTTTCCGTGTCATTGGCGGCGGATTGTCGAAGCTCCTTGGAACAAGCAAAACGGAATCTCTGGCGGCTGCTGCCAATATTTTTGTAGGACAATCAGAATCTCCGTTAGTGATCAAACCCCTGATTGCCGGGCTGACGCGCTCTGAGTTGTTTACGATTATGACGAGCGGTCTATCGGCAGTTGCGGGATCTACCTTGTTTGGGTACGCGCTTCTCGGTATTCCGATTGAGTACTTGCTGGCGGCCAGCTTTATGGCTGCTCCAGCTGGACTAGTCTTTGGTAAATTGATTATACCCGAAACGGAAAAAACGCAAACCGTAAAAAGCGATTTCAAAATGGATGAAGGCGAAGGCGCAGCCAATGTCATTGACGCAGCTGCAAAGGGAGCGTCAACAGGACTGCAAATTGCGTTAAATGTTGGGGCGATGCTGCTTGCGTTTGTTGCGTTAATCGCTGTAGTAAACGGTATTCTCGGCGGGGCTTTCGGCTTGTTCGGTTTAAAAGGCGTAACATTAGAATCCATTCTCGGCTATGTGTTTTCTCCTATCGCCTTTTTGATTGGCGTGCCTTGGCATGAAGCATTGCAGGCGGGAAGCTATATCGGCCAGAAATTGGTGCTGAATGAGTTTGTCGCTTATTCTAACTTCGGTCCGCACATCGGCGAGTTTTCTAAGAAAACTGCTACCATTATCAGTTTCGCGTTATGCGGATTCGCCAATTTTTCATCAATTGCGATTATGCTTGGTACGCTTGGCGGTTTAGCGCCCAGCCGCCGTTCAGATATCGCACGTCTCGGCCTGAAGGCTGTTCTTGCAGGAACATTAGCCAATCTGCTCAGCGCAGCCATTGCCGGCATGTTTATATAAACGATAAAAGCTCCTTGCGTCAGTGCAAGGAGCTTTTATGTATGAAAAACGGGGGATAATTGTATTGTGTCCGCTTATAATAGCTTTTATACTAAGAAAAAGAAAAAAAGTTGGAGGCACCTATGAACTCATTTCGATTTACCAAAATGCACGGCCTGGGAAACAGTTATATTTATGTGAATCAATTTGAAGAACAGCTTCCAGAAGAAAAACTGTCAGAGATTGCAATTCAGGTTTCTTCTGTTTATACAGGGATCGGATCCGACGGAATGATCCTGATATGCCCATCAGACCAAGCGCCTGTTAAAATGCGGATTTTTAATAATGACGGGTCTGAAGGGAAAAACTGCGGCAACGGCCTGCGCTGCGTCGCAAAATACGCATATGAGCATAAGCTGGTTGAGGAAACATCTTTTCTGATTGAAACTCTCTCCGGGCTTGTGAAAGCGGAGGTTCAAGTCGAAAACGGAAAAGTGAATGTGGTCACTGTCGATATGGGCGAACCGCGCTTGACAAAATCCGAGCTTCCTATGCTTGACGGCGGGGAAGAGCACACAATCAATGAAACGATGGCATTTGGTGAAGTAGAACTAACAGGCACTGCCGTTTCAATGGGAAATCCGCATATCGTTTTTCCGATCGCAGACATTGAACAGGCACCCTTAACGACACTGGGGCCGGTGATTGAGAAAGATCCGAGATTTCCGGAAGGCATCAATGTGGAATTCGTTGAAACCGTGAATGAACAAGAATTGCATTTCCGCGTCTGGGAACGGGGATCAGGGATTACTCAGGCATGCGGGACAGGAGCATGTGCAGCGGCAGTCGCATCTGTATTAAACGGCGTATCAAAGCGAAATCAAGACATCACGGTGCATTTAGCAGGCGGGGATTTGGTGATAAACTGGAAAGATAACGGCCATGTAATGATGACAGGGCCGGCTGAAACCGTTTGTGAGGGTGTCTATTTCTTGTAAAACACCTTGTTTGAGAATTGGAACGATCATGTTTATAATAAAAGACAGCAACCGGTTTTTAAAAGGAGGTTCATAATGATGAGCAACCCGGTAACAATTACAGAAGCAGCAGCTTTGCATATAAAAGATATGATGAAAGAGCATGAAGAAGAAAACGCGTTTCTGCGTGTAGGCGTCAAAGGCGGCGGCTGCAGCGGACTTTCTTACGGCATGGGCTTTGAGCATGAAAAGAGTGAATCAGACAGTGTGTTTGATCAGCACGGCATCACTGTTCTAGTTGACAAAGAAAGCCTTGACATCATGAACGGCACCGTGATTGATTATAAACAATCCATGCTCGGCGGCGGCTTCACCATCGACAATCCAAACGCCATCGCTTCATGCGGCTGCGGTTCTTCGTTCAGAACAGCAACGAATGCAGGCAAGCCTGAAGAGTGCTAAGCACTAAAAACGGATAGCAACTATTACTGACGCTTTTCTTAGCGATAAATCATCGTTAAGGGAGGCGTTTTTATTATGGGGAAATGATGCAGAGAGTTCCGGGGACTTCGGCAAGAGAAACGCTGCTTTGTTGTTTGATTTTTGTTGTAAATACAGCAAAGTTACGCTATATTTAATGTGGGGTATATTTTATTGCATTTGCAACAAAATCACGATAGGGAGTTGATGATGAAGAAGATTTTTGGAATGGTAACAAGGTCAGTATCTGTTCCGTGTTTAAATATATTAAAAAAGGGACACAAGACAATTGAATTTTAAATAAAGGGGCTGAATCCGAACAATGAGTGTAAAAATGAAAAAATGCAGCCGGGAAGATTTACAAACACTTCAACAATTGAGTATTGAAACATTCAATGACACTTTTAAAGAACAGAACTCACCTGAAAATATGAAAGCCTATTTAGAAAGCGCATTTAACACTGAGCAGCTGGAAAAAGAGTTATCCAATATGTCTTCGCAATTCTTTTTTATTTACTTTGATCATGAAATCGCTGGATATGTAAAGGTCAATATCGATGATGCTCAGTCTGAAGAAATGGGTGCTGAATCACTTGAAATCGAGAGAATTTATATAAAGAACAGCTTTCAAAAACATGGGCTTGGCAAACATCTGTTGAATAAAGCGATAGAAATTGCGCTGGAACGTAATAAAACGAACATTTGGCTAGGTGTGTGGGAAAAAAATGAAAATGCCATTGCCTTTTATAAGAAAATGGGGTTTGTTCAGACCGGCGCCCACTCTTTTTATATGGGTGATGAAGAACAAACGGATTTAATCATGGCTAAAACACTCGTATAATATTTTTCGAAGGGTGGATGATGATGTATATTCCAAAATATTTTAAAGTCACAAATGCTGAAGAAATTTGGAATTTTGTACAAGAAAACTCCTTTGGTACGGTTGTCACAACAGAACAAGGAAAACCAATTGCCACACATTTGCCGTTAGGATTCAATAAAAAAGATGATCATTACTATATTACGGGGCATTTCGCTTATGGAAATCCTCAGTGGAGAACGTTTGAAGCCTGTGAAGATGTGCTTGTGATGTTTCAGGGACCGCACGCTTATATTTCTTCTTCCTGGTATTCGCGCGAAAATGTTCCGACGTGGAATTATCAGGCTGTCCACATGTATGGAAAAGCAAGTATGTTAGAGAAAGATGAATTAGCAGAAGAATTAACAATCATGCTGGAGAAATACGAAAAACATCGTGACAATCCTGTTTTATGGGATAAGCTTTCTCCAAAACTCTTAGAACGTGAATTGAAAGGTATCGTTGGATTTAAGATTAAGGTGGAAGACATTCAAGCGGCATATAAATTAAGCCAGAACCGAAATGAAACGGATTATATGAACATCATTGAACAGTTGCAAAATGAAGAAAATCCAAATGCAAAACAAATGGCAGAACTGATGGAAGATAAATTCAAAAAGCAAATATAAGCTTACTTTGCTGAAGAAGTAGCAGAAAACGCCAACTCAAGCGGAGAACCGCTGACTTGGCGTTTTTTTATGATTAATATTTATCCCCATTAAAAATGGAATTCTTCACAATCACATAATCCACATTGCGGATGGCGTCAAGTTTTGTTCCGCCTGCATAAGAAATAGAAGATTGAAGATCCTGCTCCATTTCAATCAGTGTATCCTTGATCGAGCCTTTATGCGCCACGTGCATTTTTTTGCCTTCGACATTTTTCTTTTCGCCTTTTTGGAATTCAGAGGCTGAGCCGAAGTACTCCTTGTAAAGCTTTCCGTCTTTTTCGATCGTTTGGCCTGGCGATTCTTCGTGTCCGGCAAATAGTGAACCGATCATGACCATCGTTGCGCCGAATCGGATTGATTTTGCGATGTCGCCATGGGTGCGGATGCCGCCATCCGCGATAATCGGTTTGCTGGCAGCCTTGGCACACCAGCGCAGCGCCGCTAATTGCCAGCCGCCTGTGCCGAAGCCGGTTTTGATTTTCGTAATACATACTTTTCCCGGTCCGATGCCGACTTTAGTGGCATCCGCTCCCGCATTTTCAAGCTCTCTGACCGCTTCCGGCGTTCCGACATTGCCAGCAATAACAAAGCTGTCCGGCAAATGTTTTTTAAGGTGCTGGATCATTTCAATGACAGCATTTGAGTGCCCGTGAGCAATGTCAATTGTCACGTATTCAGGCGTCAGATTTTCTTCTGCCAGCTGGCGGACAAATTCATACTCCTCATCTTTGACGCCCACGCTGATAGAAGAGAATAACCCGCGTGCGTTCATATCTTTAATAAAATCAATTCGTGTCTCAGGCTCAAATCGGTGCATGACATAAAAGTAGCCATTTTCGGCTAATTGAATCGCTAGCTTTTCATCTATAATCGTCTGCATATTGGCAGGGACGACGGGTAATTTAAATGTACGTCCGCCTAAACGTACGGATGTATCACATTCTGAACGGCTATTTACAATGCATTTTGCAGGAATTAGCTGAATATCTTCGTAATCAAATACGTTTTCCATGGTTTTCACTCCTAAAAACGAATATTTAAAAGTATAATATATGAAATGTTCGCCTTCTATAATGTACTCTGTTTTATTTAGGATGTCAAACATTATGATTTGCTGGCAGGTGTGGTGCAAGTGCCGAAGCTTGTCATGCAGGGTGAGTTTAGGTATCATAGTTTTAACGAATGGTCTTAGAGAGCGGATCAAAACGCGAATGATATACGTTCAGCAAAGCTTGGTCGTTCAGCACCAGGCTTTCTTTATGGCATGGACATGGGAAAGGAGCGAATAAGATGGTCCAAAACGAAGAAAAAACACCGAAGTCCCAAAAGATTCAGGACCGCATTATTATGGCAATGATCTGGGTAGTCGCAGCCCTTGTGATTGCGCTGGTTGTAGGAACTGCATTGAATTATATAAATATCTTCAAATAAAAAAGGAGCTGTGTCGCAGACACAAGCTCTCTTTTTTTATTATTTATTTTCAAAAAGACTTGTTGAGTGAAGAGGCTGTACGCGGGCTTTCGGGTCCATGTAAGCCTTGGCGTTGTTCACTGCTGTCGGTGCCTCACCGAAGCCGCTGGCAATCAGGTTGACTTTTCCTTCGTATGTACAAATGTCACCTGCTGCAAAGAAGCCTTCGATATTTGTTTCCATTGTTGATTTCACGACAATGGAATTTTTCTCGATGTCCAGGCCCCAGTTTTTGATCGGTCCAAGAGATGAAACGAAACCGTAGTTGACGATTAAGTCATCAATTTCTAAAATCTCTTTGCGGTCGCCTTTCACTTCTTCAAGCACTAGCTGTTCGATTTTGTCTTCGCCGATCAGCTCCGCAGGGACGAATGGTGTCAGGACATTAACCTTCGACGCATGAAGGTTTTCCACACTGTGCTCGTGCGCTCGGAACTTGTCGCGGCGGTGAATGATCGATACTTCTTTTGCGATTGGCTCAAGCATAAGCGCCCAGTCAACCGCGGAATCTCCACCGCCAAGGATCGCAACGCGTCTGCCGGCGAATTTTTGCAGATCATCAACGAAGTAATGGAGGTTTTTGCCTTCATACTGCTCGGCATTTTCAAGTTCCAGCTTTCTCGGTTTGAATGCGCCGTTTCCTGCAGTTATGATGACCGTTTTAGAGTAGTGGGTTTCTTCATTTGTTACAAGCTTAAACACGCCGTCCGCTTGTTTCTCAACAGATTCAACCGCTTGCTCCAGACAAATGGTTTGGTCGAATTTCGCCATTTGCTCTTTTAGGTTATTGATAAGCTCTTGCGCGCGGATTTTCGGGAATCCCGCTACATCATATATATACTTCTCAGGGTATAGGGCGCTAAGCTGTCCGCCGAGCTGAGGCAGGCTTTCGATAATTTTGACGCTTGCCTGTCTCATCCCGCCGTAAAAAGCGGTGAATAAGCCGACCGGTCCCCCGCCTATAATTGTAATATCATAAACCTTTGTATCCTCTCGCATACGAAAATTGCCTCCTAAATGAAAATTGTTATTAATTATACCATATTGCCGTTCAAATTGACGAGTCAGCAGAAAAAATCGTAAGGATCTAACGTGCCCATCCGTTCTTGAAAATATTTCCGCAGGCCGCTACGATAATAACCAAATGAAATGATCTTTTTCTGAATGTTTCTTGGGCCAGCCGGATAAACATGATAATAGTGCTACGGGTAAGGACTTCACAAAAAACTTTTCAATATATTTCATAAAATCCCGCCAATAAGCTGAAGCTAACACAAATGATGATTTTATTATGGGTCTAACAAAAGCAAAAAAAGAGAAGGTGGATGTGATGGCATTGAATAAGCCCAAAATCGTGATTTTAGGTGCAGGATATGGCGGATTGATGACGGTGACAAGGCTGACGAAGTATGTCGGGCCGAATGATGCTGACATTACGCTT
The DNA here is from genome assembly GCF_000978495.1 of Bacillus sp. LM 4-2. NCBI lineage: Bacteria > Bacillati > Bacillota > Bacilli > Caryophanales > Bacillaceae > Bacillus > Bacillus sp. LM 4-2. The sequence goes on along the minus strand of NZ_CP011101.1, from coordinate 3,157,124 downwards.
GTAAATAAACACAATTATCATTATGAAACGACATGGATGCATGAAGCGAGCGCGGGTACGCTCCATCATGACCGCTGCCGTTATCAGATAAAAGATGTAATCAACCAGTCACGGGTGAATTTTGTACAGGATACCGTAAAGGCAATCAAAATTGATGAGAAAAAAGTTGTGCTTGCGAATGGAGAATTGCAGTACGATTATTTAGTCATCGGGCTCGGCGCCGTGCCTGAAACGTTCGGCATTAAAGGCTTAAAAGAATATGCGTTTCCGATTGCCAACATCAACACGTCGCGCCTGCTGCGGGAACATATTGAGCTGCAGTTTGCGACTTACAATACGGAAGCGGAAAAACGGCCGGACAGGTTAACGATCGTTGTTGGCGGTGCCGGATTTACGGGAATTGAATTTCTTGGCGAACTGGCTGCTCGCGTGCCGGAGCTCTGTAAGGAATATGACGTTGACAGAAGCCTTGTCCGCATCATTTGTGTGGAAGCAGCGCCGACCGTTTTGCCGGGCTTTGATCCGGAACTTGTTGATTACGCCGTACATTATCTTGAGGAAAACGGAGTTGAGTTCAAGATCGGAACGGCTGTACAAGAATGTACACCAGAAGGAGTCAGAGTCGGCAAAAAAGATGAAGAACCAGAGCAGATCAAATCGCAAACCGTTGTATGGGCGGCAGGTGTCCGCGGCCATCCGATTGTGGAGGAAGCCGGTTTTGAGAATATGCGCGGCCGAGTCAAAGTCAACCCTGATCTCCGCGCCCCGGGACATGACAATGTCTTTATTCTCGGCGACAGCTCGCTGTTTATGAATGAAGATACAGAGCGCCCGTATCCGCCGACTGCGCAAATTGCAATGCAGCAGGGCATAACGGTCGCTAAAAACCTTGGCAGGCTTATTAAAGGCGGAGAGCTTGAGGAATTCAAGCCGGACATTAAGGGAACAGTGGCTTCTCTTGGCGAGCATAACGCGGTTGGGGTTGTTTATGGCAGAAAGCTGAAAGGCACGCCCGCTTCGTTTATGAAAAAAGTCATTGATAACCGCTCACTGTTTATGATTGGCGGACTCGGACTGACATTGAAAAAAGGCAAGTTCAAGTTTTTCTAAAAACCCGCGGAAGCGGGTTTTCTTTATTAAAAAACGCCAAAATAAAAAGAGAACGAGAGGAAAACAAGTATGTTTCCGCTTACATCAAAAGATTTGTCACATGATCTGACTTTATTGTTGACAGCTTGATATGGTATATTATCAGAAAATTAAGAAAAAGGGTGATGATTAGATGAAAACTGCAACGACAACCGCTTCACATGCATGCCCATTTTGTTCAGGGAAAGGATATTTTCAATTGATTCTCGGCGGTTCAGAGACTTGTCCGTCTTGCCAGGGGACAGGAAAAGACAGTCATTCTTTTTCCAGCCGTTGACTTTATTTCAGCCCCCGCGTTACACTAAAAACAACGCAGGGGGGTGGAATAGGTTGATTAGTCTGCCAGTCGTAATCATCTCAATTGTTTTGTTTTTTGTCTTGTTTTTTGGAATCGGTTTCTTATTAAACATGCTGCTGAGAATGTCTTGGATTATGGCTGTGATTTATCCAATTGTATGCCTTTTCATTATCAGCAAAGAAAAGCTGATCAGCTATGTCCAGTCGCCGGGAGAATCCTTTGCCAGCCTGTTTCATCGTGTCTTATCATTAGCGGCTGCTGATGTGCTGATTTTAGTCAGCGGTTTGGCCGGCGCCATCGTGTCCGGTATAGCGATCAACATGCTTAGAAAAAGAGGATATCAAATGTTTTAAATGCCGCTTTCTTCTAAAGAAAGCTTTTTTTATGCGTTCAGCTCATTCACCATTTTGAATAATGCTCTCTCCACTTGGGAACAATGATTCGGAGGAGAGGTGAATGATGTTGAATATGATCAGACGTTTGCTGATGACCTGTTTATTTCTGCTTGCATTTGGCACGACATTTTTATCAGTGTCAGGAATTGAAGCGAAGGACTTGTCAAAATGGGTGCAGGAACATCAGGAAAAGCACTTGAAGCATGCAGGACTGAGATTAAAAGCATTGCAGCAGAAACAAACACAAACCACGTCCGCGGCTGAGGATAAAACAAAACCGTTAGAAGAGGCATTTGATTGGGATGAATATCCAGTCCAAAGAGTAACAGCAACAGGCTACACAGCAGGAGCTGAGTCGACGGGCAAAAATCCCGGTGATCCATTATACGGGCTTACATATTCAGGTGTGAAAGTGAAACGGGATTTATATTCCACGGTTGCTGCTGACCCGTCCGTTTTCCCGATCGGAACAATTTTATTCATTCCGAACTACGGTCTCGGAGTTGTGGCCGACACAGGATCAGCTATTAAGGGAAACCGCCTTGATCTGTACTTTGAGACAGTCAAAGATGTATACAATGAATGGGGCAAAAAAACCCTTGATGTATATGTGATTAAAAAGGGAACGGGAAAGATTACCGAGGATGAGCTTGAGAAGCTCAATGAAACAAAATCTTTGCAAGTGTTCAGAAATCAATATAAAACTGTGAAAGAATAAAACGCTCCAGCGAAAGCAGGAGCGTTTTTTTACATGAAAAAGTAAGCGAGTACCAATGTCAGTAAAATACCTGTTAATCCTCCGAAAAAGACTTCGATCGGCTGATGTCCGAGAAGCTCTTTCAGCTTTTTTTGCTTTTCTTTCTCTGCAGCCTTAGGGAAGTCCTTCGCTTCATTTACGAAACGGTTAAAATCAATAACAAGCTTATTAATGACTGTTGCCTGCTCACCGGCGTGGCGTCTGACGCCAGTTGCGTCAAACATGGTTATGACGGCGAAAATGGCGGAAACCGCAAAGAGTGAGGAGTCTAATCCATGCTCCAAGGCTACGCCTGTAGAAAGCGCAGTGACCGCTGCGGAGTGAGAGCTGGGCATGCCGCCTGTGCTTGTGACCAGCGACCAGTCCAGTTTTCTGGACACGATAAACTGTATGGGCACTTTGATGACCTGAGCAAAAATAATTGCGGCCAGGCTTGATAATAAAGGAAAATTCGTTAAAAGTTCCATCGGCGACATCCTTTCTATTTGAAAAATCCTTCGTGTTTCAAAAGAAAAAAGCAAGTCTTAGACTGTTGTTTGTTAAAATAAGTATAGTGGAAAGAATGTTTTTCCTATTATACCATTGTTCATTACAAATACCCATTACGTTAGGAGTGTAAGCCTCATGTTTTATGCGGTTCAACAATCAGAGCATACAGAAACCCTTGTGGTCGGGCTTTTTCAAAAAAGCCAGCTGACAGGAAAAGCGTTGGAAATTGATGAAATGCTCGAAGGCCATCTGACACAGCTTTTAAAAGAGGGTGATGTCTCTGCGAAACCGAATCAAGTATCAAAAGTATTCCCTCCATCTTCTGCGGGTATGAAACGGATTTATTTCGTTGGCCTGGGGAGAGAAGCAAATTATTCGTTTGAACAGGCGAAGGAACGTTTTGCTCATGTTTTTCAAGCCATTCATAAAGATCGAAAACAAGAAACTGCTGTTCTGCTTGATACGTTTATTTCGGAAGACGTGCCTCCAGCCGATGCCGCTCATGCTTTAGCTGAGAGCTGCCTGCTTGCTTCCTATGAGGTGCAGGATTATAAGCACAAATCAAATGAGCCTGACAAACAAATTGAAGCCGTGTATGTTGTAACAGATGAAGATACACAGGAAGTGCAGGCAGGGCTTCGCGTCGGCCAGGCATACGGACAAGGGACAAATTCGGCTAGAACGCTGGTGAATATGCCGGGAAACATGCTGACAGCGACTGACCTCGCTTCGTATGCTGAAGAGCTTGCGGCGAAATATGATTTTGAGTGTGAGATATTGGAGAAATCAGAGATGGAAGAGCTCGGTATGGGCGGAATACTTGCGGTAAACCAAGGCTCCACCGAACCGCCGAAAATGATTGTGTTGAAATATCAGGGCAAAAAGGAATGGGAAGACGTCGTCGGACTAGTCGGGAAAGGAATTACCTTTGACACAGGCGGCTACTCCATTAAAACGAAATCTGGAATTGTCGGCATGAAATCAGATATGGGAGGAGCAGCTGCGGTTCTCGGGGCTATGGAAACGATCGGAGAGCTTCGTCCTGAGCAAAACGTGCTGTGCGTTATTCCATCAACCGATAATATGATCTCCGGCGGGGCCATGAAGCCGGATGACGTGATCGTATCTTTAAGCGGAAAAACAATAGAAATCCTTAATACGGATGCTGAAGGAAGGCTAGTGCTTGCAGATGGCATTACATACGCGAAACAGCATGGCGCGTCAGTTCTTGTCGATGTAGCTACGCTTACCGGCGGCGTCGTTGTGGCATTAGGAACAGAAACAACCGGTGCAATGACAAATGATCAAAGCTTTTACCAGCAGGTAGCTGATGCTGCACAAGAGTGCGGCGAGGCGATCTGGCAGCTGCCGATAACAGAGAAGGATAAAAAACGCGTGAAAAGCAGCCAAATGGCGGATCTCAACAATTCACCGGGACGCGAGGGACATGCGATTATGGCAGGAACGTTTCTTGGTGAATTCGCTGAGTCAACACCTTGGGTTCACCTTGATATTGCAGGCACAGCGACTGCCAATAAAGCAACCTGCTTCGGACCGGCCGGGGCTACTGGCGTTATGGCAAGAACACTGGCTACACTTGCGGAGCGATTTACATTGGAAGAAGATAAAAACGAGTAATGAAAAATCCCTGCTGTATGATGAGGCAGGGATTTTTTCTTCCGAGATCTTTAGTTGACTAAAGTGGATCGGTTATGATACGATACGTTCGTACTTTATTTATCTACTACATTAGCAAACTAAAGGATTTTTGGAGGGGTATCATCATGAATGCAGTCGTCATCGCAGTCCTGCTTATGCTTGTATTAAGCCTGCTGCGTGTCAATATTGTTATCGCATTAATTATAGGCGCCTTGGCCGGCGGGTTAACAGGCGGGCTCGGTCTTGGCGAAACGGTTAAAGCTTTCACAGACGGTCTCGGCGGAAATGCCACCGTTGCAGTCAGCTATGCCATGCTTGGCGCGTTTGCCGCCGCTTTGACGAAAACAGGTCTTCCGGACGCAATGGTGGAAGCCTCCGTTAAATTAATCGGAAATAAAGAAGATTCTCGAAAAAAAGCACTGTCTAAGGTGCTGATTGTGCTGATTATTTTAATTGTATCTTGTTTTTCGCAAAACGTTGTTCCGGTTCACATCGCGTTTATTCCGGTGCTGATTCCGCCGCTTTTGAAAATCTTTAATGAACTTGAAATGGACCGCCGTCTGATCGCGTGTGTAATTACATTTGGCTTAACGGCTCCTTATATTTTGCTTCCGGTCGGTTTCGGCCAAATCTTCCAAGGCATGCTGAAGGACAATATGGCGGATGCCGGGTTAAACGTTCCGCTTGCTGATATTCCGTACGCACTGATTATTCCAGTTGCAGGTATGGTTGTCGGCCTTATTTTATCAGTGATCGTATACCGTAAACCGAAACAATATGAAACAAAAGACATTTCAGGTGCAGAAGCATCGCCATATACGAGAAAAAGTATTGGTATCGCGGTTCTAGCCATTGTTGTGTCACTCGGCGTCCAGCTTTACTTATCTCAGACTTTGGGAGTAGAAGGAATGATTATGGGGGCGCTCGCTGGTCTGATTGTTCTGTTTGTCAGCGGTGTGATGAAGCGTGATGAAGCGGACTCACTGATTACTGATGGAATGGTTTTAATGGCCTTTATCGGCTTTGTCATGCTTGTTGCAGCCGGGTTTTCAAACGTATTGACGAAAACCGGGGATGTCGAGTCACTGGTCAAAACGTCAGCTGGTTTTATCGGACACAGTCAGTCCTTGGGCGCATTGCTGATGCTCATTGTCGGCTTATTAATTACAATGGGGATCGGATCTTCTTTTGCGACCATTCCTGTTATCACAACCATTTTCGTGCCTCTATGTATGCAGCTTGGATTCAGCCCGATGGCAACGATTGCGATTATCGGGGCTGCTGCTGCGCTTGGCGATGCCGGTTCACCTGCCAGTGATAGTACGCTTGGGCCGACTTCAGGTTTGAGTGCGGACGGCCAGCATCACCACATTTGGGATACTTGTGTGCCGACATTTATATTTTATAATATTCCGCTTGTCATCTTTGGCTGGATTGCAGCGCTTGTTTTATAGGAAAAAGGCTCCCCTTTACTGGGGAGCCTTTTCTCGTTATGATAAAAAAACCGTCCAATAGAACGGTTTTACATGGACGATATGTGATTTCTGTTAAAGCCGGTTGCTTTATGAATAGAGCGGTAGATTGCTGGTGCGAAAAACGACAGTATCACAGCCAGCGCTGTATCTTTTACCATAAACCAAATCATAAAGCCCCAAGCCGTGCCGTAGCTCACTGGCGTATGAATCCACAGCTTCAGTGCAAGATACATATAGGTAGTGCCGATGAGATACATGATCGCCGTTCCGATAAGTGAAGCAATGAGAAATCGAATTTTACTTGGCTGAATGTTTCGTTCTAAAAACCAACCCGCTGCAAATGCTGCCGGGATGTATGAGATAATAAACCCGCCGCTTTTCCCTGCAAACGGTGCGAAGCCTGCTGAAAATTGAGCAAACACAGGCGCTCCGGCCAATCCGACAAGTGCATATACAATCATGGCAATCGCTGCTCGTTTGCTGCCAAGAAGCAAAGCAGCCAAGAGACAGAAAAACGGCTGCATCGAAAGCGGAATGCCGGCTACTTGTAAAAAGGGTGCTACTGATGTAATGTTGGCCCCGACAGCCATAAGTGCGGCGAACATGCCAATCAGCGCCATATCTCCCGCACGAAGTTTACGTTGTTTCATCGTTGTTCCCCCTTAGGTTGACATACACAATCATAGAGTAATAAAGAACAAAAAGATTGTCAACATGATTTTAAATTAGGTTAACAAAAAGGAGGCCCATATGTATTTCGGAAAAACAAGACAATCCGATCAATCTGGAAGAGTGCCGCCAAATCAAAACGTCACCACTTCATTTCCTGTGCTTCATACCGGAGATGTCCCATATTACGAAGATATGACGAAATGGAATCTTCAAGTATACGGTTTGGTTGACCATCCGATGCTGCTAAGCTTTGAAGATGTCAAAGCCTTTCCACGGTATGAATCGAAAAATGACATTCATTGCGTCACGGGATGGTCAAGGCTTGATAATGTGTGGCAAGGCGTGCGGGCTTGTGATATAGCGGAAAAAGCGGGTGTAAAAGAAGAAGCGGGCTACGTCATTTTACATGCTGAAGAGGGCTGGACGACCAATCTGCCGCTTGATGATTTCTTAGCGGAAACTTCCCTTCTGGCTTATGCGCATAATGGCGAACCTTTAACCCCTGAACACGGCTTTCCGCTGCGGGGTGTATTTCCGCATCTGTATTTTTGGAAAAGCGCCAAGTGGCTGCGCGGCATCCAATTTACGAAAGAAAATCACCCTGGCTTTTGGGAGCGGAATGGCTATCACATGAGAGGCGACCCTTGGCAAAATCAAAGGTTTACATGGGATTAAGGTTCTATTTCAAATAGGACAATACGCATCTTTATTAGGTTTTTACTTCCATATTGATAGTCTGCAGGTACCTTATTTGATCAAGGTGCCTTTTTTATTCGGGAAAAAGTTGACTTTCTTTGGAAGAAAACCTATTATTTGAGGTGTCTAGTTGATAGTGAAAATCATTATCATACATTGCGGTTTAGTTTAAGGAGAGGAATGTCGTACTGCATGAAAGAACAAACAACAGACCGGACAAATGGCGGGACATCAAACGCATTTACGATTCCTGGTACGGAAGTGCGTATGATGTCTTCACGCAATGAAAACCGTACCTATCACATTTTTATCTCGAAACCTAGTACGCCGCCGCCACCCGCTGGTTATCCTGTGATTTATCTGCTGGATGCCAATTCTGTCTTCGGAACGATGACGGAAGCCGTTCGAATACAGGGACGCCGACCCGAAAAAACCGGGGTGATCCCTGCAGTGATCGTCGGCATTGGCTATGAGACAGCGGAGCCGTTCTCCTCAGCACGCCACCGGGATTTTACAATGCCAACAGCCCAATCGAAGCTGCCGGAAAGGCCCGACGGCAGAGAATGGCCGGAGCATGGCGGAGCGGAGGGCTTTTTCAGATTTATTGAAGAGGATTTAAAACCGGAGATAGAACGAGATTACCAGATTGATAAAAAAAGACAAACAATCTTTGGCCATTCGCTCGGAGGGCTTTTCGTGCTGCAGGTGCTGCTAACAAAGCCCGATGCGTTTCAAACGTATATCGCGGGAAGTCCGTCCATTCATTGGAATAAACCGTTTATTCTCAAGAAAACGGACCATTTCGTCTCTCTCACCAAGAAAAACAATCAGCCTATCAATATCCTGCTTGCCGCAGGAGAATTAGAGCAGCATCATAAAAGCCGGATGAATGATAATGCAAGGGAGCTTTATGAGCGGCTGGCCGTTTTATCTGAACAAGGTATACGGGCAGAATTTTGCGAGTTTTCAGGAGAAGGACATATTTCAGTTCTTCCTGTTTTGGTCAGCAGGGCGCTGCGTTTTGCGCTTCACCCTGACGGACCGCATCTATCAATGGGCTGAGACATACTCAGCCTTGCCTTTAAAAAAATATTTGTCACTGAAATTATATTTGACTGTCACATGACATTTGGATATGATTATTTTTATAATTGATAATGATAATCATTATCAATAGATTGCGTTTTTCAAGGCGCAGCAGTCTTTTTCGCTGGATGTCTGTTTGGCATTTAGAGCGAAGAAAGGAATTGATGATATGAATGCAAAGGGTATAGAGGGAAAAATTGCTTTTATAACAGGGGCTGCCCAAGGAATAGGCGAAGCTGTTGCGCGGACGCTTGCCAGTCAAGGCGCACATATTGCGGCAGTTGATTATAATCCTGAAAAGCTGGAAAAGGTTGTGAGCAGCCTCAAAGCAGAAGGCCGCCATGCAGAAGCTTTTCCTGCGGATGTGAGAGACAGCGCGGCGATTGACGAGATCACGGCGCGCATCGAACGTGAAATGGGGCCGATTGATATTTTAGTGAATGTAGCGGGTGTCCTTCGCCCGGGACTGATCCATTCGCTTAGCGATGAGGAATGGGAGGCGACGTTCTCAGTGAATTCGACTGGCGTATTTAACGCCTCGCGTTCAGTCAGCAAATATATGATGGACCGAAGATCGGGTTCGATTGTAACAGTCGGATCGAATGCTGCCGGTGTACCAAGAACATCTATGGCGGCATATGCGTCTTCAAAGGCTGCGGCTGTGATGTTTACGAAATGCCTTGGCCTTGAGCTTGCAGAATACAATATTCGCTGCAACATTGTATCTCCCGGATCAACGGAAACAGACATGCAGTGGTCATTATGGGCCGACGAGAATGGAGCGGAGCAAGTCATAAAAGGATCACTTGAGACATTTAAAACAGGGATCCCGCTCAAAAAACTAGCCAAGCCTTCGGATATTGCGGATGCGGTGCTCTTTTTGGTTTCTGGCCAGGCAGGGCATATTACGATGCATAATTTATGCGTAGATGGCGGCGCGACCTTAGGCGTGTAACTGAATTTAAAGGAGGTTCATGAGAATGTTGGATCAAAACGTTATAACAGAAACAAAAGCGGAGCATTTGCTTCATGAATATCAGCCGGGCGCCTTTTTCTTAGCGTCTCCTCATCGTGTACTGTTAGCGAAAGGCATATGTGAAATCGTACCGGAGGCAGACGGGCAAAACCAAATGGAAACCCTTTCTGGCCGAATTGCAGAGGCGTTACGTCAGGCAAAACAATCAGGGCAAAGCCGGCCGCTTGTTGTCGGGGCCGTTCCTTTTGATCAAGTAAAAGCAGCGCGGCTCGTTGTACCTGAAGAAGTGCGCTGGTCAGGACCGCTTCAATTTGATCATGAGGAAAAGGAACAGCAGGCTGGGCATACATACCACATAAAGCCTGTTCCTGAACCTGAGGATTATAAAAATGGTGTTGAACAAGGGCTGACACGCATTGCCGATGGAACACTCAGCAAAATCGTCCTGTCCAGGTCGCTGCATTTGACATCGCCTGAACCGATTCAGACGGATGAATTGCTTCGCCATCTGGCTCAGCATAACTCGCATGGCTACACGTTTGCCGCAGACGTGTCCAGTCAGGAGGAAACGTCTCCCCGCCGAACATTGCTCGGAGCAAGTCCGGAGCTTCTCGTTTCAAGGATGGGAACACAGGTCGTTTCCAACCCATTAGCCGGCTCAAGGCCGCGCAGTAATGATCCTGTTGAAGACCAGCGCCGGGCAGCTGAATTGCTTTCTTCCGCAAAGGATCTTCATGAGCACGCGGTTGTCGCTGACGCGGTTGCGGCAGCGCTGAGACCTTTCTGCCGGACGCTGGAGGTTCCGGAGAAGCCTTCACTGATCAAAACGGAAACGATGTGGCACCTGTCCAGCGTGATTAAGGGAGAGCTTTCCGATCCGTCTGTAACCGCACTTGAATTGGCGGCGGCGCTCCACCCGACGCCAGCCGTCTGCGGAACACCGACTGATCTTGCAAGAGAAGCGATTCTCAGCATTGAACCATTTGACCGCGGTTTCTTTACCGGCATGGTCGGATGGTGTGACGATGCCGGTGACGGAGAATGGATCGTGACCATCCGTTGTGCAGAAGCAGAAGAACGCTCACTCCGCCTGTATGCTGGAGCTGGTGTTGTGGCCGGTTCAAAGCCTGAGGACGAGCTTCAGGAGACGTCCGCAAAGTTTCGGACAATGCTGCGGGCAATGGGCGTGGATCACATATGAACAGAATGAATTGCTGGAGGGATACAACATGCTGAAAGGATTTACGCCTTGGCCTGATGAGTTAGCTGAGACCTATCGAAAGAACGGCTGCTGGGCCGGTGAGACGTTTGGAGATTTGTTAAGGGACCGGGCAGCCAAATATGGTGATCGCATTGCCATTACATACGGAAACACCCATTGGAGCTATCGAGAGCTTGACACAAGAGCTGATCGCCTGGCTGCCGGATTTCAAAAGCTCGGCATTCAACAGATGGATCGTGTTGTGGTGCAGCTGCCAAATATCAAAGAGTTTTTTGAAGTCATTTTCGCGCTTTTCCGTCTGGGGGCGCTTCCAGTCTTCGCACTGCCTTCTCATCGAAGCAGTGAAATTACATATTTTTGCGAGTTTGCTGAAGCGGCTGCATATATCATTCCCGACGCTTATTCCGGTTTTGACTACCGTACGCTTGCCAGACAGGTTCAAAGTAAGCTGCCGACTTTGAAAAACATCATTGTCGCAGGTGAGGCAGAGGAATTTTTACCGCTGGAGGATTTGCATGCAGAACCTGTAAAACTGCCTGAAGTCAAATCATCGGATGTGGCGTTCCTCCAGCTTTCTGGCGGGAGCACCGGGCTATCGAAACTGATTCCGAGGACCCACGATGACTACATATACAGCCTGAAGCGGAGTGTGGAGGTCTGCTGGCTCGACCACAGCACGGTGTACTTGGCCGCGCTGCCGATGGCACACAATTATCCGCTGAGCTCACCCGGCGTTCTCGGCGTATTATACGCTGGAGGAAGAGTGGTATTATCTCCTTCTCCAAGTCCAGATGACGCATTTCCTTTAATTGAACGGGAAAAGGTCACGATAACCGCTCTTGTTCCGCCTCTTGCGATGGTATGGATGGATGCGGCATCCTCACGCCGTGATGATTTATCCAGCCTTCAAGTGCTGCAGGTCGGCGGTGCCAAGTTTAGTGCTGAAGCCGCGCGCAGGGTAAAAGCTGTTTTCGGCTGCACGCTGCAGCAGGTGTTCGGAATGGCAGAGGGTCTCGTCAATTATACGAGATTGGATGATCCTGAGGAGATCATTGTCAACACCCAAGGAAAACCGATGTCTCCATATGATGAAGTGCGTGTTTGGGATGATCATGATCGCGACGTAAAACCTGGTGAAACAGGCCATCTGCTGACGCGGGGGCCGTATACAATTCGAGGTTACTATAAGGCAGAAGAGCATAACGCCGCTTCATTTACTGAGGACGGTTTTTACCGTACGGGTGATATCGTCAGGCTGACACGAGACGGCTATATTGTCGTTGAAGGCCGGGCGAAGGATCAAATTAACCGTGGAGGAGAAAAGGTTGCGGCTGAAGAGGTAGAAAATCATCTGCTGGCGCATCCGGCTGTCCATGATGCGGCAATGGTCTCCATGCCTGATCAATTTCTTGGCGAAAGATCTTGTGTGTTCATTATTCCCCGGGATGAAGCCCCAAAAGCCGCAGAGCTTAAAGCATTTTTGAGAGAGCGCGGACTGGCGGCATATAAAATCCCTGATCGAGTTGAATTTGTCGAATCCTTCCCGCAGACAGGAGTAGGAAAAGTCAGCAAAAAAGCGCTCCGTGAAGCCATTTCCGAGAAGCTTCTTGCAGGATTAAAAAAATAAAACAACAATTTGAGAGGAAGTGTTCATATGGCTATACCTGCCATTCAGCCGTATCAAATGCCGACAGCATCTGATATGCCGCAAAACAAAGTATCATGGGTGCCTGATCCGAATCGGGCTGTCTTGTTAATACACGATATGCAAAACTATTTTGTTGATGCTTTCACAGCGGGAGCGTCTCCGGTAACAGAGCTTTCAGCGAATATACGAAAGCTGAAGAATCAATGTGTTCAGCTTGGGATTCCTGTTGTCTATACCGCACAGCCGGGAAGCCAAAATCCGGATGACCGTGCGCTGCTGACAGACTTTTGGGGCCCGGGATTAAACAGCGGTCCTTATGAGGAGAAAATTATAACCGAGCTGGCACCAGAGGATGATGATCTTGTGCTGACAAAATGGAGATACAGCGCGTTTAAGAGAACGAATCTGCTTGAAATGATGCGCAAAGAGGGACGCGATCAGCTGATCATTACAGGAATTTACGCCCATATCGGCTGTCTTGTTACAGCATGTGAAGCATTTATGGAGGATATTAAAGCCTTTTTTGTGGGAGATGCAGTTGCTGATTTTTCATTAGAAAAACATCAAATGGCGCTGGAATATGCGGCTGGACGCTGTGCGTTTACCGTGATGACTGACAGTCTTCTTGATCAGCTGCAGAATGCGCCGGCAGACGTTCAAAAAACGTCAGCAAACACTGGCAAAAAGAACGTGTTTACATGTGAGAATATCCGTAAACAAATTGCTGAGCTTCTACAAGAAACACCGGAAGACATCACAGATCAAGAGGATTTGCTCGATCGTGGTCTTGATTCGGTAAGGATCATGACATTGGTGGAACAATGGCGCCGTGAAGGGGCAGAGGTGACTTTCGTGGAATTGGCTGAACGCCCAACGATCGAAGAATGGCAGAAATTGCTCACAACCCGCAGCCAGCAAGTGCTGCCAAACGCGGATTATTTATAAAAGGAGGGTAAACAAACGGATGCCTGATACAAAAGATCTTCAATATTCTTTGACCGGGGCGCAAACTGGCATATGGTTTGCTCAGCAGCTTGATCCGGACAATCCAATCTACAATACAGCGGAATATATAGAAATCAATGGACCAATCAATATTGCTCTTTTTGAAGAAGCTTTGCGGCACGTGATCAAGGAAGCGGAATCGCTGCATGTCCGCTTCGGTGAAAATATGGACGGGCCTTGGCAGATGATAAACCCGTCTCCGGATGTACAGCTGCACGTCATTGACGTCAGCTCTGAGCCTGATCCGGAAAAAACAGCATTAAACTGGATGAAAGCTGATTTAGCAAAGCCGGTTGATTTAGGGTATGCCCCTTTGTTCAATGAAGCTCTGTTTATTGCCGGGCCTGATCGTTTCTTTTGGTATCAGCGCATTCACCATATAGCGATCGACGGCTTCGGTTTTTCCCTGATAGCCCAGCGTGTGGCAAGTACATATACTGCCCTTATAAAAGGACAAACAGCTAAAAGCCGTTCCTTTGGGTCTCTCCAGGCCATTTTGGAGGAGGATACAGATTATCGCGGATCAGAGCAGTATGAGAAGGATCGTCAATTCTGGCTGGACCGTTTTGCAGATGCACCTGAAGTTGTGAGCTTGGCTGATCGGGCGCCAAGAACATCTAACAGTTTTCTTCGTCATACGGCATATCTGCCTCCGTCTGATGTAAACGCGTTAAAAGAAGCGGCGCGCTATTTCTCAGGAAGCTGGCATGAAGTCATGATTGCGGTGTCAGCTGTTTATGTGCACCGTATGACCGGCTCTGAGGATGTTGTGCTCGGCCTGCCCATGATGGGTCGGATAGGGTCCGCGTCACTGAATGTACCGGCTATGGTGATGAACCTTCTCCCGCTCCGGCTGACGGTAAGCTCTTCGATGAGCTTTTCTGAACTGATTCAGCAAATTTCCCGGGAAATCCGCAGTATTCGGCGACATCATAAGTATCGCCATGAAGAGCTTAGGCGCGATCTGAAATTGATAGGAGAAAATCATAGATTATTTGGCCCTCAAATCAATCTTATGCCGTTTGATTACGGTCTCGACTTTGCCGGCGTCCGGGGCACAACGCATAATCTTTCAGCCGGTCCTGTTGATGATCTATCAATCAATGTATATGACAGAACAGACGGCAGCGGGCTGCGAATTGATGTTGATGCGAATCCCGAGGTATACAGTGAGTCTGATATTAAGCTTCATCAGCAGCGTATTTTGCAGCTGCTGCAAACGGCTTCTGCCGGAGAGGACATGCTGATTGGGCAAATGGAGCTTCTGTTGCCAGAGGAGAAAGAAAAAGTCATTTCTAAATGGAATGAGACGGCAAAATCCGAGAAGCTGGTCAGCCTTCAGGACATGTTCGAAAAGCAGGCAGTTCTTACGCCAGAACGTATCGCTCTCATGTGTGATGACATTCAAGTCAACTATCGAAAGCTCAATGAAGAGGCAAACCGCCTCGCGCGTCTGTTGATCGAAAAAGGGATTGGTCCGGAGCAATTTGTCGCTTTGGCGCTGCCGCGTTCCCCTGAGATGGTGGCTTCAATGCTTGGTGTGCTCAAGACTGGTGCGGCGTATCTCCCCCTTGATCCGGAGTTTCCAGCCGACCGCATTTCTTACATGCTGGAGGATGCGAAACCTTCATGCATCATAACGACTGAGGAAATAGCAGCCAGTCTGCCTGATGACCTGGCTGTACCTGAGCTTGTGCTTGATCAGGCTGTTACACAGGAGATTATAAAACGCTATTCGCCGGAAAATCAGGATGTATCGGTTTCGCTTGACCATCCTGCGTATATCATCTATACCTCAGGATCAACAGGAAGACCGAAGGGAGTCGTTGTGACACAGAAAAGCTTAAGCAATTTTCTGCTGTCTATGCAGGAGGCATTTTCTCTAGGAGAAGAAGACAGGCTGTTGGCTGTGACGACTGTCGCTTTTGATATTTCAGCATTGGAGTTATATCTTCCGCTGATTAGCGGAGCGCAAATCGTGATCGCAAAGAAAGAAACGATCCGTGAGCCGCAGGCATTAGCTCAAATGATTGAAAATTTCGATATTAACATTATGCAGGCGACACCGACACTGTGGCACGCTTTGGTAACGAGTGAACCTGAGAAACTTCGGGGGCTTAGAGTGCTTGTAGGAGGCGAGGCGCTGCCGAGCGGTCTTTTGCAGGAACTTCAAGACCTTCATTGTTCAGTCACGAACTTATACGGTCCCACTGAAACAACGATTTGGTCTGCCGCAGCTTTTCTTGAAGAAGGGCTGAAGGGCGTTCCTCCGATTGGGAAACCGATTTGGAACACGCAGGTGTATGTGCTTGATAATGGATTGCAGCCGGTGCCGCCGGGCGTTGTCGGAGAGCTTTATATTGCAGGAACCGGCTTGGCCAGAGGTTATTTCCATCGTCCTGATTTAACGGCGGAGCGCTTCGTTGCAGATCCATACGGACCGCCGGGAACTCGGATGTATCGGACCGGAGACCAGGCCCGCTGGCGCGCCGATGGGTCTTTGGATTATATCGGGCGGGCGGATCATCAAATCAAAATTCGCGGATTCCGAATTGAACTTGGAGAAATTGATGCCGTGCTTGCCAATCACCCGCACATTGAACAGGCCGCGGTTGTCGTACGGGAAGATCAGCCGGGAGACAAACGATTGGCGGCTTATGTAGTCGCTGATGCTGCTATTGATACTGCAGAGCTTCGTCGTTATATGGGGGCTAGTCTTCCTGATTATATGGTACCGTCGGCGTTTGTGGAGATGGACGAGCTGCCGTTAACACCTAATGGCAAGCTTGACCGGAAAGCACTGCCGGCACCAGACTTCAGCACATCTGTCAGTGATCGGGCCCCGCGGACTCCTCAGGAAGAGATATTGTGTGACTTGTTTGCAGAGGTTCTCGGTTTGGCACGCGTCGGTATCGATGACAGTTTCTTCGAGCTTGGGGGCCATTCTCTTCTTGCAGCCCGTCTGATGAGCCGCATTCGCGAGGTAATGGGAGCCGAACTTGGTATCGCCAAGCTCTTTGACGAACCGACAGTAGCCGGACTCGCTGCCCATCTTGATTTGGCGCAGAGTGCATGTCCCGCTTTGCAGAGAGCTGAGCGGCCTGAAAAGATCCCGCTCTCATTTGCCCAGCGCCGGCTATGGTTCCTGCATTGTCTGGAAGGACCGAGTCCTACTTATAATATTCCGGTTGCTGTCCGTTTGTCAGGTGAGTTGGATCAAGGATTGCTGAAAGCGGCACTTTATGACCTCGTCTGCCGTCATGAAAGTCTTCGGACGATCTTCCCTGAATCACAGGGGACATCCTATCAGCATATTTTAGATGCCGATCGAGCCTGTCCCGAGTTACATGTTACTGAAATTGCTGAGAAGGAGCTTTCTGATCGGCTTGCCGAAGCTGTACGCTACAGCTTTGATCTTGCAGCTGAACCTGCTTTTCGTGCCGAGCTTTTTGTGATCGGTCCTGACGAGTACGTGCTGCTTCTTCTCGTCCATCATATTGTCGGGGACGGCTGGTCCTTAACACCGCTGACCAGAGACCTTGGGACAGCTTATGCGGCTCGCTGCCACGGACGATCTCCCGAATGGGCGCCTCTTGCTGTGCAGTATGCAGACTATGCGCTTTGGCAGCAAGAACTGCTTGGAAACGAGGATGATCCAAATAGCTTGATTGCCGGACAGCTTGCTTTCTGGAAAGAAACCTTGAAAAACCTGCCTGATCAGCTTGAACTGCCAACCGATTATTCACGTCCGGCTGAGCCGAGTCATGATGGAGATACGATTCATTTTCGTATTGAGCCCGAGTTTCACAAGCGATTGCAGGAGCTGGCTCGCGCAAATAGGGTGAGCCTGTTTATGGTGCTTCAATCCGGTCTCGCCGCTTTATTGACAAGGCTCGGGGCGGGCACCGACATTCCGATCGGCAGTCCGATCGCGGGACGGAATGATGATGCGCTGGGCGATCTTGTAGGGCTGTTCATTAATACATTGGTGCTCAGAACTGATACGTCCGGTGACCCAAGCTTTCGTGAGCTTCTAGACAGAGTACGGGAAGTGAATCTGGCCGCCTATGACAATCAGGATCTGCCGTTTGAGAGACTTGTAGAGGTGCTCAATCCGGCTCGTTCGCGTGCGACGCATCCTTTATTCCAAATCATGCTTGCGTTCCAAAACACACCGGACGCTGAACTGCATCTTCCTGATATGGAGAGCAGCCTGCGAATCAACAGTGTCGGTTCTGCCAAGTTTGATTTGACGCTGGAAATTAGTGAAGATCGCCTTGCTGACGGGACACCAAACGGAATGGAAGGACTGCTTGAATACAGCACTGATCTTTTCAAACGGGAAACTGCTCAGGCTCTTGCTGACCGATTGATGCGCCTGTTGGAGGCTGCCGAGTCTGATCCTGACGAGCAAATCGGAAATCTGGATATTCTTGCGCCAGAGGAACACAGCAGCATGGTGACTGATTGGCAAAGTGTATCTGAAAAGATTCCGCACGCATGTTTGCCAGAGCAATTTGAGAAGCAGGCTGCTTTACGTCCTGATGCCATTGCCGTTGTATATGAAAATCAGGAACTGAGCTATGCAGAGCTGAATGAAAGAGCAAACCGGCTTGCCCGAATGATGATTAGTGAAGGTGTCGGGCCGGAGCAATTTGTGGCATTGGCACTGCCCCGATCGTTGGAAATGGCTGTCGGCCTATTGGCGGTGCTAAAGGCCGGGGCAGCTTATCTCCCTCTTGATCCGGATTATCCGGCTGATCGAATTGCTTTTATGCTAAAAGATGCACAGCCTGCGTTTATCATGACGAACACTAAAGCTGCAAATCACATTCCGCCAGTTGAAAACGTGCCGAAAATCGTGCTGGATGATCCCGAGCTGGCAGAGAAACTAAACACGTACCCTGCAGGTAATCCAAAAAATAAGGATAGGACTCAGCCGCTTTCCCCTTTGAATACGGCATATGTCATTTATACATCCGGCTCAACAGGTGTTCCAAAAGGTGTGATGATTCCTCACCAAAATGTAACACGTTTATTTGCAGCGACCGAGCACTGGTTCCGTTTCAGCTCAGGTGATATCTGGACCATGTTCCATTCCTATGCGTTTGATTTTTCGGTGTGGGAGATCTGGGGTCCTCTGCTGCATGGCGGACGTCTTGTAATCGTGCCTCACCACGTCAGCAGATCGCCAGAAGCGTTTCTGCGCCTGCTTGTCAAAGAGGGGGTGACTGTTCTGAACCAGACACCGTCTGCTTTCTATCAGTTTATGCAGGCGGAACGGGAACAGCCGGATCTCGGACAGGCACTCAGTCTGCGCTATGTCATTTTTGGCGGAGAAGCGCTTGAACTCAGCCGTTTAGAGGATTGGTACAACCGCCACCCTGAAAATAGACCGCAGCTTATCAATATGTATGGTATTACAGAAACGACGGTGCATGTGAGCTATATCGAATTAGACCGAAGCATGGCAGCTTTACGGGCAAACAGCTTGATCGGCTGCGGCATTCCCGATCTTGGTGTATACGTGCTGGATGAACGCCTGCAGCCGGTCCCGCCGGGTGTTGCCGGAGAGCTGTATGTATCAGGAGCGGGGTTAGCACGAGGTTATCTAGGCCGGCCTGGTTTAACATCTGAACGCTTCATAGCTGATCCGTTCGGTCCTCCAGGCACCCGGATGTACCGCACTGGGGATGTGGCCCGCCTCCGCGCTGACGGTTCTCTCGACTATGTCGGCCGTGCAGACCATCAAGTGAAAATTCGGGGATTCCGGATTGAATTGGGAGAAATTGAAGCCGCGCTTGTTCAGCATCCGCAGCTTGAAGATGCGGCAGTGATCGTTCGTGAGGATCAGCCGGGAGATAAACGGTTAGCAGCTTATGTCATCCCTTCGGAAGAAACATTTGATACGGCGGAACTGCGCAGATATGCTGCTGAGAGACTGCCGGATTACATGGTGCCTGCTGCCTTTGTGACGATGAAAGAATTGCCGCTGACACCGAATGGAAAGCTTGATCGTAAAGCGCTGCCCGCTCCGGATTTCGCAGCGGCAGTGACAGGACGAGGACCGAGAACGCCGCAGGAAGAAATTCTCTGTGACCTCTTTATGGAGGTGCTTCACTTGCCGCGTGTCGGCATTGATGACCGTTTCTTTGATTTAGGCGGACATTCCTTGCTTGCTGTACAGCTCATGAGCCGCATTCGTGAAGCGCTCGGCGTTGAACTCAGCATCGGCAACTTGTTCGAAGCACCTACTGTAGCCGGGCTCGCTGAAAGACTTGAAATGGGATCAAGCCAAAGCGCTCTTGACGTTCTGCTGCCGCTCCGAACAAGCGGAGACAAGCCTCCTTTATTCTGTGTTCATCCGGCAGGGGGGCTCAGCTGGTGTTATGCCGGTTTGATGACCAATATAGGAACAGATTATCCGATCTACGGCTTGCAGGCACGGGGAATCGGGCAGCGCGAGGAGCTTCCGAAAACACTTGATGACATGGCTGCCGATTACATTAAACAAATCCGAACGGTCCAGCCAAAAGGCCCGTACCATCTGCTGGGCTGGTCCCTGGGCGGGAATGTCGTTCAAGCGATGGCTACCCAGCTGCAAAATCAAGGAGAAGAAGTATCCCTGTTGGTGATGCTGGACGCCTATCCGAACCACTTCCTTCCTATAAAAGAGGCACCGGATGATGAGGAAGCGCTTATTGCCCTTCTGGCGTTAGGCGGGTATGATCCAGACAGCTTAGGGGAAAAACCGCTAGATTTTGAAGCGGCGATTGAGATTCTTCGCCGTGACGGCAGTGCGCTTGCGAGCCTGGATGAAACGGTCATTTTAAATTTGAAGAATACGTATGTAAATTCTGTCGGCATTTTAGGTTCCTATAAGCCGAAAACCTTCCGCGGAAATGTTTTGTTTTTCAGATCAACAATCATTCCTGAATGGTTTGACCCGATTGAACCTGACTCGTGGAAGCCTTATATTAACGGACAGATTGAACAAATCGACATCGACTGCCGTCATAAAGATTTATGTCAGCCTGAACCTCTGGCTCAAATCGGCAAGGTTCTCGCTGTCAAATTGGAAGAGTTGAATAAATAAGGGAGGAGAAATAGAATGGCAAATCCTTTTGAAAATGCGGATGGCACATATTTGGTGCTGGTCAATGAAGAAGGCCAATATTCCCTATGGCCGGGTTTTATAGATGTGCCGAGCGGCTGGACAGTCGTTCATGAGCAAAAAGGGCGTGAAGCTTGTTTGGACTATATCCAATCGCATTGGAGCGATATGAGGCCAAACAGCCTAAAGACTGTTGAAAATGTGTAATCTTATCAAAAAGAGACTGCTTGCCGCAGTCTCTTTTTCTATCTTACGCAGACGTTTGGGTATGATCACAATCTCTGACAGGGTTTCCGTTTTCATCGGTACACCAAGATTGGGATAAAAACGCTAAAAACACAGCGGCCCACTGATCTGCAAACTGAATCAGAATACCCCCGTCATGCCAAGAGCCGTTGTCTTTTTTCCAGCGGGTATCCATTGCATTCCCTTGATTCATATGGATATTGTGCATTCCGTTAGTCGGGGTAAAGCCGAATATTTTATCTGCAGCCTGTTCAGGGCCGAATTTTGAACCGAATATATAAACCGGCGTTTTCTCATCTTGTGCTTTCTTCATATAGGTTTCAATAAAATCATTTAAATCATTATCAGGTCCCGTGATTTCATGAGGCAAAGGCTTCATTTCCCGCGGGTCAAACAAATTGCCCCGCACATAATCCAGTGCCACTTCACGGTTTGCTTCATTGATCCTTGTATATCCATACGGCATGTTCGGAAGGATGGTAATTGAGCCCGAATCAAACTGATCGTCAGCCAAATACAATACTTCAGATTCCTCAGAACTGGACATCACATTGATGGCGCACCTGTAATACGTATTCTCTTCACCGAGCATTTTGACTTGGAAATGAGGACTGTCATCATCTGTTTCCCGCTTCATGTCTAATACTATGCCTTTTAACACGCCATATTGCTGAACAGCCATATGAATCCTCCTTTATGATCAACTTCATAGTCATAATTCGTGAAATGGTCTCTTTTTTCCTTTTAAAAAATAAAAAAGCCTGCAGAAATCTTTCTGCAAGCTTATTGTGAATTAAGCACCCGCCACAGATGATTCATCCTGTAAAGCTTTCTCGGCAGGAACATACTCATAGCCTAGATCTCTTGCTACAGCTTCATAGGTCACGTGTCCGTTTGCGGTGTTTAAACCCGCTCTCAGTGCCGTATTGTCTGCGAGCGCTTTTACTGCCCCTTTGTTCGCGATTTGCAGCGCGTATGGAACAGTAACGTTAGTCAGGGCGATTGTTGATGTACGAGGGACTGCGCCTGGCATGTTCGCTACAGCATAATGCACAACCCCGTGTTTTTCATATGTTGGCTGATCATGTGTTGTGATATGGTCGACAGTTTCGACGATGCCGCCTTGGTCGATCGCTACATCAACAATAACTGAACCGGGTTTCATTTGTTTTACCATTTCCTCAGTGACAAGAGTCGGAGCTTTAGCACCCGGAATTAATACCGCGCAAATGAGGAGATCCGCTTCCGCCACAGCATCAGCAATATTGACCGGATTAGAAATTAACGTTTTAATCTGATGGCCGAAGATGTCATCAAGCTGGCGCAAGCGGTCTGCGTTTAAGTCAATGATCGTCACATCTGCACCGAGGCCGACAGCCATTTTCGCCGCGTTTGTCCCGACAACGCCTCCTCCGATAATTGTTACTTTTCCGCGGGAAACGCCAGGCACCCCGGCAAGCAGAATGCCTTTTCCGCCTTTAGGCTTTTCTAAGAATTGAGCGCCGATTTGCGCTGCCATTCTGCCCGCAACCTCTGACATTGGCGTCAGAAGAGGCAATGTCCGGCCTTCACTGACCGTTTCATATGCGATGGCAGTTACTCCTTTATCCTTCAAGGCCTGTGCAAGCTCAGGCTCAGCTGCTAAATGAAGGTACGTAAACAGCACAAGTCCTTTGCGAAAATAAACATATTCTTCCGGCAGCGGTTCTTTTACTTTCATGACCATTTCGGCGTCCCAGACCTGCTTCGGATCAGCAATGATTTCCGCTCCTGCTGACTCATAGGCTTCATTTTCAAATCCGCTTCCAAGGCCCGCGCCTGTTTCAACCAGCACCCGGTGGCCGTTTGAAATGAGCTGAGAAACGCCCCCGGGTGTTAATGCGACACGGTTTTCATTGTTTTTTATCTCTTTAGGAACCCCTATGATCATATCTGTCTCCTCCTGTATATGTGATATTTTTAGTGTAGCTTGATATTTTGGAAAATTCTTTGTTTGATTAAGAAAATAAAAAAACATGGATTTGTGAAATTTCACAAATCCATGTGCCGAAGTTTGATATCTAAATAGATGGTGAATTTTTGATTCACATTTTTCAAATCAATTTCAGCGATCTGGCTGATCCGCTTGAGTCGGTAATTCAACGTATTAACGTGTATATTTAACAGCTTGGAAGCGGTATTCACGTTGCTGTCCGCTTCAATAAAGCGCTCTAGCGTCTCTACCATATTTGACTGGTGATCCCGGTCATATTGTTCCAGTTTGGAAAGCGAGTAATTATAATGGCCCGCCTGTTTCCGTTTTTCATTTAAGACATCTAAGTATTGATAAATGCCTAACTCAGAAAAGCTGAAAAGATGTTTGGTCTCTTCAGCGAACCGTTCCTTCGTTTTTAAGACGGACAATGCTTCCTGATAGGAGCGGGAGACAAAAGAAATAGAGTTGTATATTCCGCCAAAAGCGATAGAAACGTCTTCTATTTTATACCGCTCCTTCAGCTGTTTTTGCGTACTTAAAGCAAACTGTTTTAAATCTTGAAAAGGATGATCTGTTTTGGGTGAGGTTAATATAATAAGTTCATTGGAATCTACGGTCGCCAGCAGCACGTAAACCTGCTGGGTCGTTTCCTGTAAATATTGCAGCTGCTGTTCGATTTTTTCAGTCAGCTCGCCATTTATGCGGATGATCATAACGGAAAACTCTGAAGGAGCGGCCATTCCAAGCTTATGGAACCCATCCGCCATATCATCCTCCTGATGGATGTGTCCGGTCAGCATTTTCCAGAAAAATTCTTGGCTGCGTTCTTCATTTTTCGTTTTTCTGATTTGAAGTTTGAGAAGCTTGTTTTTCACTGCTTTTGCTGCCATTTGCAATGTCAGCAGATCTTCATCGGACAATGTTTTTTGGATCTCAAGCGCCCATATGAAGCCAAGTACTTGCTTGTTTTTCCAAATCGAAATAGCGACGCGATTGCTCAGCCCGACTTCATCGATTTGCTTGACTCTGATCGGCTGGTCCGTTTTTAAGAGAGCAGGAATTGTCCCGTCTTTCCACAGCTTGTTAATCACCTTCTCCGGTACCCTTCTGCCAATAATGGTAGACGTCCGGGCAGGGTCTGTGCAGTCGCTGTGTGTACTGTAGGCAAGCAGCTTGTGGTTAACATCCTCTATGGTGATCGGGCACCGCAGAACGTCGCTGATATGATCAGCCACATCTTCAAGTCTGTCAAAACTATATTTAAACGGATCATTCGGCATGGTCATAAATCTCCCTACTTTTCGTGCTTGATTTCTCTTTGACATCTCATCCCCTTCCTTTTATTATGATTGTTGTTGTTTGTGAAAATCAACAACAAAGAACAGAAGCAAAAAAACAATTTCATGAGAGAAACGTTCTATATACATTTGGCGGTGTAATCGCCTTTTTGCAGGACAGTATGCCTCATATAATACGACAGCTTATCCTATTAATCTTCTAAGAAAGTCATCGGAGGCAAGACTAATTAAGGAAAGAAAAAACTGAACCTTTCAGAAATGGTGCTGTAGCATCAAATTTTCTGAAAGGTTTTTTTTGGGAGTTGGAGCGTTATTTGGGTCTTTTGGATTATTCGGAGAATGAAGAGAAGATTAAGAAAATAAACCTATTTACTTTACATTATATGTCATTTTTAAGTGATTCGGGGTAAACCATTGGACTCATTTTGTAAAATTAAAACATATTTGTTTGACTATGCCGAAAAACTGTTTTTATAATAATGACGTTCTAAAAATAAGTGAATTAGCCCATATTTAGGCTGATGGCACAGGAGGTAATGAGGAATATGGCAGGATTAATTCGTGTCACACCCGAAGAGCTAAGAGCGATGGCGAAGCAATACGGCGTTGAAAGCCAAGAAGTATTAAATCAGGTTGATCGTTTAAACCGAATGATCTCTGATTTGAAAAGCATGTGGGAAGGTGCTTCAAGCGAAGCGTTCGCAGATCAATACGAGCAGCTCAAACCTTCATTTATCAAAATGTCAGATTTGCTTCAAGATGTGAATCAGCAGCTTGATCAAACAGCAAATACACTTGAGTCTACTGACCAAGACATCGCAAATCAAATCCGCGGATAACAGTATGAAAGGGAAGGAGCGCCTGATTCAAAAGAAGACGG
The DNA here is from genome assembly GCF_000978495.1 of Bacillus sp. LM 4-2. Classification (NCBI taxonomy): domain Bacteria; kingdom Bacillati; phylum Bacillota; class Bacilli; order Caryophanales; family Bacillaceae; genus Bacillus; species Bacillus sp. LM 4-2. The sequence goes on along the minus strand of NZ_CP011101.1, from coordinate 3,132,084 downwards.
CGCTCTTTCTATGTAAGGGTGATCCTAAATGTATATTGATATTACAATAGATTTGAAACATTATAACGGCAGTGTCTTTGATCTCAGATTGTCAGATTACCACCCGGTGAAAAAAGTAATTGATATTGCTTGGCAGGCCCAAAGCGTATCTATGCCTCCGCGCGAAGGGCACTGGATCAGAGTGGTGAACAAGGATAAGGTGTTTTCCGGAGAATGCAAGCTGTCTGATTGCGGCATTACAAACGGAGACCGGCTTGAAATATTATGAAAGGATCTGGTTGAATGTCAGGTAAACAAAAATCATATTTAGAAAACCAATTAGAAGCTGTTGCCGAGAAAACAGATGCCGGCTATACATTTACCTTTCAACGGGAAAAAATAAAGCTTCTCGACGGTCTTGAAGCTAACGTGATCAAAGATATAAATCCATTTTTTCATAAAGAAATCGATGTGACGGATGATGAAGTAATCATCACAATCCAACCTCCCTCCTCCTATAAAGCATTCCGCTTCATGAAAGCTAAGGATAAAAAAAGTAAATGGCAGTTTGCCTATCAGCTTGTTCAAGCCGTACAGCAGCACAATCTGTCGAGGCTGAATTTGATTGTCGCTCCTGAAAACATTGTATTCGATAAAGGGCTTACGCCTTATTTTCTCCATTATGGAGTAAAAGAAAGCATTCCTCCTTACGAGCGTGATGAGGAAAGAGTATGGCAGGAGCTGAAAGCGGCAGCGGCTTTGGCAGTTGACGGCGCTTTTGCGTTTGAAGACTACCTGAAATTCAATGAAACGCTGACGTTCTCCGCAGAGGCAAAGGCGATATTAGATGCTGAATCCTATGATGATTTGCTCGAGCTGATTCAAACCCATATTGATGAGCTCGAAGCCAAAGCAAAAACATACATACATATCCCGAGAAAGAAGTGGAACATCCAGCGATATATCGGCCTGGGGCTCATTGTTTTGCTTGTACCGGCACTTATTTATTCGATGTACGCCTTATTTTTCGCGCAGCCAAAGCACCAAGCGATAGTGGACAGCAACCGTGCGTTCTTAAACAAGCAGTACAGTGAAGTCATCAGCACACTGTCCAAGTACGATGCGGAAAGCCTGCCTGAATCGGTGCAGTATCAGCTGGCGACGTCCTATGTTGAGGTCGAAAACCTGGGGAGTGCAAAAACCAAAAATATAGAAAATAACTTAGTCACCCTTCAATCAGACCCTCAGCATTTCTTATATTGGATTGATTATGGTCGAGGAGAATACAAAGAAGCGATCAGTATCGGCCGTAAGCTGGAATACAATGATTATATTTACTTTGCCCTAGCTAAATATAAACAGCAGCTTTTATCTGAGGATACAAATGATGAAGACATACAAAAAGAACTTGACTCAGTAAATAGTGAGCTTGAAAAAGCGCAAAAAGAACGTCAAGAAAATAAACAGTCTAATTCTGAAACATCGTTAGTCGATACAAGCGAAGAACAGACACAAACAGACGAAGAAAAACAAGCAGAAGAGAAAGCGGCAGAAGAAAAAGCCGCAGCCGAGGAAAAAGCGAAAAAAGAAGAACAGAAGAAAAAAGAAGACGAGAAAAAAGAAACAGAAAAGAAAGATGAGAAAAAAGATGACAAATAACGTGAGACATGAAGCGCAGGTCATCGCATGCTGCCATTCGGCCGTAAGGGGGTTCGCCATTTGAGTCTATTATGGGTTTTTTACCAAAATAACGTTCAAAAATTAAATCTGTCTAACCTCCCGTCGTCTCATCCGGTGACCATAGGGCCTGATGTGAAGGATTCTGTTACGATCAGCACCATTCCATTTAATAGCGGAGTGGTTTCTCTTAAAAGAAAGGAATCCGGCGGCCAATACGAAGTTTTCCTGGGAAATGATTGTCTCGGCACGATTGAGGCGGATATATCATTTACTCTCCAAACGGATCAGCAGGATATACGCTTGATATTGACGGGCAGTGATCCTGAGAAATCCGTTTATTTTACGGGAAATCGGGATGAAATTGTATGTTCCTCAGAAAAAACGAATGCAGATATTTATCTGAATCCGCAAGATTTTGCATTTGCAGAACAAAGCACGTTTTCTTTGCTTCGTGCAGGCGGCAGCTGGTCGGTCCGCCCTGAAAGCGGAACGATATTCTTGAACGGAGAGAAAATCAACGCCAATACGCCGCTCAAGCCGGGGGATGAAATATTCTGGAACTTCACGCAAATGAGGGTGACGGAACAAGACCTTTTAGAAATTGTTCATTATGCCCAGTTTGAAACAGCGTTAACAGAAACGGTCAAACCGAGTACAGAGATGCAGAAAAAATATCCGCAGTACAGAAGAACGCCGCGGATGGTATACGATCTGCCGGATGACCGCGTTTCTTTCAGTTTTCCCTCTCAGGAGAGCGATCAAACCAACAGAGGGCTGTGGCTCGTCATCCTGCCTCCGCTTGTGATGCTGATCGTGATGGGCGTAGTTGCCATCATCCAGCCGCGCGGCATATTTATACTCGTTTCTTTGGCGATGTTTATGATGACTCTCATTACCTCGACAGTGCAATATTTCCGGGATAAAAACCAGCGGAAAAAACGCGAGGAAAAACGGGAGCGTGTATATAAGCTTTACTTAGACAATAAGCGGAAAGAGCTTCAGGCACTTGCTGAAAAGCAAAAGCAGGTTCTTGAATTTCACTTTCCTTCATTTGAACAAATGAAATACTTAACAAGTGAAATCAGTGACCGGATCTGGGAAAAATCACTTGAAAGCAAGGATTATCTCCAGCTGCGGCTTGGGACGGGAACAGTTCCGTCAAGCTATGAAATCAATATGAGCGGCGGAGACTTGGCGAATCGTGATATCGATGACCTCATGGAGAAATCGCAGCACATGCAGCGCGTCTATAAAGATATCCGCAATGCGCCGGTGACGGTCGATTTGGCAGAAGGTCCGATGGGGCTTGTCGGTAAATCGCAAATTGTGAAAAATGAGATTCACCAGTTGATCGGACAGCTGTCGTTCTTTAACAGCTATCACGATTTGCGTTTTGTATTTATTTTTCATGAAGAAGAGTATAAAGACTGGGAGTGGATGAAGTGGCTTCCGCAATTTCAAATGCCCCATATTTATGCAAAAGGATTTATTTATAATGAGCAAACCCGAGATCAGCTCCTGTCTTCACTTTACGAATTGATCAGAGAGCGTGATCTCGAAGATGACAAAGAAAAACTGCAGTTCAAACCGCATTTTGTATTTGTCATCACGAATCAGCAGCTGATCTCTGAGCATGTCATTCTCGAATATTTAGAAGGACAGCATGAGCATCTGGGCATCTCGACAATTGTCGCGGCGGAAACAAAGGAAAGCTTGTCGGAAAACATTACAACTCTTGTCCGCTACATCAATGAGCATGAAGGCGACATTTTAATACAAAAGAAAAAAGCGGTAAGAATTCCGTTCCGTCTCGATCATCATCAGCGTGAGGACAACGAACGGTTTTCACGCACACTGCGGACGCTGAACCACCAGGTCGGCATTACGAATTCCATTCCGGAAACGGTATCGTTCCTGGAGCTTTTTCATGCGAAGGAAGTAAAAGAAATCGGCATTCAGCAAAGATGGCTGACAAGTGAATCGTCGAAGTCGCTGTCAGTGCCGATCGGCTATAAAGGGAAAGATGACATTGTGTATCTGAACCTTCACGAAAAAGCACACGGTCCGCACGGCTTGCTTGCGGGGACAACGGGATCAGGGAAAAGTGAATTTCTCCAGACCTACATCTTGTCACTTGCAGTGCATTTTCATCCGCATGAAGCGGCTTTCTTACTAATTGACTATAAAGGCGGAGGAATGGCGCAGCCGTTCCGCAACATTCCCCACCTCCTCGGCACGATCACAAATATTGAAGGAAGCAAAAACTTCAGTATGCGTGCGCTTGCTTCCATTAAAAGCGAGCTGAAAAAAAGGCAGCGCCTGTTTGACCAGTATCAAGTCAATCACATCAATGACTATACAAAGCTATACAAGCAAGGGAAAGCAGAAGTGGCGATGCCTCACTTGTTCTTAATTTCTGATGAGTTTGCCGAGCTGAAAAGCGAGGAGCCTGATTTTATCAGGGAGCTTGTCAGTGCCGCGCGTATCGGACGAAGCCTCGGAGTTCATTTGATTTTGGCGACACAGAAGCCAGGCGGCATCATCGACGACCAGATCTGGAGTAACTCGCGCTTTAAAGTAGCGCTCAAGGTCCAGGATGCCACCGACAGTAAAGAAATTTTGAAAAACAGCGATGCCGCAAACATTACCGTAACAGGCCGCGGCTATTTGCAGGTCGGAAACAATGAAGTGTATGAGCTGTTCCAATCTGCATGGAGCGGGGCGCCTTACTTAGAGGAAGTCTACGGTACCGAGGATGAAATCGCGATCGTTACAGATACGGGTCTGATCCCGCTTTCTGAGGTTGATACCGAAGATAACGCGAAAAAAGACGTTCAAACCGAAATCGAAGCTGTAGTTGACGAAATTGAACGCATCCAAGATGAAATGGGAATCGAGAAGCTGCCAAGCCCTTGGCTGCCGCCGCTTGCGGACCGTATTCCGCGCACTCTTTTCCCTTCAAACGAAAAAGACCATTTCCACTTTGCGTATGTCGATGAACCTGATCTGCAAAGACAGGCGCCAATTGTTTATAAGATGATGGAAGATGGAAATATCGGCATCTTCGGCTCTTCGGGCTACGGAAAATCGATTACAGCCGCAACGTTCCTGATGAGCTTTGCGGACGTATACACACCTGAAGAGCTTCATGTCTATATCTTTGATTTCGGAAACGGAACGCTGCTGCCATTAGCGAAGCTCCCGCATACCGCGGATTACTTCCTGATGGACCAGTCAAGAAAAATTGAAAAGTTCATGATTCGCATCAAAGAAGAAATTGACCGCCGTAAACGTTTGTTCCGGGAAAAAGAAATCAGCCACATCAAAATGTACAATGCGCTGAGCGAAGAAGAGCTTCCATTCATTTTTATCACCATTGACAACTTTGACATTGTCAAGGATGAGATGCATGAGCTTGAATCGGAATTTGTCCAGCTTTCCAGAGACGGACAAAGCTTGGGTATCTACTTTATGCTGACAGCAACGCGGGTGAATGCTGTCCGCCAGTCATTGTTAAATAACTTGAAAACAAAGGTTGTCCATTATCTCATGGATCAATCAGAAGGATATTCCATTTACGGCCGTCCGAAATTCAATCTTGAGCCGATTCCGGGACGCGTCATCATTCAAAAGGAAGAGCTTTATTTCGCGCAAATGTTCCTGCCTGTTGACGCCGATGATGATATCGGCATGTTCAACGAGCTGAAATCAGACGTACAGAAACTTCAAGGGCGATTTGCTTCAATGGAGCAGCCGGCACCGATTCCGATGCTGCCTGAGAGCTTGTCTACGAGAGAATTTTCTCTCCGCTTCAAGCTGGAACGCAAGCCTTTATCTGTACCGATCGGGCTTCATGAAGAAACAGTCAGCCCAGTCTATTTTGATTTAGGCAAGCATAAGCACTGCCTGATTTTAGGCCAGACTCAGCGCGGGAAAACAAACGTCTTAAAAGTCATGCTCGAACATCTGATTGATGATGAAACTGAAATGATCGGCCTGTTTGACTCAATTGACCGCGGCTTATCTCATTATGCGAAGGAATCAGATGTTTCATATTTGGAAACGAAAGAAGATATTGAGCAGTGGATTGAAACAGCAGAAGACATTTTCAAAACTAGAGAGGCCATGTATGTGGAAGCCGTCCGCCAAGGAGACGCGCAAAATCTGCGATTCTCACAAGTGGTGCTGATGATTGACGGGATAACGAGATTCCAGCAGACGATTGATACGAGAATACAAGACCGTCTCGCTAACTTCATGAAATCATACGCTCATCTTGGGTTCAGCTTTATCCCGGGCGGAAATCACAGCGAATTTTCAAAAGGCTATGACTCCTTGACGACTGAGATGAAGCAAATCCGCCACGCGATTCTGCTGATGAAAAAGTCTGAGCAAAATGTCATTCCTCTCCCGTACCAAAGACAGGAGCCTGAGATTCAGCCGGGCTTCGGATATGTTGTGGAAAACGGGAAGGAGCAAAAAGTTCAAATTCCTTTATGTTCTGCTGAAAGGGAGAGTGCTAGATGACAGAACAACGAAAAAGCTTGATCAAGTTAATATCCGCCGTCATCATCATTTTGCTGCTGCCGGTGTTGTTTTTCCGATTTATCGGAGACGACCCAACGAAAAAAGCAGTCAATTCCACCCGGCAAATCGCGGTGGTGAATGAAGACACAGGCGTATTGAGTGATGAGGTAAAGTCTGATGAAGAGGACAAATCCGCCCAGTTCGGCAAGGAAGTAGCGGCCGTTCTGGGTGAACGTCCTGATTATTCGTGGACGGTCGTAAACCGAAGCGCGGCCGAGACCGGTCTCGCTTCAAAGAAATATGATGCGATCGTCTACATTCCCTCAGACTTCTCAAAAAACATTTTGAGCTATGACAAAGACCATCCTCAAAAAGCAACGCTCGAATTCAGCATTCAAGATAACCTGAATGCGGTTAACAAAGAAAAAGTTCAGCGGGAGCTTGAGGATGCCCAAAAGACAATGAACAAAAAAATGTCGGCCTTATACTGGAATTTTGTTTCGCAAAAAGTGGACAACATCAGAGGAGAATTTGACAAGATCGTCAATAAAGAATCTGAATTCCAGAATGTCATGTACAACTTTTACAAACCAAGCTCTAATGATTTAGCAGGTGAAATCAAACAGCAAAAAGACTTAATCGATGAGCTGAAGAAATCAATGAATGAAGCGCAAGGCACGACAAAAGAAAAAGCTTCTACGGCGGAGGAAGCCAAAAACACGCTGAAAGAATTCATTGATACAGTTGAAAGGTACAAAGAATATCAAGAGAATCAGAAAAAGCTGCTTTTGGCAGCCCAGGATTCAACACAGCAGCAAATCCGGACAGGTCTGGATGCCATCCAGGCACAGCAAAAGGCGAATCAGTTCAGCGAACGCATGAGCGGATTGGCAACCGGGATCGGCCAAGCGAAGACACAGCTCGGACAAACCAATAATGTGCTGGCAAACGCCCAGCAAATTAGGGAAGGCCAAGTGTCCCAACAGGAACTTGGCATGGCAAAAATCCAAAGTAATTTAATCGATCAATATCAGGCCGCATCAAGACAGGCTGCACTAAATCAGGTGTACCAATTGCTTGTCCCGGCACGTCAGGCATTGACAGTTGCGAAAGGGGACGACCCAGTCATAGACGATGGCTCTGACAACAATGATAAAGATAAAGACCCGAAAGAAGAAAATCCTGAAGAACTGAAAATCGATCTTGAAAAACAGCGTGAAGAACTGAAAAATATCGCTGCTGATATTCAGGATATTTCAGACAATCTGAAGGAGCCTGAAAAAGAGGATCCAACACCGGAGGACCCGGGTACTGAACCAGACGATCCGTCCACTGATAATCCAGAAAAACCTGATGACGGGGGCAGTACAAAGCCCGATGATACACAGGGCGACACAGGGAACGACAATAACAGCAGTGATACCGGTAATGACGGACAAACGGACGGCAGTACTCAGGATCAAGACCAGCAGAAGGGAACAGACGGTCAGGAGCAGAACGGCGATGCGTCAGACAGCGGAAAAACTGAAACGGGCACATCTGCCGAACAGACTGCTTCATCTGACTCAGCCCTTCAATTTATCAAGCTGGCAAATGAAGGCGGTACCGGAGATTCAGGAGATACCGGTAGCGGCGAAGATACGACGGAGCCTGGGGACCAAGATCAACCAGGAAACGGCGACATTTCTGATATCGCCAAAGCAAAGGAACAGCTCAGCAAAGCGTCAGAACGAATTAAGCAAATCGAAGAAGAGCTGAAGGAAAAAGAAAATACACATAATGAAGCACTGAAGAAGAAGCTTCAAGAATTGAAAGAGCAAATGGACGGTCTAAATGATGAAATAGATGATCTCAAAGACCAAGTGAAAACACTCGATGATAATCTCAAAAGACTCGAAGCGAAACGGAAGCGGGAGTTTGAAGGGATTTACAGTGCGATTCGCGAGCTTGAAAATAAAGATCAGCTTCAATTTTCAGGAGAAATCAATACAGAAAGCATCTCCGCTTTAATGAGATACTATAAATATCTATCTGTTTATGATTCTGTATTATCCGGTACGATTGACAGTGCTGCAAAAGCCGGCGCTATTGACGGCCAGCAGGGCAACGTCAAATCAGTCCTGGCTCTCACACCTGAAGAATCAGCAAGCTGGGAAGCTCTCAAAAACAACACGATGCAAACAGATGAGGATATTAACAGCTTCATCGACGGAATGACCAAGTTTGCGGACGACTACAGCGGCTTTATCCGTGACTCTCAAGCAGGTGTTCTCGACGAACTGACGAAAATCTCTGAAAGTGCCGTAAAAGCGTCAGAACAGCTTGTAACGGGCGCAACACAGGAATCTGCGACGTTCAGCAACGATGGGCTGTCTGGCACCATGGCACTGAGTGTCCAAGATACGGTCGGCCAGGAAGTGCTGCAAATGTCAGACATGATGGGTTCATTGTCTGATCGCCAGTCAGGCATCATTGATTACACAACCAACATGCAGCAAAGCGTCAATGATGTTCAAGCGAAAGCCGACACCTTAAACAACAACTGGGGGAAAAATGTAGCCTCCACGAAACTCGTGCGAAATGACGTATACGGCATACTCGGAAATACATTAGTAGACGGGCAAAACAATGGCTATGTATATGATTACTTAGCGAATCCGCTTAAAATCAGCGGAGAGGTTCCGGAAGAAAAAATTCAGACGGTACCTCCGGTTGTCATCCTTGTCATTGTGTTGATCAGCAGTCTGTTAATCGGCTATTTCAGCTCGTATTACCAAAACGCACCGCTTCTCGTCAAAGGAGCGTTATTCGGAATTCTGAATATCCTTGTCGGACTTATGATCAGCTTGTTCGGCTTGAATATTTATTCATTGCCGGACGATCAGACGATTAAGTGGTCGGTGTTTACGATTCTATTGCTGGTCGCAAGCTCTGCCTTCATCCGGACGGCATTCAGATTCGGATCAATCCCTGGCTGGGTTGCTTCAGCAGCAATGATCCTATTCTATGTCGCACCGCTTATTGATTTGATCATGCCGAACTTTACATTTGAAGATCCGGTTTCGAAAGTATATATCGACATCCAGTACGGTACTGGGCACTTGTTTACAATGGGAATAACAGTTCTGCTGATCATTACGGTGATTGCCGTGGCTCTGCCGCTGATTATCCGGTTGATGGCTGAACACACAGCAGAAAGCGATGAAACGTATGAAGCGTGATCGCAGCATGGAAAAGGGGATCATGATTTGTATGCTCTCCTTTTCCCTTTTCATACCCTCTGCAGCGGCTGCCCAAACTGAAGAAAATACAGATGTCGCGCCAAACCAGTATGAGAAAAAAGACATCGAAATCGATACGAATTATTTGCATGAAGATACCTACTATGAAGAAAAAACAGAACTGCCTGAGGAACAAAAGGATATCACTTTTGATAAACCGAAGGACAAGGACGCCGAGCTGATAAAAGATTTGTTTACATCAACAAATGCCGAGGATTCCAACACGATTGCGGCCCAGTCGAAACAGCTTGGAATTACTTTTGCTGAAAAACCAATGACAAAGACATCATCAACGGAAACAGAAGATGAACAAGAAACATCATCATTGCTGCTGCCGATGATCTATGTCGTACTGATCCTGCTCGGAATTGCAGGCATCGTGTTCCTCATCCCAAAAGTCACAGCGCAGGAAAACAAGAAGGCGTAGGCCGCGTGCTTGTGTTGTGTAAAAGAGGTGCCGTACAATAATAACGGAAAAGGAGGTTTCCAATGGAACTTTATATCATCACCGGAGCGTCAAAAGGGCTGGGTCAAGCCATTGCATTACAGGCTTTAGAAAAGGGGCATGAAGTCCATGCCTTATCCAGAACGAAAACAGATGTCTCTCACAAAAAACTAACGCAGCATCAAATAGACCTCATCAATCTCGAAGAAGCTGAACAGCAATTTGAAACATTGCTCTCATCCATCGATTCAGATCGTTATTCTGGTATTACCCTTATTAATAACGCCGGAATGGTAACGCCGATCAAACGTGCCGGCGAAGCGTCTCTTGACGAGCTTCAGCGCCATTATCAGCTGAACCTGACTGCGCCCGTGCTTTTGAGTCAGCTGTTTACAAAACGGTTTGCTTCATACAGCGGCAAAAAGACGGTTGTCAACATTACTTCAGGAGCCGCCAAAAATCCATATAAGGGATGGAGCGCGTATTGCAGTTCAAAAGCCGGGCTCGACATGTTTACGAGGACATTCGGATTTGAACAGGAGGATGAAGAGCTGCCGGTGAACATGATTTCGTTCTCACCTGGAGTGATGGACACTGAGATGCAGGCCGTCATCCGTTCTTCATCGAAAAAGGATTTCCACCACATTGAACGATTCCGGAAATTAAATGAAACAGGAAGCCTTCGCAGTCCGGACTTTATTGCCGGCACGCTGCTTTCTTTACTAGAAAAAGGGACGGAAAACGGCCGCATTTATGATATTAAAGAGTTTTTGTAGAGCAGATATTTTCTGCTCTTTTTTTTATACAAAAGGCTGCAGCCAGCGCATTTTATTGAACAGCCGCATATACTGACTGAAACGTTGCTTTTAGGGTATAACAATGATGATAAGAAGATCAAAATGATGTGACATAAGAATTGAGTTTCTCTGCAAATGTTAGGATTCTAAAAATATCTAAAGGAGGGGTTTCCATGAGAAAGGTTACATTAATGGATGTTTTCACCCATCCAATTGCACAAAAATATCTTCAGCGTTCCGGCGTGGCACATGCGATTGCCTGCGCTTATCATGCATACAGGCTGTCTGTGAAGGCTGACATTAATCCTGATTTAGCAGCAAAAGCGGCACTGCTTCATGACATTGGCCATTATGAATGGTATACAGACGGAAAGTGGGATTATGAGAAATACAAAAGAAATGACATTCATGCCATTAAAGGGGCGGAACGGGCGCATAAACTTCTGATTCGGCTTGGCGAGGAACCGAAAGCAGCAAAAGAGATTGCACTAGCCATTTTGCTTCATACAGATTCCTATTTGCCTGAAGGCGAATTAGATAAAAACACACTGCAGCAGATTGTCAAAAAAGCGGACGAACTGGATGAAGAGCCGGGCGGCCACCATCATTACCGCCAAATTGATCCTTCAACCGCACGAAAAAAAATAGAAAAGCTGGACCAATTAATCGACCAAGCCCAGGCATCCGTGATAAAGCCTGTATAAGTACGGAACAGCGCCAGCTTTCTTCGCTGTCTCCGCTTCATCGATACTTCCTTTACACCCGCCTCCAAACGTATTCTCCTAAAATCTCCGCACCCCTTTGTTTTATCAGGTAAGCCTGTGTCATTATCCATAAGCGCGGCATAAGCTGAGATAAAACACACAAAGGGGATAAAAGTATGGTCAACCAAGGTAGTCCGCAACTGGTCTCTTTAGTCGATCCTTATGTCTATCAGACCATTAAAAAGCTCATCGGCTCAAGGTTCGTTATACAGACAGTACGAGATACGGTCAGAGGCAGACTGATCGATGTAAAACCTGACCATATCACAATTGAAGGAGCCCGAAATTCTGTTTGTTTGATCAGAATCCAGCACATGATTTCCGTCACCCCAGATTACAGTGAGCGGGTCTAACAGTGCTTGCGCATGAAAAATAGGCGTACAACAGGACGTCCTATTTTTCAGTTAAGCGCTGTAAAAACGCACTATGATACATTGTTCCATCAAGGTCAAAGCCGGCAAATTCCTGATAGTCACCATCTGAAAAACAGAAAGTGACACGGTACACCGTATAGCAGGAACGGACTGAAGCATGCTGGCAGACCCGAAAATGATAACCGTCTGAATCTTTTACATACAGCCGGGATTTCCCGGCAAATGGGGCACAGAGGTGTGCTGCCTCACCAAAACATTCGAATCCGGCGATTTTGCCATCTTGGCTGATATCCAGCAGGAGACAATCATTGACTCTGAGCTCCTCAGTCCGTACATTCCTGTTCTTTTTCGGAGGAAGAACATAGATATAAGCCAGTTCTGAATCTGTATCGTATGTCACGGCCTTCATCACCAACACTCCTTTCATTATATTAAGAGTTCTGATATGAGTTCATTTTTGTTACAATGATGGGGTATAAGTTCTTTTATCTGACAGACAAAGAAAAACTAGGAGGAACAAAGCTTGTTGAAATCAAAAGTCCATTTTTGGACATTGCAGATTTTATTTGTTTTGCTGATTATTTTTGTAGCAACAAAAGTTTCATTTGTATTTCAGCCGTTTATTGTTTTTATCTCGACATTGTTTTTCCCGATGCTAATTGCGGGAATTTTGTATTTCATATTTAATCCGGTCGTCCGCCTGCTTGAGAAAAAAATTCCGCGGACATTATCCATTCTATTGATCTATTTACTGTTTATCGGTTTGCTTGCCTTTATTTCAGCGTCAGTCGGACCTATCATCACCGCACAGGTGACAGGGCTGTTTAACAACCTTCCTGATTATATAAAACAGATTCAGGCGCTGACAAAGGATTTGTCCCATTCTCAATGGTTTACCTGGATGATGAACCAGGATTATGTATCGATATCAAAAATTGAACAGTCATTGACAAGTTTTCTCCAAAACCTGCCGCAAAATATCACGTCCAGTTTATCTGCGGTGTTTGGTGTCGTGACAAACATCACGCTTGTTATTATTACTGTTCCATTTATCCTTTTTTACATGCTGAAAGACGGACACCGCTTTCCGCATTTGGCAGTAAAAATTCTACCGGCTTCTTATCGGACAGAAGGCTTAAAGATTTTTAAAGATTTATCCGATACGCTTGCGGCATATTTCCAGGGGCAGCTGTTAATCTGTCTTTTTGTCGGAACAGCGTGTTTTATCGGCTATTTAATTGCCGGACTGCCGTATGCCCTGATTCTTGGGATTGTCATGGCGATTACCAATATCATTCCCTATGTCGGGCCTTTTCTCGGTGCCGCGCCGGCTGTCATTGTCGGTTTTATGGACTCGCCGGCCAAAGCGCTGTTTGCGATTATTGTGGTCGTCATCGTTCAGCAGCTGGACGGAAACCTGCTGTCTCCTCTTGTGATCGGAAAGCGGCTGAATACCCATCCGCTTACGATTATTTTGCTATTAATCGGAGCGGGAAGCTTCGGCGGAATTCTCGGCATGATTTTAGCGGTGCCGGTTTATGCGGTAGTGAAGGCGTTCTTCCTGAATATTGTCCGCTTGATCAAGCTGCGCCAGCGGTCACGACTCGAGGAAAACGCAAAGCCAGCTGAATAGGCGGGCACCATTATCGGCTCCTTGCATATGATGCTGTAAATCAATGCGGAGGTGGGGAAATGCCTGCAATTGTGGGGCCGATTTATATCATGTCAGTTACGGATAATGCCGCGGCAAGCTTTGGAGACGTATTTGCGATTTCGCCCAAAAGCGTCGCTCATTCAGGGGCGGGGTCAGGCACATTTCAGCTTGGTGATTTTGTGAAGATTAACAACCAAACGAGTAAAACTCTCTTCAAAGATGCCGATATCACTGATGAAACAGTTTCGTTTAACGGGTAACAGCCTTTTCACAAGAGGCTGTTGCTTTTTTATTGTATAATATGGGTAGTCTTTGAATAGAGAGGTCATGTTATGAAAATCAGAAAAGCAAATATCAATACGCAAACCGGAATGATCACGGACGTGTATCTGCATGAAAACAGAAAAGAACTGCGCACGCTTGTAGCGGTACCGCAGCTGGAGTGGAGCACGATCATTTCCTATGAAGAAGATAAAGCAACTCTGCCTGAACGGCTGGAAGCGTCGTTGCGCCGGCATACAGAGGAAATCCCTGCTGGTGAGCTGGCCAAAAAAATCATTCATTGGGTAACAGAAATGTAAACGGCGCTTGAAAGTTTAGCTCCTGCCTGATCAGGTGATAATGAAGACAAACAAGACGGGAGGACAGGCTTTTGAGTGAAGATAAAATGGATCTCTATTTGCAGCAAGGAATGTATGGGCCTTTGGAGACAAAGCCTGACGAGCGCCACTTGTTTTTAGGTTCTCTAAGAGAAAGAGTCGTTTTGGCACTGACGAAAGGACAGGTGCTTAGAAGCAAACCGTATAAAGAGGCGGAGCACGAGCTGAAAAACAGCCATAACGTCACCCTTTTGATTAATGGAGAGCTTCAGTATCAGTCTTACTCTCCTTATATCCAAATGGCGAACCGGTACGGAGTGCCCTTCAAGATTGTATCTGATCTTCAGTTTCATACGCCTTTAGGCATCGTCATTGCGGCTGACATCGCTGTGAATCGTGAATTGATATATATTCAGGACGACATTTATAATCGGTCAGTGCTGAAATCTTAAGAGACAAACGGACCGTTTGTCTTTTTGTTCATGGCATTTCACTTACAACTGGAGATAAGATATAATGTTCTCATACTGATGGCGGGGAGGCCGGCTATGAAAAAAGCACTTATTTGTATTGATTATACGAATGATTTTGTGGCGAGTGACGGAAAATTGACCTGCGGGGAGCCCGGCAGAATGATTGAAGAGGCGATCGTCAATTTAACTGAAGAATTCATCACAAACGGTGATTACGTCGTATTAGCAGTAGATTCTCATGATGAAGGGGATCAATATCACCCTGAAACCCGTCTTTTTCCTCCGCATAATATAAAAGGCACGGAAGGAAAAGATCTGTACGGAAAGCTTTTGCCTCTATATCAGAAACATGAACATGAGCCTAATGTTTACTACATGGAAAAAACGAGATATTCTGCTTTTGCGGGAACTGATTTAGAGCTCAAACTCAGAGAGCGGCAGATTGGCGAACTGCACCTTGCCGGTGTCTGCACAGATATTTGTGTGTTGCATACAGCTGTTGACGCATACAACAAAGGTTTTCGGATTGTTGTGCATAAACAAGCTGTCGCCAGCTTTAATCAGGAGGGGCACGCATGGGCTCTTTCCCATTTTGCAAACAGCATCGGAGCGCAAGTGGCAGAGTAAGGAAGGGGAAAAACAGTGTTAGAGTACGGATTTAAAGATGACAGCCTGTCATTACATACAGACCTTTATCAGATCAATATGGCGGAAACGTACTGGAGAGACGGCATTCATGAAAAGAAAGCGATTTTTGAGCTGTTTTTCAGAAGGCTTCCGTTTGAAAATGGCTATGCCGTATTTGCGGGCTTGGAAAAAGCCATTGAATACTTGGAAAATTTCAAGTTTACGGATAGCGATTTGAGTTATTTACAGGATGAACTCGGGTATCATGAAGATTTTATTGAATATTTGCGCGGCTTATCTTTTACAGGTTCACTTTACTCCATGAAAGAAGGAGAGCTCGTTTTTAACAATGAGCCGATTATGAGGGTGGAGGCACCCCTGGTAGAAGCGCAGCTGATTGAAACAGCTTTGCTCAACATTGTGAACTATCAAACATTAATCGCAACAAAGGCTGCCCGGATTAAAGGCGTCATTGGTGATGAAGTTGCGCTTGAATTCGGAACAAGACGGGCGCACGAAATGGATGCGGCCATGTGGGGAGCAAGAGCAGCCTTAATCGGCGGCTTTAGCGCGACAAGCAATGTAAGAGCCGGAAAGCGCTTTAATATCCCGGTTTCCGGCACACATGCGCATGCGCTTGTGCAGGCTTACCGCGATGAATATACAGCTTTCAAAAAATACGCGGAAACACATAAGGACTGCGTCTTCTTAGTTGACACGTATGACACGCTTCGTTCAGGCATGCCAAACGCGATTAGGGTTGCCAAGGAATTCGGCGACCGCATTAATTTCATTGGCATCCGTCTGGACAGCGGCGATTTGGCGTACCTGTCAAAAAAAGCCCGGAAAATGCTTGATGAAGCAGGATTTACAGATGCGAAGGTGATTGCTTCAAGCGATTTGGATGAGCACACCATTATGAATTTAAAGGCTCAGGGAGCGCGCATTGATGTCTGGGGTGTCGGTACGAAGCTGATCACTGCCTATGACCAGCCGGCTCTCGGCGCAGTTTATAAACTCGTTGCCATTGAAGAAGACGGGAAAATGGTCGACACGATCAAAATTTCGTCCAATCCTGAAAAAGTGACGACACCGGGCAGAAAGAAAGTCTACCGCATTATTAATCAGTCCAACCATCATTCTGAAGGCGACTATATTGCGCTTTATGATGAGCAGGTGAATGATCAGAAGCGGCTCAGAATGTTCCACCCGGTTCATACATTCATCAGCAAATTTGTCACGAATTTTTATGCGAAGGATCTTCATGAGCTGATTTTTGAGAAGGGTATTCTTTGCTACCAAAATCCTGAGATTTCAGACATACAGCAGTATGTGCAGGATAACCTCAGCCTGCTTTGGGAGGAATATAAGAGAATCAGCAAGCCGGAGGAATACCCGGTTGATTTAAGCGAGGACTGCTGGAGCAATAAAATGCAGCGGATCCACGAAGTGAAAAGCAGAATTGAAGAAGAGCTTGAGGAAGAATAAAGAAAAACTGGCCTTTCGTTCGCGAAGGGCCAGTTTTCTTTATGTATATATTATTTTTCATGTTTAGACAATTTTCGTCAAATTATTTGATATACTTAGGGGTGAAAGCCGCGCGTATTGTAAGGGGGATAAATCAATGAGGGTGTTTGTTGCAAGACAGCCTATTTTTAATAGAAAAGAACAGGTTGTTGCTTATGAACTGCTGTATAGAGAAAGCGAAGAGAACGTGTATAGTGCTAAAGACGGCGATCAGGCAACAACAGATTTGGTGATCAACAGCTTTTTAAACATCGGAATTGAGAAGCTGACGGAAGGGAAACGCTGTTTTGTTAATTTTACGGAAAGCCTGATGTTTTCGAATCTTCCCACCTCCTTCAATCCGAAACAGCTTGTCATTGAAATCCTTGAAGATATACCGATCACGCCGGCCCTCATTTCTAGATGCAAAGAATTGAAAAAAATGGGGTATATGCTGGCGCTTGATGATTTTTATGCAATAAACCCGCAAGATGAGGACTTACTGGAAAAACTCATGAGCTATATTGATATATTGAAAATTGATTTTCTCAAAACAACACGAATGGAACGCAGAACAATTTTGCAAACCTACGGCTGCCGCAGCCTGATTTTTTTAGCGGAAAAAGTAGAGACCCGAAAAGAATATAAACAGGCGGTCCAAGACGGCTTTCAATTATTCCAAGGCTACTTTTTCAGCGAGCCGCGCATCATCAGCGGGCATGACCTATCGACTCATTTCTATTCTTACTATGAACTGCTTAACGAACTGAGCAAAGAGCAGCCTAACATAAAGCGTGTGACAGAGTACATAGAGCGGGATTTATCACTGTCCTATCAAATTTTAAAATTTTTAAACTCATCCCACAGCCGTTTGAGCCAGAAAATTGAAAGCATTCAACAGGCCATTATGCTGCTGGGATTTAATGAAATCAAACGGTGGATATATATTCTTTCCTTTAAGGATTTAAGCAGGAAAGGGCATTCCAGCAAGCACGAAATCATTAAGATTTCTTTGATAAGAGCAAAGCTTTGCGAACTGCTGGCGAGAAAGACATCCCGGCCGCAGCCTGCTTCTTATATGCTGATCGGAATGTTTTCTCTCATAGACACCCTCCTGCATAGAGAAATAGAGGAAATTGTTCAAGAATTGCCTTTAAAAGATGAAGTCGGGCAAGCATTATTAGGCCATCAAAACGACTACTACCAAATGCTTGAGCTTGTGAAATTAATTGAAAGCAACAACTGGGACACTTGCTCAGAATTAGGCAATCAACTCGACAAAGAAGAAGCGTATGAATGTTATCTTGAGGCTCTGGAATGGTGTCATAATCTTATGGACGCAAAATGATTGCGGTCCTCTGACCACCGCAAAGCAAGAATGATTCGGCTTTGCGTTCCGATAAGGCTGATATAGATGCCGTCGGGATTAAAGACCGTATCCACTTCATGCCGGACGCCCATTTGTTTGATCAGGCGCTTGATGGTTTGTTTATCGGACTGCTCGGCTGCCGTCAGAATGCGGCGCGAGAGCTCCCGCGAGCCCGCAATGCGGCCGAGAACGAGCTGGGCATCCGCAAATATCCCTGCGGCCTGCTTCGCTGAACGGATAAAGGTATCAATATTGTTGGCAGGAGCGGGCAGACGGCGTACCTCATACGGATACACGTAAAACCAGGGATAACGATATCTCATGGGAGCACCTCACAAAAAAAGGATGTTTCTATATGTATAGATCCCTAATTGCCGAATATGACAAAGCGAAAAGGCCACAACTTTAGCGTTGCGGTCTTTTTCGGTGTTTGTCGGTCAGGAAACGCCAAGAATCGCATATTCAATTTTGAAAATACGGTATGAAGGACTATAGTCTTGCTTAGTGAAAATGCGAAACCCGTTAAAATCAAGGAGATTAAGAATCTTTCTCAATTTCAGCACATATAAACGCTCTTTCACATAGAAAGATAGTCCTGTTCTTGTTGTGATTCCTTTGAGTATAAGGACCTATTGAGATTTGCGGTGTCACGCAGGACTTTTTTGCATACTTTTCGGTGAAAAATGAGCCGAAAGCAGATACACTATTAGTAACAGATCAAATACCTAGGACTCGTTCACCATACACAATTCATTGATCTTTCAAAAAAAGGAGTGTGGAAACGATGGAAAAGAAACTTGAAGAAGTAAAACAATTGTTATTCCGACTCGAACTTGATATTAAAGAAACGACAGATTCATTACGAAACATTAACAAAAGCATTGATCAACTCGATAAATACAATTATGCAATGAAAATTTCGTGAAAAAGACTTGGAAACAAGTCTTTTTTTTCGTTCTACCGATACAATAAATGGATAAAGTATTATATGATTGTTAAAAAACGAAAAACCTGCTGTCCTTTAAATGTCCCATTTAGTAAAATGGAATGGGAGGGGGGAAGTCGTTATTGAGCAGATATGTTTAGATTCTGTCCGGATCAAGGAGAAAATGAAGGAGATTGTGGATGAAAATATTTTAAATGAGGACTTAAAAGTGAAGCTCATTTCTTTTATCAAAGAAAAAAAACAATTTTCATTTGCAGAACTGGCTTATTACCATTACATAGCATTTGATGGAAAAAACGACAAAGCAATTGAGTTATTGGCGTCAGGTATAGAACTTTTAATTTTATCTGCGGACATTTTTGACGATATTGAGGATAAGGACAATCTTCAGGCTTCTTGGATGAAATTAGATCCTTCTATAGCAACTAACGCAGCTACCGCACTTTATACATTAAGTCTGCAAGTAATAGGTTCAGTCTCAAATCATCCAAAACTTTTAAGCCTTACTTTGCAATATTCACTCCAATCTTTACAAGGACAACATGTAGATTTGAATTTAACAGCCTCATCAGAATCAGAGTATATTGAAATGATTAAACTTAAGTCGGGTTCTCTGGTAACATTGCCCAGTATTCTTGGTGTATATCTGGCAACTGGAGAATATAATGAAACAGTTGAGGAGTATTCACGTTATTTAGGTATAGTCGAGCAAATTGCAAATGATCACTATGGACTTTATTACCCTAACTATAATGACTTCAAAACTAGACATACGCTTGCCTTCAATTATCTTAAAAATAAATTTAACCAATCATCAATTGACTTATTAAATTTTTATGCGCAAGAAAATCATATGATAAATAATTTGGAAGATTTGAAGGGAAAGTTAAGAGAATCAGGTGTAATACAATATTTGAATGTTATAAAAAATTTAGCAGTGGAAAATTTTAAGGAATCATTCAAAAAACTGAGATTAGATGAACAAAGAAAAAATAAATTACTTATTCAATTATTAAGGGGGATTTAATTTGAAACATATTGATAAAATCATTAGCCATCTAGTAAACAACCCGGAAGCGTTTGATCAATTTAAGAATGGGAACTTAACCTTGCTAAATATAAATGAAAAAGAAAAGAAAGCAATATTATACGCGTTTGAACAAGGAGAGGTGCCAAGAACAAGCAAGTGGCCTCCAATAGAAGCTATTAGTAATTTTTTTGAGGATGATAAAAGAAAAAGTTTGATTTAATTACGGGATGATGTGATGTACAGATATATTAACGTCTATAAATATTTGTCTCTAGTTTTTATCATTTTAAGTTTTATTTATGTTATATACCTCTCGTATAGCTTTGCTTTTAACATCTTCGTAGGTGCGGATGTAAAGATAAATGAACAGGGTAAGTTAGAGGTCACCAATGTTTTAGATTATACAGATGAATATTATTCATGTGTGAAAAAGGGAGATATCATTCTTGAAGTAAATGGGGAGAAAGGCAGTGATATTCAATTAAAAAGTGGAAGATTGGTCAATGTAGAAAGTTTAATTGTTGAGAGAGATAATAAATCATTTCATTTACAAAATGTAAGCCTAATCAGTGAAGAAAATTTATTTATGTATCTCATTCCTGTAATATCTTATTCAATCTGTTTATTTTGTATATTTTTTATTTATAGAATAAATAAAGTAAGAAAATCAACTTCTGCTTATATTTTAATTTTATTTTTGTTATTTGTATCAGTAGCGTATGTAAGTGCATGTGGAGCAAGAAGAGGTGAAGAGATAAGCACTTATCTGCTTGTTCTTACTTTAGTCAGTTGTCCGGTGTTATATATTCATTTTATATATAAATACTTTATAGAATTAGGAACAAAGTTATTCGAAAAGAAGATTTTAATCATTATGTATATGCTCCCGCTAATAAATCTTTTATTAGAGGACGTTCTGAGTAATAGATTAAAATCTTCGGCTTTTTTGTCTAATCTGAATTTGATTTCATTTTTTGTCCTAGTTCTTACTGTATCGATTCTTATCCATAAAGGGATAAGAAAATTTAAACAAAAAGAGCAAAAGTCAATTTTGAAAGTCCTTGCTTATACAAATATCTTTTCTTTCAGTCCGTTTATTGTCTTTTTTGCTGTTCCATATGTGTTTTTCGAGAAGTATGTCTCACCTTTTAGTTTGGCTGCTTTTACACTTGTTATACCTTTTTCTTTAGTATATCAATTTATGACTAATAGACTTTATAATATCGACTTTGTTGTGGGGCGGCTTAAGTACTACGGTTTTTTAGCCATTACACCTACTATTATCGTAGTGACCATCTTTAATTACATTCAGCAACCAAAGGATATCTTTTATTTAGTTAAACTAACAATTGCAATATATGTTCTTATGTTTGCCGTTTTTTACTTTAAAGAAATCATTGATTTTCGTTTCAAGTTGAAAAGATTTACAGAGAAATTTAATTATCAAGATGGGATTTTTAAATTTACTCAGTTGATTAAGCAAGCATCATCAGTAGATCAAGTACTTAATCACTTTAAAAATACAATCCTAGAAGTATTAAACATAGATAATGCTTGCGTGTATGATAATTCTAAAGGGGAAATCACCCTTCTTAGTAAGAACAACTTTAAAGATCTGACTTATAAAAATCATGAGCAATATGTGAAAAATTTTTCTGGTGATATCGGTAAAATTAAAGAGTTTAAACAAGGTTTTATTATTAAAATAGGTGAACGAGGAGACAGATCATTTTTAGTACTCTGTTTCTCAAGTTATAATACTTTTAAGTTAACAAGGGATGAAATTGCATGGCTTCAAACATTAGCATTTTATACAAATGTCTCATTGGAAAACGTTATGAAAATCGAAGAATTGATGGTGCATCTTGAGGATTTAAAACAACAAGAATCCAACCCCGTATGGCTCAAAAAACTCATGTACACGATCGAGGAAAAACAACGCTCGGATCTCGCCCGCGATCTCCACGATTCGGTTCTTCAGGATTTGATTTCCTTAAAACGCCAGTGTGAGCTGTTTTTGGGTGATTTCAAGAAGGATGATAATCCGTGCCGTGAAGAGGTGCAGGACAAGCTTGTACAGATGAATGAGCAGATGTCTGATGTGATTTCGATGACGAGGGAGACGTGTCATGAGCTGCGGCCGCAGCTTCTGTATGATCTTGGGCTGGTCAAGGCGCTGTCGAAGCTGGTGGCGCAGCAGCAGGAGCGGGTTCCGTTTCATATTCGTTTAAATACCGGGAGATTTACGGCTTCCCTTGATCTGGATTCGCAGCTGAATTTGTACCGGATCATTCAAGAGTTTCTGTCTAATGCGGTCAAGCACTCTCAGGCGACGGATGTGCTGATTATGCTCATCAGTATTCAAAACAAAATCGTTCTTCATTATGAGGATGATGGCGTAGGGTTTGATCAGGAAAAGAATACTGAGCATTCCATGAGCATGGGGCTTTCTGGCATTAAGGAGAGAGTCAGGGCTTTAGATGGGCGCCTTCGGATTGAAACAAGTGAAGGAAAGGGCTTTAAGGCTGATATTGAAATCGAATTGTAATGGATTTATAACGGAAACGACTTGGCACAGGCCAAGTCTTTTTTATAAAATGGAAAAGAGTGAGTAAAAGGGAGGAAAACATGAAAAAGATACTAGTGATTGATGACCATCCGGCTGTCATGGAAGGCACCAAGACAATTTTGGAAACGGATTCGAATTTGTCTGTTGATTGTCTCAGTCCTGAACCGAGCGAACAGTTTATCAAGCAGCATGATTTCTCGTCATATGATCTCATTTTAATGGATCTGAATCTAGGCGGCGAGGTCAATGGGATGGAGCTTTCTAAACAGATTTTACAAGAGAATCCTCATTGTAAAATTATCGTGTATACCGGTTATGAGGTCGAGGATTATTTCGAGGAAGCGATTCGTGCGGGTCTGCACGGTGCCATCAGCAAAACGGAATCTAAAGAAAAGATCACCCAATACATATACCACGTACTCAACGGAGAAATTTTAGTCGATTTTGCTTACTTTAAACAGCTGATGACTCAGCAAAAAACAAAGCCGGCTCCTTCCTCTCAAAAAGAACAAGATGTGCTCACACCTAGAGAATGCCTGATTCTTCAAGAAGTTGAAAAGGGATTTACAAACCAAGAAATCGCAGATGCCCTTCATTTAAGCAAGCGGTCCATTGAATACAGCTTGACATCGATTTTCAATAAGCTGAATGTCGGTTCACGGACGGAAGCGGTTTTGATTGCGAAATCAGACGGTGTACTTTAAATGTTGGGGGTGTAGATGATGGATACGAAACACACATTGCTTGAAGCGCTTGGTATAGAGATTGTTGAAAACACAGCGGAACGATGCGTTGCGGTCATGCCGGTGGATCATCGGACGGTTCAGCCGTTCGGATATTTGCATGGGGGCGCTTCAGTGGCCCTGGCGGAAACAGCGGCGAGCGCAGGTGCACAGAACCTGATTGATCATTCAACACAGGCTTGTGTCGGTTTGGAGATTAACGCCAACCATTTAAAATCTGTAAAGGAAGGAACGGTAAAGGCGGTAGCCGAGCCCGTTCATATCGGCAGAACGACGATTGTCTATCACATTCACATATATGACGAGCAAGAGAGGCTGATCTGTATATCCAGATGCACGCTGGCTGTCATCAAGAAATAAAAAAACAGCCGGAACTCTGCCTGTCCGGCTGCTATTATTTTTATAGATAAGAATCCTCTTTTCGTTTAATCACAAAGTTTCTGATTCCGTTATAGTCATCCTGTACGCTTCTCTCATCAAGCTTGACGCCGGAGTTATACGCAGCACGGCAGATCAAGTGCCCGCCGATAGGCGACGTAATAAAGATAAAGAGAATCCCAAGCAGGATTTTAGCGGAGAGCTCCCCCGTCACAAACCACAAATAGAAGAAGACACCGAGCAGAATCATATTGACACCTAATGTTGAGCCTTTAGAAGCAGCATGAGCGCGTGTAAACACATCGGGAAGGCGAAGTACGCCAAATGAAGCAATGAGGCATATTAGAGCACCCAGCAAAATGAATACAGCCACAACGACCTTAGCGGTTTCGATCATTTTCGATAATCTCTCCTTTCTCCAGGAACTTGGAAAATGCGATCGTTCCGATAAACGATAAAATCCCCAGCAACAAAATAATATCCAAAAACGCACTTGTTTTCAGCAAAATGGAGACAAGCGCCGTGATTGCGATCAGATTGATGCCGATTGCATCCAGAGCCACGACCCGGTCAGGCACAGTCGGCCCTTTAATGACACGAATGACATACAAAAAGGTAGACACTGCCATAATGCCGAGCGCGATTTGCAGGATCAGCGTAAACATCACCGGCTCACCTCCTGTATGGCTTTTTCAAATGACTCCCGAATATCAAAAATCGCTTTTTCCGCATCCTCGATATCCATTGCATGAATATAAAGTATTGTTCTGTCATCTGAAATATCCATCACCAAGGTTCCCGGCGTTAATGTAATGAGCAGAGAAAGCAGGGTGATTTCCCAGTCCTTCGTCAGTTCAGTTTTAAAAGCAAAAATACCCGGTCTGATATTCAGTTTTGGAGATAAGACTGATTTCATCACACTGACATTGGCAAGGTACAGTTCCTTTATAAAAATGAAACAGAGCTTGATGATAGAAATCAATTTCCATAGATAAAACTGGCGAGTGAAAAAGCGCCGGAAGAAAAAGAGAGAGAGCATTCCCAGAATATAGCCTGTAATGAATCCTGCGGCGCTTGGACTGTTGCTCAAGAACATCCAGCAAAAAGCGAGAAACACATTTAATAAAATTTGAAATGCCATGCGATCTACTCCTTCAGAACAGCTTCGATATATTTTTCCGGATTCAGCAGCGTCTCGGCCGCTTGATCAACGTAAGGCGACACCCATTCTGTACCCAACCCGAAGAGAAGAGACAGCAAGAGAAAAATAGCTGCCGGATAAAGAAGTCCTTTAGCTGTTCGATGATTTGGTTTTGGCGTTTCTTTTTCTTCGCCCCAAAACGCATGTATAAAGACCCTCAGCACAGAGTACAGTACGAGCAGACTCGAAAGCAGAATCAGCATGGATATCGTAAATTCACCTTCTGCGAAGCCGCCCTCCGCAATTTTAAATTTGCCGACAAATCCGCTCAGTGGCGGAATGCCTGCAAGAGAAATAGCGGAAATGAAAAACATCCATCCAAGAACAGGATAGCGTTTGATCAGCCCGCCCATTTTATGCAGGCTCGCGGTTCCAGTCAATGCGATCAGCGTACCCGCCAGCATAAACAAAGCGCCCTTAATCAGCATATCGTGAATTAGATAGTAGATCGCGCCCTGAATGGATGCGGGGGTGTGTACTGCCACACCGAACAAAATCACGCCGACAGCGGTAATAATGTTATAGATCACAATTTTCATGACATTCGAATAAGCGAGTGAACCGATGACACCGAAAATCACAGTCAGCGCCGCCAGCCAAATCATCAGCTGATGGGTAAAGGCAGTATCGTGAATAAAAATCAATGTGAAAACCCTCGTAATCGCATATAACCCGACTTTTGTCAGCAAAGCGCCGAACAACGCGGAGATTGCCGCCGGTGGCGCGTAATAAGAGCCTGGAAGCCAAAAGTAGAGGGGGAAGATTCCGCCCTTCATGCCAAATACCAAAAGCAGCAGGACACCAATCACAGTGATCAGCCCGGTTTGTCCTGATTCGCTGATTTTCACGCTAAGATCCGCCATGTTTAACGTACCGGTTACAGCGTATAAAAAGCCGACCCCTATGACAAACAGGGCAGACGATACAATATTAAACACAATATATTTAAGGGATTCCCGCAGCTGAATTTTTGTGCCGCCTAATACAATCAGCATATAGGAAGCAATAAGCAGAAGCTCAAAAAATACGTACATATTAAATAAATCGCCTGTTAAAAACGCTCCGCTGACGCCGGCAAGCAAGAACTGAACGCCGGAGTAGTAAAAGGAGCGCTCCCGTTTTTCACCGACAGAACGGAAGGAATAAAGCCCAACCAATAAACCGATGACCGCTGTTGTGAGAACGAGAAGGCTGGCGAATTGGTCTGCGGCAAGCACAATGCCGTACGGCGCTTTCCATCCGCCTAGGCTGAGTGTCTGGATACCTTTTGTGAAGACAGTCTGTACAAGTATGCCGCTAATCACAATCCCGATGGCCGATGCCGCCGTGCTGAAGATTCTCATGAGCATAAGATTCTTCGTCATGAAAATCAGAAGAATAGCCGACAAAAGCGGGATCAGGATTGGCAAAATAACAAAATTATTCATGTTGATCATTTCCCCTCATTTGATCCATATCGTCCGATTTCAATTCCTGATAAGCGCGAAAGGCCATGACGAGTATGAATGACGTAACGCCAAAAGAAATGACAATTGCGGTCAAAATCAGGGCTTGCGGAAGCGGATCGACAAATGATTTGGCATGCTCGCTCAAAATCGGAGCAGCGCCTTTCTTTAATCCTCCCATAGTTAAAAGCATTAAATGAACGCCATGGCTTAACAGTGCTGTTCCGATAATGACGCGAAGCAGGCTTTTAGACAGCAGCAAATACGTGGCAGCCATAAAAATAATACCGGCTAATACAGCCATTAAGATTTCCATTATTCTTCCTCTCCAATCGTTTGAATAATGGTCATCGTTATGCCTACGACAACAAGATAAACGCCTAAATCAAATATCGTCGCTGTGGCGAGCTCCGTTTTCCCAAGGATCGGCAGCTGAAAGTATCCGAATGTGTGGGTTAAAAAAGGAAACCCAAAGACAAAGGAGCCAACGCCTGTTAATACAGCGAGCAGAAGGCCGGCTCCCGCGACATAAATGAAATTGACAGGCAAAAGGGAACGCACGGTTTTTAAATCATATGCCAGAAGCAAGAGAACGATGGAAGAGGACGTGATCAGTCCGCCGACAAAGCCTCCTCCGGGCGCGTTATGCCCTGATAAAAATAAATAGAAAGAGAAAAGCAAAATGATAAAGGATACAAGCTTTGTCGCGGTTTGAAGAATCAAGTCATTTGTTTTTTGTTCATTCACCGCTTTTCCCCTCCTCTTTTACTTTTGTTTTAATCATGCTGTAAATGCCGAGAGCGGCTATTGTTAATACCGTAATTTCAAACATTGTATCAAATCCCCTGAAATCAACAAGAATGACATTGACGACATTATCCCCTCCGCCGAGATCGTGGCTATGTTTGACAAAGAAGGACGCAATGCTGTCTTTTGTCCGCTGGCTTGAGGATGCGATACCGAGCAGAGTAACGATAACACCGACGCCTAAAGAAATGATAAAATTCGTCATCCGGAACGTTCTCGTTTTTGTTTTCAGCCTCAGTTTCGGCAAATGGTAGAAGCAAAGCAGAAACAGTGCCACAGAAATCGTTTCAATGACGAGCTGAGTCAATGCCAAGTCCGGCGCTCTGAAAATGACAAAAAACAATGCAAGCGTATAACCGACAACACCGAGTGCAATGATCGCCGTCAGTCTTGACCTAGCAAAAACAGTCGCCACTGTGGCGCTGATCATGACAAGCGTCAAAATGATTTCGTATACACCGATTTTAGCCATGCCTTCCGTTTTAAATGAAAATCCGCCTTTAATGGCAAAAGCTCCGCCTATCAGAATGATGAAACCAGCGAAGATATACAGCAAATAATCTCTTAAAAACCCGGTCATATATTGTTTTGTGACCCGGTAAGAGCCTTTCTCCATCAGAGTCAAAAGCTTATCGTATAACCGGTTGAGTGTGAGTTTCGAAGGAAACAGTTTATAGATTCCTTTCCACTTATTCAGCGACAAATAACCAATTGTTCCGATCACAACAATACCCGCAGTCATGAGCAATTCCGTTGTAACCCCATGCCACTGTGAAATGTGAACGTGGAATTTCTCATGGCCGGCAAGCAGTGTCGGATAGATTGAGTTCATCGCAGGCTCTATCAGGCTGTACGACAATATATTCGGGAAAAAGAAGAGACTGACAGCCAAAGCGACAAGAATGACCGGTGGTACGAGCATGCCGACAGGCGCTTCGTGAGCCTGTTTTTCAAGCTGTTCAGGCTGGTAATTTCCTCTGAATGTTTTAAACAGCAATTTCATGCTGTAGATAAACGTAAATACACTTCCGATCCAGGCGAAAAGAGGGAACAGAACGCCCCATGTCTGCACGTTGAACAGGTCAAAATGTGTCACGCGAAGCATGCTTGTGAAAAACATTTCTTTACTCAAAAATCCGTTAAACGGCGGTAAGCCGGCCATTGAAAATGTCCCGATTAAGGAAATGGTAAATGTAATCGGCATAATCGCCATCAGGCCGCCTAGCTTCCGGATATCCCGTGTGCCTGTTTCGTGATCGATAATCCCGACTGCCATAAACAAGCTTCCTTTAAAGGTTGCGTGGTTGATTAAATGGAAAATGGCAGCCATAGCGGCAACTGTATAATATTCTGTATGGCCGTAATGAAGGGCCGCAGCACTGACTCCGAGCATGGAGATGATCATGCCGAGCTGGCTGACGGTTGAAAACGCCAAAATCGATTTTAAATCAGTTTGTTTCACGGCATGGAATGAACCCCAAACCATCGTAAAGAGGCCAACGAGGGACACGATCCAAAACCACTGAGCTGAAAAGGCGAAAATAGGACTGAATCTCGCAATCACATAAATGCCGGCTTTTACCATAGTAGCTGAATGGAGATAAGCGCTGACAGGCGTCGGAGCTTCCATCGCGTCAGGGAGCCAGATGTAAAAAGGAAATTGCGCTGATTTCGTAAAAGCCCCTAATAAAATGAGAATCATAGCCGGGATAAACAATTCGTGGCCGGCAATTAATTGAACCTGATGAACCATCTCTCGAATACTGAAGGAATCCGTTATCAAATAAAGGAGAATAAATCCGCCGAGCATGCACAGCCCGCCGCTGACCGTAATCAAAAGTGATTTGGCTGCGCCATAGCGCGACTTTTCCCGCTTATACCAATAGCCGATCAGCAAAAAGGATGAAAGGCTTGTAAGCTCCCAGAACATGTAGAGAACCATGACATTGTCTACTAGAACGACACCGAGCATGGCGCCCATGAACATCAATAAGTAGACATAAAAGGGCCCAAGCTGTTCTTTTTCTTTCGATAAATAAAAAATGCTGTAAAGAGTGACCAAAGAGCCAATGCCTGTGATCAGTAAAGCGAATAATAACCCGAGGCCGTCTATATAAACGGTAAAGTTAATGCCGAGTGACGGAATCCACTCTAATACCGATCGAAGTGTTTCTCCAGACTGTGTCATCCTGATCATTGGGAGAAAGTATATAAACAGCAAGACGGGCAGGATCAACACAAACCAGCCCGTATGCACTCTTTTTGCGTATTTTGCCAAGAAGGGAATGATAAAAGCAAATAAAAAAGGCGATAAAATAGCAAGATGTAAGAGCTGCAAAGATAAGACCTCCTTTTCTCGTTCTCAATTGAAAAATGCGCTATGTATGAAATATACGGTCAAACGACCTAGTCCAAATTATATCGCACTTTTCTGCAAGCTGCCACGCTTCGAACTGCTGTAATGGGTTTTTATGAGTTCTTTTGACCTCAAAATAAGTCTAACAAAAAAGAGGTTATTTGTATATTTAAAATCAATCCTGATCAAGCTGAAGGAAAGGAGCTGGTCATGTGAAAACAAAAGTCGTGATGTGCTCAGGTTTATTCTGCTCAGTATTTGCAGGGGCATTCATGTTGAATCAATATGACGGGCGCAGCGGTGTGGCGGCTAGTGATGAGTGGGAGCTGTATTTACTGGAGCACCACCTGTCAGCCAGAATGAGTGAGACGGAATCAAAGGATCTGCCGTTTGGTCCCCGAGAGTATATTCGGATTGTGAATAAATAAAAAAAGAGTTCCGCATAAAACGGAACTCTTTCTGTTTATGAAGTGAAAAAACGAAGCAGCACTGTCGCGCAAATAACTGTGCCTGCACCGCCGAGACGGGTTGAAATTTGGGCAAACGGCATAAGGCCCATTCTTCCTGATGCCGATAAAATGGCAACATCACCCGTTCCGCCGAGACCGCTGTGGCAGCAGGTAACGATTGCGGATTCAACCGGATACATGTTCATCAGCTTGCCTACGAAATATCCAGAACCAATCATCGCGATAACAACTGAAATACAGATGATGACAAACGGTATAGAAATCACAGACGCTACGTCATCCAACGGAATAAAGAGGATGCCGAGACCGACCATCAGCGGCCATGTAAAGCTTGAAGAAATAAACTTATAAAGCTGGTAAGCGCCTTCTTCCATTTTTTTCGGAAGAATATTTGCATACTTGACAGCCGCAGCTGAAATAATCATTAAGATCGCGCCCGGGATGAAGATGAATTTCTCCAATAACCCGCCAAAAATAAAGAATGTACACGCGAGCAGAACTCCTGCTCCCATTAGTTTAAAATCAATTTTTGCTTCGGCTTCTTTTTGATTGAAAATCTCATTTGCTTTTTTAGATTTTACGAGACGTCCGTTCCCATTTAGATCTGGACGCTTGTCGCCAAGCTTTTTCATTAAGGCTGCACATATGATAGCAAAAACGTTTCCTATAATTGCGGCTGGCACCAGCTGAGACACAAATACATCGGCGGATGAGCCCAGTATTTGTGAATAGGCGATTGAAAGCGGCAAAATCCCTTCACCTATTCCCCCGGCAATAATCGGGACAACAACAAAGAAAAAGGAATCATAGGCACTATAGCCAAAAATAAATCCGACAAGGATGCCGGCTGCAACGGCCGCGATCGTTCCTGCAACCAGTGGAACGAACATTCTGATAAACCCCTGTATTAAAACAATTCTGTTCATACCGAGGATACTTCCCACAACAAGGCACGCGATATAGAAATAAAGGAAGTTAGACGTTTTCATCAAGTTGGTTACAGCGTCTAAAGATGTTGAATTCAGTACATTGTAAAAGACTAAAAATGAAGGAACAAACAAAGATAAAATAGCAGGGCCGCCAATATCCTTCAATATCGGTATGCGTTGGCCTATGTCTCCGAGAAACACACCAAGAATCATAATGATGGCAAACCCGCCAAGCATATTTGCCGGCAGCTCATTGTAATATGCTGCAAGAATAATAATAACAGCTAATACTGTGTATAATGGCAAAGGAATCACACCGATTTCCCAAGACCAAATTTTTTGAAACAGGTTTTTCTCCTGTGAGTCTTTTTGCTCAGGTGAAATTGTCCCCGTTTTTGGAATTGCTCCCATGTCATACACCCCCATGTATTGTTTGTTACAGTCTACAAGAAAGCGTTAACACTTCATATTTTTTTAAGTTAAAAAACTAATAAACAATTAAATTAAGAGGGTCTTTTGGATTAGAAAAAAAACCCTGAGAATCGTCTTCCCAGGGGAGAATGTTTTATCTTTTTCCTTTAATATAAGGCACGCCATTGGCTTTTGGCGCATCTGCCCGCCCGATAAAGCCGGTTAAAGCGAGAATCGTTAAGACATAAGGAGCCATCAGCATATACACATTTGGTATGTCTTTAAAAAGAGGGAGCAGCGATCCAATGATGCTTAAGCTTTGGGCGAATCCGAAAAACAGGGCGGCCCCCAGTGCTCCGATCGGATGCCATTTTCCGAATACAAGCGCTGCCAGGGCGATAAAACCTTGCCCGGAGATGGTAGAGTGCGTGAAATCAAGCGCAATTGTGGAGGCATATACGCCGCCGCCGAGACCGCCGAACAATCCGCTGATCATCACGCCGACGTAGCGCATTTTATATACGTTGATTCCCATCGTATCGGCCGCCATCGGATGCTCACCGACAGAACGGATACGAAGGCCGAACGGCGTTTTGAACAAGATAAACCAGGAAATAAAGGCAAGTGCTATTGCAAGAATAGACGTATAATAGACATCCGAAAAGAGGATCTTTCCCAAGACGGGAATATCGCCCAAACCGGGGATTTTCGTCTTATAAAAAGGCTCTGGAATTTTGTCTGTCTGCGCTTTGCCGTAGATCAGTTTGACGATAAATAAAGTTGCCCCAAGCGCCAGCATGTTAATGGCGACACCGCTGACTGTCTGGTCGGCGCGAAACGAAATCGCCGCTGCCGCGTGAATCAGTGAAAACAGGGCGCCTGCTGCCATGGCGGCAAGGAGCGAAAGCCAAGGTGCGGCGGCACCTAATTCCGGGCCTAAAAATAGATTAAATAGCACGCTGGTGAACGCCCCGATAATCATGAGGCCTTCTAAGCCGATATTTACAACGCCTGATCTCTCGGAAAACACGCCGCCGAGAGCAGTTAAAATAAGCGGGGCCGCATAGACGAGTGTGGCAGGGACAATGATAGATAAAATCTGCACAATGTCCACTTAGTTCGCCCCCTTTTTCTTCAATTTGCCCATGACGAAACGAATCGCATAGCTTGAAGCCACAAACAGAATAATAATAGCAATCACAATATCAACGACCTCTGATGGAACGCCTGATTCAATCGGCATATTTAATGCGCCGATTTTCAGCCCGCCAAGCAGGCATGCTGCCAGTACAACGCCGATGGCTGTGTTTCCCCCGAGAAGAGCGACAGCGATACCGTCAAAGCCTACGCCGGTAAATGCGCCTTTCACTGCGGCGTATTCGAATGTTCCTAGCCCCTCCATGGCTCCGGCAAGGCCTGCAAAAGCGCCGGAGATAAGCATGGAGGTCATGATATTCTTCCGCACGCTCATGCCGGCATACTGGGAAGCGTGCTGGTTAAACCCGACCGCCCGGAGCTCAAATCCTTTTGTAGTTTTGTTGATGATAAACCACATGATAACTGCTGCGAGAAGGGCAACGATGATTCCCAAATGCAGCCGTGAGTAATCGGTGATCTGTTCAAGAAAAGGAGAGCGGAGGGAGGCGGATTCGTGAATTTTCCCCGTCTTGTCCTGATGATCTGTCAAGACGTTTGAAATGATGTAATTGGTCATGTGCAGCGCGATATAATTCATCATAATGGTGACAATGACTTCATGAACGTAAAATCGCGCTTTCAAAATGCCGGGAATAAACCCCCATAATCCTCCTGCAGCTGCCGCTGTAATCAATGCGAGCGGCAAGTGAATATATGCCGGTCCGTCAAACGCCGTACCGACCCAAACCGCTGCTGTCCAGCCGACGAGCAGCTGTCCCTCGACACCGATATTAAAGAGTCCGGTTCGGAATGCAAAGGCGACAGCCAATCCGGATAAAATATAAGGCGTAATTTGCCGGATTGTTTCTCCGACATAATAGATTTCTCCGAATATCCCATTCCACAAAGCCGAATATCCGCTAGCCACACTGTAGCCGCTCACAAGCATAATCAACGCGCCGGCCGCAAGACCAAGTATGATTGCGATGAGCGGCACGAGTAAATGAGAGAGTCGTTTAACCATTTGCTTTCCCCGCTTCCTTTTGCGTGCTTCCTGCCATCAAGAGACCAAGCTCCTGTTCAGTGGTTTCCTGCGGATTAACGCTGGCGATAATGCGTCCTTCAAAAATAACGGCGATTCTGTCACTGAGATTCATAATTTCTTCAAGCTCAAACGAGAGGAGAAGAACGGCTTTCCCGGCATCACGCTGCTCAATGAGCTTTTTATGGACAAATTCAATCGCTCCGACATCAAGGCCGCGAGTCGGCTGGGCGGCAATTAATAAATCAGGATTTCGGTCTATTTCCCGCCCGATAATCGCTTTTTGCTGGTTTCCGCCTGACAATGCCCGAGCGTGTGTATATTCATCCGGCGTTCTGACGTCGTACTCGCTGATCAGGCTGCGTGCTTTTTTGTACATTTCGCCTTTATGTAAAACGCCCAATGCTGAATACGGCTTTTTGTAATAGCTTTGCAGCAGGATATTCTCTCCGATTGGAAAATCAAGGACGAGACCGTGTTTATGGCGATCCTGAGGAATATGCCCGATCCCGGATTCAGTGATTTTTCTTGGCGTCAGGTTTTGGATCTGTTTTCCGTTTAAGGTGATTGTTCCTGAATCTGTTTTGCGGAGTCCTGTCACCGCTTCGATCAGCTCTGATTGCCCGTTTCCGTCGACGCCTGCTATGCCGACTATTTCTCCCGCTTTGACAGAAAGAGACAAATCTCTGACTGTCTCTATTCCGCGGGTATCCTTTACAGTTATGCCGTCAATCGCAAGCACTTCCGCTCCCGGCTGAGCAGCTCTCTTTTCAGTTTTGAACGATACCTCGCGGCCGACCATTAGACTGGCGAGTTCGTCTTGGTTTGTATCACGGACATCAAGGGTTTTGATGCCTTTTCCTTTACGGATAACCGTAACGCGGTCACAAATCTCCATAATCTCTTTCAGCTTATGGGTGATTAAGATGATGGACTTCCCTTCTTTGACCAGGTTCTTCATAATTTGCATCAGTTCCTTAATTTCATGAGGCGTCAAAACAGCCGTCGGTTCATCAAAAATCAGAATGTCGGCACCGCGGTAGAGGGTTTTTAATATTTCTGCGCGCTGCTGCATACCGACTGATATGTCAGCTGCTTTTGCTTCAGGATGGATCTGCAGGCCGTATCGATCGGAAATGTCCTGCACCTCTTGGCCAGCACGCTTCCGGTCAATTCTGCCAAACTTCTTTGGCTCCTTCCCGAGAATAATATTTTCAGCAACTGTAAAGGTGTCAACAAGCATAAAGTGCTGGTGCACCATTCCAATTCCAAGGTCATTCGCTTTGTTCGGGCTGTTGATGTGCACCTTCTCGCCGCGCACCCGAATTTCACCCCGCTCCGACTGATACAGCCCGAAAAGGACATTCATCAATGTTGATTTCCCCGCTCCGTTTTCACCGAGCAACGCGTGTATTTCGCCTTTTTTGACTTGAAGATTGATATTGTCATTGGCGACGATACCTGGAAACTCCTTGCGGATATTGAGCATTTCAATGACATATTCCATTGATTGACCGCTCCTTTATTTCAAAATAAAAGAAAAACAAGGGATAAGGGCTCGACCTCCTTATCCCTGCGATTCTTATTCAGCTTTGAAGGTTTTGAGCTCTTTCTCAGTTGCCGGGACTTCCAATCCGTCGATGATTTTTTTCTTCCATTTATCGACCGCTTTGATCACATCATCCGATAGATTTTGTTTAGATGGAGAAATGCCGACTCCGTCTTGATCAAGCCCGTAGGTAAGTGTTTCGCCGCCCGGGAACTTTCCGTCACTCGCTTTTTTCGTTACATCTTCAACGACTGTATCTACTTTTTTCACCATGGAAGTGAGGGTGACGTTATCATCTGTTCCTTCTACCTGGCCTTCTGCGTATTGGTCTTTATCGACACCGATGACCCAGACATCGCGTTTTGGATCTTCTTTTTTCAGGTTTTTCGCTTCAGTAAAGACGCCTGTGCCAGTGGCGCCCGCAGAGTGATAAATAACATCTACGCCTGATTTATACATGCTTTCGGCGGTTGCTTTACCGACATCGGCTTTATCGAAACCCCCTGCGTATTTCACTTCTACAACGGCTTTAGGGTTAACTGCTTGCACGCCGGCACGGAAGCCGACCTCGAATTTTTTGATCAACTCTGATTCCATGCCGCCTACAAAGCCGATTTTTCCTGATTTGCTTGATAGGGCTGCGGCCACTCCGACGAGAAATGAGCCTTCCTGCTCTTTAAACGTAATACTTGCGACGTTGTCTTTATCGACAACAGCATCTATAATCGCAAAGTTTGTATTTTTACGCTGGTCAGCAATTTCGCTGATTGAATCCTCCATTAAGTAGCCGACGCCGTAAATTAAGTCAAAATTCTCACGCGCCAATTTATTTAAGTTCGTTGTATAGTCTGCATCAGATTTGGATTGAAGATAGTCGTAACCGTTTTTGCCTTTTTTCAGCCCATTCTCTTTCCCAAAGGCTTGGATGCCTTCCCAGGCTGATTGGTTGAAGGATTTGTCATCCACTCCGCCTACGTCAGTAACCATCGCCACACTGAATTTGTTTTTGCCTTCGCCTGAGCCGCTGCTTTTTTCGCTGTTTCCGCATGCTCCTAATATGGTGCCTGCTGCGATCACAAGTGACATCGCCAATCCGATTTTTCGTTTATTCAAGATATAACCCCCCAGAAAAATTTGGTTCAAAGCTGATCCGGCCAGTCATGTGATGGGCTGTCCTGAACAATTTCTTAGAATCGATAAAATTTTCTGATAATAACAAATGGAATGCGCTGAGACAGTTCTATTCTTCCCTGAATAAGCGTGGTGTGAGTATTTCCTTCGAAAGGCGGGGAAGAGAAGGATGCGGAAGGCGTTCCGGGCGGAAAACCGTGACATCGTTTTCTGAAGTAAGACTTATGACTTAGTTTTTCGGGATCAACTAACCAATCATAATTTATCATTTAACTAATAAGAAATAAATAGAATTTCGCATAATTTTTTAAAAATTATCTATTTTTAGAATTATTTGCTTAAAAATGTGAAAGCCCTTTGTTATTCTTGTATAACTTATCAACAATAGAATCAAGCATCTTGGCAAGAGATATGACAGAAAAACGCACTGCTCAAAGCAAGCAGTGCGTTTTCTTATAGATATTGCTTTATTCCGTTAATGTTACTGTTGTTGACGTTGTACTGAAACACAGGTCTTCCGATCGTTCCGTACGCCATTTCTACATTCAGAACCTGTATATCTTCAAGAAACTTTAAGTATTTTCGTATGGATACTTGAGAGATTTCTGTGTGCTTTGCCAAGTCTTCTGTCGTAAAAGATTCATTTTCAAATGACTGGATACTGGACCAGATCAGCTTCAGCGTGCTTTTTGTCAGGCCTTTAGGAAGCTGCACTTTTTCTGTTGCTTCTTTCTTTTGAAAAAGCTCGGCGTCCAGTTCTTTTTGGCTCATGTTGCGATGGGTTGAATACACCTTTTGTTTTCGTCTGTAATCAGACAGAGCCGTTTGGAATCGTTCAAATTCAAACGGTTTGATTAAATAATCAACAGCTCCGTACCGAAGTGTTTTCTTGATCACGTCAAGCTCGCTGGCCGCTGAGATGACAATCACGTCAACCGCTTCATTTTGGGCTCTCAATTCCGTCAGCAGTTCCAGCCCGTTTTTTCCCGGCATATAAATATCAAGCAAAATGAGGTCAATATGGTGCTCCCCTAAAATATGCAGAGCGCTTTGAAAGGAAGAAGCGATGCCTTTCAGCTGAAAGCCATCTATTTGGCTTAAGTATCGTTTATTTAATTCACCCACCATGGGGTCATCTTCAACTATTAGTACATTAATCATGATTTTCCTCCTTCGGTTCGTACGGGATGCGAATACTGAATGTCGTTCCTTCATTCTTTTCGCTTGTGAGGATCATTTGGCCTTTTAAATTTTCGATGCTTTGCTGTGTGAAATAAAGGCCGAATCCCCGGTTTTTGCCCTTTGTTGAATAGCCTTGTTCAAATACTTTGGCTTGGTCTTCTTCAGACATGCCTGCTCCAGTATCGGTAATTTCAATGTCCAGTATGCTGTTATGGAAGCGCATGGACATGGTGATTTGTTTTTTCGGCATATCGGCAACGGCATCTAAGCCATTGTTGATGAGATTTCCGATGATTGTAATAAGTTCATGGATGACAGAAGGGTCTGCCGCGTTCGGGATGACACCGTTGCATTCAATATCAAGATTTGCGCCCTGCTCACGTATAAAGCTTTGCTTTCCAAGCAGAAAACCGGCCAGTACGGAGCTTTTGACATCATTTATAATTTCACTTGTTTCTGATTTTTGCTGTATGGCTATATCTTTAATATAATCTCCAAGATCATCATACTCTTTCAGCTGGACGAGACCTAATATCACATGCAGTTTGTTCATAAATTCATGAGACTGCGCTCTCAGTGCGTTTGCATACATTTTAACACCGGAAAGCTGTTCAGCTAAATGTTTTACCTCGGTCTTGTCGCGGAATGTTGCAATCGCTCCGACAGTTTGTCCTTTCAGCTGGATAGGAACTTCATTAAACACAAGCTCCAGCCCGTTAATGCGGACGTCTCTGTCTTGAAGAGGTTTTTTTGTCTCAATGACCTTTTTCAAGCGGCTTTTCGGCAAGATGTCGTCTACATCCTGATCAATGGGATTTGTGTTGATGCCCATTTTGACGAATAGGCGTTTTGCTTCCGCGTTGGCAAGTTTAATTTTGCCATGTTCATCGACAGCGAGTATTCCTTCCTTCGTCGATTCCAGCATCGCGCTCCGTTCTTCAAGCAGAGTCGCAATTTCATAAGGTTCAAGTCCGTACATGATATTTTTCACTGTACGGGCGACGATAACGGCTCCGATCACACCGACGAAGATGCTGACGCAAATAATAAAGTAAAGCGGCCGTAAGCTATGGCTGATCACTTCATCAATTTCATTTACGGTGATGCCGACCGCGACTGCACCGACTTGTTTTCCATTCTCCGCGTAGACAGGGACGAACGCTCTCTGCGATTTCCCGAGCGTGCCAGAGGCTGTGCTGATATGGACATGCCCTTTTAATACCTCGGACTCATCACCGCCTCTGAATTTTTTTCCGATTTTGCTCGGGTCAGGATGAGTTTTGCGGATACCGTTCATATCCATGACGACAACAAATTCCGTGCCGGTAATTTTCTGAACCCGCTTTGTGTAGCTCTGCAGTTCCTTTTGTTTTTTTCCGCTTTCTAAAGCAGCGGCTGTCATCGGCGCCTCAGCTACCATTTCAGCAGTCTGCAGCGCAGTGGCCTTTTCCTGATCTCTAATTCGTTTGGTGGTTTGGGCACCGACTGTAAAAAACGTAATGAGCAATGCGATTAATACAACGATACAAACAAATATGGTGAGTCTGGTTTGCAGTTTTAATGTTTTTTTCATATAAAACTTCCTTACGTTTTATGATTCCTGCGTACTACTTTACTCTCAAAATGCTGCTTTGTGAAGATTTGGGACCGTAATTCGTAAAAAGGAGAAAAAATGGAATAATTTATCTTGTCAATGTGTTTTAAGTCCTCCATAATAAATGAGGTAGATTATAGAAAGGGACTTTTTTATATGAAAAATACTTATTTGACAGGATATTTTCCGCTGATTGCGATCCTGCTTTTTAGTTCGTCCTTATCCATCTCAACTTCACTTTATGCGTTGAAGATGCTGTCTTCATTTGGAATGTATGATGGAATGCTCGATTATTTTTCAGAGAAAGGAATCAGGCTTGCGTTATTTGCTGCCTTTGCACTTTTATATTTTATGGTTCTGTCCGCTCTGAAATTAATTGCAAATACCGTGACCGAGCTGTCATTGCTGTTTTTTGCTAATGATCCGGAAGGGAACAACCTGAAAAAACTCAGAATGGGTTCCATGATTTATTTGGGCGGCGGGATTTTATCCTTTGTGCTCTTGCAAAATGTCATTTGGATTGTGATCTGGTTTGCGGTCGTCACGCTCGCTTACTTTGTGTTTACCGTGTACCGGATTTATTCGACGCTTTCTCTCATGTCATTAGTCGGATTCATTCTATTGGAACTGCTGTTTTGGTTTACCTTTGTTATCGGTATTCTGTTCATATTTATCAAGCTTTATAATAGCATAATGGCTAGCTTACCTGTGTAAGCTAGCCATTTCAGCGTTTGGTGGTCAGATTTGCGCTTCGTGCTCTGTACGCAATGAAACGGCGGCTAGATTCTCAGGTTTCCGCCGTTTCACAACTTCAAAAGTTTTCAATCACGCTGAATAGATGACAAAATCCTAAAACGAAGCCGTTTTAGGATTTTGTCAACAATCTGTGATGGCTAGCTTCCTAGCCATTTTTTATTTACGGTAAAAATCTTTTTTTAATGGAAGGGGAGGGGAGCATACATTCATTTTTTTTGCCAAACCACTTATAGCGGTTTTTGGCAATGAAAGAATAGACCATATCTCTGACAGGCTTCGGCACTGCGAAAAAAAGGACGAAGAGCCGCCATGGGCCTCGCAGATGCCTGAAAACCTTAATGGCTGCAGTTGACTTTGTGTACACTTGGCCGTCTTCAATAAAGACAAAGCTGTCAAACCGATCAGTCGGAAGCCCGCTTTTTTTCAGCAGGCTCTGTCCTGTTTCCGACTGCAGCGATGTGAAAGAAATCAATCCGTCCGGATCACGTTTAATGATAAATTGCACGGCGCCATTGCATAAATTGCAGACACCGTCAAACAGCAAAACGCGATTTGGAATTTGTTCTGAAGTCACCCCATATCCCCTCCGATCCTTTAATAAGCAGCTTGCAGCGTTCCTTTCCAGATGGAAAGCTGAGGGCTGATGCTGTGAAGATATTCAACGCTGGTCGGTGTGTCCTTTCCGACCCAGACACCCATTGTATACGTATCAGTCAGGCCGACAAACCACATATCGTGATAATCATTTGATGTTCCGGTTTTACCGCCGATGTAAGGCGCATTGAAATATGCTTTTTTCCCTGTTCCGCTTTTCACAACGGAAGACATCAGTTTTTTCAGCTGCATGTTCGTGCGGACGCTGAATATTTGAGTCGCTTTATCATTCCATTTATAAAGCGTTTTTCCTTTAAGGTCTGTCACCTTTGTAATCGCATGGCTCGGCGTATAGCTTCCGCTGTTGCCGAATGTCGTATAAGCCTTTGTCATCTCAAGAGGCGTCATGCCGTTTGTAAATCCGCCAAGCGCCGCCGGAAGAAGATAGTCACTGTCGACAAGTTTGGCAAAATGATACGGTTCAATATAACTGAATGCCTTTTGGATGCCGACGCGGTCGAGCATTCTAATAGCCGGTGTATTATATGAATTTTTAAACGCCGTATCAAGCGTCACTGTGCCGTAAGTGCGGTTATTGTAGTTTTGCGGACAGTAGTCTTTGCTGCAAAACTTGCTGGCATCAATGGTGCTGCTTCCTGTCGCGCCGGTCTGTTCAATATAAGGGCCGTAATCAAGAAGCGGCTTAATGGATGACCCCGGCTGCCTGTACGCCTGGTAGGCGCGGTTAAAGTCATATTTTTGATAGTTTTTCCCGCCGGATAGAGCGATGATTTGATGCGTCTGGTGATTAATCACAGCCGCTCCGCCCTGTACGTCCGCATACGGGAGCTTGGAATTCATTTGTGCCACAACTTGATTTTGCATGTACGGATCAAGTGCAGTATAAATTTTCACGCCGTCTTTCATCAGCGTGCTGACTCTTGCGGACAGCTCGTTCTCGATCTTTTCTTTTTGTTTTCCTGATGCTTTTTGAAGGCGTTTATCAAAGCCTTCTGATTCAGACACTAGCTGAGTGAATTCATCATTGACGTAGGAAACGTAGTCAGGATATTTGTCTTCTCTTTTTTCAACATCCAGTTTGATTTTTTGTTTTATGGCTTTTTTCAGCTCTTTGTCCGTAATGACCCCGGCATCTTTTAGCCCTTTAAGCAAACGTTCTTGACGGCTTTTCGTGTAGTCAAAATGCTTGAGAGGATCATATAATGTAGGGTTATTAGGTATAGCACAGATAAAAGCCATTTCTCCCACTGTGAGAGATTTCAGCGGTTTGCTGAAATAGAATTCAGCCGCTGAACCGACGCCATAAACACCATTGTTAAAATAAATGGTATTTAAGTAAGCTTCAAGAATTTCATTTTTCGTATATTTTTTCTCCAGCTGATAGGAATACGCGAGCTCTGTCAGCTTGCGGCTGAAGGAGCGTTCGTGGCTCAAATATAAGTTTCTTGAAAGCTGCTGTGTGATGGTGCTGGCACCCTGGTCAATTTTCTTGTCTTTTACGTTAGAAGCAGTAGCCCGCACCATTCCCATAAAGTCAAAGCCTTTATGCTCGTAAAAATGGCGGTCCTCAGATGTTAAGAAAATCTGTTTGACTTCCTCGGGAATCTTGTTAAATGGAACGAGCACACGGTTTTCGTGGTCGCTGACGATTTCCGAGACAAGGGAGCCGTCCCTGTCATACATGTAGCTGTTCTGAACAAGGCTGATATCTTTCAGATTAATATTTTTATCAAGCACCTGATCCAGGGACTTCATTTGTTTTACTTCTTTTCCGGAAGCGATAACTGTAAATGCAAACAATGGGATTATGCAAAGGAGCAAAATCCATCCGATTATTTTTCGTAACATGGTCACTCTCTTTTCTCCTAAATTCTAGCCATATCGTACCATTCTTTTGAGATTACGAGAAGGTTAAATTTAGAAGATTCCTCAGTTTTTTCTCGGAATCAGCTTGCTTTGGCATAAGAATCTTTCCGAAGTTTCTGCATGATCCAAAGCATGCAGGCGCCGGCGAAAAAGAGAAACGCCGTGACGTAAAAGGTGGCCGAAATGGTAAAGTGGCTCGATATGATTCCGCCGAGCAGAGGCCCGAGCACGTTTCCTAAAAAGCGAAAGCTGACATTGTAGCCGAGAACTTCACCTTGAATGCTGCCGGGAGCCTGAACGCGGATCGCTGCCGTAATGCATGGCAGCAAACCGCCCATCGCCATTCCGAATAAAAATCTAAAAACAAGGAGCACGCTGAGTGAGGACGCGAGCGCCTGCGGAATAAAAAAGAAAGAGGCGGCGAGCAAAAGTCCGATTAAAATGCGGCGGTGGCCGTAGCGGTCGCCCAGATCACCCCATTTTCTAGCCAGCAGCAAACTTCCGAGCCCCGTTGCTGAAAATGCCATGCCGGAGAAAAAGGCAAGATTGACAGGTCCGTGCAGCTCATTTACATATAAAGCGAGCAGGGGCTGGATACTGAAATTGCCTGTTTGAATCAGCATGGTTAACAGCATCATGACCCACAGCGCCGGCTGGTGAAAAATATAGGAGAGCACTTCTTTTCTCGAGTAAGACGTACGTTTGGCTGTTTTCTCTGCAAGAGGCTTTTCTTTGACACCAAATAACACGAGAAGAACAGACGAGAAAATCACAAAGGATGTGATAAAAAAGGTATACGTAAAGCCGAAATGATCAGCAAGCATGCCTCCCAAAAGCGGGCCGAACAAGCTTCCGGACACTTGCCCCATTTGCAGCGTGCCAAGCGTTTTGCCGGCTGAGCTCTTCGGAGTCTGTGCCGAAATCATCGCAAGAGATGTCGGGATGAATCCGGTTACAAGACCCATTGCCATACGCAGAAAAAACAATTGGTACACCGATGTAACAAAGCCCATGAAGAAAATGCTAAGGGCAATGCCTGTTCCGGTTGCCATAAGGATTTTCTTATATCCGCGTTTGTCTCCGAACCGTCCCCAAAACGGGGATACCAAAAACGCCATGAGAAATGTAATGCCGAACACATAGCCGCTCCACCTTTGCACAAAGCCGTTTGAAAAAGAGCTGAGCGTCTCAATGTATAAGGAGAGAAAAGGAACGATCATCGTTGTGCTAGCGGAGACAAAAAAGTTCGCCAGCCACACAATGACAAAGTTTTTCTTACGGATAGAAATAACATCA
The DNA here is from genome assembly GCF_000978495.1 of Bacillus sp. LM 4-2. NCBI lineage: Bacteria > Bacillati > Bacillota > Bacilli > Caryophanales > Bacillaceae > Bacillus > Bacillus sp. LM 4-2. Next base: position 3,088,556 of record NZ_CP011101.1, on the reverse strand, counting down.
CCTTCTTATTATTTCGGGTTCCTTACTAATTATAAAGAAACGATTCACAATTTAAAAGAAACGAAGCGGCTGGGAAAATTCATTATTTTTAGAAAATGAAGAAATGTCGAGAAGGGGAATTGATATACTATAAAGATAGCATTTTCTGATCGGAGGAAAGGCAGGTGTAAAAAGGTGACGACAAACAGCTTACTCATTATTGATTTCGAATTTACAATGCCCGACGGAAAGTACAGTCCTCAAAACTTCTTCCCGGAAATCATTGAAGCCGGAATTGTAAAGTCGATTGATGATGAAGTGGTTGAGACGTTTTCTAGCTATGTTAGACCGAAAAAGTTCCCGAAGCTTACGAAACGCTGCAAATCATTTTTAAAAATAACCCAAAAACAGGTAGACGAAGGAATGAGATTCGAGGATTTCATCCGTAAACTAAACGAGCTGGATCCTGAGAAAAACAGCACAATAATTACGTGGGGAAACATGGATATGAAAGTGCTGAAGCAAAACTGTATGTTTAATCATATCCCTTTCCCGTTTAAGGGAGAAATGAGAGATTTATCGCTTGAATACAAAAACTTTTTTGGAGACCGGACATTGACGGGTTTATGGAAAGCTGCCGAAGAGTATGGAGATTCCGGAACCGGCACCCATCATAAAGCGCTTGATGATGCTCTTACAGCATATAAACTTTTTAAGCTTGTTGAGCAGGATAAGCAGTATCTCGAAAAGCCAAAACCGCCCACAATCGGCGAGAGAATCGATTTAACCGAACTGTTGAAGCGCGCGACGTAAAAAACCCAATCTTTTGTCAGACTGGGTTATGGCCGGTTAAAATATTCTTTTTCTAAAATGTCCAGATTATGAAGGGAGCGCTTTGCCCACTCCGAACCATCCTCATTCAATTTGGCTCTCAGCTGTGCTGTCGCCTCCCGCAGAGATTTTGTATAATCCGGCACTTCACCATCATAAGGCTTCACCATATGGTGGGGGATATTGGTCTGTTCACCATATGCAAGCGCTTTTCTCTCATGAAAAAATGGCACATCCGCCTGTTTTGGATGATGAAGGTCTCCCTGAGCGGGATGGGTAAGAACCGCTTTCACTTTCACTAAATAATGCTGCGGCCTGCAAGCCGTGATTTCTCCTATGTATACACCTGTTTTGTAAAATCCTTTAACGATAGAGCCTGTCTCAAACGTGCTCATCTGTCATCACCTCGCATTTATTCTATTAAAGTTCCAATCGATTTGCTAGTGAGGAAGATCAGCGGGAAGCTTAATGGTCACCGTAGTGCCTTTTTGGAAGCTGCTGTTAAATGAAATGGTCCCGTGATGATGTTCAATAATGGAAAAGGTTACGGTGAGGCCGAGTCCCGTTCCGTTCGTTTTTAAGGAATAATAAGGTTCGCCGAGTTTTTGCATTTGATGGTCTGTCATCCCGACCCCATTGTCTGTGATGTTGATCATGATCGTATGGCCGTTTCTTTTGGCTGATATGTGGATCATCCCCTTACCGTGAGGAACCGCTTCAATGCTGTTTTTCATCAGGTTGATGACAGCCTGCTTCAGCTTTGTTGCGTCTCCGTATATCAAAAGGTCCGGTTCTGTTTCAGCCTCGACGGTTACTGACTTGTAATTGGCGTACGACACCATAAGGGAGCTTGTCTCTTTGATAAGGGCAGATAGGTCAAAAACCTCTTTTTCGTATAATTGCTGTTTGGCCATATCGAGATAGTTTGTAATAATGCCTTGCGCCCGGTCAAGCTCTGACAGTACAAGCTTTTTGTAATCCACACTCGACTTGTTTTGTAAGGTTTCGTCATTAAAAAGCAACTGGACAAACCCGCGGACAACTGTCAGCGGATTCCTGACCTCATGAGCGACGCTCGCTGCCAGTTCACTCACAATCGTCATTTTTTCAGAATGGATAAGCTGTGAGCGCAGGGCGATATTTTCGGCGATGCTTTCGATAATATAGATGCTTAATAGAAGAACACTGGAGCGGAAAAGCCCTGAGACTGCCGCCTCGTAAACGAAAATTCCTGATTTTTGAAAATTTAAAATATTCAAGGCGGATAGAATCCAGCTTGAGGCGAAAAATAGGAAAATCTCCACGCAGCTGATCAATAAAGACAGCAGCAGTTTTTTCGCTTTGGACATGAATGGCCATTTTTTCTGAAATAAGATTGGGATAATGATAAGAAAAGGCAGCAAAGTGAAAACAAACATTGCGGAAGGTTCGTAAAAAAGCAGTTCAAAACATAGGACAGATGCAGCGACTGTAAGTCCGGAAGCGGTACTAATGTAAAATAAACAAATGATAACGGGAATCATCTGAAGGCCGTATTGTATGTAGTCCATTTCATGAATCGGGAAAATAATGCATAAAACGGAGGCGCCGCAGGCGAAGAGCGTGACCAAACCGCTGTTTATTTTTGGCACAAGAATCGCAGGTTTTCCAAGCCAAAACACTTGGTAAAGAAGAATAGGAAACAAAATAAAGCAGATGTGCAGAAGATAGTCTTTTAGAATTTCCATTCGTGTGAAATCCTTTCGTATAAAATATGAATCTATTATAACACTAAATATTAGAAGTAAAATATAAAATTCCTTTATTAAGAACGCCTTTACAAATGAAGACGTAAAGGCGTTTACAGCTATATTTACGATAATGCGGCTTTGATGCGGCGCAGGCCGTCCTGCAGGGTTGCAAGAGAGCATCCCGCGTTCAGGCGCATAAATCCTTCTCCGCCAGGCCCGTATTTCGTCCCGGGCTCTAAAATGACTTTTCCTTTTTTTAACATTCTTTGCTGAAGCTCTGCATCGGACAAGCCGTAAGCGCTGAAGTCGAGCCAAATCAAGTATGATGCATCCGGCTTCATCATTTTGACCTTTGGCAGCTCGGTGCTCAAAAAGGCTTCCGCTTCGTTCATGTTTTTCTCAATGTAAGTGATCAATTCATCAAGCCACGGTCCGCCTTTTGAATACGCGGCTTCGATTGCAGTGACGGCAAACGCGCTCAGTCCGCCTAAACCATTTCGCTGAAGGCTTGCGGAAAACTTGGCGCGCTTCAGGCGATCAGGAATAATGATCGCTGAAGCCTGCAATCCGGCGATATTAAATGTTTTGCTTGGAGCAGCACATGTCACAGAAATATCAGCGAAATCGACAGAGAGCGAAGCGAACGGCGTGTGTTTATGTCCGTACAGCATTAAATCGGAATGGATTTCATCCGATACAACTGTGACGCCATGCTCAAGGCACAATTCGCCTAGCTTCAGTAAATCTTCCCGGCTCCATGAACGCCCAGAAGGGTTATGAGGATTGCATAAAATAAACAATGTAACGCTTGGGTCACGAAGCTTCGTCTCCAAATCTTCAAAATCCATTGCATATGCGCCGTCTTTTTCTAGCAGCGGATTATGTAAAATGTGCCGGCCGTTTTTCTCCACCATATGGTAAAAAGGCGTATAAACTGGAGGCTGAACAACTACTTGATCGCCAGGCTCCGTAAAAGCTTGTACCGCCATGCTCAAAGCTGTTACAACGCCGGGGCTGAATGTGATGCTTTCCGGATTTACCTTCCAGCCGTGCCTGTTTTGCATCCATCCGCACACAGCATCCTTCGTTTTTTGATCTGGAGTTGTATAACCAAAAATACCGTGGTCAAGACGCTCTTTTAACGCTTCAGTTATCGCTTCCGGGGCGCGAAAATCCATATCCGCCACCCACATCGGGAGTGCGTCTGTCACGCCAAATAATTCGCCTGTTTTGTCCCATTTGACAGATTGGGTGCCAAGGCGTTCTTCTCGTTTATCAAAGTTCATTCTGTTACCCCCTCATGTATGTTTATTCTTCTAAGCTTCACTATGATAAGATAGAACTGCAAATTTTATTATAAGCGGTGATGAATATGGAAGAAAGTCAAGCGGTCAGGGAAATGATTAAGATCATTGCCAAATGGGACCCGTTTAAATATGGAGAAGAGTTTTACGAAACGGAGGCTGTTGATGTCGTGCAGGCAGTCTATGATGAAGACGATCCTGACGTGCTGGCGAAAAGCATTCAGCAAATATTTGAAACTTCTTTTGAACAAACGCTGCCGATCGACAGCTGCCGGGAAGTGGCTGGCCAGCTTTTATTCATTAAAAACAGCAGCTCCTGCACGCCTTAAAAAAACCGGTTCAGCACCGGTTTTTTTAATTGATAAAATCAGCAATGTGTTCAGAAACAAGTTCAGGCCGTTCTTCAGGCACCAGATGTCCGGTCTGGCCAAGTGAGTACAGCACGGAATTAGGCAAATCTGCGTGCAGCCGTTTACCGATCTCCATTGGGACAATTCGATCCTCCTCGCCCCAAATCAACAGAGCAGGTTTGTTCATTTTCTTCAATTGCTCGGGTTCTAAATCTCCTTCTCTGTGGCGGATAAACCTTGTCATGGCTTTGAAAATCTGCTCGTCCTGAAACGGTCTGCCATAGCCGTCAATCATCTCCTCATCAATCAGCGATTTGTCATGCACCACATTTAATAAATTTTTCATCACGCCTTCTTTCGAGAGCCAGCGTTTGATATAAAGATGAAAATACGGGATATGGGTCCCGAAAATGATCGTCGGGTGTGAACGTTTTAAATATCCCGAACTGCAAAGCAGCACAACCTTTGAAAAAAGCTCCGGTTTTTGGAGCGCAGCAGACAGCGATATCTGTCCGCCCATAGAATGCCCGACAAGCACAGCCTGCTTCACTTGCAAGTGCTCCAAAATCCCAATGACAAGCTTAGCAAGGTTTTGATAGGTATAGATAAACGTTCTTGATTTTTCAGATTGGCCGAAAGGAGGCAAATCAAGCGCGATGATGTCGTACTTGTCCCGAAGGAGAGGAATTACTTTTCTGAAGCTGAATGCAGATGATAAAAAACCGTGTACGCAGACCAGCGTTTGCCTGCCGGGATTTTGATAATGTTCGTAGTATACATTGACTCCATCGACCGTAAACCGCCTTATTGGTGAAACCGCCTCCATTCTGTGTCACTCCCTTTTTTTGATGGTTGTATTATGCCCTGAAATTGTAAATTCTAGCGGAAGTTTCTCCTCGTTTTTTCTTAGCATTCGTCAAAAAACGTGATATAATGTCATGAGATTTCTTGACATTGCAAAGGTGTGAATCAAATGAAATTGACAGAAAAAGAAACAGAAATATTAGAAATTTTAGACGAAAACAGCCGCGCCGATTTAGAAACAATCGCAAAGATGGCGGGCATCCCTGTAAATGAAGTAAAAACAATTATTGACAAACTGGAGAAAGAAAAGGTTATTATCGATTATTCCGCTATGATTGATTGGCGAAAAGTAGACGGACATGAGGGCGTTACGGCCATGATCGACGTCAAAGTAACGCCGAAGCGGGGCGTCGGTTTTGATGAAGTGGCGGAACGGATTTACCGATTCCAAGAGGTTGAATCAGTTTACCTGATGTCAGGCGTATACGATTTGTCTGTCGTGATTCGCGGCAATTCGATGTCTGACGTAGCGCGTTTTGTTTCGGATAAACTCTCAACGCTTGATTCAGTTGTATCTACGACAACCCATTTTATCCTGAAAAAATACAAGCATGACGGCAAAGTGTTTGAAACAGGAGACGACGACAAAAGAATCGTGGTGTCACCGTAAATGACTTCGTATTTATCAGACTATGTACAACAAATAAAACCATCCGGCATCCGCAAATTCTTTGATTTGGCGGCAACGATGGAAGGCGTCATTTCTTTAGGCGTCGGCGAGCCTGATTTTGTTACCGCGTGGAATGTCCGCGAAGCAAGCATTCTCTCTCTTGAACAAGGATATACGTCATACACGGCCAATGCGGGTTTATACTCATTGCGGGAGGAGATCAGCCGTTATTTGAGCAACAGGTTTGACCTTAGCTACTCGCCAGATAATGAGCTGATTGTGACAGTGGGTGCAAGTCAGGCTTTGGATATTGCGATCCGCGCCATTGTGAATCCAGGTGAGGAAGTTATCATTCCTGAGCCGTGTTTTGTGGCGTACGATGCGCTTGTTTCTTTGGCAGGCGGTATCCCGGTTCACGTTCATACAACGGCAGACAAAGGATTTAAAGCAACGGCTGCTGATTTTGAAGCGGCAGTCACTGAAAAAACAAAGGCTATTCTCATCTGCTCACCATCGAATCCGACAGGTTCGGTTTATTCGAAGGAAGAGCTGAATGAGATTGCTGAGTTTGCCAAAAAACATGATGTCATCGTCTTAGCCGACGAGATCTACGCGGAGCTGACATATGATGAGGAATTTACAAGTATAGCGGCATTACCGGGAATGAAGGAACGGACGGTAGTCATCTCAGGCTTTTCAAAAGCATTTGCAATGACGGGCTGGAGGCTCGGTTTTGCCGCGGCACCATCCTTGCTTCGGGATGCCATGCTTAAAATTCATCAGTATGCGATGATGTGCGCGCCCGCAATGGCGCAGTTTGCCGCCCTTGAAGGCCTGAAGAACGGCATGGAAGACGTAGAAAAAATGAAAAAAAGCTATCGAAGAAGACGGAATCTGTTTGTAGAATCGCTCAATGAAATCGGTCTCAGCTGTCATCATCCGGGCGGCGCTTTCTATGCTTTTCCATCAATTAAAAGCACGGGGATGAGTTCAGAACAGTTTGCCGAGGAGCTTCTGACGCAGGAAAAAGTGGCAGTTGTTCCTGGAAGTGTGTTTGGTCCGAGCGGTGAGGGATATATCCGTTGTTCATACGCAACCTCGATTGAACAGCTTCAAGAAGCGTTAGTCAGAATGAAACGCTTCCTGCACAAAACAACATAAAAAAAGATACGAACCTTTTGTTCGCATCCAATAAAAGGGGGGAATACTAGAAAGCCTTTGGTATTTTCAGTTTACCCCCTTTTTGCTGTGCATAAACCTGATTTTTTATAAAAAAGTTTTCTTTGCGGAAATAAGACATGTGTGATATAATTTTAAATTGCGTATAAACAGATATTTAATTTAACTTAGGAGTTGTTATGAATGGCAGCAAAATTTGAAGTGGGCAGTGTTTACACTGGTAAAGTTACAGGATTACAAGCGTATGGTGCGTTTGTTGCATTAGATGAAGAAACTCAAGGTTTAGTACACATTTCTGAAGTGACTCACGGTTTCGTAAAAGATATCAACGAGCACCTTTCAGTTGGCGACGAAGTACAAGTAAAAGTACTTGCTGTTGATGAAGAAAAAGGCAAAATCAGCCTTTCAATTCGTGCGACACAAGCTGCGCCTGAGAAAAAAGAAAGCAAACCAAGAAAACCTAAAGCTGCTCAAGTAAGCGAAGAAGCTTCTACACCACAAGGTTTCAACACATTAAAAGATAAGCTTGAAGAGTGGATCGAAATGTCCAACCGCAAAGACCTTATCAAAAAATAAGCATGAAAAAAAGCACCGGACAGGAATGTTCGGTGCTTTTGATTTCATGCAAAATCCTATTTCAGCGTGATTGATATCCTATCGCATTTCAGGATTTGCTGCTTCTTCACGTGATCTTTCCTCGTTTGGCTTAAATAGCAGACCGAGGTTGATTAAGCCGGCGATTCCGACAAGTCCGTAAATGATTCGGGAAAGAGCTGACCCTTGGCCGCCGAAGATAGCCGCTACTAAGTCAAATTGGAAAAATCCGATCAGTCCCCAGTTAATGGCGCCAATGATGGTTAATACAAGACAAATTCTTTGAATGGTACTCATGTTTTGCAACCTCCTCCATGAATTATTAAAACAGTTATAGATTGTGACATATTGGAGAATCTATACATGCATTCTCCATATGAGGCTGGCCTGCCCTCGCTTATATCAGCTTCTTTCCCAGCATCTTGCAAAATAAAACCATCTGGTATGCTGATCGGTGAGAGCTGATTGCTTTACATGTGGTGAGGACATTCTGCATAATAAAAAATCTAAGGAGGAGATGTCATGCAAAACTTTACATACTGGAATCCGACCAAATTAATTTTCGGGCGCGGCGAAGTGGAAAGACTTCCGGAGGAACTCAAACCTTACGGAAAAAACGTATTGCTTGTGTACGGAGGCGGCAGCATTAAACGCAGCGGCCTGTATGATCAAGTGATTGAACAGCTGAATAAAGCCGGAGCGACCGTGCATGAATTAGCAGGTGTGGAACCGAATCCTCGTGTGTCGACTGTTAATAAAGGTGTTGCCATCTGTAAAGAACAAAACATTGATTTCTTGCTGGCTGTCGGAGGCGGAAGCGTAATCGACTGTACAAAAGCGATTGCCGCAGGAGCAAAGTATGATGGTGATGCGTGGGATATCGTTACGAAAAAGCATCAGCCAAAAGATGCTTTGCCATTCGGAACGGTATTGACTCTCGCTGCGACTGGTTCAGAAATGAACTCAGGATCTGTTATTACAAACTGGGAAACAAAAGAAAAATACGGCTGGGGCAGCCCGCTCGTATTCCCTAAATTTTCGATTCTTGATCCGGTGAATACATTCACAGTACCTAAAAACCACACGATCTACGGGATGGTTGACATGATGAGCCACGTATTCGAACAATACTTCCATCATGTATCAAACACGCCGTATCAGGACCGCATGTGTGAATCACTTCTGCGTACAGTCATTGAAACAGCGCCTAAGCTGATCAATGATCTCGAAAATTACGAATTGCGTGAGACGATCCTGTACACAGGAACAATCGCATTAAACGGCATGCTTTCTATGGGGGCAAGAGGGGATTGGGCTACTCATAATATTGAACATGCAGTATCAGCCGTTTATGATATTCCGCATGCCGGCGGACTGGCGATTCTGTTCCCGAACTGGATGAGACACACATTGTCTGAAAACCCTGCCCGCATGAAACAGCTTGCAGTTCGCGTGTTTGATGTTGAAGAAGCAGGTAAAACGGATGAAGAAATTGCCCTTGAAGGTATCGATAAGCTGTCCGCATTCTGGACAAGCCTTGGCGCTCCGAACCGTCTTGCTGATTATGATATTAATGATGAGCAGCTTGACACAATTGCTGACAAGGCAATGGCTAACGGTACATTCGGCCAATTTAAATCACTCAACAAAGAAGATGTGCTGTCAATTTTGAAAGCATCTCTATAAAAAAGGGGAAATAGCCGTTTGGCTGCTTCCCTTTTTCTTTTTGTCAACTTATGTTACAATGGAAAATCTGTTTTTTACCAGCATCATTTGGAGGTTTTACTATGGAAAATTTCACTTATTATAATCCGACAAAGCTGATTTTTGGAAAAGGTCAGCTTGATCAATTAAGAAAAGAATTCAAACAATACGGCAAGAATGTACTGCTTGTTTACGGGGGCGGCAGCATTAAACGCAACGGCCTTTATGATCAAGTCACAGGCATTTTAAAAGAAGAGGGCGCTGTTGTTCATGAGCTGTCAGGTGTAGAGCCGAACCCGCGTCTTGCAACAGTGGAAAAAGGCATAGGGCTTTGCAGAGAGCATGACATTGATTTTCTGCTTGCTGTCGGCGGAGGCAGTGTGATTGACTGTACAAAGGCAATCGCAGCTGGCGTCAAATACGATGGCGACGCTTGGGATATTTTCAGCAAAAAAGTAACAGCGGAGGATGCGCTGCCGTTTGGCACTGTTTTAACGCTTGCTGCGACAGGCTCTGAAATGAACCCTGATTCCGTGATTACAAACTGGGAAACAAACGAGAAATTTGTATGGGGCAGCAATGTCACTCATCCGCGTTTCTCAATTTTAGACCCTGAAAATACGTTCACCGTTCCGGAAAATCAAACAGTATACGGCATGGTTGACATGATGAGCCACGTATTCGAACAATACTTCCACAATGTTGAAAACACGCCGCTTCAGGATAGAATGTGCTTTGCTGTTTTGCAGACGGTCATCGAAACAGCTCCTAAGCTTCTTGAAGATCTGGAAAACTACGAACTTCGTGAAACGATTTTGTATGCTGGTACTATTGCTTTAAACGGCACGCTCCAAATGGGATACTTCGGTGACTGGGCTTCTCATACAATGGAACACGCTGTTTCAGCTGTATATGATATTCCGCACGCGGGCGGTTTGGCAATACTGTTCCCAAACTGGATGAGATACACGCTTGATACAAATGTAGGCCGCTTCAAAAACCTCATGCTCAACATGTTTGACATTGATACTGAAGGCAAAACAGATAAAGAAATTGCGCTTGAAGGAATCGATAAACTGTCTGCGTTCTGGACAAGCCTCGGTGCGCCTTCTCGTCTTGCTGATTACAATATTGGAGAAGAAAAGCTTGAGCTGATTGCTGATATCGCAGCCAAGGAAATGGAACACGGCGGCTTCGGCAACTTCCAAAAATTGAACAAAGATGACGTGCTTGCCATCCTTCGCGCGTCTCTATAAACTCAAAGGGCGGAATCCAGTCATTCCGCCCTTTCTTCTTGACTTGATTTCACAGATAAGTTCATATAAAGTGAAAGATGAAAACATTATACCGTTATGGAGGGACAAGCAATGACGCATGTACGCTTTGACTACTCAAAAGCGTTGACTTTCTTCAACGAACATGAACTTACATATCTGCGGGACTTTGTAAAAACAGCACACCATAATATCCATGAAAAAACAGGCGCGGGCAGCGATTTTCTAGGCTGGGTGGACCTCCCTGAACATTATGATAAAGAAGAATTCGCGCGCATCAAAAAAAGTGCGGAAAAAATCAAATCTGACTCTGATGTCTTGCTTGTTGTCGGCATTGGCGGTTCTTATCTTGGAGCGCGGGCAGCGATTGAAGCGCTGAATCACGCGTTTTATAACACTTTGCCAAAAGCAAAACGCGGCAATCCGCAAGTCATTTTTATCGGGAACAACATCAGTTCATCTTATATGAGAGACGTCATGGATCTTCTTGAAGATGTTGACTTCTCTATTAATGTGATTTCTAAATCAGGTACGACAACTGAACCTGCAATCGCTTTCCGTATTTTCCGCAAGCTTCTTGAAGAGAAATACGGTAAAGAAGAAGCGAAAGCGCGGATTTATGCAACAACTGATAAAGAGCGCGGCGCATTAAAAACGCTTTCTAACGAAGAAGGCTTCGAATCATTTGTTATTCCTGACGATGTCGGCGGCCGTTATTCAGTTTTAACAGCTGTAGGTCTCTTGCCGATTGCTGTCAGCGGCGTCAACATTGATGACATGATGAAAGGCGCCCTGGATGCGAGCAAAGATTTTGCAACATCTGAACTGGAAGATAACCCAGCATACCAATATGCGGTTGTTCGCAATGTCCTTTATAATAAGGGCAAAACAATTGAAATGCTCATCAACTACGAACCGGCGCTTCAATACTTTGCGGAATGGTGGAAGCAGCTGTTCGGAGAAAGCGAAGGGAAAGATGAGAAGGGCATTTATCCTTCTTCAGCGAACTATTCAACAGACCTTCATTCTTTAGGCCAGTATGTACAAGAAGGCCGCAGAGATTTATTCGAAACGGTCCTGAACGTAGAGAAGCCTAAACATGAACTGACAATTGAGGAAGCGGATAACGATCTTGACGGCTTGAACTATTTAGCAGGTAAAACCGTTGATTTCGTTAATAAGAAAGCATTCCAAGGCACGATGCTTGCCCATACAGACGGAAATGTTCCGAACTTAATCGTTAACATTCCTGAGCTGAATGCATATACTTTTGGATATCTTGTATATTTCTTCGAAAAAGCCTGCGCGATGAGCGGTTACCTCCTTGGCGTCAATCCGTTTGACCAGCCTGGTGTAGAAGCGTATAAAGTCAATATGTTTGCGTTACTCGGCAAACCTGGCTTTGAAGAGAAAAAAGCAGAGCTTGAAAAACGTCTGGAAGATTAAAGTGAGAAAGCTGACTGGCATTTGCCGGTCGGCTTTTTATAAAATCAGAAAGGTGCTGATGTTCATGAAACAATTGGTTAAACATCTCATCATTGCCGGTTTTTCTGCAGCTATTTTAAGTTTCCTTATCTCCTTTGATGCCGTGTATACAGAGTTTTCTTCAAGCTTTGGCGGCACGCTTTCACATTTTTTCATCCACGCCTTTCTTCTCATTGGTTTGCCGCTTGCCCTTTTTACCGATGCGGTACATCGGATTTTGCATTTAAAACGAACCCATACTCTTTTCACTAAATTAGGACTCTATGCAACGGTTGTTTATGTGTCTTGGGATTCAGCTGTATGGCTTGCAGCGGCAATGGCTGTTTACTTCTTAATTGAATGCGCTTTCTTTTCTGTTGGCCGCGCGAAAGAAACAACGATTTCCATGTAGGCGCCTCTGAATGAAGTCTTGTTCGGCGGGACAGGATAAGTGAAAAAAGGGGCATTCTGATGATACCAATACCTTCCGCGATAGATGGGCAGTCTTTTCTGCTTCAAGAACTGGAACAAGTGATGAAGCCGCTCGGTTATGTGATAAACGGCGGCTGGGAATACGATCATGGCTACTTTGATTATAAAATTGATGATAGAGACGGCTATTTATTTTTAAGAATTCCCGTCAATGCGGTACAGGGCAGTCTCGATGAACGAGGGGCGGCCGTCCGGATCGGAACGCCATTCATGCTGAGACAGGTGTTTCAGGCGGATGTTGACGATCACGCCGAGGGAGGGCCTTTCCAATCACTGTTTAATCAATTTTCCGAACCGGAAAGGCGGGACGCGGAAATTGATCCGGCATTTTTGGATATCGGCGCCTCTCTCGTGAAAGAATTGGAGGATGTTTTGTTACACTAGATGGCAAGGAATTGATCTGTTTCGAGCACCTTGTATGTAAGAGGAGGGGAAAGCATCGGCCCCTCCTTTTTTTGTACGCCTATAATTGTTGTGTTGTGATCAAGGAAATAGAGAACACAGGTTTTGTAAGCCGCTCCCTTTAGTTCGTCAGGAACAGCAAGAAGCTCCACATGCTGATCAAGTGTCAGCTTGATTCCGTTCTGCTGTTTAGACGGCCGTAACTTGACTTGGTAATGCTGCAGCATCGCCCGGCTGATAAATTCTGAAGTTCCGATGATTTGGTTTGCGCCTGCCCGCTCCGCATTGGTGACAAAACGGTCAGTCAAAATCTCGACGATGCAGTAAGCAAGGGGATTAAGCCCTTTAACTGATAAAAGAGTAAGCACTGACAGCATATCAGCATCAGTTTCACTTTTATACTGATCGGCAGTAATCATCACTGATTCCGCTTCAGTAATATTGGCCCGTTTCAGTGTCCCATCATCGGCAGCGTGCCCGCGTATGAAATGAACGTTTTCAATAAGCGGGCCTTCTGTTAAGGATTCATCGATTAGTACGACTGTTTTGGAAGGGGCGGCAAGCTGAAGGTCCTTCAAAAGCCGGTTTGTTTTTTCATTCCACCCGATCAGAATGATGTGGTCCCGGCCTTTGTAAGCAACTTTTCCTTCGATGTAGCGATGCTGTCTGCTGAATGCGGCCGCTGATAACGTAGCGAAATATGCTGTGACAAAGCTTGCTCCGCTCAAAATCAGCAGTATTCCGGCTGCCTGTCCCAGCGGCGTGTGCGGCACATAGTCTCCATAACCGACTGTCGAAACTGTAACGACAGCCCACCAAATGCCTTCGAATACCGAAGTGAACTGCTTAGGCTCAAGTATATAAATGATTTGGCCGAACAAAAGAATCAGACATAAAATAATAACCCCGATTCGGATAAATAACGGCCACCTGAGCCATGAAATAAATATCCGATTTGATTTCATTCTTTTTCTCCTTCTTCAGATACTGAGATGGATAAAATCTGTTTAATAATTGTATTTAATTTCTCATTTAGCTTTTCCTGGCCGTACTTATCTCGGGCCTGCTTCATTAACTCGGCTGTATCATCATCAAGCTGAATAAGCGGTTCATCAATTTCCGATTCATTATACAGCTGGATAAACGCGTCCAGTCCTTCATTCATTCGGTCGATTGCTGTGCTCAGCTGTTCCTTTTCCTCACTCGTCACTTTCATAGCTTCCATCACACCCGTGCTTTTTTCTAACAGTATGTCCCACTTCCGGTGATGTTTTTCAAAAAATGTACAAAACATATAAAACCGGATTTCTCCATAAACTAAAACAAAAAGGATGAAAAAGATGACGATCTTTCAAAGAACGATCGTGGTTTTGATCGGTACGCAGCTGGCGGCATCCGCGGTGATTTTGTTTATTTTCGATTTGAATTCATATAATCACTTTTCCGGCAGCTTCTCCTGGCTTCATTTTCTGAAAGAACTGGCCGGCAGTTTTGCCTTTTATTTGTTTTCAGCAGGCCTGTTCTTTTTGCTGATTGGATTGTGTGCTCCAAGCCGGAAGAAAAAGCGCATTTCTGTACACGGGAAAGAAAACTCATTAAAATAATCGTAATAGAGAAATGATCATGGAAAAAGGATGATGGAAAAATGCTGTTTATATTTTTAACAATAGCCGCATTGGGATTGTCGTTTTGGGCACAATTTAAAGTAAAGAGCAACTTTGAAAAATATTCAAAAGTGGAAGCCTCAAGCGGACGTACAGGGGCAGAAACGGCAAGACGGATTTTAGATATAAACGGTCTTTACGACGTGCCGGTCGAACCGGTAAGAGGCACTTTAACAGACCATTACGACCCGACAAGACGGGTGGTGCGTTTATCTGAGCCGGTCTATTACGGCCGCTCAATTTCCGCCATATCCGTAGCTTCCCATGAAGTCGGACATGCCTTGCAGCATCAGGAGTCATATGGTGCGCTTGTGCTGAGACATAAAATCTTCCCAGTCGTGAATTTTGCATCCGGTGTAGCTCCTTTGCTTTTCTTAGGAGGCATGCTTCTCGGCAGCCTGAATTTGATCGGGCTTGGCATCATACTGTTTTCAGCGGCTGTCTTTTTCCAGCTGATTACATTGCCTGTCGAATTCAATGCAAGTTCACGTGCGAAGCAGATTATTGTGTCAGAAGGATTCATCCGAAACAATGAAGAAAATGGGGTAAATAAAGTGCTGAGTGCTGCTGCCTTAACGTATGTGGCCGCCGCCCTGGTTTCCCTGTTTGAACTACTTCGTTTTGTGATGATTTTCTTAAACGGTCGTGATGAGAATTAACGTTAAGGAGGTGGCCCCTTACCATTTATGGTAAGGGCTTTTTTTGCTTATTTTACAATTGATCGCCATTTTTGTTTTGATTGGCATTACGGCTGTTTTCGTTGCAGCGGAATTTGCGATCGTCAAAATCAGAGGTTCAAAAATCAATCAGCTCATCGAAAGCGGTGACAGCCGAGCACTAGCCGCACATAAAATCATCTCCAATCTTGACGAGTATTTATCAGCCTGCCAGCTCGGGATTACGATTACAGCCCTCGGCCTTGGATGGCTTGGTGAACCTACATTTGAACGTTTTCTTCATCCCTTATTTACAATGACAGGCATGCCGGAACCATTTAACCACATTGTCACATTTGTAGTTGCATTTATCATCGTCACTTTTTTGCATGTGGTGATGGGGGAGCTTGCCCCAAAAACGGTTTCTATTCAAAAAGCTGAAGCTGTAAGCTTATGGATTGCAAAGCCGCTGATCTGGTTTTATAAAATCACGTACCCGTTTATTAAAGCATTAAACGGCTCTGCAAGCTTTCTTGTGAAATTGTTTGGCTTTCATTCAGTAAAGGAGCATGAGGTTGTCATCAGCGAAGAGGAACTAAGGCTGATCCTTTCTGAAAGCTATGAAAAGGGAGAAATCAATCAGTCTGAATTCCGCTATGTAAATAAGATTTTTGAATTTGACAACCGGGTAGCGAGAGAGATTATGATTCCGCGGACAGAAATTGCGGTTATCTCTCTGGAGCAGTCGCTTGAAGAGGCAATTCATCACATCATTAATGAACGGTATACACGCTACCCTGTCATCAAAGATGACAAGGATCATATTTTAGGGATCATCAACAGCAAAGATATGTTTAAAGCTTATTTTCTCGGCCAGCCGATAAAGCTGGAGCAAATCATGAGGCCCGTTATCAGGGTCATTGAAAGTATTCCTGTTCAACAGCTTTTAATCCGCATGCAGAAGGAGCGGATTCACATGGCGATTCTCGTAGATGAATACGGGGGAACGGCAGGGCTTGTCACTGTAGAGGATATTATAGAGGAAATCGTCGGGGAAATCCGCGATGAGTATGATCAGGATGAAACACCGCACATCCTGAAAAAGGGCGAGCACCATTATGTGATGGATGGAAAAGCGCTAATAGACGAAGTGAATGACCTTCTCGACATTGCGATTGAAAATGAAGAAATTGATACGATTGCAGGCTGGCTTCTAACGCAAAAAATGGAGCTGAAAGCAGGAGATGTGATACACGCGGAGGGCTGTGAATTTAAAATCCTCGACGCCGAAGATCATCACATCCGTTTTGTAGAAATTAAAAAAACTGATTTTTAATAAAAAACAGCCGGGGAACGAACGGCTGTTTTTTGTGTCATCAAGTCATTTCTTAAAAAGCAATGCTGTGAAGCCTTTTTTCTACATAGGATATATAAGACCGGTACACTGGGAAGGAGAGGCTGTATGAAAAAGGCTTGGTGGAAGGAAGCCGTTGTTTACCAAATTTACCCCCGCAGTTTTAAAGATTCAAATGGCGACGGAATTGGGGATATTCAAGGAATCAGATCCAAGCTTTCTTACATAAAAGAGCTGGGCGCTGACGTCATATGGATTTGCCCGCTGTATGACTCACCGAATGCTGATAATGGCTATGATATCCGGGATTATCAAAACATATTAAGCGAGTTTGGCACCATGGAAGATTTTGATGAACTGCTTGGTGACATTCATGATCTGGGGATGAAGCTGATTATGGATCTCGTTGTGAACCACACAAGCGACGAACATCCATGGTTCATAGAATCCCGTTCATCCATACACTCGGAAAAGCGCGACTGGTATATTTGGAAAGACGGCAAAAACGGAAAAGCGCCCAACAATTGGGAAAGCATTTTCGGCGGGCCGGCTTGGGAGTATGATCAAAAGACAAGCCAGTATTATCTGCACCTTTTTGATAAAAAACAGCCTGATTTGAATTGGGAAAATGAACAGGTGAGGAATGCCGTTTATGACATGATCAATTGGTGGCTTGATAAAGGAATTGACGGATTTCGGGTGGATGCCATTACGCATATTAAGAAAAAAGAAGGGCTTCCCGACATGCCGAATCCAAAGGGATTGGACTATGTCCCTTCCTTTCCTTATCATATGAATGCTGACGGCATTATGGATTTGTTAACAGAGCTGAAGGAAAACACATTTTCCCGCTATCCGATTATGACAGTTGGTGAAGCAAACGGCGTCGCTGCAAAAGAAGCAGCTGATTGGGCTGGAGAAAAAAACGGCATATTCAGCATGATTTTTCAATTTGAGCATCTCGGCCTGTGGGATGTAGAGATCAATGAAAGTATTGATATCGTTGCATTTAAACGAATTTTAACTGACTGGCAGGACAGTCTGGAAGGGATCGGCTGGAATGCTTTGTTTATGGAGAATCACGACCAGCCCCGTTCAGTTTCTGTGTGGGGAGACGACGGAGTGTACCTGAAAGAAAGTGCAAAAGCGCTTTCCGCTGTTTATTTTCTCATGAAAGGCACACCGTTTATTTATCAGGGACAGGAACTCGGGATGACGAACGTGGCTTTTCCCTCTATTGAGGACTATGATGATGTCGCAATGAAACGCCTGTATGAAACAAAAACAGCGAAAGGCACATCACACGAGGATGTGATGAAGATTGTCTGGAAAAAGGGAAGAGACAATTCAAGAACGCCGATGCAATGGAATGCAGGTCCATACGCCGGATTTTCTGAGGCCAAACCGTGGATCGGAATCAATGAGAATTACAAATGGCTGAATGCCGAGGCGCAAAAAAACGATAAAACATCCGTTTACCATTTTTACAAAAGCTTGATCAAGCTGCGCCAAACATATGATGTTTTTATTAACGGGACATACGAGCTCATTTTACCGGAAGATCAGCAAATCTTTGCATATCTTCGGAAAAACGAGAGCCATACTGCACTGATTGCGGCCAATCTGACAGGAACACCGGCGTTGTTCAGGCACTCTGGATTGCCATTGTCATCAGATGCACTCGTCTTGTCAAATATTGAAACAGAGCCGCACAAGCATATGACATCAGTACTCTTAAAGCCGTATGAAGCAAGAATATATCTATGGTGCTAAACTCCAGCCTTAGACTGGAGTTTTTTTGTTTTATCGGGTTTATGAGAGCGGTTTAACAGGAAAAAAAAGAACACAGAACGAATTAAGCGATGAGAGCGGACAAACGAAAGGAGAAACAAATGCTGAAAACACTGCAAATCAAAACAACCAAACGAGATGAAATGATTGATATCACCCGGGAGGTGGAAGCGTTTCTTCAAGAAACAGGTATAACGAGCGGCGCAGCGCTGATTTACTGTCCGCATACGACTGCGGGCATTACAATTAATGAAAATGCCGATCCGGACGTCAAAAAAGATATGCTCAGAAGGTTTGATGAGGTATATCCGTGGGAACATGAGCTGGACCGCCATATGGAGGGCAATACAGCTGCACACATGAAGTCGAGTACGGTCGGAGCTTCACAGCATGTCATTGTGGAAAACGGCCGGCTCATTCTTGGAACGTGGCAGGGCATTTATTTCTGCGAATTTGACGGCCCTCGCACCCGGACATGCTATATCAAAATAATGGGATAATAGGCTGTTTTTTATGACAAAAGCATGATCGCTGAACAAGCGCCGATAGCCGGAGGGCCTGTCACACCCGACCACGCTGCGGCTTTATCGAATGAAGGCGCGCTTGGCATTCGTCCATATGCGAAATAAAAAGCGCGGGAAAGAGACACGCGCCTCACCCTTTGTTTTCAGGAAAGCCTGCATGAGGGATAGTCAATCAATGGATGTAAACGTACCGAGCTTTGCCGAACGTAACTTGATAAACTGAGGTGACAGATATGAACATTCTTCAATATTCTTATAAAAAAAGAGGGAAAATTGAGTTTGTATTTGAAGGCTGGCCTCACTCAAAAGTTACAATGGCTCCTATCAAAGGCTACTATTTTGTCCGCTTTATCAAATGGAGCAGCCTGGATCCAATCGTGACAAGAAACGACCTTGAAAAAATGGAGTGGGCTGCGAACCAATATTTCGGCACAGCCCCCTTCTATCGAAAACGAAAGGCATTTGAAACCCCATCGTCCCGAAAATAGGCGATGGGGCTTTTTAGCGGACGATGCGGAAAAGAGACGGAACATCCAGTCTGGTCGCCTGAGACAGAAGGTAGGCTGACTGTAAGGCTCCTTTTTTCCTAAAAGAATTCAGCTTATCAATAATTTGCTTTCCGTTTAAGATTCCAAGACCATGGGCAAAATATTTATCTTCCCCCAGTAAAATCACATTTTCGCCTCTCCATTGCGCCTTTTGCGGATCAAATTCAGGATTCTTAAAATACAAACAATCTCCAAGGAAAAAGTGGTGTCCTGTTTCCGTATATATCGGCAATTTCTCATAATGCCAGTCATATAAAATAATTCTGTCAAAGCTGGCATTGAATTTATCTTCACCGATTGTATCGATTAAGGCCAAGTAATAAATGATAACGATTGCGGTTGCGCATTCAAACGCATAAAACGGGCCGTTCTCTGCAATGTCCCGAATCGCTTTTGAAGGCGGCATTCTGTATTTCAGCTCCAAGGCGCCCTCCGGTGAAACTCTCCAATACGTTGTATTCCCGTATGTTTTTAAAAAAGTGGCAAACTTCGCCCCGCTTTTGTGCAGCGTCTTTGCCGCTGCTACAATATTCATCCGCAGTTTAAGCTCAAACATCAGTTCAGCAATTGAATGATAATCAAACTGAACAGGCGTCTCAATCATCTCTTTTAACAGCGGGTTCAGATTTTGATCAATCTGCCAATTTTCAATATCCTGGGGACGGAGCAATTGTCCTGATACAATAATCATGTTTAGCCCCCCTTGTTTTTTATAAGATATGCAAAGAGCTTGGGCAATGAAAGTTAAAAAGACAGAAGACAGCCAAAAAGAACTTCTTCCATTTTTATTTTAAAACTTTTTTAAGCAGCCGATATATACTGTATCAAACCTGAAGGAGCAAGTGACATGAAGACTTTTATCAATTGGTTGAAGAAACCGTCTATTTCAAAGAAATTAATCGTCTCATTTATTGCGATTCTCATTATCCCTATTCTTATATTAGAATTTAGCTCTTACCGAAGCGCCAGCGGAAAGTTGGATCAGGAAATTATGGGAAATGCGAAAAACAGTGTCGATACATTTAATACAACTGTTACAAATGATCTGGGAGAAAAAGCGAAAGCAGTCACCTTTTTCAGTGAATCTCTTAAAAGATCCGCATTCAAAGGGAAATCGAATCAAGAAGAGATCAAAGCTAAATTTTCACAATATGTATCTATTAATCAAGGAGTAGCCAGAATTTATGGGGGCGCAGATAACGGCACTTATGTACAAGCGCCAAAAGAAAAATTGCCGGAAGGATACGACCCGAGACAACGGCCTTGGTACCAGGATGCGATGAAGGCCGGCGGTGAAATTGTCGTGACAGATCCTTACGTGGCTGCGAGTGACGGAAGCATGGTCATTACCATTGCACAGGAGCTGAAGGACGGATCTGGCGTTGTCGCCATGGATATTACCATTGATAAATTGTTAGAACAAATGAAACAAATCAAGGTCGGAAAAGAAGGTTATGCTTTCATTGCAACAAAAAACAAAACCTATGTCGCCCACAAGAACCATAAGGCTGGAGAAAAGCTTTCAGGCGACTGGGTAGCCAAAATGTATGCGAATGACAGCGGTGAACTCCAGTATACTCTTAATAACGAAGATAAAAAGATGACCTATACTACAAACGAACTGACTGGTTGGAAAATAGCCGGCACAATGTATATGGATGAAATTAAGGATGCCTCAAAGTCTGTGCTGACAACAGGAATGATTGTGCTGATTGCTTCCATTGTGGCAGGCGGAATTTTAATTCTGTTTATCGTTCGTTCGATTACAAAACCGTTAAAACGTCTTGTTCAATCATCGAAAACGATCAGCAGGGGGGATCTGACCGAAACGATCGAAATCCATTCAAAGGATGAGCTTGGAGAGCTTGGGGAAAGCTTCAATGAAATGGGACAATCTCTCCGCTCTCTGATCAGCGCTATTCAGGACTCGGTGAACAATGTGGCCGCATCTTCCGAACAGCTTACCGCATCTGCCGGGCAGACGAGTAAAGCCACCGAGCATATTACGATGGCGATTGAGCAGTTCTCAAACGGAAACGAGGAGCAAAGCGAAAAGGTTGAATCCAGCTCTCATCAGCTGAACTTAATGAATGAAGGACTCCAGCAAGTCTCACAAACATCGTCAGATATTACAAAGGCATCTATCCAATCAACGGAAATCGCCGGAACGGGTGAGAAGTTTGTGCAGCAGACAGTCGGACAAATGAACTCGATTAATCAATCTGTTCAGCAGGCTGAAGCTGTTGTCAAAGGCTTAGAAGGAAAATCAAAAGACATCACAAGCATTTTGAGAGTCATCAACGGAATCGCTGACCAAACAAATCTGCTTGCACTAAATGCAGCCATTGAAGCGGCGCGTGCTGGAGAATCAGGACGCGGCTTCTCTGTCGTAGCGGAGGAAGTGCGCAAGCTGGCTGTCCAATCAGCCGATTCAGCAAAAGAAATCGAAAAGCTGATCCAAGAAATCGTCGCAGAAATCGAAACCTCTCTTCACATGTTTAAAGAGGTCAATCAGGAAGTACAGTCCGGACTTGTTGTCACAGACAATACAAAAGAAAGCTTCCAGAGCATTTTCAGCATGACAAACGAAATCGCGGGCAAGCTGCAGACGATGAATTCCACCGTCGAGCAGCTGTCAGACCGTTCACAGCATGTTTCAGCAGCAGTCAGTGGCATTGCAGACGTGTCGAAAGAAAGCTCGGCAAGCATCCAGGACATTGCCGCATCAGCTGAAGAACAGCTTGCTTCCATGGAAGAAATCAGTTCCTCAGCGACGACTCTTGCGCAGATGGCAGAAGAGCTTCGCGATCTGACGAAACAATTTAAAATCGAGTAAAAATCGAAAAACAGCGCTATCAAAGCGCTGTTTTTTTATATGGTAAACAATAATAAAGTCCTAGTTTAACAGGTGAATTTAGAACTATTTTTCATTTTTTCCTCCATTTTCAATGTAATTTAAAGGAAGATCTGCCGATATAATTTGTAAATTATTGAAAGAAGGTTCAAAAGGAAATGAAAAAAACACTCACCACTATTCGCAGATCATCAATTGCAAGGAGACTTATTATTTCTTTCCTGCTGATCTTAATTGTTCCGATAACCGCCCTTTCGGTTAGCGCTTATCAATCAGCAGTTGCCTCACTTGATGTACAGATGACGCAAAGCGCAAAGGAAAATGTTCAGATATTAGATCACATCATCGATGATAAAATCAGCACGACTGAAAAAAGCCTCGCGTATTTCAGCGATTGGGCTACAGAAGAAAAGTTTCAGGATAAAAAGAAATCAGAGCTGAAACAGGAGTTTAAACAATTTATCCAAATGAATGATAATGTCGCTGCGGTATTTTCAAGCGGCAAAGACGGGGACTTCACACGTTATCCGTACGCTGACATGCCAAGCGACTTTAATGCTTTGGAACGAGATTGGTACAAAGAAGCAATGGCCAATAAAGGCAAAACAATTGTCACTGAGCCTTATGAATCGATTTCATCAGGAAAAATGGTCGTCACCATCGCCCGTCAAACGGTGGATGGGTCAGGCGTTGTCGCCATTGATATGAAAATTGATGACTTAGTCACTACCGCGAAAGGAATCAATATCGGAAAAGAAGGCTATGCTTTTATTTTGAGCCAAAACAAGAAAGTCATCGCCTACTCCGGAGAAAAAGCGGGAACAGAGCTAAAAGGGGACTGGGTTGATAAGCTCTACAAGGATAAAAGCGGGGACTTTGAATATACGTACAAAGGCAAAAAGAAAAAAATGGCATTTGCAACAAGCGAAACAACAGGCTGGAAAATCAGCGGCACGATGTATGCAAACGAGATTCACGATGCTGCAAGCAGGGTTCTGATCATGGCTTCAATCGTTCTGGCGATTGCCATCGCAGCTGGAATGACGGCGATTTATTTTGTGATTCGATCCATCACAAAGCCATTGAGACGCATTGTCGCATCCGCTGAAAAAATTAGTGAAGGCGATCTAACCGAAACGATTGAAATCAATTCAAAAGATGAACTCGGCGTTCTGAGCGAGAGCTTCAATCATATGGCACACTCGCTTCGCTCGCTCATTCACGGGATCAAAGACTCAGTAGAGCACGTTGCCTCATCGTCTGAAGAGCTGACTGCATCGGCAGACCAGACAAGCAGAGCCACTGAGCACATTACGATGGCTATCGAGCAATTTTCAAACGGCAGCGAAAGCCAAAGCGAGAAAATAGAAACGACAACCGAACAAATTAATGAAATGAATGACGGATTGGCAGAGCTGGCGCGGGCAGCAGCAGTGATTACAGAAACATCCGCAGATTCAACAGAAGTGTCAAGTAAAGGGGAGACACTCGTCCAGAAAACAGCCGGCCAAATGAACACAATTGACCATTCCGTAAAAGCAGCGGAACAAGTGGTGAAAGGGCTGGAGATCAAATCAAAGGATATCACAAATATTTTGCGTGTCATCAACGGTATTGCGGATCAAACCAATCTTTTGGCTTTAAATGCCGCCATTGAAGCGGCCAGAGCGGGTGAATACGGACGGGGCTTCTCAGTCGTCGCTGAGGAAGTGAGAAAGCTCGCGGTACAGTCGGCTGACTCGGCAAAAGAAATTGAATCGCTGATCAGAGAAATAGTAAAAGAAATTCACACATCACTGAACGTGCTTCAGTCCGTAAACAAAGAAGTTGAAACAGGGCTTGTCATGACGGATGAAACTAAACAGAGCTTCAAACATATATCGCAAATGACCAATCAAATTGCTTCCGAGCTGCAAAACATGAATGCGACGGTTGAGGAGCTGTCAGCGGGAGCTCAAGAAATTTCCGCAGCTTCAAATGATATCACAGCCATTTCTAAGGAAAGCTCGGATGGCATCCAAGATATCGCTGCTTCAGCTGAGGAACAGCTGGCATCCATGGAGGAGATTAGTTCATCTGCACTGACGCTTGAAAGAATGTCTGAAGAACTCCGTGATCTGACAAAACAATTTAAAGTAGATAAATAATAGGTCTAAAATACTATTTATTTATGGGAAATTAGTTACTTTTGTTAAATTTCTTCTTTTTTGCTGTATATATTTACCCATTTCCAGCCGATATGAAGGGTAGCATAAAAAAGGAGAAATGAATGATGAAAAAAATACTCCAACTCATAAAACAAAGATCAATTACACGGAAGCTTCTCGTTTCCTTTCTGTCGATCCTCATCATACCGGTTGTTATATTGGCGATCTTTGCGTATCAATCGGCTAGTAGCTCACTCGACAGACAGATGATGGGGAGCGCATTGGAAAATGTACAGCAATTAAACGAAATCATTAACACCAGCATCGGCGAAAAAGAAAACAGTGCTGATTATTTCAGCGAATGGCTGACAAAAGAGAAATACAATGCAAAAAGCAATGCAAGCATTGCAGAGAAATTCTCACAATATATCAGCCTTAACAAGGATGTAGAATCCATTTATACAAGCGACACAAAAGGACACTTTACCCGCTATCCGGATCTTCCGATGCCAAGCGGCTATAATCCGGTTGAACGCGACTGGTACAAAAAAGCGGTTGCAAATAAAGGAAAAGTCGTTGTGACAGATCCTTATAAAACTGCTTCTACAAATACGATGGTTGTGACAATCGCCCAGCAGACAAAAGATGGTTCAGGCGTTATCGCAATCAACATGACGATTGAAAATCTGTTGAAAACAACCAAAAAAGTCAACATCGGCACACAAGGCTACGCATTTATCATGACGAAGGACAAAAAAGTTGTCGCTCATCCTAATGAAAAATCAGGAACTGAATTAAAAGGCGACTGGCTCGATAAGATGCTGAACGCTGATAAAGGCGATTTTCAATACACCATGGACGGCGATAAGAAAAAAATGGCCTTTGACACAAACAAGTTGACGGGATGGAAGATCGGCGGCACCATGTATTTGGATGAAATCCATGAGGCAGCCCAGCCTGTCCTTCACCTTGCTTTAATTGTCTTGGCCGCAGCTATTATCATAGGGATTATCGTCATGACTTTGATCATTCGGTCGATTACAACACCGCTGAAACAGCTTGTCGGTTCCTCTAAGCGGATCAGCGAGGGAGATTTGACGGAAACCATTGATATCCGTTCAAAAGATGAATTGGGCGAGCTCGGCAAAAGCTTTAACAATATGGCGTCGTCACTTCGTTCTCTCATACACGCCATCCAGGATTCGGTAGATAATGTTGCCGCTTCCTCTGAGGAGCTCACTGCATCAGCTGCGCAAACGAGCAAGGCAACAGAGCACATTACATTGGCGATTGAACAATTTTCTAACGGCAATGAAAAACAAAACGAAAACATTGAAACGGCAGCAGAGCACATTTATCAAATGAATGACGGGTTGACGAATATGGCTCAAGCTTCTGAAGTGATCACTGATTCATCTGTTCAATCGACAGAAATTGCAAGTGAAGGCGGCAAGCTTGTTCATCAAACCGTCGGCCAAATGAATGTCATTGACAAGTCCGTTAAAGAAGCGGAGCAAGTCGTACGCGGATTGGAAACGAAATCGAAAGATATTACAAACATTTTGCGTGTGATCAACGGCATCGCAGACCAGACGAACCTGCTTGCCTTAAACGCAGCAATTGAAGCAGCGCGCGCAGGCGAGTACGGCCGCGGCTTCTCCGTTGTAGCGGAAGAAGTAAGAAAACTGGCAGTACAGTCAGCAGATTCAGCAAAAGAGATTGAAGGATTAATCATCGAAATTGTGAAGGAAATCAATACATCACTCGGCATGTTCCAATCTGTCAATCAAGAGGTGCAGACAGGACTTGACATCACAGATAAAACAGAAATGAGCTTCAAACGCATTTCTGAAATGACGAACCAAATCGCCGGCGAACTGCAAAATATGAGTGCGACGGTTCAGCAGCTTTCTGCCAGCTCCGAAGAAGTTTCGGGAGCGTCTGAGCACATTGCATCGATTTCAAAAGAAAGCTCAGCGCATATACAAGATATCGCGGCGTCAGCCGAAGAGCAGCTTGCTTCCATGGAAGAAATCAGCTCGTCTGCAGAGACCCTTTCGTCTATGGCGGAAGAGCTTCGCGATATGACCAAACGATTCAAAATCGAATAATAAGCCTTAACACCCAAGCTTGTTACGCTTGGGTGTTTTTTTTAGTTTTTTTATTAAACCTTTTATCCTAGTTTGACGATATTAGATTTATCTTAAAGGAGGAGTCAACAAGAATGGGAAAATTCATACATTGGATCAAACAGCCATCGATCAGCAAACCGCTAATCGCTGCGTTTCTGGCAGTGCTTATTTTGCCGGTTGGGGTTTTAGCATATTTCAGTTATCAATCAGCTTGGAACGCGTTAGACAGAGAGCTCATAAGCAGTGCAAAGGGAAATGTTGAAGAACTAAACAGTACGCTGCAAAATAAATTAGAAGATAAAGTGAAAGCAATAGATTATTATAGTGAGACAGTCGATAAAGACATATTGCTAGGCAAAAACAAAACATTACTGAAAGAGAAATTTAAGCAGTACACGACACTTAACGACGATGTAGGCGCAATCTATGCTGCTTCAGAAGATAAGAAGCTTTATAAATATCCGGATAGCGGTGTTCCGAAAGGTTTCGATCCGACAGGACGTGACTGGTACAAACAGGCGGTTGCGGAAAAAGGACAAGCTGTTTTCTCAGAACCGTATACTGATGAAGCGACAGGAGATATCGTTGTCACAATTTCAAAACAATTAAAAGACGGTTCAGGGGTTATAGCGCTTGATTTAAACCTGGATGAAGTGCTTACTGCATCACAAAGAATCAAAATCGGTAAAGAAGGCTTTGCATTTATTACGACAGGCAACAAAAAATATATCGCCCATCCGACCATTAAGCCGGGGACAACTGGATCCGGCGATTGGACAAACCAAGTATATTCCAAAAAAGAAGGCTCATTTGAATATACATTCGAAGGCAAAGAAAAGAAAATGGCCTTTACGACAAATAAACTGACTGGCTGGAAAATCGCAGGCACATATTTTGTCAGTGAATTGCAAGATGCTTCAAGTCCGGTGCTGAACACTGCGGTTATCATTCTATGCGTGTCAATTGTAATCGGCGGCATACTCATACTCTATATTATCCGTGCCATCACCAAGCCGTTAAGAAAACTTGTCTCAACGTCTGCAAAAATCAGCAGCGGAGATCTCACAGAAGTCATTGACATTCACTCGAAAAACGAGTTTGGCCAGCTTGGTGAAAGCTTTAATGAAATGTCTGCATCATTGCGTTCTGTAATCGGCGTTATTCAAACGTCTGTAGAAAACGTTGCTTCATCTTCTGAGGAGCTGACGGCAAGCGCAGCCCAAACGAGCAAGGCAACTGAACATATTACACTTGCCATCGAACAGTTCTCAGATGGCAACGAGGCACAAAGCGAGAAACTGGAAACAAGCTCAAATCATCTTTCTCAAATGAACGAGGGGATTTCAAAAGTGGCTCAGGCCTCTTCAACCATTACGAAATCATCAATTCAGTCCTCTGAGGCAGCGGGCAGCGGAGAAAAGCTGGTGGAGCATACAGTCGGCCAGATGAAAACAATTGACCAATCCGTTCAAAAAGCGGAAGCGGTTGTGAAGGGCCTTGAAACAAAATCGCAAGATATCACAAGCATCTTGAATGTGATTAATGGCATTGCTGATCAAACCAACCTGCTTGCATTAAATGCTGCGATTGAGGCGGCAAGAGCGGGAGAATACGGAAGAGGTTTCTCAGTAGTTGCGGAAGAGGTTAGAAAACTTGCTGTACAATCAGCAGACTCCGCCAAGGAAATTGAAGGATTAATTCAAGAGATTGTCAGGGAAATCAGCACCTCACTTTCAATGTTCCAATCCGTGAATCATGAAGTGAAAGAAGGCTTGCAGATTACGGATCAAACAGCGGAAAGCTTTAAACAAATCTATGAGATGACAACCCAAATTTCCGGCGAATTGCAAAACTTGAACGCGACGGTTGAACAACTGTCAGCCGGATCACAGGAAGTGTCAAGTGCTGTTGAAGATATTTCTGCAGTGGCGAAAGAAAGCTCAGCAGGCATTCAGGATATCGCAGCTTCGGCGGAAGAACAGCTTGCGTCCATGGAAGAAATCAGCTCTTCAGCGGAAACGTTGGCAAACATGGCGGAAGAACTTCAGGACATTACGAAGAAATTTAAAATTGAATCTTAATAAAAAAAGAAAGCGGCATATCTGCTGCTTTCTTTTTTGTTAAAAGCAAAAATAAACAAAAACAATTCAAAAACAAACAGAAATCATATATAATGAAAACGGATACAAATAAAAGGGGATGGAGGAATATCAAATATGGCGAAACATATATGGGATTCAGAGCGAGCTGCACGGCTGCCTAAAGGTGTAGAGGAATTGGTGTACAGGTCCAATCTGATCGGGTCAGACCGCACTGTCTGCAACTGGGGTGGGGGGAATACATCTATGAAAACAACGGAAAAGGATTTTAGAGGCCGTGAAATAGAAGTCATGTGGGTAAAAGGAAGCGGTTCGGATTTGGCAACAATGAAAGCGCATAACTTTACCGGTTTGAAATTAGATGATATCCGCCCGCTGATTAAAAGGGACCAAATGCCCGATGAAGAAATGGTAGACTACCTGTCTCATTGTATGATAGACAGCAAACATCCCCGCCCTTCAATTGAAACGCTATTACACGCTTTTCTGCCATACAAACATGTTGACCATACCCATCCAGATGCGATTATCAGCATATGCTGTGCAGATAATGGAAAACAAATCGCTGAAGACATTTACGGAAATCGGTTTGTATGGGTGCCATACGTCCGCCCTGGATTTACTTTGTCTAAAATGATCTCTGAAGGCGTAGCAAACAATCCCCACGCCGAGCTTGTATTAATGGAGAAACACGGCTTAGTCACTTGGGGAGAGACGTCTGAAACATGTTATCAAAAAACGATATCCATCATTCAAGAAGCCGAGCAGTATGTTAACGATCGTATCAATCAGCATGAGGTATTCGGAGGCAAAAGGTATCAGCCGCTGCCGGAGGATAAAAGAAAACAAATCTTGGCAGGCATCATGCCTGTGATCAGAGGAGCAGTAAGTGAAGAAAAGAAAATGATCCTTTCCTATGATGATCATGACGATGTCTTGGAATTTGTAAACAGTGTCCAAGCGTCAGCACTTTCGCAAATCGGTGCGGCATGCCCGGATCACCTTGTTCACACAAAACGGGTTTCGCTGTACATTGATTGGAATCCGGAAACTCAAGATGTGCACAAGCTTGCAGATCTGATCAAGTCAGGAGTCGAGACCTTTACATCAGAGTATCAGGCTTACTTTACACGCAATCAGCAGGATGGCGATCAAATCTTTGAATCCGTCCCGCGGGTGATATTAATTCCTGGAATCGGAATGGTGAATACAGGAAAAAGTTATGCCATGTCTAAAGTAAGCGGGGCTTTATATCGGAGGGCCATCGCCGTGATGAAAGGAGCAACCGCTCTGGGGCAATTTGTTTCTTTACATGAAAATGAATCCTACCATGTCGAATATTGGCCGCTCGAACTATATAAACTCACGCTGGCCCCGCCGGAAGCAGAATTTTCCCGAAAAGTAGCGTTGATAACTGGAGGAGCCGGCGGAATCGGCAGTGCAGCATGCCGCCGATTTGCAGCTGAGGGAGGGCACGTGATCGTAGCTGATCTGAATATAGAAGGCGCACAGAAAATTGCCGGGGAAATAAACGATGCATACGGAAAAGAGCGGGCAATGGCTGTCAAAATGGATGTGACAAAGGAGGAAGACGTACAGTCAGCTTTTGAACAAGCGGCGCTTGCTTACGGCGGGATTGATATCGTCGTCAATAATGCCGGGCTGGCCACATCAAGCCCATTTGACGAAACAAGTCTAAAAGAATGGAATCTTAATATGAATGTTTTAGGAACAGGCTATTTCCTTGTAGCCCGTGAAGCGTTTAAACAGATGAAACATCAAAATAGAGGCGGAAGCATGGTATTTGTCGGATCGAAAAATTCGGTTTATGCGGGAAAAAACGCCTCTGCCTACAGCTCTGTTAAGGCGCTTGAAACCCATTTAGCAAGATGCATCGCAGCAGAAGGCGGAGAATTCGGCATTAGGGTCAACTCCGTTTTGCCTGATGCAGTTCTTCAAGGATCGGCAATCTGGGGTTCAAGCTGGCGGGAGGAACGAGCCGCGGCGTACGGGGTTGAACCGGATCAGCTGGAGGAACATTACCGGAAACGGACAGCATTGCTCGTCAATATTTACCCGGAGGATATTGCCGAAGCCATTGCATTCTTCGCTTCTTCTAAAGCCGAAAAAACAACGGGCTGCATGATCACGGTAGACGGCGGCGTCCCTGCTGCTTTTACGCGTTAGAAATATGCTATGATAAAAAATATAAGACGGACTACGATATGAGGAAGGGCGTTACCGATGCTAGTAGCAGAACGGCAGCAAAAAATAGTGGAAATAGTAAATAAGCGTTCAAGCATCCGCGTTTCCGAATTAAGTGACATATTTTCAGTCACAGAGGAAACCATTCGGCGTGATCTTGAAAAGCTTGAAAAAGAACATAAACTGAGCCGGAGCCACGGAGGAGCGGTCAGTATTCAGCAGAAGGAATCAGAAATTCATTTTTCTGAACGGGAAATCACGAATGTCATCGAAAAAAAAGCCATCGCTCACGAAGCGGCCAAATATGTAAAAAGCGGAGACCGAATCATTCTCGATGCAAGCACAACCGCTTGGTACATGGCAAAAATACTCCCTGACATTGAGCTCACCGTGATTACAAACTCAATGAAAGCAGCTATTGAACTCAGCAATAAAGAAAACATATCAGTCATTTCAACAGGCGGCATTTTGCTGGAAAAATCATTATCGTTTGCCGGTCCGTTAGCAGAGCGTTCACTTGAGACCTATCATGTCAATAAAACCTTTCTGTCATGTAAGGGATTTGACGTACACAACGGGATGAGTGATTCAAATGAGTGGCAGGCGCTGCTCAAAAAACGGATGATTGAAAGATCGGACCAGACCATTTTGATGGCCGATTCAAGCAAATGGGGGAACCGCGAGTTTTCACATATCGCCTCGCTGCAAGATGTCAGCCGCCTAATTACGGATTCTGGACTTGATCCGGCATCGGTAAAAGCTCTTGAGGACAAAAAGGTGAAGGTGACAGCTGTTCCTCTTTCGAAGAGAGGGTGAAAGAATGATTTATACTGCCATTGATATAGGCGCATCAAGCGGGAGAATCATGGTAGGTGAACTGGATGAAGGGAAGCTTGACATACAAGAGATTCACAGGTTCGCTAACGGTTTCAGTCAAAGAGACGGGCATTGCTTTTGGGATATTGATCATTTGCTAAAACAAATCCTGCAAGGACTGCAAAAAGTAAAGACGCTTGGGTATGAACACTGCACCGTAGGCATTGATACATGGGCAGTTGATTATGTCTTACTGGACGAAAAAGGCGATCGGTTGCGGGAAGCAATATCCTACCGTGATAGAAGAACAGATCACACAATAGACAAACTGGAACATACCCTCTCAAAAGCCGCAATTTATCAAAAAACAGGCATACAATTTCAGCCTTTCAACACGATCTATCAATTGTATGAAGAAGATCGTGAGCTGCTGAAAAAGACAGACAAAATTATGATGGTTCCTGATTATTTAGGCTATTGTTTAACCGGAAAAGCAGTAACGGAAATCACAAACGCGTCCACAACACAGCTTTTAAACGCCTCAACGGGAAATCTTGATCCTGAATTGCTTGAAGCCGTGTCCGTTCAGGAACAGCAATTTGCCCCGCTGACTGAACCGGGGTGTGAACTCGGGAAGCTAAGAAATGAGTGGTTCCCGGATTATGATCTCCCGGCGTGCAAGGTGATGACAGTCGCAACACATGATACGGCCTCGGCCGTCATTGCAGCGCCAGGAGTAAATGATGGCTGGGCGTATATCAGCAGCGGAACATGGTCGTTAATCGGGATTGAAAACAAAACACCGATAATAACTGATCTTGCTTTAGAAAACAACTATACAAATGAACGCGGCGCAAACAACACCATTCGCTTTCTCAAAAACATTATCGGCATGTGGGTGATACAAGAAGTCAGACAGCAGTTACAAGCAGATTACTCTTTCCAGCAGCTTGCAGAAGAAGCCGAAAAAACAGAACCATTCCAGCAATTTATAAACTTAAATGATAAACGATTCCTGAATCCAGAAAACATGATAAAGGAAATACAACATTATTGCAGACAAACCCGCCAAAAGATTCCCCGTACTGCAGGCGAACTTGCCTGCTGCATCTACAGCAATTTAGCCATCATCTATGCGATAGCCATCAAAGAGCTCGAAACAATCACAGAAAAACCGATCGAGCAATTTCATATCATCGGCGGCGGAGCCCGGAATGATTTCTTAAATCAATTAACGGCAGACATGAGTGGAAAAGCGGTATATGCAGGGCCGATAGAGGCAACTGCCACCGGAAATCTTTTGATGCAAATGATTGCTGCCAAAGAAGTCAAAGACATAAAAGAAGCCCGGCAAGTCGTCAGAAATTCCTTTTCGATCAAAGTGTTTACACCTAAAGACATTGACAGAAGCACGATCATTCAGTCATTTCAGCAAACTGTTTTGAAAGCGCTATCTAAATGATGAAGAGGTGAAAAAGTTTGAAAAGAAAAGCCAGTATCATGTTTGTCCATCAAGACAAGTACGAAGAATACAAACAGCGGCATGATGACATTTGGCCTGAGATGGCAGAAGCACTCAAAGCTCATGGAGCACACCATTATTCCATTTTTCTAGACGAGGAAACAGGCAGGCTTTTTGCATATTTAGAAATAGAGGATGAAGAGAAATGGAGAAAGATGGCGGACACGGAAGTTTGCCAAAGATGGTGGAAATCGATGGCGCCATTAATGAAAACAAATTCGGATTTCAGTCCTGTTGCGATAGATCTAAAGGAAGTTTTTTATTTGGATTAAAAAACTGATAAAGGGAGAGAGCCGTATGACCATAAAAGCCAATTATGACAGTGCAAAACAGGCATATGAAAAATGG
The DNA here is from genome assembly GCF_000978495.1 of Bacillus sp. LM 4-2. Lineage (NCBI taxonomy): Bacteria > Bacillati > Bacillota > Bacilli > Caryophanales > Bacillaceae > Bacillus > Bacillus sp. LM 4-2. The sequence continues at coordinate 3,055,119 of NZ_CP011101.1, read as the reverse complement.
GGAATTGATGTTGAAGAGGCGCTTCGGCAATTAGAGCAAGTGCCCATTTCGATCCATTGCTGGCAGGGTGACGACATTGAAGGCTTTGAAGTAAATAAGGGCGAGCTTTCAGGCGGAATTGACGTGACTGGCAATTATCCCGGAAAAGCGCAAACTCCTGAAGAATTAAGAAGAGATTTGGAGAAGGCTCTTTCTCTCATTCCTGGAAAGCACCGCGTAAACCTGCATGCGATATACGCAGAAACAAACAGGGAAGCGGTAGAACGTGACGAATTGAAGCCGCAGCATTTTGAAAACTGGGTGAAATGGGCAAAAAACCTTGGTCTCGGTTTAGATTTTAATCCAACCTTGTTTTCGCATGAGAAAGCGGCTGACGGACTCACCCTTTCACACCCTGATCCGGATATCAGAGAATTTTGGATCAGGCATTGCATCGCTTGCCGCCGTATCGGGGAATACTTCGGGAAAGAATTAGGAACACCTTGCTTGACGAATATTTGGATTCCCGACGGCTATAAGGATATCCCGAGTGATAGGCTGACACCGCGTAAAAGACTAAAAGAATCACTGGATCGGATCTTCGCAGAGGAGATCAGTGAACAACATAATCTTGATTCAATCGAGAGCAAGCTGTTCGGGCTTGGCTCCGAATCATATGTTGTCGGATCTCATGAATTTTATTTAGCTTATGCTTTGACGAACCATAAGCTTTGTTTACTTGATACAGGCCATTTCCATCCGACTGAGACGGTATCGAACAAAATCTCGTCCATGCTGCTTTACACAGACAAGCTTGCCTTGCACGTATCGCGGCCTGTTCGTTGGGATAGCGACCATGTAGTGGTTTTGGATGATGAATTGAGAGAAATCTCTCTTGAAATTGTACGAAATCAGGCTCTTGAGAAGGTCGCCATCGGTCTGGATTTTTTCGATGCCAGCATTAACCGTGTAGCCGCTTGGACTATCGGAACGAGAAATATGATCAAAGCTTTATTGTATGCCCTGCTTCTCCCGAACGGATATTTAAAACAATTGCAGGAAGAGGGCCGCTATACAGAAAGGCTGGCCCTGATGGAGGAATTCAAAACATATCCTTTCGGAGCCATCTGGGATTCCTACTGTGAGCAAATGGGCGTTCCGGTAAAAGAAGCATGGCTTCATGACATCAAAGAATATGAACAACAGGTGCTTTTAAAAAGGAAGGCATCTTCTCCGATTGTCTAATAAAAAATCCGCCGCGGCATTTGCGCGCGTGCGGATTTTTTTAAGCTTGATCAGCAGGGTATACAATCCCCATTTGCTTTCTTGCTTCTTCCATAATTTTTGCGGTGGTCAAAGACCGTTCAAATGTATTTTCTTCAGATGCCAGCTTATTCTCTTTTATGAGCGTGACAAATTCTTCTGCTTCATAGAACATCGCTGGTTTAGGATCAGGGATCGCGATGTTTTCAAGGCGGCCGTCCCGGTAGCGGATTTCAACACGTTCAGGCCGGTGAATCGTATCGATTACAATCGTCCCGTCTTCACCCTGGATTTCAGCCGGGGCATAGGAAGTAGAGATTTTGGAATGCATCAGAACAGCTTCGAACCCGTCGTAAGACAGAATGACAGTTCCTTCTCCGTCCACTCCGGAGGATAAAGCATATCCGTTTGCTTTTACATCCTTCGGCGCGCCAAACAACACAACAGCCGGATAAATACAATAGACGCCAATATCCATTAATGACCCATTGGAAAGCTCAGGCTGAAACGCATTCAAAACAGTTCCGCTTCTGAACGCGTCATACCGTGAGGAATACTGGCAGTAGCTTGCGGTAAATCTGCGGACAGTGCCGATTTTATGCAGGTGTTTTTTCAGCTCTTTGAAATTCGGCAGGAAAGTGGTCTTCATTGCTTCCATGAGAACAACGCCGTTTGCCTTAGCCGCTGAGATCATCTCTTCTGTTTCTTTTGTATTCGAAGCAAATGGCTTCTCACAAAGCACATGCTTGCCATGGTTCATAAAGAGAACGGCTTGTTCCTTGTGAAGAGCGTTCGGGCTCGCTATGTATACGGCATCAAAGCAATCGCTCGCCGCCATTTCCTGAAGGTCTGAGAAGGCATGCGCAGCGTTGTGTTTAGCAGCAAACTCGCCAGCGCGTTCAGCCGATCTTGAATAAACAGCAGTCAGCTGAAAATCTTCGATATCCGCTGCTGACTCAAGAAAGCGGTCTGTAATCCAGTTGGTTCCTATTATTGCAAAACGTATCACTCGTATCGCTCCTTTTGTATGATATAGCTAAATTATAGCTTAAAAAGAACAAAATCACATGATAGATATAAATAGAATGTTAAAACCGTGAAAGCTTTTCCAGCAATTAACGGTTTTTATTTTTCATTATAGGGACGATAGTGTACAATTTAATTAAACTATGTATGACGGAGGAACGATAGTGGAGACGTTGCAAACATGGAGCGGCAGATTCAAGCGATTCTTCTTGGATAATAAGTTTGTTTTATTTTTGCTTGTGCTGCTGCTGATTGGTTTAAATATTCTAGTATTTACAAAAACATCATTTATTTTCACCCCGATTATTGTTCTGCTCAAAACGATATCACTTCCGATTATTTTGACAGGCATTGTTTTTTATCTGTTAAACCCAGTCGTCGATTTTCTGGAGAGAAGAAGAATAAGAAGAATCTATTCTATATTGCTGCTATATCTATTGGTTATCGGGCTGATCACGATCACGATCGTGTCCATCATTCCCTTCTTAAAAGAACAAATTATGAGTTTGATTGACAATATCCCGAGATATGTGGACGTCGTTGAAAATCAGACGAAACAGCTGATTGGCAGCAACTTCGTCAATCAAGCCCAGCAAACGATGAACATTAATATATCTGATCTTGCTACAAAGGTTTCGGATCAGGCAGCGACGATCGTGAACAGCACCTTTACCGGTGTTGGGAATTTTATCGGCGCCCTGACTGAGATTATCATTTCGATCGTCACGGTTCCGTTTATTCTATTTTATTTGCTAAAAGACGGAAGAAAATTACCAGTCTACATACTGAAGTTTGTGCCGACTCGATTGAAAGAACAGACATATACAGTCTTAAGCGAAATGAATCATCGGTTAAGCTCTTATATCAGAGGCCAGATCATTGTCAGCTTCTGTATCGGGTTTTTGCTGTTTATCGGTTATTTGATTATCGGGCTGGATTATGCTTCATTGCTTGCAGTCATTGCGGCTTGCACAAGCATCGTTCCATATTTAGGGCCAACGATTGCCATTACGCCTGCGATTATCATTGCCATAGTGACATCGCCGCTCATGCTGCTTAAGCTGGTGATCGTTTGGACCATTGTTCAGCTGATTGAAGGGAAGCTGATCTCTCCGCAAATTATGGGAAAAAACCTTCACATCCATCCGATTACGATTATTTTTCTGCTGTTAACAGCCGGCAAGCTGTTTGGCGTTGTTGGAATCATTCTTGCGATTCCCGGCTATGCGGTTGCCAAAGTCATTACGACACATTTATTTGACTGGTTTAAAATGCGGTCACATTTATACGATGAAGAAAAAAATGAAAATACGCCGGGGCATAAAGTGTGATTTTCGTTTATAGTTATATAAGACGGGCTTTCCATTTATGGGAAGCTCCCGTTATGTAAAAAAATAAATGTCTAATGGGGAGAATCAAAATCATGACTCTATGGGAATTGTTTGTAGCCGCCATTTTAGGAATCGTAGAAGGATTAACAGAGTACGCGCCGGTTTCTTCGACAGGACATATGATTATAGTAGACGACATCTGGCTTAAATCAAGTAATCTGATGTCAGAAGAAGCTGCTAACTCATTCAAGGTGGTTATTCAGCTAGGCTCCATTTTAGCAGTAGCTATCGTGTTTAAAGACCGAATTTTAAACTTACTCGGCTTGAAAAAAAATATCACAAGCGACCAGGAGCAGGGACATAAATTAAGCATTGCCCAAATTGCCGTCGGACTCGTGCCTGCAGCTGTTCTCGGCTTTTTGTTTGAAGATTACATTGATGAATATTTATTTTCCGTTAAAACTGTGGCCATCGGTTTAATTGCCGGGGCAATCCTCATGCTTTTTGCTGACTGGGTCAATAAGCGGAAAACAGCGACAGACACACTTGACCGCATTTCCTATAAACAGGCGATAGCCGTCGGCTTATTCCAATGTCTTGCCCTTTGGCCGGGTTTCTCGCGTTCGGGTTCAACCATTTCCGGCGGTGTTATTCTCGGATTAAACCACCGAGCTGCAGCCGACTTTACGTTTATTATGGCGATGCCGATCATGATGGGAGCCAGCTTTCTAAGCCTCGTGAAGCATTGGGACAGCTTAAGCTCGGATCTGATGCCATTTTTCATCGTCGGCTTTATCTGTGCCTTTGTTGTCGCACTGTTTGTCGTCCGTTTCTTCTTAAGGCTGATTAACAAAATCAAACTTGTCCCATTTGCAATCTATCGAATTATTCTCGGTGTGATTTTACTTTTGATCATGATGTAAGTCGAAAATAAGGCTCTTTTACGAGCCTTATTTTTTCTGTCAATTCAAGAGGAAACAGCTTGTTTTTCAAAATAAAATCATCTATAATAAACATGACATTACATACGGGGCCATAGCTCAGCTGGGAGAGCGCTACGCTGGCAGCGTAGAGGTCAGGGGTTCGAGCCCCCTTGGCTCCATACCTTTAAACCCTTATTCTATAAGGGTTTTTTTGTTTTGAGGAAAAGGTTTCACTCTCTGAATCCTCCAGTTGAGCGAAGTCAAAGTGAGCAGTTTATCTGTCAATCATGAATTTTCCAATACCTCCTTTTGTTCCTCAAAGACTGTCATGTCTTCCAAAGGAGGGGAGTAGACATGAAGAGATACCATTCGTTCGGATGTGGGATTAGACATTTTGTGAATTAAACCTTTGGTTGAAATAAGGCATTCTCCTTCGTGGACAAAGTATGAATTGGAGAGTTCTGCGTGTTCGCCGGCTGAGCGATAAATAGAATTAAGAAGCTTTCCTTCTAACACCATTGCACAACCAATGGATTGACCATGATCATGTACAGTTGTCTCCTTGTTTGGCGGAATGTTAATCACGATAATTTCCAATTCATTATTTCGATAGATGGCATTTCGGCCGTAAGCGTACTGGTCTGGTTCCTTAATATACGGTTGACTTAATTTTGCTGCGTTTGGAATTTGTTTTAAAGACGTTGCTAAATCTTTAACCGATGGATTTTTCAAGCCGCTAAAAATGTCTTGGATACACTCATACAGTTCCATTCGTTTTTGCCTCCCGGAATATTTAGAATTTCCTTACATTGGTATTTCATAGGTTAATTCATGGTATTTACCCATATACAATTTAGAGGCGGCAAACGCCCAGTGAACAAAAAAAATGTGGGGGCAAAATGTTGTCTTATCACCAACTTATTCGAGTTTATTAGTTGGAATAGTGGATTGAAAGGATTAAAACGGCCTGCTTTAATTCGCTTGAGGGAACGAGCAGGGATTCATAAGTGCAGTTCTAGACACAATATCGGGGAAAAGCTTTCAAGCTTTCTATGTTGTGCTTGAAATTTACTCCATTGACAAAACACAATCGATTTGAAATAATATTTGATTATATGCTCATTCATTCACATAATTATAATAAAATAATATCATTTCCCCTGAAAGGGAGAATATTAGAATGAAAGCTAATGGTATGCAAAATCTATTAGCTTCTTTTGTTTTCAAAAAATGATGTGTTTCACATGTATTCATATAGGAAGGGATGACAACATGAAGACAAAACACTATTGGGTGATTTCTTTGCTCGCCGTCTTAGCGGTCGGGCCGGGATTGATGTCTAACACGGCATTGTCATCAGTTCAAGGCCTTGTTCAGAAAGCGGTTGGAACAAGTGTCTTCACATCAGTAAATCCGATATTGATCGGCAATATGGCCTTTGCCTTGTTAGTTCCGGCAGGACCGTTGCTGAGGAAAAAATTCGGTGCTCGTCCCGTCTATCTGGCTTCATTACCTGTTTTTATACTAGGTTCACTGCTCATCGCATGTTCAAGCGATGTTGCATGGATGGCGGCAGGGCGCTTTTTACAGGGGGAGGCAACAGGCGTCATGCTGATGATTATGATTCCAATGCTTGTACTGTCATTCCCGATTGAACGCAGGAACTATGCACTGCTTGTGCTGATCGGGGGATTCTATGGTTCTGTTATCATCGGCACAATCCTTGGAACCATTGCAACAAGCTGGGGGCATTGGAGATGGCTGTTTTTCATCTTTGGCACCTTGTCCCTGATCGGTGTCGCGGTGAGCTATTTCTTTCTTCATGACGAGCATCACGGGGCGTCGGATCAAGAACAGCCGCTTGATCATGCGGGAATTCTTTTATCTGTTTTCCTTGCCGCAGCCTCAGCGGTTTCATTCATTTTTCTGCAAAAATGGGGGCTGTTATCGGGTTATGTATGGATTGGTTTCGGGGTGACGTTATGTTTGCTCATTGGTCTATTGATTGTGGAATATAAAGTGAAAAACCCATTCATATCTATTAAACTGATGCTGCTGCCAAAACCGGTGCTTGGCTTATTGATCATAGCTGCAGGGACGATAACGGTAGCTGTCAGCCTGTCTGCTTTTCAAGGCTTGCTCCGTCAAATGTATGATATTTCTCAGGAGCATCTCATTTTTTTAAACTTGACTCTTTTAATTGGAGTGGCGATCGCGGCCATTTTAAGCGCTCTGTTATACGATAAAGTCGGACCAGGGATGCTCGGTATTATCGGCGGACTCATTCTCGTCTTTGTGAATTTTCAATGGCTGCATATGCAGGATCGATCATCTCTTTATATGTTCGCGGCACTGTTTATCATGCTTGCAGCGGGAACAGGCCTGACAGTCGCCGCAGGGCTGATGGGAGCTGCCATGGGAGGCCCGCTGCCTGATTTGGTCAAGAGAATGACAGCTGTTCAGTTTTTAAGATTGTTTGTCTATATGGGAGTTCCTATTCTCATCGGCTTTTTCACGAAAAAAGATGCTGCCAGACAAAGCGGTTCGGTACAGGATTCTATGATGACTGCTTATCATGATCTCTTCTTCATTTCTTTTATCCTTAGCGTGCTGCTCGTCTGCCTGTCATTTTGTATGAATGCCACTGGAATGGGGCACAAGCTGGCACATAAACCACATGATAAAGCGAAAACAGCTCCGGAAAAACCGGCCGTTTCAGCAGAAGGTTTGTCGAAGGCAACTGTCAAATCATATAAAGTAATAAATGATACGGAATATCGGAATGCACTCAGAAATTTACAAAAATAGAAACATGGTAAAAACCTTTTCATTGAGCGAAAAGGTTTTTGTTTTGCAATCTTTTCCCAACTTTATCCCTAAAGAATTGAAAAATATTAGAAGTGCAAGTAAAATTCTAAAAGGTAGATTCTTTTACATTCGTAATCTTTTAATTCGAAGGAAGGTTTTCATGGCCCGTAAAAAACTTAAAAAACGTAAACTCTTGATTTCACTATTTTTCATTGTATCGATTCCGCTAGCTCTGTTTGTTTTAGCGACAACTTTATCAAAACCGATTGAAACATCCAAAGAAACTGAAGAAATCGATGAACAGCAAGTATTTATAGACAGTCTGTCCGGACATGCCCAAATTTTGTATGAAAAATACCATGTTCTCCCCAGCATTACAATTGCTCAGGCCATTCTCGAATCGGACTGGGGGAACAGTGAACTGGCTGCTAAGGCCAACAACCTTTTTGGCGTAAAAGGGAATTATAAAGGCCATCATGTCACGATGGAAACGGACGAAGTTGAAAAAGGGAAAAGAAAAACCATTCGCGCGAAGTTTCGAAAATACAGCACGTTTTTTGAATCTATGGATGATCACGCCCAATTGTTCGTCCGTGGCACATCGTGGAATAAAAAGAAGTATAAACCGGTGCTTGAGGCAGGGAATTATAAGGAAGCGGCAACCGCCCTGCAAACATCAGGATATGCTACAGACCCTGACTACGCTGACAAAATCAGTGCTATTGTGGAAAAATACGATTTAGATGAGTACGATGAGGTAAATCCATCCCTCAAATCTGTGGATTTAAACGCCTCTATTAAAGACAGTGCCGTTCAAGACGTATGGTCCAAGCCTTCTACTGATGATCGGTCCATAAGGCTTACCTCTGCCCAATCTTACGTCGGCAAAGACATAAAGGTTGTGTCTAAAAAACAGAAAGGCCAGTCTGTATGGTACCAATTCCAAATCAATGATAAACTTATTGGCTGGATTGATGATTCAGCTGTTGAAATAAAGGAGGCAACCTAAGCCCTTTTTACTGGTATTTTTAATTCTTTGTTCCAATCCGGGGAATTTGAGGTATAATATTCCACGGAAGTTATCACTTTTTAACTATGCTTTCGGGAGGGAACAAAGGTGCAGAAATATAGACGCAGAAACACGGTTGCCTTTACAGTATTAGCTTATTTTACTTTTTTTGCGGGAGTATTTTTGTTTAGTATCGGACTCTATAATGCTGATAATCTGGAACTCAATGAAAAAGGTTATTACATCGCTGTTATGATACTTGTAGCAGTTGGTGCGATTCTTACACAAAAAGTGACCCGTGATAATGCGGAGGATAACGAAATCATCGCGGAACAGGAAAAAAGACAAAATCAATCTCATATCGAATCATAAAAAAATCCGGCGACTGCACGCCGGATTTTTTGATATCACCCTGTAAACACTTCGCCATCAGGGTAACGGATATTTGATTGCTCTGTTTTTGCGAATGAAAACACGAACGTTAAAGGACCAATTCTTCCGATAAACATGATGACAATAATGATACACTTGCCAGCTGTTGTCAGTTCAGGAGTAAGCCCCATCGTAAGGCCGACAGTTCCGAATGCGGAAAAGGTTTCAAACACAATTTGAAGAAATGGCGCTTTTTCTGTGATCGTCAGGGCGAAAATCCCTAAAAACACGATGAACAAACTGGTGACGCTCACAGCTAAAGCTTTAATGATAATCGGATATTTGATGGAACGGCGGAAAATAACCGTTTCTTTTTTACCTCTCAAGTAAGCAATAACAGATGTTAAAATCACGATGAACGTAGTCAGCTTAATGCCGCTCGCCGTTGATGCGCTTCCTGCTCCGATAAACATCAATAATAAAGTAAATACAATTGTTCCTTCTCTCATGCTTCCAAAATCTAGAGAATTGAAGCCTGCGGTTCTCGGCGTCACTGCCTGAAAATAGGACGCCCACAGTTTATCCACTATATGCAGGTGGCCGAGCGTGCCGGGGTTGCTGTATTCTAAAATAAAGACCGTAAGCATAGCAATCGCATTCAACATCAGCGTTCCTGTAAGCATGAGCTTTGTATGTAAAGAAAAAGCTTTAAAACGCCGATTTTTCATCACATCAAACAGAACCGTAAATCCGATCCCTCCTGTAATAAATAAGAAAGTAATCACGAGGTTTACTGTAGGATCGCCAACGTAGCTCATCAAATTATCAGGCCACAGCGAAAACCCGGCATTGTTAAAAGCAGAAATTGCGTGAAACAAACTTGCAAACAAGCCGGATGACCAGCCGTACTGAGGTACAAGCCGGATGGATAAAATGAGTGCTGCTATCAATTCAATACTGATCGAAAACAGAAACAGGACTTTGACAAGGCCAATGACACCGCCGATTGTCGGCTGGTTTAAGGCTTCCTGGACGAGCATTCGTTCTTTTAAGCCGATTTTTTTTCCTAATATCATGACGATCAAGACCGCAAATGTCATAAATCCAAGCCCGCCAATCTGAATCAGCCCCATAATAACTGTTTGCCCGAATACCGTAAATTGAGTACCGGTATCGACAACAGCAAGCCCTGTAACAGTTGTAGCGGAAGCCGCAGTAAAAAGGGCATCTATCCATGACAATGGCTTCGTAGTGGAAATCGGAAGCATTAATAGGACAGCCCCGATGATAATGGTAAGGAAAAAACCAATGGCAAGCACTTGAGGCGGTGTAAACCGAACCCATTTGATCACTTTATCCCTTTGAAGTGTCACCTTTGTCTACATCCCTTCGTTTTCAAAACGTTTAATATCCTTTTTGTGGCCCATGATCACCAGGCAATCTTGCTCGTGAATGATGTCTTCAGGCGCGGGGGAAAGACAGATATCTCCATGATGTTTAATGGCCAGGATCGTGCAGCCGTACTTTGCTCTTACATTCAGGTCAATAATCGATTTTGAATCAAGCTTGCGCGTAGCCAGCAGCTCGACAATACTGTATTCATCAGATAGATCAATGTAATTCAAAACATTTTCGTCTGAAAGGCTTTGTGCGATTTTAACCCCCATATCTTTTTCAGGATGAATAATGCGGTCAGCGCCGATTTTTTCAAGCACCTTGTGATGATAATAGTTTTGAGCCTTTACCCAAATATTTGGAATATCAAGCTCCTTTAATAATAGGGTGGTCAGCGTACTCGCTTGAATATTTGCTCCGATGGCAACAATCACATATTCAAAATTGCGTATTCCTAATGAAAGCAATTCGTTTTCTTCGGTGGCGTTGGCAATTACCGCATGAGTGGCGTAAGAAGCATATGCATTGACCTTTTCTTCGTTGATATCAACCGCAAGGACCTCATGCCCCATTCTATGAAGTTCTTTACAAATGCTGCCGCCAAACCGGCCCAGCCCGATCACGGCAAATTGCTTATTTTTAATTCTTCCCAATGTTCATATCTCCCTTAGTGAATTAACGTTTTTGAAGCAAAAAAGACCATTGCAAAGAATGGTCGATAATAGACCTCCTCTCTGTATACGCCTACGAGGTTAGCTGTCGGATTAGGGATTCAGAGTACCCCCTCTTACTTAGTAAGATTCACCCCAAGGCTGTTAAAAAAACAGCCAATCGTTGGTTCCCCCGTTCGTGTTTGATTAAGCGGTAAAAGAGACTGTATGAAATTGAACACTCAAGAATTTACTCCTGTTTCTAGTGTTTGTCAATTTAAATTTTAAACCAGAAAAAAGATAACGGGAATTAGAGAAAAAGGGGAGGGTAAAACGCAAAAAAGACCGGCGTTAACCGGTCTTTTACATTAGTTGCAACCGCAAGGCTGAGTCGGAGGAGTGCTGCGCTTAGCCACGTCAATGCTGGCTTCTGCGTAAAATTTATTTCCAATGCTTAATGATTTATTCTCTGCACGGAAAGTATATGTACCTGCGGCAGGAAGTGTTTTGTTATTCAGTTTTAATTTAAATTCGCCAGCTCCTAACAAATCAAGTGCCAAAGGAACTCTTACTGTTTTCCCGTTATTGAGGATCTGTGTTGTACGCAAGGCATTTCCGTTCAATGTATCTTTCGTGTTTGCAGTAAATCCGCTTGGCAATGTAAACTCCATAACGCCAAGGCTGAGAAGCGTGTTTGGACGGTAAGTCAATTCGATATCTGAGAAAGACCATTCCGTTTTGCTGGCGCCAGTGATTGTTGCGAACAATGAAGCTGTAGACTGTGTTCTCATAGTAGATTCAGTATGAGCTTTAGTTGATGTAGATTCAGCCGCGAAAGAAGCTGTAGGTGCAGAAACGAGTAATCCGAGACTTAATGCACTAATTGCCAAAGAAGATAATAATTTGCGTTTCATAACAAAATTCCCCCTAAAAAATGATAAATTAAACAGGCCTGCCCGCTTTTCACCTCCTCTGAAGGCCAAATACAAATTTTACCTACATAAAATTACCATCAAATATTTTGGAAGTAAATGGGGTGTTTTTCCCGTATTTTTCAAATTTGTAGTAGTTACATCAAAAAAACGCCTGGTTTCCCAGGCGTTTTCTGCTTTACTTTGTTTCGACCGGTATAAATTTAAAAATTTCTCCGGTCTGCACCGATTCAGCAAGCCGTTTCAGCCAGTCATAGTAAGCTTTAGAGCTTTCCAGCTGATCATATAACTGCAGTGCTTCATTTTTGATATCCTCATCGAGATCTTCCTTGCATAAAACCTTTTGTAAATCAGCTTGAGCTTCCTCGATCGCTGTTACATTCACTTGAACCTCCCGCTCCCATTTAGGTGGAAAGAAATTTGTGAAAAATTTAAAGAAATCCTTCTCAGCCACAAATGTATGCTTGCGGATGCCCCGGTGAAATGTTTTTTTCACTACATTTAAGTCTTGAAGCTTTTTGACGCCAGTGCTCATGCTTGGTTTGCTCATTTGCAACTCCTCACGCATTTCGTCAAGCGTCATCTCATCCCTCATATACATCGTCCCATATAAAATCCCGACACTGCGGGTAATTCCGTAAAGATCCATCGTTTCAGCAATGGAGTCAATAACAAGATCCCGAGCCTGTTCTATAGCTGCAAATTCTGGATTTTCATCCATACTGACCCTCTTTTCCTTTAGAAAATTAAATTCGTTAAGTTATTTCTTTATGTTCTTTATCTTAACGAAACATGAGGAAAAGTCAAAAAGAAAAATCAAAATGGGACTTTGACAGTTTAAAAACCATATGTTAGATTAAGGTTGTTAAAAACATTAAATTTTTATTTAACAAACTTTATTTACGTCAAGGAGGCTTATATGAGTCAAACATTATTCATTGACGGAGAATGGATCAGTGCCGAAAAAGAACAGATCCGCAGTATTATCAACCCATTTAATCAAGAAGAAATTGCAACTGTAAGCGAGGGAGGGCGAGAGGACGCCATCAAAGCAATCGCAGCCGCACGCAGAGCATTTGACAAAGGAGAATGGTCATCGCTATCCGGGCTTGAACGCGGAAAAATTGTTCTGAAAATTGCGGAATTAATCAGACGCGATCTTGAGGAGCTGGCTGAGCTTGAATCTCTTGATACAGGAAAAACACTCGAAGAAAGCAAGGCCGATATGGACGATATCGCCAATGTTTTTCAATATTACGCCGGCTTGGCAGACAAAGATGGCGGAGAGATCATTTCATCTCCGATTCCTGATTCAGAAAGCAAAATTATTAGGGAGCCAATCGGGGTTTGCGGCCAGATCACTCCATGGAATTATCCGCTCCTTCAAGCGAGCTGGAAAATCGCCCCTGCACTGGCCGCAGGAAACACAATCGTCATGAAGCCGAGTGAGATTACGCCGCTGACGACAATCAAAGTCTTTAAGCTGATGGAAGAAGCCGGTGTTCCAAAAGGTGTCGCAAATCTTGTTCTTGGACCGGGAGCCACAGTGGGCGACGAGCTTGCCGTAAACAAAGACGTCGATTTGATTTCATTTACGGGCGGAATTGAAACAGGCAAAAAAATCATGCGGGCGGCAAGCGGAAACGTCAAAAAAATCGCCCTTGAACTTGGCGGGAAAAACCCAAATATTGTTTTCAAGGACGCGGATTTAGAAGTTGCGGTTGATCAGGCCTTAAACGCTGTATTTTTCCACGCCGGCCAAGTATGCTCTGCAGGTTCCCGCTTGCTTGTTGAGGATGCCATTCATGATCAATTTTTGGCGGAGCTGGTCAAACGGGCAAAACGCATAAAACTCGGAAACGGTTTTCATGCTGAGACAGAAAGCGGTCCGCTTATTTCGGCGGAGCACAGGGCAAAGGTAGAAAAATATGTAGAGATCGGAATAGAGGAAGGCGCGAAGCTGGAGACAGGAGGCAAACGCCCGGAAGATCCTGAGCTTCAAAACGGCTTTTTCTATGAACCTACTATTTTCTCAAACTGTAATTCTGACATGAGAATCGTTCAGGAAGAGGTTTTCGGTCCTGTATTGACAGTCGAAACCTTCAGCTCTGAAGAAGAGGTAATCGAGCTTGCGAATGATACCATCTATGGCTTGGCTGGAGCGGTATGGTCAAAAGACATTGAAAAGTGCGAACGGGTAGCAGCCCGCTTGAGAATGGGAACCGTTTGGATCAACGATTTTCATCCGTACTTTGCACAAGCGCCATGGGGCGGATATAAGCAATCCGGGTTCGGACGCGAGCTTGGAAAAATAGGCCTTGAAGAATACACAGAAGTCAAACATGTATACCGCAATACAAAACCGGCAGCGGTTAACTGGTTTAATTCATAAGAGGGGGAGATTGATGATGACATTAAATATGAAGGTAGAAAGCATGCAGAAATTCCACACATTTGAAATTCCGACTGTGATTAAGCATGGAATCGGAGCCATCAAGCATACGGGTGAGGAAGTAGCTGCACTGGGCGTTTCAAAAGCGCTCCTTGTCACAGACCCAGGGATTTATAAAGCCGGTGTTGCTGATCCTGTAATCGAATCACTTAAAGAAGCAGGCATTGAAGTGGTGCTCTTTAATAAAGTTGAGCCAAACCCGCCTGTCCGTCTGGTGAATGAAGGATCTGAGCTTTACAAAAAAGAGAACTGTAATGGTTTGGTGGCAGTCGGAGGCGGAAGCTCCATGGATACAGCAAAAGCAATCGGAGTAGAAGCGACTCACGAAGGAAGCGTGCTTGATTATGAAGCGGCAGATGGGAAAAAACCGCTGGAAAACCGCATTCCTCCGCTGACGACAATTCCCACTACAGCTGGAACAGGATCAGAAGTAACCCAATGGGCGGTTATCACAGATGAAGAAAGAGAATTCAAATTCAACACGGGCGGTCCGCTGATTGCAGCGCACTTGACCATCATTGATCCTGAGCTTCATGTTTCAATGCCTCCGCATGTAACAGCTATGACGGGAATTGATGCGCTCGCCCATGCCATTGAGTGCTATACAATGAAATTTGCACAGCCAATCACGGATGCGGTTGCCCTAATGGCGATTGAGTATGCCGCTCATTACATTAAGAGGGCATTTGCTGACGGAGAGGATCTGGAAGCAAGGTACGGAATGGCGCAGGCAGCGATGCTTGCCGGTCTTTCTTACGGAAGTGAATCAGCGGGCGCGGCTCATGCGATGAGCCAAACGCTTGGCGGTATTATCCCAGTCGCTCACGGACAATGTGTAGCGGCGATGATGGGCCCTGTCATGGAATACAACTGGAAGGGCTATCCTGAGAAGTTTGCGCGTATTGCGAAAGCGTTCGGTATTGATACAAGCAAGATGACAACAGAAGAAGCTGCGAAAGCATCTGTCAATTGGATGTATGATCTGGTCGAAGATTTAGAAGTGCCGACTTTAGAAGAGCAGGGAGTATCACCTGATATGATCGAACGCTTGTCTAAAGAAGCAATGAAAGATCCGCAAACCTTCGGAAACCCTAGAGATTTAAATGAAAAAGCATACAACTGGATCTACAAGCGCTGCTTTAACCTTACGCCTAAAACGGTATAATCAAAATCCCGCTCCTTTACAGAGCGGGATTTTTTGGGATAATGAAGCATAGGTGGAAATTTTAGATAAGAAAGAAGGTGCCAGCTGATGTGGAAGCGGATGACTGCAAAAGCGGAAGGCTTATATATCGCAGATACAGAAAGCTTCGTAACAAAGCAAATGGACAAGCTTGATTTTGATTATGGCGGCATCCCCGGCGACTTGCATTTTGGCCTGACCAAAAAAGCGGGAGCCAGAGAACCAATGTTTTCAAGAGGGACTGAAATTTTCAACCGCAGACAAATTTCAATTGTTTCAATAGAGGAATGCAACGAAATCGCTTTAAAAATGGGAGTGCCGAGAATTTTGCCGGAATGGCTCGGGGCGAATGTGGCAGTCAGCGGTATGCCAGATCTTACTTCATTAAAAGAAGGAAGCCGGATTATTTTTCCGAGCGGAGCGGCTCTGCTGTGTGAGGGCGAAAATGATCCTTGTATCCAGCCGGGAGAAGTCATTCAGTCTTATTATCCGGACCAACCGAAGCTGGCGTCGGCTTTCGTCCGCCACGCACTGGGCATTAGAGGGATTGTCTGTATTGTGGAAAGACCTGGTGCTGTTTACACAGGTGATGAAATAGAAGTTCATTCCTATCAGCGAAAAGTCAAACGAAAAGCAGAAAGGGTCTGATTAAATCAGGCCCTTTCTATCTTTTCTTTAATTTCTTTCATTTGGCTGAGGTGCCGTTTTTCATGATGGCCGATAAAATCGATCCACTGTCTGACAGTCAGCTCTTGAAACACAGGATGCGGAAGCACTCTTTCAAAATCTTCTTCTTTCAGAGAGGCAATCGCAGCAGTCAGCTGCTCTCTTACCACATCAAGCTCACGTTTCATTTGGCTGCCTGAAATAAAATCATGCGCAGGCTCAAGATGACTCGGGGCTTTCCGTTTATTATTTCTGTCCTGTGCTACCTCAAGCGGTTTTTCTTCAATTTCTTTAATCGGAGCGTCCTTTACACGTTCCTTCAACATTTTTTGTGCGGTCATATCGATTTTTTTCAAATGGTCAAGAACTTCCCGTATGCTCCATTCTTCAGCAGAAGGCTTTTGATTCAGCTTTTCGTCAGAAAGTCCTTTCAATTCGTTCCACGTTTCTAATCTGGCTTCATTAAAGATACTCATCATATCTCCTCCTAAAATGACATTACCATATATATAAGCAATTATCATTTATAAAGCACTTCAAATGGGTTATTTGTCTTAAAATTTTGAAACTTTTCCCGAGGTGTCTCGTATAAATGGTAACGGCAGCCGTTCATCAATGCATTGATGAAGAAAGGATGAGGAAATTGGAGTTATTTGGAGTACCTATACAAACAATGTATCTTTATACGCTTATTATTGCGGGCAGCCTTACGCTGTTATTCCTGTTTTTCGGAGATGTATTTTCAGGGCTGTCAGAAGGCATTCCGTTTCTTAATCCGACATTAGTGCTCTCATTTTTTACATGTTTTTCAGCGGGCGGATATATAGGTGAACTTGTATTGCCTCTGTCAAGCTTGCTGATTGCGCTTTTATCTTGCATCCTTTCGATCATGCTGGTGGTATTGCTTCACATCTTTGTACTGGTGCCATTATCATCTGCAGAAGAATCATTGGCATATAGAGAAGATGATCTCAGAGGAAGACTCGGTAAAGTGATTACAGCTGTGCCGGTTGACGGGTTTGGTGAAGTGGTCATAGAAGGGATAGGCGGGACCATTTCAAAGTCAGCGGTCAGTTTTGATAATCAGCAGATCAGTTACGGGACAACGGTGTTAGTCGTAGATATTAACAACGGAGTTCTTTCGGTTACTCCGCATGAACCCATTTAACATAAAAGGAGGAATTTGATATGACAATGCCGATTATAATGATCATCGGAGTTGTATTCTTTTTATTAATTGCACTAATAGCTGTGTTTATTACGAAGTATCGTACAGCAGGGCCTGATGAAGCGTTAATTGTAACAGGGAGCTATCTGGGCAATAAAAATGTTCATGTCGATGAAGGCGGCAACCGTATTAAAATCGTCCGCGGCGGAGGAACCTTTGTCCTTCCCGTCTTCCAGCAGGCAGAGCCGCTAAGCTTATTATCAAGCAAACTCGATGTTTCGACACCTGAAGTCTATACAGAACAAGGAGTGCCAGTAATGGCCGATGGAACTGCGATTATTAAAATCGGCGGTTCTATAGGAGAAATCGCTACAGCGGCCGAACAATTTTTAGGGAAATCAAAAGACGACCGTGAGCAGGAAGCGCGGGAGGTTTTAGAAGGCCACCTTCGTTCCATTCTCGGCTCAATGACAGTTGAAGAAATCTATAAAAACAGGGAGAAATTTTCTCAAGAGGTGCAGCGTGTCGCTTCACAGGACCTCGCGAAAATGGGGCTTGTGATTGTTTCCTTTACCATTAAAGATGTGCGTGATAAAAACGGTTATCTTGAATCATTAGGGAAACCGAGAATTGCCCAAGTAAAACGCGATGCTGATATCGCGACAGCAGAGGCTGATAAAGAAACCCGAATTAAGCGGGCAGAAGCCGATAAAGACGCAAAAAAATCAGAACTTGAACGGGCGACGGAAATCGCTGAAGCTGAAAAAATCAATCAGCTCAAAATGGCTGAATTCCGCAGAGAACAAGATACGGCAAAAGCGAATGCCGACCAGGCATATGATTTAGAGACTGCCAGAGCGCGCCAGCAAGTCACAGAGCAGGAAATGCAGGTTAAAATTATCGAACGCCAAAAACAAATAGAACTAGAAGAAAAAGAAATTCTTCGCCGTGAACGTCAATACGACTCAGAGGTAAAGAAAAAAGCCGATGCAGACCGTTATTCTGTTGAGCAGTCCGCAGCAGCTGAGAAAGCCAAACAGCTCGCGGAAGCCGATGCCAAGAAGTACAGTATTGAAGCAATGGCAAAGGCTGAGGCGGAAAAAGTAAGAATTGACGGGCTAGCAAAAGCAGAAGCGGAAAAAGCGAAAGGAGAGACAGAAGCAGAGGTTATCCGCCTGAAAGGTCTTGCAGAAGCGGAAGCAAAAGAGAAAATTGCGGCCGCCTTTGAACAGTACGGGCAGGCGGCGATTTTCGATATGATTGTCAAAATGCTTCCGGAATACGCGAAACAAGCAGCGGCACCTCTTTCAAATATTGATAAAATCACCGTTGTCGATACAGGAGGAAGCGGTGAATCAAGCGGAGCAAACAAAGTAACCAGCTATGCGACGAACTTAATGTCAAGTCTGCAAGAAAGTTTAAAAGCATCCTCGGGAATCGATGTAAAAGAAATGCTTGAGAACTTTTCAGGAAAAGGAAACGTAAAACAAAGCATCAATGAATTAACAAATGAAATCAAAGAAGCCAAAACGGTCCAAAAATCAGAGTAAGGAAAGGACAGAACCGTATGGTAACTGTACGTGAAGCGAAGTTAGAGGATATAAAGGGTATTGCAAAAGTGCATGTAGACAGCTGGAGGACAACATACCACGAAATTATCCCGATTGATTATTTAAACAGCCTGAACTATAAGGAATTTGAAGACAAATGGAAAAGTCGCTCGTTAAAAGGAGTATTTGTTGCTCAGGACGAAATGGATTCAGTATTCGGCTTTGCTTCATTTGGACCTATTCGCTCTGAACAAGAAGGCTATGACGGCGAGTTATACGCTATTTATCTTCTGGAAGAGCGCCAGCGGCAAGGTGCAGGCAGGGCGCTCTTAGCAAAAGGAGCGGAGTTTTTGCTTCAACATGGTTTTTCAAGTATGTTTGTTTGGGTTATTGAGCAGAATCCCTCGATTATATTTTATCAGGCCTATTCACCTGAAAGAGTAGCGGAGGACAACTTTGAAATTGCCGGAGTAAGGCTGAAAGAAGTAGGTCTTGGCTGGCCGGATCTTTCAGCTTTAAAAACGCTTCTTAACAGATAACGAAAAATCCCCCAGCGGAATTCGCTGGGGGATTTTTACTTTTACGCTTTGTCACTTTTAAGCAAACGGGGTGCTGTCATAAATAATAAACATAGGACAATTGCACAAATAATGAATGAAGGTACCATGTAAGTCGCATTATAAGTTAAAGAATAAATCCATACCGGTGTTCCTTTTGGAGCAAAGCTGCCGAAAAACACAGCTCCTGAAATGACATGCGCGGCATAGCGCAGCAAACTGCCGATAAAAACTGCGCTTACCACTGAAACAATCAATTTCCCTTTTGTTTTTGATACAGCGGCTTTACGGACTGAAGAAGCGAAACAGCCGCTTATGCCGATTGCTGCGAAAGCGACAATGTAATCTAACAATAGCTGTACAGGATGTTGAGCAAACAAGTTTCCGATTGCTATTTGTACTAGACCTGTCAACAAACCTGTAGTAAGACCTGCTTTGACACCCCAGCGAAACGAAATTAAAAAGATCGGAATCATCATGATGGAGACCGAGCCTCCTTGAGGCATGCTAAGAAACATTCCTGAGACAATGTCTAAAATAACGGCTGCCGCTGTCATAATGGCAATTTCAACAAGGCGAACCAGTTGCTTAGATTGATTCATATCTATCTCCTTCCATTGACAGACAACCAAAAGGACAACAAAAAAGCAGCACGCGGAAGGATGAGAAAAGTTCCACGCACTGCTTTACGATCTGCAATTCATTTGACTTTGCCACATCCCTACGCCAGCGTTAACTAACAGGTTCAAAGGGTCAGAACGAAACCGCTCACTCTCAGCTTTAATGCTCCCCTTGTGGTCATCAGTATTTAGTTCGTTTCTACTATACAAGAAAACGAAAAAAACAACAAGATCACATGACTGATGTATATGTTCTTTTAAGAAACTTATATGATACACACGCTTTAGAAATCATGGCGAGGATTATAGTTTATTTGTTTTATAGATTTTTTTAAAAAAACTATTGCAATAAATAAATACAGGTGTTATATTATTAAACGTCGCTGATGCACAGCGGACACAAACTAGATGCTTCAAAACAACTTGGAAAAAGTTGTTGACAAAAAAGAAGCTGAATGTTATATTAGTAAAGCTGCTTCATTGAGAAGTAACGAAATGATCTTTGAAAACTAAACAAGACAAAACGTACCTGTTAATTCAGTTTTTAAAAATCGCACAGCGATGTGCGTAGTCAGTCAAACTACTTTATCGGAGAGTTTGATCCTGGCTCAGGACGAACGCTGGCGGCGTGCCTAATACATGCAAGTCGAGCGGACAGATGGGAGCTTGCTCCCTGATGTTAGCGGCGGACGGGTGAGTAACACGTGGGTAACCTGCCTGTAAGACTGGGATAACTCCGGGAAACCGGGGCTAATACCGGATGGTTGTTTGAACCGCATGGTTCAAACATAAAAGGTGGCTTCGGCTACCACTTACAGATGGACCCGCGGCGCATTAGCTAGTTGGTGAGGTAACGGCTCACCAAGGCAACGATGCGTAGCCGACCTGAGAGGGTGATCGGCCACACTGGGACTGAGACACGGCCCAGACTCCTACGGGAGGCAGCAGTAGGGAATCTTCCGCAATGGACGAAAGTCTGACGGAGCAACGCCGCGTGAGTGATGAAGGTTTTCGGATCGTAAAGCTCTGTTGTTAGGGAAGAACAAGTACCGTTCGAATAGGGCGGTACCTTGACGGTACCTAACCAGAAAGCCACGGCTAACTACGTGCCAGCAGCCGCGGTAATACGTAGGTGGCAAGCGTTGTCCGGAATTATTGGGCGTAAAGGGCTCGCAGGCGGTTTCTTAAGTCTGATGTGAAAGCCCCCGGCTCAACCGGGGAGGGTCATTGGAAACTGGGGAACTTGAGTGCAGAAGAGGAGAGTGGAATTCCACGTGTAGCGGTGAAATGCGTAGAGATGTGGAGGAACACCAGTGGCGAAGGCGACTCTCTGGTCTGTAACTGACGCTGAGGAGCGAAAGCGTGGGGAGCGAACAGGATTAGATACCCTGGTAGTCCACGCCGTAAACGATGAGTGCTAAGTGTTAGGGGGTTTCCGCCCCTTAGTGCTGCAGCTAACGCATTAAGCACTCCGCCTGGGGAGTACGGTCGCAAGACTGAAACTCAAAGGAATTGACGGGGGCCCGCACAAGCGGTGGAGCATGTGGTTTAATTCGAAGCAACGCGAAGAACCTTACCAGGTCTTGACATCCTCTGACAATCCTAGAGATAGGACGTCCCCTTCGGGGGCAGAGTGACAGGTGGTGCATGGTTGTCGTCAGCTCGTGTCGTGAGATGTTGGGTTAAGTCCCGCAACGAGCGCAACCCTTGATCTTAGTTGCCAGCATTCAGTTGGGCACTCTAAGGTGACTGCCGGTGACAAACCGGAGGAAGGTGGGGATGACGTCAAATCATCATGCCCCTTATGACCTGGGCTACACACGTGCTACAATGGACAGAACAAAGGGCAGCGAAACCGCGAGGTTAAGCCAATCCCACAAATCTGTTCTCAGTTCGGATCGCAGTCTGCAACTCGACTGCGTGAAGCTGGAATCGCTAGTAATCGCGGATCAGCATGCCGCGGTGAATACGTTCCCGGGCCTTGTACACACCGCCCGTCACACCACGAGAGTTTGTAACACCCGAAGTCGGTGAGGTAACCTTTTAGGAGCCAGCCGCCGAAGGTGGGACAGATGATTGGGGTGAAGTCGTAACAAGGTAGCCGTATCGGAAGGTGCGGCTGGATCACCTCCTTTCTAAGGATATTATACGGAATATAAGACCTTGGGTCTTATAAACAGAACGTTCCCTGTCTTGTTTAGTTTTGAAGGATCATTCCTTCGAAACGTGTTCTTTGAAAACTAGATAACAGTAGACATCACATTCAATTAGTAATACAAGATATCACATAGTGATTCTTTTTAACGGTTAAGTTAGAAAGGGCGCACGGTGGATGCCTTGGCACTAGGAGCCGATGAAGGACGGGACGAACACCGATATGCTTCGGGGAGCTGTAAGCAAGCTTTGATCCGGAGATTTCCGAATGGGGAAACCCACCACTCGTAATGGAGTGGTATCCATATCTGAATTCATAGGATATGAGAAGGCAGACCCGGGGAACTGAAACATCTAAGTACCCGGAGGAAGAGAAAGCAAATGCGATTCCCTGAGTAGCGGCGAGCGAAACGGGATTAGCCCAAACCAAGAGGCTTGCCTCTTGGGGTTGTAGGACACTCTGTACGGAGTTACAAAGGAACGAGGTAGATGAAGAGGTCTGGAAAGGCCCGCCATAGGAGGTAACAGCCCTGTAGTCAAAACTTCGTTCTCTCCTGAGTGGATCCTGAGTACGGCGGAAC